>NZ_BCQA01000001.1:0-600000 GCF_001748145.1 Bosea sp. BIWAKO-01
ATCCCGCCGGGCCCTGCCACGGCGAGGTCGTGACGCCGTGCGGATGCCGGCGTCGCGGATATCGGTTGCGGCCCCTCACCGGGATGTCCCGGTGAGGGGCTGCTTCGTGCTTAGTTGCGATACCAGGACGCGAGGTTCCAGGTGTCGACGTCCCAACCGCTGTGATCATGCGCGAGGGTCAGCGCCGCAGCGACGACCTTGGTCCGCGACAGGACCGGCAGGATCACGTTGGCTTCGCAGAAGATCTCGTTGACCTTGATCAGCAGCGCAGCGCGCTTGGCCGGGTCGAGTTCCTTCTGGGCAGCCTTGTAGGCCTCGTCAGCCGCCGGGTCGGAGTAACGCGAGACGTTGCGGCCGAGCCACTTGTTCTCCTTGTTGGCGATTTCCCAGGACACGAACTGGTTCAGGAAGCGCTCCGGATCCGGCTGCGGCTGCGTCGTCGTGTACATCTCCATGTCGACATAGAGCTTGGTGTAGGTGTCGGGGTTGGCGACGTCCGAGGAGAAGAACACGGACGCGGTCACCGACTTCAGCTCGAGATCGATGCCGGCGCGCTGGCAGGCCTGCTTGATGATCGCCTGGACCTTCTGACGCGGCGCGTTGATCGAGGTCTGGAAGACGAACTTGAGCTTCTTGCCATCCTTCTCGCGGATGCCGTCGGCGCCCTTCTTCCAGCCGGCCTCGTCGAGGATCTTGTTGGCCTTCTCGACGCTGAACTCGTATTTCAGCTTCTCCGACTTGAACTGCTTCGGCTGGTTGACGAAGCTCGCCGTCGCGATGCCGCCGCGGCCATAGATGAACTTCTGGATCGAGTCGCGGTCGATCAGCAGGTTGATCGCCTGGCGCACGGCCGGGTCGCTCAGCGTCGGGTGCTTGGTCTTGACGCTGGAACGCTCGCCGTCGACCTCGGTCCATGGGTCGGTGGTGTTCAGGGTGATGAACTCCACGTCGCCGGCCTGCGCTGCGCTGATCTTGCCGCGGCCGCCAGTCTCCATGCGCTTAAGGACTTCGTCCTCGACCAGTGTATCCCAGGCGTAGTCGTATTCGCCGGTCTGCAGCACGGCGCGCGCCGCCGAGATCGCGTCACCGCCGCCCTTGACCTCGAGCGTGTCGAAATGCGGCTTGTTCTGGACGTGGTAATTCTCGTTGCGCGTGCCGGTGAGGACGTCGCCCGGCTTGAAGTCGACGAACTTGTAGGGGCCGGTGCCGACGGGCTTCAGGTTCGCCGGAGCCTCGCGCGACTTGGCGCCCTTGTACTCGCCGAAATGATGCTTCGGGATGATCATGCCGGCGACGCCGACGAAAGCATCGGCCCAGAACGGCGTCGCTTCCTTGAAGATCACCTTGACGGTGTGGGAGTCGATCTTCTCGACCTTGATGTCCTTGTAGGCGCCGGTGGTGTAGGCGGCGGTCGCCGGATCGGCGGCGTATTCCCAGGTGAAGACGACGTCGTCGGCCGTGAACGGCTTGCCGTCATGCCAGGTCACGCCCTGCTTCAGCTTCCAGGTGACGCTCTTGCCGTCCTCGGAGAGGCCGCCATTGGCCTTGGTGGGAGCTTCGGCGGCGAGCTGCGGGAAGAGATTGCCCTCCTTGTCCCAGCCGGCGAGCGGCTCGTAGAAGACGCGCGAGGCGACCTGATCCTTGGTGCCGGACGCGAAATGCGGGTTCAGCAGGGTCGGCGCCTGCCAGAGCAGGATCTTCAACGGCCCACCGCCGCCAGCCTTGGTCGGCTTGTATTCGATTGTAGCGTTCGCCATCGCGACGCCGTTCCAGGCAAGGATCTGGCTCGCGATCGGCGCCGTGATACCCACAGCCGCCATTCTCTGAATAAAGGACCGCCGCGACAGGCGCCCTTCCTTCAGATTGTTCACCATCCCCTGGATATCTTGACTATTCATGACTTACCCTCGGATTCAACTGACAAGATACCAGCCACTATACTGGCCGGATCCAGCCTTCTTTTATTGAATCCAAAGCGTGACGATGCTTTGGACCCGATGCTCGTGGTAAGAGCTACAGAATTAAGCCCGCCTTAAGGCAATCGGCGAAGGTGGCGCTTAAGGTCCGCTTCCGGCACAAGCCAGATATGCGGGAGCCGCGCAGCGCGATCGCGCCGGGCACGGGATGTTCGCCGATCGGCCGGAAGTGGAGCGACCTGCCCCTCCGAGGACCGTCCAGACTTTGAACCGCCAGCCAGCCCGGACACAGGACTGATGGAATGCCGCAATGGACCGGGTTCAGGCAAGCTGCCCATGAGGAAGCCCTGCAAAATCCGCACTTCGCAGCATCCCCATCCTGTAGCAGTAATAGGGTGCGGGCTGCGTCTGCGAGCCTGCGGCAAGGATCGTGAAGCGCCGCGCTCAGCGGCGGAGGTTGCGCGCCATGCGAGCCGTTCTGGAGGAGACTTCCGTCATGTGTGATCTCTGCTGCTCGCCCGCGTCCGGCCTGTCCCGCCGTGGACTGTTTGCAGGCATGGCGGCCCTTGCCGGCGCCGCCGCCCTGCCCCGGCAGGCCTTCGCCCAGACCGCAGCCCCGCAGAATGCGATCTCGCCGGACGAGGCGCTGAAGCGGCTGATCGACGGCAATGCGCGCTATGCGGCCAATACGCCAACCAACCAGGATTATTCGGCTGGCCGGGTTGCCCGCGCCAGCGCCCAGTATCCGATCGCCGCAATCCTGAGCTGCGCGGATTCGCGGGTCTCGCCGGAACTCGCCTTCGACCAGGGGCCCGGCGACCTCTTCGTGGTCCGCCTCGCCGGCAACTTCGTCAATGACGATGGCTTGGCCAGCGTCGAATATGCCGTGAAATATCTCAACACGCCGCTCGTCATGGTCCTTGGCCATTCGGGCTGCGGTGCCATCGACGCCGCGATAAAGGTCGTGCGGGACAAGGCGACCCTGCCGGGCCATCTCCAGGAAATGGTGCGCGAGCTCAGGCCGGCGGTCGCGGCCGCCAAGGCCGGCAAGCCGGACGACCTCCTCGCCGCGGCGATCGCGGAAAATATCCGCCGCGGCAAACGCCGCCTCGAGACTGCCAAGCCGATCCTCACGGAGTTCGTCGCAGCTAAGAAGATCAAGGTGGTCGGGGCGCATTACGAACTGGCGAGCGGCAAGATCACGCTGCTCTGAGGCATGGCTGGAGGCGTGCGGCAGCTCGCCCGACGCCTCCGGCCAGCGCTGCTCCTGCTCCCGACTTCCGCTTTCACGCCCGCTCCATTAGGCACGCGGGAAGACGCAGCACGGGGGGCGCTCCCGCACGTCGATCGGAGAAGGAACGGGGATTGCGCAAGCTTGGCTTTGACCTACGTCAGCTGGAGATTTTCCGGGCCGCCGTATCCGCCGGAAGCCTCACGGAAGCCGGACGCATGCTCGGCCTCACCCAGTCCGCCGTGTCCCAGGTCCTGGCGTCATTGGAGAAGGAGTTCGAGGTTTCGCTGATCGACCGCAGCATCCGTCCGGTTCAGGTCACCACGGCAGGCCGAATGCTGTTGGAGCGTGCGGAAGCGCTGCTCACCGAGGCCACCGAACTCGACATCAATCTGCGTCGCATGAGCCGCAACGCGACGCCGACCCTCAGGATTTCCATGGTCGCTTCGCTGACCACGGTCGTCGGCCCGCAATTCGTGCGGGAACTCGGCCATTCCTTCAAGCGATGCTCGCTTTTTGCAAACCTGCGCGGGCTCAGCGAACAGCAGTTCCGAAGCCGTGAGATCGATATCCTGATCGGCGTCGACCTGTTGAGGGAGACCGATGTCGCGCTCACCATCCCCCTGCTGATCGAGCCCTTTGCGCTGCTGCTGCCGGAAGCGTGGGACAAGCCGGTCGAGAGCCTGGCGGATCTCCAAGGGCTCAGCTTCATCCGTCACACCCAGCGCACCAGCGCCGGCCGGCAGATCGAGCAGGCGATCCGCCAGCGGCGGCTCGACTTTCCCCGCGAGTTCGAAAGCGACACGGCAGACACGATCGCAACGATGGTGTCTGCCGGGTTGGGCTGGACGATCACGACGCCGCTGATCGCCCTGCAGACACGGGAGCGGCTGCGCGGAACGCGGCTGGTCGCCCTGCCCGCGATGAAATTGCGGCGACGCGTCGATCTCTATGCCCGGAAGTCCGAGTTGGGAACGATCCCGCAGGAGGTTGCCCAGCTCCTCTGCAAACTCCTGCGGACCCAGGCGATGCCCCTTCTCCACGACATGGCGCCGTGGATGGGGGATCAGTTCCACCTGTTCGAGCAGGAGGGAGGCTGACCTCCTGCTGGCCAGCCTGCCTGCCGGATCAGTCCAACGTCTTGCCGTTGATCGCGACGCGTTTGACCGCACTCGGCTGGACGCCATATTTGTCGACGATCTTCTGGTAGCTCCCGTCTGCGATCATCGCCTGCAATGCGGCAGCCACGGCGTCTCGCAGCCCGGAATTCTTCTTTGACACGCCGATACCCTGATAGGTCATCGCATAGGGCTCTCCCAGGAGCTTGTATGTATTGGGCTCGAGCGACATCAGGTAAGGCAGGGTTTCGTTCCCCTGCGCGCCCGCGTCGATGCGACCCTGGCGGAGTTGAGCCCGCGCGTCGGCCGACCCTTCCGTGCCGAGGACCTTGATCGCCGGCTTACCGGCCTTGACGCAATTGTCCTGGCTCCAGCTCTCGATCTCCTTCGGGAAATTGGTGCGCCGGCTCGCTCCGACCGTCTTCCCGCAGAGGTCGGCGGCGGATTTGAATTCGTCGGCCCGCTTCTGCTGGACGAAATACTGGACGCCCGATTGCATGTAATCGACGAAGTCGATGAGTTCGCGCCGCTCGGGTAGATCGTTCATTCCGGCCAGGACGAGGTCGATCCGCTCGGTCGTGACCGCGCTGATCATTTGCTCGAAACTGGTTTCCTGCCACTCCACCTTGACGCCGAGCCGTTCGCCGATCGCGTTCCCGACATCGATGTCGTAGCCGCTGAGCGTGTTGGTGGCGGGGTCCTTGAAGGTGACGGGCGGATAGTTCGCCACCGTGCCGATCACGATTTTCCCGGCCGATCTGAACTTGTCCGGTACGGCCTGCGCCTGAGCGCAGGACAGGCCGGCCAGGAACGCCGCGACGGCCCATGCTTGGATCTTCATGTTCCCACTCCTCTTCTGTTTTGAAAGCGACGGCCGGGCGCCTACGCGCGTACGGCCGAGATGAATTCCTGGGTGCGCCTGTGCTTCGGCGTGGACAGCAGGGCGTCCGGCCGGTCCACTTCGACGATCTCGCCCCTGTCCATGAAGACGACGCGGTCTGCGACTTCGCGGGCGAAGGCGAGCTCGTGGGTGACGACGATCATCGTCATGCCGCTCCTGGCGAGTTCCCGCATGACCTGCAGCACGTCGCCGACGAGTTCCGGATCGAGCGCGGAGGTCGGTTCGTCGAACAGCATCAGGTCGGGCCGCATGGCCAGGCCGCGCGCGATCGCCACCCGTTGCTGCTGGCCACCCGAAAGCTGGCTGGGATAAGCGTTCTCCTTGTCGGCCAGGCCGACCTGGACCAGCAGCGCCCGGGCCCGCTCGCGCGCCTGGCCAGGTTCCTCGCCCAGCACCTGCACCGGCCCTTCGACGATGTTCTCCAGCGCCGTGAAATGCGGGAAGAGATTGAAGCGCTGGAACACCATGCCGATTGAACGGCGCTGGCGGGCGATCTCGCGGTCCTTGAGGTGATAGAGTTTCTGCCCCTCCCGCCTGTATCCGACGAGTTCGGAATTGACCCAGATCGCTCCGCCGTCGATCTGCTCGAGCTGGTTGATGCAACGCAGGAACGTGCTCTTTCCCGAGCCCGATGGGCCGATGACGCAGACGACCTCCCCGCGCTCGATATCGAGCGTGATGTTCCTCAGCGCTTCGAAGTCGCCAAAGGTCTTGCGGATATCGATGGCCCGCACCAGCGGCGTGGCGTGGTGACGGGTCATCGCCGGCCTCCCCGGTCGCCGCGGCCGAAATACCGCTCGACGAAGCTCTGGCCGAAGCTCAGCAGGCTGACGATGGCGAGATACCAGATGCTCGCCACGAACAAGAGCTCAAGGACACGCGAATTGGCGTAGTAGATCGTCTGCGCCGCGTGCAGCATTTCGGAATACTGGATCACGCTCGCCAGCGATGTGAGCTTGATCATCCCGATGAATTCATTGCCGACCGGAGGAACGATGACACGCATGGCCTGCGGCATCACGATTCTGCGCAGCATTCGCAGGCGCGTCATGCCGATGGCCTGGGCGGCCTCGTATTGTCCCTGGTCGACCGACTGGAGACCCGCGCGAACGACTTCGGAGGTGTAGGCGCCCTGCTGGATGCCAAGCCCCAGCAGGCCGGCCACGAAAGGCGTCATGACATCCACCGTCCGGACATCGAACAATCCGGGAAAGGCGATGCGCGGGAAGATCAGGGCCAGGTTGAACCAGATCAGCAGCTGAAGCAGCGCGGGAGCCGCCCGGAAGAGCCAGACATAGCCGATGGCGACGACGCGCAGGACCGGGTTCCGCGACAGCCGCATGACGGCGAACACGACGCCGAGCACGATCCCCAGGACCATCGCGCAGATGGCGAGCAGGATGGTGTTGGCCAGGCCGTGCATGATCGCGGGAGCGGTCAGGAACTGCCCGACATAGCGCCATTCGATGTCGCCGAGCGCGAAGGCCCGCGCGATCGCGGCGAGAATGGCGAGGATCGCCGCGGCGGCGAGGAAGCGCCCGTAATGCCGCTGCGGCATGATGGTATAATGGGCGATGCGGTATTCATCGGCAGGCAAGCCGCCGGGCCCTGAAGCGGCCGTTGTCGTAACGGTCGA
Organism: Bosea sp. BIWAKO-01; assembly: GCF_001748145.1. Taxonomy (NCBI): domain Bacteria; kingdom Pseudomonadati; phylum Pseudomonadota; class Alphaproteobacteria; order Hyphomicrobiales; family Alloboseaceae; genus Allobosea; species Allobosea sp. BIWAKO-01. The sequence goes on from NZ_BCQA01000001.1 coordinate 6,803, forward strand.
TGTCATGGCGGGCTCCGATCGCAGCAGCCGGCCGGCAACGCGCAAGCGATGCGTCTCATTCACTGATCCCCATTGAGTATTGGCGGCCCTGGATCGCCAGGGTGCGCAGTCCGGCCTGGATCGCCATGCGCCCGTTCGGACGCAGGAGCGGCGATCAGGCGCTGTGCCTGGGCATCGGATTTTTCCGAAAACCGGTTTCTATTTTTCGGAGCGATGCCCTAGGCGGTCGGGCTCGCGGGGCGACCGAGATAATCGATCGCGCACATCACATGCAGCTTGAGGACGGCGATGGCCTCATCCAGCGTGACGTGCTCCTCATCGGTGCCCATGCTGATCGGCGACGGCCCGCAGATCAGCGCGGGAATGCCACGCCAGCGCCAATAGCGCGTGTCGGTGCCGCCCAGGCTGCAGACCGGCGGCGCGTCATGGCCGAGCAGGTCTCTGATGTTGCCGCGCAGGATCGTGGCCATCTCGCCGAACGGGTCGGTGCTGCTTGCGGGATAGCTGTGGTCTTCATTCACGAGCAGCGTGCAGCCGAACTCGCTGGCGAGCGTCTCGAGCTCGCCGCGGATCCGGTCCCGATCCGGGCCGATGGGGAAGCGCATGTCCAGATGCACGGAACATTGCGTCGGAATCTGCGTCGCCTTCTGGCCGCCCTCGATGATGCCGGCGTTGACGGTAATGCGACGGGCATTATCCGCCGCCCCTTTCCCGAGATTGGCATCGGCCGCCGCGACAGTTTCGGGAGAGGTCAGGATCGCGTCGATTTCGGGTGGCAGGGTCGCGAGCAGCCGGTGGTAGCGCTGGTAGATCGCGTGAACGGCGTTGGTGACCTGCTCGATCGGATTGTTGGCCCGGTGCGGATACCCGCCATGGCCGCCCGGCCCCCTCGCCGACAGCGAGAAGCGCAGCGTGCCCTTCTCCATGAAGCGGACATTGGAGAGCCCGCTGGGTTCACCGTTCAGGCAGCAATCGCCGGTGATCGCGTCTGCATGCTCGTCGAACAGGTACTTCGTGCCGTAGCGGCCGCCCGATTGCTCGTCCGATACGACGGTCAGCGTCAGGGCGCCGTTCAGGCGATCCCGATAGGGGTGAAGCAGGCAATAGGTCAGGATGGAGGCGAGCGTTCCGGTCTTCATGTCGGACGCGCCGCGGGCGACGATGCGGTCCCCCACGATCTCAGCCGCCCACAAGGCATCGTCCGTCACCGGAAAGACATCCATGTGGCCGTTGAGGACGAGATGGCGTCCGGGCCGAGCGGCGTCCCATCGCGCCAGGATGTTGGGCATGTCGTCGCGGCAGGAGACCGTGCGATGAGGAAGCCCGAAGCGGCCGAGGATGCCCCGCACGAAATCGGCCGCTTCCCGCATGTCGCCGGGCGGATTGACGCTCCGGATGCGCAGGAAATCCTGGAGAAGAGCGAGGAATTCGTCCCGCCGGTCATCAATGACCTGGCAGAGTGCGGCCTTCAGGCTTTCGGTGCTGGATGACATGCGTTTCTCGGCGGTGATGCAAGCCCGTGGCCTTGCGATTTCGTCCGAGGGATGAATGCCAATCACAGCACGAAGCGATATGACTATTAGTCAGATTAATGGATAGGATTAGCCTTCTTGCTTTTGGGACGAGAGGCCTGGAGTCGGTTCTTCCAGGCCCGCTTAGACGGGCGGCTCTCCTTGGCGCGCCCGCTCGGCGCTTGTTCTGCTGACGTTTCGATGCCGATCAGGCCGTCTTTTGCAGCGGCTCCTGCTGGTCGAATTGGCTCGGCACCGGATCCAGCCCCAGGCGCTGGCGCAAGGAGCCCTCGCCATACTCCGTCCTGAACAGGCCGCGCTTCTGCAGCAATGGCACGACCTCGCTGGTGAAGAGCGAAAACTGGCTCGGCAGGATCGGCGGCATGACGTTGAAGCCGTCGGCCGCGCCCGAGACGAACCAGTCCTCGATCACGTCGGCGATCTGCTCGGGCGTGCCGGTCGCGGTGAAATGCCCACGCGCTCCGGCAAGGCTGTGCAGCAACCCGCGCAGCGTCGGCCGCTCGCGCCCGACCAGGGCGGTGATCGCCTGCGCCCGGCTGCGCGAGGCCTGTACCTGCGAGGGATCGGGAAAATCTTCGACCGACAGGACCTGGTCGAGCTTCAGATGCGAGAAATCATGACCGCCGAAGCGGTTCGACAGGCGCGACAGGCCGACGGTCGGGTGGGACAGCTCGTTCAGCTCCTCCCAGACCCGCCTCGCCTCCGCCTCGGTCGAGCCGATCGCGGCGCTGATCCCGGGCAGGATGACGATCTGGTCGCCCCGGCGGCCGAGCACGCGGGCTTGCGTCTTGATGTCGGAATAGAAGGCGATGGCGCTCTCCTTGGTGAGATGCGCGGTGAAGATCGCCTCGGCATAGCGGGCCGCGAACGCACGGCCATCGGTGGAGGCGCCCGCCTGGACGAAGACGGGCCGCCCCTGCGGCGAGCGTGGGATGTTCAGCGCTCCGGCGACGCCGAAATGCGTGCCACGGTGATCGGCGCGGCGGATCCGGTCGGGCCTGGCGAAATGCCCGGTCTCGCGGTCGTCGATGATCGCGTCCTGTGCCCAACTGTCCCAGAGCTTCGAGGCGACCTCGACGAACTCATGCGCCCGCTCATAGCGCTGGTCGATCCCGGCCTGCCGCTCCTGGCCAAAGTTCCCCGCAGCCGCCGGCGCCCAGGAGGTCACGATGTTCCAGCCGATGCGGCCGCCGCTGAGATGGTCGAGCGAGGCGAGCTGGCGGGCGAGATTATAGGGCTCGCTATAGGTCGTCGAAGCCGTCGCGATCAGCCCGATGCGCTCGGTCAGCGCCGAGAGTGCGCCGAGCAGGGTCAGCGGTTCGAGTTCGCCGCGCGCCGCGTGCTCCAGCTCGTCGCCCAGCGCGACATGATCGGCGAAGAAGACGGAATCGAGTTTTGCCGCCTCGGCCGCCAGCGCCAGGTCGCGGTAATAGGAGACGTCGGTCAGCGCCCGCTGCGTCGAGCCGTCGTGACGCCAGGCCGCCTCGTGATGGCCGCGACCGTTGATGAAGAGATTGAGGTGAAGTTCACGAGTCATGGGTTCGCTCTCTCGGGTGGCGGTCAGATGGGGTCGGTGACGCCGAGCGCGGCGAGGAGTTCGCCACGCAGCGCAGCAAAGCCCGGGTGCCTGGCGCGCGGGTGGGCCAGGGAAACCGGCTGGTCGAGGGTGATGCGTCCCTCGTCGATGACGAGTACGCGATCGGCGAGCTTGATCGCTTCGTCGACGTCATGGGTGACGAGCAGGACCGTCGGGCGATGCTGCCGGATCAGGCGGAAGAGCAAATCGTGCATCCGGATCCGCGTCAGGGCGTCGAGTGCGCCGAAGGGCTCGTCCGCCAGAAGCAGGCGCGGCTGGCGCACCAGGGAGCGGGCGAGCGCCACCCGTTGCTGCTCGCCGCCGGAGAGCGCGTTCGGCCACGCCTCCTCCCGCCCGGAGAGGCCGACATCGGCCAGCGCCTGCCGCCCGCGAGCGTCACTGTCGGCCGCACGCAGACCGAAGACGACATTCTGCAGAACGCTCTTCCAAGGCAGCAGCCGCGAGTCCTGGAAGAGGACGGAGCGGTCGGCCGGCACCGTGAGCGTGCCCTCGCCCTCGACACCATCGTCGAGCCCGGCGATGGCGCGCAGCAGCGTGCTCTTGCCCGAGCCGCTCTTGCCGATGAGCGCAACGAACTCGCCCGCGGTGAAGCCCAGCGAGACGGGCCCGAGCACGATGCGGCCAGAGAAGCGGCGGGTGACGTCGCGCAGGCTGACCGCGAGGGCGTCCGGCTGCGGCAGGTGGAGCGGATGAGCTGAGGCGTTCATGACGCCAGCGCCTTGCGATAGGACAGCGTCTTGCGCTCCCAGGAGCGGACCGCGAAATCGGAGCCGAGGCCGAGCACCGCATAGATCGCGAGGCCGACCACGATGATGTCGGTCTGGCCATAGTCGCGGGCGCGGTTCATCAGGTAGCCGATGCCCTGGCTGGTATTGATCTGTTCGAGCACGACGAGCGCCGTCCAGCAGGTGGTCACGGCAAGACGCAGGCCGGTGAAGAAGCCGGGCAAGGCGCCGGGCAGCGCGACCTCGCGCAGGAAGGCGCTGCGCGTCAGCCCGACGCTGCGGGCGAGCTCGACATGGCGGATATCAATGCCCCGCAGCGCCGCATGGGTGTTGATGTAGATCGGTACGAAGACGCTGGAGGCGATCAGGGCGACCTTCATGGCCTCGCCGATCCCGAGCCAGAGGATCGCGAGCGGGATCAGCGCGAGCGTCGGGATCGCACGCTTGATCTGGACGAGCCCGTCAATCGAGGCCTCGCCGATCCGGCTGAGGCCGGAAGCGAGCGCCAGCAGCAGGCCGACCGCGACGCCGATGCCGAGCCCGAGATAGGCACGCCCGGCCGATGCCAGGAAATGCTCGGAAAGCGTGCCCGATTGCAGCAGCTCGAAGCCGGTGGTCAGAGCGGTCGACGGTGCCGCCAGGAATTTCGGCGAGAGCCATCCCGTCAGCGAGGCGAGTTCCCAGAGAACGACCAGCGCGACCGGCCCGAACAGGATGGCGCCCGTCGGCAGGCGGCCCGGCGCCAGCTTCGGCAGCTTGTGCTGCACCAGCGGGACCGGATGAGCCTGCGCCGGTACGCCCGCTATGGCGGCGAAGGGCGCCGAATAGGCCGTCGCAATGAGCGCGTGGCTTTGATCAGACATGGACAGCCTCAATTGGATTTGGCGGCGATGATGTCGTCGAAGCGCAGATCGAATTCCTCGCGCGCATCGAGGCGCTTCGGCAAGTCGCCAGCCTCATGGATGACGTCGATCAAGGCCTGCTGCTTCGGGATCAGGCTGGCGAGCAGGGGAAATTCGAAGCGGCCCTCGGCTTCGACGATCCTGCGCCCATCCGCCGGCTTGAGGTTCTGGCGTTTGACGTAATAGGCCTCGACCCAGCTCTCGGCATTCGCATGCGACCAGCGGTTGGCATCGATCCAGGCCGCCACGAACTCGCGAATGGCTGCGAGCTTGGCCGGATCGTCCAGGGCCCGCTTGCTCGCATAGAGATAGGTCAGGCTCTTCGGCAGGCGATCGTTCTGCTCCTTCGGCAGGGCGCTCGCGCCGCGATCGGCAAAATCGGCGAGATAGCGCGAGAAATGCGGCTCGTTGAGCGCCGCCACATCGACCTGCCCCGTCCGCACCGCATCCGGGAAATCGGCGGCCCGCAAGGGCACGAGCCGCACATCCTTCCTGGTCAGCCCTGCGAGCTTCAGTGCGTTCAGGACGAAGGGCTGCCGGCCTGTGCCCTCGCCATAGGCGATGCTCTTGCCGCGCAGGTCCTCCAGCGAGGCGATCTTCAGCCCAGGGCGTACGGCCAGGGAATAGTCGGTCTCCGAGGAGGTTCGCGCGGCAATGATCGGAATCTGCTCACCAGCCGCATGAGCCTGGATCGGCGGCGTGTTGCCGACGGTCGCGAGATCGAGAGCCCCCGCCCGGAAGGCCTCGAGAATGGCGGGGCCGCCGAGGAAATTGGCATAGGTCACCTGGCTCGACAGCCTGTCATGGGCCCCCGACGCCCGCATCAGGCTCTGCAGCGCCTCATTCTGGTCGGCGACGACCAGCTTCGTGCCGGCCGGAGCTTTCGGGGGTGATGCGGGCTGCCCCTGAGCCGCCGCCAGACCGGGCATGGCGACGCAGAGCAGTAGGGACATGGCCAGGATCGTGCGGCGCCTCGCCCCTCGTGCCCCTACGGAAAGCGCATGGCTCGACATGGTTGTTCCTCGCTCGGTTCGCTGCGGATCACGGATGAATGTCGTGACCGGCCGTCGAAATACTGGCGAAGAAACGTTCTTTTAGTCAAACAGAATGTTCTTTCTAAAATACAACAAAACCGCGAACGGCATTCTCCTGGAGCTGCACATGCGAGAACGCTGCTGCTCGGCGAAAAATTCTGTCTCCGGGAAGGCGATGACAGAGCAAAACGTTCGCTGCCGCTGCAGAGGCACTGCCAGTATTGCGGGGCACCGGAAACGGCGATCGACGCCTGCCGGCCGAAACCCAATCGGGGATGCCGATCCGGGGTGCCGTGCGAAGCCGCGAGGTCGCCTTGCGGGTTATGCCGAGAGCGCCGATCAGGTTATCGCTGGTGAGACGAGACCCAACAGCGAACCGGACATGGGCACAGAGATTGAACGCAAATTCCTCGTCATCGGCGACGACTGGAGGGAGAAAGCTGGCCCGGGGCAGCCCCTGCGCCAGGGCTATCTTACGCCGAAGGGCGCGACCAGCGTCCGCATCCGCTGTGCCGCCGAGGAGGCGTTCCTGACCATCAAGGGGGAGACGCATGGTCTGGCCCGCCCGGAATTCGAATACGAAATCCCCGTCGCCGAAGCCGAGGAGATGCTGCGGACACTCTGCATCGGTCCACCCCTCGAAAAGATGCGATACAGGGTCGAGCATGGTGGGCTGACCTGGGACGTGGATGTGTTCTCAGGCCGCCATACGGGGCTTGTCCTCGCCGAGGTCGAACTGACCGAGGCCGCTCAGCATGTCGACCTTCCGTCCTGGGTGGAGGCCGAAGTCACGCACGATCCCCGCTACAGAAATGCGGCGCTGGCCGAGGGGGACGTTCCCCCTCCCGGTTCCCGAATACCCTGAGTTCGGCCCGCCACGGCCTTTCGATCAAGCTCTGGTCGGGGGCGGCCAGTCGAAGGCCCACTCAGGCGTGGCTCCGCTCATTGATGAATCCAGGATATGACTTCATGCGGTTTATGCCGCCTAATTGATCGACGACGCTTCCCCTATCTTCGGCATCACGGCGAGAGAACGCCCTTTGCACGCTGGAGAACAGGCAATGAAGACACGTCTTCTTGGACAGAATGGCCTTGCAGTCTCGGCCCTCGGCTATGGCTGCATGGGGCTGGATTTCGGCTATGCCAACACGCTCAGCAGGCAGGAGGGCGTCGCCCTGATCCGCCAGGCGGTGGAGCGCGGCGTCACCTTCTTCGATACGGCCGAGGTCTATGGCCCCTACACCAATGAGGAGATGGTCGGCGAAGCGCTGCGACCGGTCCGCGACCAGGTGGTGATCGCCACCAAGTTCGGCTTCAACTTCGTCGAGGGCAAGCAGTCCGGCCTGAACAGCCGCCCCGCGCAGATCAAGGCGGTCGCGGATGCCTCCCTCAAGCGGCTCGGCGTCGATGTCATCGACCTATTCTACCAGCATCGCGTCGACCCCGGCGTGCCGATCGAGGATGTCGCCGGCGCCGTCAAGGACCTGATCGCGGCCGGCAAGGTCAGGCATTTCGGGCTCTCAGAACCCGGCGCGAAGACGGCGCGCCGCGCCCATGCCGTGCAGCCGATCACCGCCCTGCAGAACGAGTACTCGCTGTGGACGCGCGGCGTCGAGAGCAATGGCATTCTGGAAACCTGCGAGGAACTCGGCATCGGCCTCGTGCCCTACAGCCCCCTCGGCAAGGGTTTTCTCACCGGCGCGATGAGCAAGGACACCAAGCTCGGCGAGGGCGATTTCCGCAGCATCCTGCCGCGCTTCACCCCCGAGGCGATGGCGAAGAACCAGGCCCTGGTCGATCTCCTCCAGCGCATCGCCACCGACAAGGGCGCGACGCCGGCACAGATCGCGCTCGCCTGGCTGCTCGCCCAGAAACCCTGGATCGTACCGATCCCCGGCACGACCAAGCTTCATCGCCTCGAGGAGAACCTTGGCGCCGTCGCGGTCGAGCTCACCGCCGCCGATCTCGCCGAGATCAAGCAGGCTGCGGCGGCGATCGCGATCGAGGGTGAGCGCTATCCCGAGCAGTTGCTCGCCACCACCGGCCTCTGAGCGCCGGCACGGTACCCGTACGGAACGGCTCCATGAGCAACGACATCGAAGCCAAGGCGCTTGCCTGCGCCGCCGACCGATTGCGCCCCGATGCGGCCGGCCAGCCCTGGCGGGTGCTCGGCGTGCTCAGCGCATTGATGGGGTTCGCGTCGATCTCGACCGACCTTTATCTGCCTGCCATGCCGGAGATGGCGCGCGCGCTTCACGCCGATACCGGGCTGATCGAGTTCACGGTCTCGGGCTTCCTGATCGGCTTCAGCCTCGGCCAGCTGTTCTGGGGCCCGATCAGCGACCGCTTCGGCCGACGCCGGCCGGTGGCGATCGGCCTCGTGCTCTTCGTCATCGGCTCGGCCGGTTGCGCGCTTTCCGGCAGCGCCGAAGCGATGATCGGCTGGCGCATCGTCCAGGCCGTCGGCGCCTGCGCCGGGGTGGTGCTGGGCCGTGCCATGGTCCGCGACCTCTATGACGGTGCACGCACGGCGCAGATGCTCTCGACGCTGATGACCGTGATGGCGATTGCGCCATTGCTCGGCCCGCTCCTCGGCGGCCAGATCCTCAGCCTTGCCGGCTGGCGCGCGATCTTCCTCGTGCTCGTCGCCCTGGGCCTTGCCGCCCTGGCCGCGGTCCTCATGCTGCCGGAGACCCTGCCGCCGGAGCAGCGCAGCCATGAACCGCTGGCGCGCGCCTTCCTGGGCTACGGCGCGCTGCTGCGCCAGCGCCGGCTGCTCGGCTATGCCGGGGCCGGCGGCTTCTTCTATGGCGGCATCTACGCCTACATCGCCGGCACGCCCTTCGCCTATATCGGCTATCACCATGTCCCGCCCACGCTCTATGGCGCGCTGTTCGGCGTCGGCATCCTCGGCATCATGGCGACCAACCTGCTCAATGCCCGCCTGGTGCCGCGCTTCGGCAGCGACCGGCTGCTGCGCTTCGGCACAGGGCTGGCGGCAGGCGCCGGCCTGCTTCTCGCGATTGCGGCGAAGGGCGATCTCGGCGGGCTCTGGGGGCTGGTGCTACCGCTCTTCCTGTTCATTTCCGCGACCGGCTTCATCGTCGCCAATTCGATCGCAGGTGCCATGGCCGGCCACCCCCAACGCGCCGGCACCGTGTCTGCCCTGGCAGGGGCGCTGCATTACGGCAGCGGCATCCTCGGCTCCGCGCTGGTCGGCAGCTTTGCCGACGGCACGGCATGGCCGCTCGGCTGGGTGGTCGGGCTCATGGGCCTGGGCAGCTTCGCCTGCACCCTGTTGATCGGAAACCGGCGCGGCCCTGAGCGCACGGCCGCAAGCGGTGCCTCTGACGTCAGTTCAGCACGCCGGCACGACGCGACGGCGTAGAGCGCCATCATCTCGGACAAGCGAGGATCAGGCTTCCCTTACGCGTTGAGCCTTGTGACCGTCGCGGTGGTCATCGGCAAATTCAGCCGTTGCGCAGCAAGCACCACCTCGAGGCGGTTGCGCGCATTCAGCTTGGCCATCAGGTTGGTCATATAGCCCTTGATGGTCTTGTCGCTGAGCGATAGCTCGCGGGCAATCTCGCTGTTGCGTTTTCCGAGCAGCAGCAATTTGACGATCTGCTCCTCGCGGACGCTGAGCCTGTTGCTGATCGCCTTCTGCCGTTCGAGGGCCTTGTCTTTCAAGGCACCGATCACCTTGGTCGCGAAGGCGGGCGTGACATAGACATCGCCGTGCTGCGCCGCCTGAAGGGCCTGGAACAGATCCTCGCCTGGGCTGCCTTTCAGGACATAGCCCTTGGCCCCGGCGTCCAGGGCCCGGATCGCATCCTCGGGGCTTGTCGAGGCGGTGAACACGATGATCTTCGTCTCGGGAGCGATCTTCAACGCATCCGCAATCGCCTGGAAGACATCGCCCGCCATATTGAGATCGACGATCATCTCACCAGGGCGGTGCGTCCTGACAATCGAGACGATATCCTCCGCGACGTTCCCGGTCGCGGCGAGCGCGAAACCGCCCCATCGTTTCAGCAGTGCACCGATCCCCTCCATCAACAAGGGGTGGTCGTCGACAATAGCAACCGCGCGGTCCGGCATGATCCCAGAACCTCTGTACTGTGCTTCACCTCCCCAGGCCGAGGGAATGGTTGCTTAGTCAACGCTCCTTGTAAATGCTAAAAAAACCGAAACATTATCGAATTATCGTGATCCGGAAGCGGAGCAGGAAGCCGGGCTGGCAGGAGTTCGATCATGGCTCCGCGATCTTCCGCCCTGCTGCCCCGGCGCTGCGATGATCAGGGCAGCAATCACACCTCAGTTTGCGCCAGGATAAACTTGGAGGCGAGAATTCATCGAGATTTGGCCTCCAATTTGTACTATGATGGAGGGGTGGGGACCTACTCAACGAGGGCTGCGCGATGAAAACACTCCTGATCCTGGCTGTTTCAGTGGCGCTGTCTGGCGTCGGTGGATGCGCCTATTACGGCAAGGGCAAAGCTCCTCCGCCGGCTCCCGCGGCAACTCCGATCGTCACCAAGGGCTGACACGCCAAGCCAATATGTCAGGGAACGGCCGGATCAACTGGCCGTTCTCTTCTCACAAGACTTGCCAGCCCTGCCCTCCTTGCCAGCCCGACTCTCGTTACTGGTAGCGGGCGATGGGCGGCGACTGGTGCGAGGCCGCACTCCTGGGGCGCCCGCTGATAGGGCTCCGAGTGTAAGGCCGGGCTCCACTTTCTCCAGACAGATGCTTTATTTCGGAGCGGCGGAATTCACCTGCGGAAACAGCCGGGCGAGCGCCGCCTGGTCGAGATGCGGGACGAGCAGCGTCTTGAATGCGTAGTCGACCTGTTCATACTCGACCTTGCAGCCGCTGGCGCGTTCGGCCGGCAGCACGCCCTTGTCGATCAGCGCCTTGTAGCGGACGGGGTCGTATCCGTAGGCGAGGCAAAGCACGTTGTACACGCGCTGCAGCGGAGTGCTGTGAACATCGGCGAATGTCTGCCCGTCGACCGGGCCGCCCCGCATCCGCCTGAGCCTCTTGAAGCTGTGGACGCCCGCCTCGTTGAGGTAGCAATAGACGATGCCGGCGATCAGGCCATAGGCATCAGCCTTGTAAAGGTTGAGTTCCACGTAGGACGCGACGAAATCGGCGGCGTCCTCCTCATTCCCCAGCACCGGAACCTTCAGATAGTCGAAGATCGCGTGCCCCCCTTCGTGAAGGAACAGGTCGATGACTGGCCCGACAAGAGCATCGTTCTCACTCACCCAATCGGGCCGCTTGGGATTGCGCGCGATGTCGAGGACATACGCGACATACTCGTAGCAGATCGTGATCTCGTCATTCTCGAACCAGGCATCGATCTCGCCGTCGCAGCCCTTCGCCTTCAGCGTCAATGGCCTCGGAAGCCGGAAAAGCCGGTAAAATTCGGACGCCTTCTCGAGTGCCTGCCTTTCGCGCAGGCGATCGAGGACTGGCTGATGCGCCGGGTTCTTCGGCGCCTCGTAGATGGTGGTGACGACAGGCGCGGGCACGGCCGGCTGCGCGGACACCGCTCCGGTCACGCTCAAAGCCAGGCCGAAAGCGCACAGGCCGAATGACCGTCTGGAGGCTGGCCTCATGGCGGCTCCCCTTGCTGATGCGACCGATCAGGTAGATGCCAGCCTATCCCAGAAGACGTGCCTGGGGGAGAGCGTCTGAGCTGTCGTCAGGTCGCCTGTGACTTCGGATGAGACGGCCGGGTCTCGATCGGGACGGCTCCTCGGCCTTGCCCGGCATCGCTGCGCCTTGGCACGGGAGGATACGTGAGCCGGAATAACCGTAATGTGTCTTTCGCCCCATCGAACCGGCCTTCCCGCCTCCGCGATGATCTGCCCATACTCATGGGGTGGGTTGCAGGGGGTATGAGATGGACCAGAGACGCGTCGCGGCAGCCGTCGAGGCGGCCGCCCGGGCATTGCATGAATCTGTACGAAACCATCATCAGTTCCATTGGGACAAGATGACCGAAACCTGGCGACAGGACTTGCGGAGCTACATTCAACCCAGCGTGATCGCTGCGCTCGAGGCATCGGACCGGGTCGTCGCGTCCTCGCCCTCCAGATCGGCAACGGTCGCGAGGCCGCGGCTGCCCTCAGTCGGGCGCTGAGGCCGACACCGCAAAGGCGGAGCGGCACAAGGGCTTGCATCGCCAGGACTGGCCGCGCCATGCGGAATGACGCGGCCATGATCCTCAGCGCGCGTGCCTACCCCCCGGCGGCGGGACCAGCGAAGCGATGTCGCTGACGGAGCGATAGCGCACATCGCCGTTCGAGCTGCTCGACGGCCTCGTTGATCTCGTCCATGCGGACCATCTCGACATCGGGACGAACACCCTTGAGGCGCACGCCCCAAGACGAAGTGTCCGGGGCTCAGCGCGGCGCCACGATGTAGCGCAGATGCAGGATGCCATGCGCCAGCGGCTCGCAGCTCTTGAAGGAGAGCTGCACATCGCCGTCGAGGCCGTCCTCTCCTGCCTCGACGAAACCCTGATGTCCGGCCCGTCCGTCGAGCGCGGGCACGAGGAGCAGGCTCAGCTCATTGACGAGGCCGGCGGCGAAGAACGAGCCGTTGATACCGGCGCCGCCCTCGAGCAGCAGTCGGTGGATGCCGAGCTCGTGGCCGAGGACATCCAGCATGGCGGCCAGATCGATCTTCGCGGTTTCGGAGACGATATAGGAGATGCCGTCCGCGGCAAGCTCGGCGAGGTGACTGTCAGCAACGCCGCGATCGAGCAGCACCACGACGGGGTCACCGCCGATTTTCGGCCCGGCAAAGTGGAGCTTGCCGGATGGGTCGAGCGCGATCGCAAAGCAGTCAGCTTCACGGACCGCGAAATGGCAGGGCCGCTGGACCGGGCCGACCCGGGCCGGTGCGCGCGGACCAACCTTGCTGATCTCGGCCATCGTCACCCGGCCGACCAGCCAGGCGTCGGGCTCGAGCCCCTCGTGGACCTCTTCATAGAGCCCGGACCATTCGGCCTTGCCGCCATCGGGACTCCAGGTGAAGTGGCTGGGATGGAGGCTGCCGTCCAGCGACGAGAGCATGTGGCAGATGACGATGGGCCTCATGGCTTGCTCCCCCAGGCGCTCGCACGAAATGGCGCCGCCATTCGGAATGGCACGGCCATTCGGAATGGCACCGCCATTCGGCATGGCCGCGGCATCCGCGATGGCGCGGCCCTGATCTCTTGATCCGCCCCGCGCGCCCTACCCCGCCTGCGCTGAAACCAGGGAGGCCATGTCGATGACGAAGCGGTAGCGCACATCGGCGCGCTCGAGCCGCACGAAGGCGTCGTTGATCTCGTCCATGCGGATCATCTCGACATCGGGATGAACCCCCTTCTTGGCGCAGAAATCGAGCATCTCCTGCGTCTCGGCGATGCCGCCGATCGGCGAGCCGGCGATGCGCCGGCGGCCGAGCAGCAGCGGCACGGTCGAGGGCTCCGCGAGCGGCCCGACCTGGCCGACCAGGACGAGCGTCGCATCGACATCGAGCAGCGACAGATAGGGGTTGATGTCGTGCTTGACCGGCACGGTATCGATGATCAGGTCAAAGCCGTTCGCGGCCCTGGCCATGGCCTCGGCATCGCTGGAGACCAGCAGCCGGTCGGCGCCGAGCGCCAGCGCATCGGCCTGCTTGTCTGCCGTGCGGCTCATCACGGTGACATCGGCGCCGAGCGCAGCCGCGAGCTTCACAGCCATATGGCCGAGGCCGCCGAGACCGACCACGCCAACGCGGCTGCCCGGCCCTGCATTCCAGGTGCGCAGCGGCGAGTACGTGGTGATGCCGGCGCAGAGCAGCGGCGCGACCTTGGCGAGATCGAGCCCGTCAGGCACGCGCAGCGCAAACTCCTCGCGCACCACGAGGTGCTTGGAATAGCCGCCATAGGTCGGCTCGGCCGGCTCGCAGGAGAAGCGCTCCTTGTCGTTATAGGTCTGGACATTGCCCTTGCGGCAGAGCTGTTCCAGCCCCTTGCGGCACTGGTCGCAGGCCTGGCAGGAATCGACCATGCAGCCAACCGCGACATGATCGCCGGCCTTGTAGCGGTGGACATCGCGGCCGACCGCGGTCACCCGGCCGACGATCTCATGGCCCGGCACCAGCGGATACTGGCTCCAGCCCCAGTCGTTGCGGGCCTGGTGCAGATCGGTGTGGCAGACGCCGCAATAAAGCACCTCCATCGCGACATCGTTCGGCCGAAGCTCCCGTCGCGTGACATCGAAGGGAGCGAGCGGCGAAGCGGCCGACCGGGCGGCATAGCCAACGGTCTTCATTCCTGGTCTCCCGTCCTGATGATCGTTGACGCGCCGGCCTCATCGAGCGCCTTGCGCAGCACTGGAATGGCGGAATTGGCGGTCGGCCAGCCCGCATAGAATGCGAGATGGGTGACGAGTTCGGTCAGCTCGTCCGCCGTCACGCCATTACCGAGCGCGCGCCGGACATGGCCGGGCAGTTCGTTCGTTCGGTAGAGCGCAACCAGGCTCGCGACGGTGATCAGGCTGCGGTCGCGCTTCGACAGGCCGGGGCGCTCCCAGATCTCGCCGAACAGAACGCGATCGCTCAAATCGGCAAGGGCCGGAGCGACATCGCCATAGGCCTTTTGCGCAGGGCTGCGATCATCCGTCATCCCCGCATCTCTCCGCGATGAACCTGCCCGAGATAATCCTGGTCCACGACCTTCTCCATCCAGGTCACCACCGAACCATCCTTCATCGCGGCGATGGCGACATGCGCCATCGCGCAGTCCGGCGCGGCGCCGTGCCAGTGCTTCTCGCCCGGTTCGAACCAGACGATGTCGCCAGGCCGGATCTCCTCGACCGGGCCGCCCTCGTGCTGCACCCGGCCGAGGCCTGAGAGCACCAGCAGGGTCTGGCCGAGCGGATGGGTGTGCCAGGCCGTCCGCGCCCCGGGCTCGAAAGTGACGGTCGCACCGCTCAAGGCGCCGCCGCCGGCGAAGGGCGCATCGATCCTGGCCGTGCCCGTGAAATACTCGGCCGGCCCCTTTGCAGAAGGCTGCGCCCCGCTTCGCTTGATGTCCATCCGCGTTTCCTCACGTCCTCGTGCCTGGAGCCGGACAGACTCCCGATCCTCCCCAGCACTGTAGCCGCGCGACATTCATTGGATTAGGCGATAGAAACCGCATGAAGCCATATCGGGGATTCATGAATGCGGCGCGAGGAACTGGTCGATCTCAATGCCTTCCTGACGGTCGCCGAGGAGCAGAGCTTTACGCGCGCCGCCGCCAAGCTCGGCACCTCGCAATCCTCGCTGAGCCATACGATCCGCCGGCTCGAGACCAGGCTGGGCGTGCGCCTGCTGACCCGCACCACCCGCAGCGTCGCGCCAACCGCGGCCGGGGAGCGGCTGCTGGGCACGCTGCGCCCGGCGCTGGAGAGCATCGGCTCGGAACTGGCCTCCCTCAACGAGTTGCGGGAGAAGCCGGCCGGGACGATCCGCATCACGACCTCCGAGCACGCGGCGACGACCGTGCTCTGGCCGGCCCTGGAGCGGTTCCTGCCGCATTACCCCGACATCCATGTCGAGCTCAGCATCGATTCCAGCCTGACCGACATCGTCACCGAGCGCTTCGACGCCGGCGTCCGGCTCGGCGAAGCGCTCGCCAAGGACATGGTGGCGGTCCGTATCGGGCCGGATCTGCGCATGGTGGTGGTCGGATCGCCCGGCTATCTCGCCACCCGCTCCATTCCCCTGACCCCGCATGACCTCGCCGAGCACAGCTGCATCAACCTGCGCCTACTCAGCGGCGGCGGCCTCTATGCCTGGGAGCTGGAGCGGGATGGACGTGAACTCCGCGTCAGAGTCGAAGGGCAGCTCGCCTTCAACAATGTCGCCATGATCACGCGCGCGGCCGAGGCCGGCTTCGGGCTCGGCTTCGTCATGGCGGACCATGTCGCGGAGCAGTTGGCGAAGGGCACCCTGGTGCGCGTGCTGGAGGACTGGTGCCCTCCCTTCGCCGGCTACCACCTGTACTACCCGAGCCGGCGTCAGCCTTCGGCTGCCTTTGCGCTGCTCGTCGATGCCTTGCGGTATCACGCGTGACACCGGCCTGACCGGCGCCCGCCGAACACTGCAGGACCATATGAGCAGAATCCGAGAACGGTCGAGCGTCCCCGTTGACCACCTACCCGGGAGTGATCATTCGGCGCGAACCGTCGCCCTCACGGTGGCCAGTGGTTAGCGGATCGCCCCGGCCAGTTGCCAGCGCACAGCGGCAGTGCGGTCGGGATCGAGCGGAAGCCGCGCGCTGCAAGCAGCGGAGCGAACTTGCGAAGTCTGACGGCTGCGGACGCTCCAGGCCCGTCACATCCCCGCCTCGCTCGACATGCTCCAATCCAGCTCGCCCAGTCGCCGGATCGAGCCGCGCAGGATGTTCTCGAAGGCCAGTCCTGCGGGCGACAACGAACGGCCGCTCGGCCGGATCATGACGACGTCGCGCGCGATCGTCGGCTCGACCAGGGGGCGAGCGGCAATCGGGCGATGGGGGGTCATGGCCAGCGCATAGGTCGGGAGCACCGCAATGCCGAGACCGGCCTCGACCAGCGCCAATGCCGTGGCGATCTGCGAGACCTCGTAGAGCGGACGCAACGGCACTTCCGCGGTCTCATAGCCGACCTCCACCAGCAGCCTGATGCCGCTGTCCCTGGTCAGGGTGATCAGACGCTGCCCGGCCAGATCGCCCCATGGCAACGAGGGGCGCGTGGCGAAGGGATGCGTCCGGGCACAGAACAGCATGAGACTGTCGCGCGCCAACGGCATGCGTTCGATGCCGTCCTCGATCGCCGAGAACGTGCCCAGCCCGCAATCCGCCCGACCGAGCCTGACCTCCTCGACGATCGCATCGGTCCGCGCGTCGATGATGGCGACCTCGATGCCGGGATATCGCTGGCCGAGTTCGACGATCGCCATCGGCAGCAGGACGGCCGCCAGCAAGGGCGGAGCGGCAACGACAATCCGGCCACGCCGTCTTTCCGCGAGGTTATTGGCGTTGCGCACGGCCAGATCCAGGTCGTGCATGATCTTGGCCGAGGAGCCCTGGAATTCGCGCCCGCCTTCGGTCAGCTCGACACGCCGCGTCGTCCGGTCGAACAGGCGCAGGCCGAGGGCACGCTCCAGCTCCCGCACGAGCTGCGAGAGTGCGGGCTGGGCCATGTGCAGCCGCTCCGCAGCCTTGGTGAACGTGCCGCACTCGGCCACGGCGAGAAAGGCCTGGATCTGTCGAAGCGAGACGGTCATGGGAACCACTCATAAGAAAATCATCTGAATTCATACAAATATGTAGAATTGCCGTATAGCGCCACCCAATCGATGATCCTGGTCAAGGCGGGGGTCACGCATCGGGCGGGACCGGCCTTGGAGATGGCCAGGGATGGCAGGGCTTCAGGTCAAAGCGCGTCCCGCGCTCCAGGATGGCAACGAGCCAGGCAGCGCGACGCACAGGGCTCGCGCCTCTCGCGGAGCGAAGCCGGATGCTCGTCGATCGCAAGCGCTCTGCTCCCGCCAGCACCGTCCATTCGAGGCTCATGATGAACTGCTACCCTGACCTTCAGATGTATATCGGCGGCGCGTGGAAGTGCGCCTCGAACGGGCAGCCGGTCCTGAACCCCGTCGATGAGAGCGTCATCGGCATGGTCCCGCTCGCGACGCGGTCGGATCTGGATGCCGCCCTGTCCGCATCAGCCGACGGGTTCAGGATCTGGAGCCGGACATCGCCGCGCCGGCGCGGCGAGATCATCCTCAAGGCGGCCGCCCTCATGCGTGAGCGCATCGAAGAGATCGCCTTCTCGATCACGCTGGAACACGGGAAGCCGATTGCACAGGCCCGCCTGGAAGTGATCCGGGGCTGCGAGTTCTTCGAATGGGATGCCGCGGAAGGCCAGCGCCTCTACGGCCGCGTCATTCCCAGCGAGCCCGGCATCAAATACATCGTCATGCATCAACCGATCGGGATGGTGGCGGCGTTCTCACCGTGGAATTTCCCGATGAGCCAGCCATCCCGGAAGATCGCCGGCGCGCTGGCCGCTGGCTGCTCGATCATTCTCAAGGCCGCCGAGGAAACACCTGCCGGTGCCATCCATATTGCCCGCGCCTTTCACGATGCCGGGCTGCCGGCCGGCGTGCTCAACCTCGTCTTCGGCATTCCGTCGGAGGTTTCGGACTATCTCATTCCCCAGGAGCAGACCCGCCTGATCGCCTTCACCGGCTCGACCGCAGTCGGCAAGCAACTGACGACGCTGGCGGCGCGCCATATGAAGCCGGTGCTCATGGAGCTTGGCGGCCACGCCCCGGTCATCGTTTGCGACGATGTCGACCCGGTGGCTGCCGCCATCGCCTCCGCGCAGCGCAAATCGCGCAATGCCGGACAGGTTTGCACCTCTCCAACACGCTTCTTCGTTCACAAGAGCATCTACGCCGCCTTCGCCCGGACCTTCGCCGAGAAGGCGCGCGCGGTGACCATCGGCAATGGCCTGGACCCGTCGACGGAGATGGGGCCTGTCGCCAACTCCCGCCGCATCGAGGCGCTCGAGACGCTTGTCGCCGATGCGCGGGCAAAGGGAGGCCGCGTGCTGGCGGGCGGCGAACGTCTCGGCAACCGCGGCTACTTCTTCCCGGTCACCGTCATAGCCGATGTTCCCGATGACGCTCGGGCTATGCGCGAGGAGCCGTTCGGCCCGCTGGCGCTGATCAATCCGGTCTCGTCCCTCGACGAGGCGATCGAAAAAGCCAATGCCCTGCCCTTCGGGCTCGCCGCTTATGCGTTCACGCATGCCGCGAGCAATGCGGACCGGCTGGCGGAAGGGATCGAAGCCGGCAACCTCTCGATCAATACCCTCGAGGCCTCCGTCGCGGAGACGCCGTTCGGGGGCGTAAAGGACAGCGGCTATGGCCGCGAGGGCGGGGCCGAAGGGCTCTCGCATTACACCGTCATCAAGAACGTCTCGCACCGCATGAGCATCTGAACGCGGTCTCTGACGGCGGGCCCGCAACAGGAGCAATCGGCATGAAGTATTCGAAGAAGGACGCAAAGGCCTATGCCCGCGCCAATATGAAGGGCATCTGGGCAGCCGCCCTGACGCCGTTCACCCGCGATCTCACGATCGACCGGGACGGCTTCAGCGCGAATATCCGGCACTGGACCGATCAACTCGGCATCGACGGGCTGTTCATCGCCGGCAAGCAGGGCGAGTTCTTCTCGATGTCGGTCGAGGAGCGCAAGCTTAGCTTCGAGATCGCCGTCGCGGCAGCGTCCGGCCGGGCCGCGACGATCATGTCCTGCTCGGACCAGAACATGGATGTCGTGATCGATCTCGCCCGGCATGCGCAGAAGGTCGGTGCCGACTACATCGTCGTCCACGCCCCGGTCCTGCATTTCTTCAAGGCGCAGGAGCAGACGGTCTACGAATACTACCGGACGATTGCCGAGAAGGTCGATATCGGTATTGCGCTGTGGAGCCATCCCGACAGCGGCTATCTGCTGTCGCCGCAGCTCTGCAACCGGCTGGCCGACATCGAGAACGTCGTCGCGATCAAGTACAGCGTGCCGCGCCCGATGTACGCCGAACTCACCAGGCTCGCCGGCGATCGCATCCTGGTCAGCAGCGCCTCCGAGGAAGAATGGCTCGACAACATCCTCGAACTCGGCTGGCAGCTCTATCTCTGCTCCTCGCCACCCTGCCTGATCCAGACGCCGCACGATCTGCGGATGCGCGAGTATACCGATCTCGCCTTCCGTGGCGACGCCGCACAGGCGCGCGCCGTGCGCGACAGCCTGAACCCGGTCCGCGAGGCGCTGCGTGACACGAGGCCCGCCGAGAAGCCGCACGCCCATCAGAAATACTGGCAGGAGCTGCTCGGCCAGGCCGGCGGCCGGGTCAGGCCGCCGCTGCTGGAGCTGACAGAGACCGAGAAGGCCGCGACACGCGCCGCCTTCGAGTCCTGCGGGCTGAAGCTGCACGCCGCAGATGCATCATTGGCCAAGACCGGCTGAACCGCCGGCAGACAAAACGGGAGAGGTGGAACGATGGCGACGGAAGGACGGCTGAAGGCCTTCAACTTCGCGAAATGGATCGAGGAGCATCAGCATCTGCTGAGGCCTCCGGTCGGCAACCAGCAGATCTGGACGGATTCCGACCTCATGGTCACCGTCGTGGGCGGCCCCAACCAGCGCACCGACTATCACGACGATCCGGTGGAGGAGTTCTTCTACCAGCTCAAGGGCGACATGATGCTCAAGGTCGTCGATGACGGGAAGCATTACGACGTGACGATCCGGGAGGGCGAGATCTTCCTGCTGCCGCCGCATGTGCGCCATTCGCCGCAGCGCCCGCAGGAAGGCTCGATCGGCCTCGTCATCGAGCCGAAGCGGCCCGAGGGCTGGCTCGACGCCTTCGAATGGTACTGCTTCAACTGCACGAAGCTCGTGCATCGCGTCGAGGTCGATCTCGTCAGCATCGTCGACGACCTGCCGCCGCTCTACAAGGCCTTCTACAACAACGAGCAGGCCCGAACCTGCCCGCATTGCGGCACTCTCCATCCCGGCAAGGAACCGCCGGCCGGATGGGTCTGCCTGTAGGAATTCCGCGGCGCGGCCGAATCCCGGCCGCGCCGTCAGATTCCTTTACGTAAGCGCCAACACGCATAAGGCGCAGCAACAATCTCAGAGGCATGAACGCAAGCGACCGGAGTTCACCATGACATTTCGCGAATTGCTCTTGGGCCTACTGGCCTCCGTCTCGATGGCAGGAGCTGCCATCGCCCAGCAGCCCGTCAAGGTCGGCATGATCACCACCCTGTCCGGACCGGGCGGCTATCTCGGCCAGGATATCCGCGATGGCTTCAAGCTCGCCATCGAGATGCAAGGCGGCAAGCTCGGCGGCGTTCCCGTCGAGCTCGTCGTCGAGGATGACGCGCTCAAGCCCGGTCAGGGCAAGCAGATTGCGGAGCGCATGCTCAAGACCGATGGCATCAAGATCCTGACCGGCATCGTCTTCTCGAACGTCGCCGGCGCCACCGTGCCCGACATCGTCGATTCCGGCGCACTCTATGTCAGCGCCAACGCCGCGCCTTCCAATCTCGCGGGCAAGGAATGCCATGAGAACTACTTCGCCGTCGCCTGGCAGAACGACAGCCTGCACGAGAGCGCCGGCCAGAACGCCAACAATCTCGGCTACAAGAAGGCCTTCGTCCTCGCCGCCAACTACCAGGCCGGCAAGGATGCCATCGCCGGCTTCAAGCGGATGTTCAAGGGCGAGGTCGTGGGCGAGGTCTATACCCGTCTCGACCAGACCGATTTCTCCGCGGAGATGGCGCAGATCCGTGCCGCCAATCCCGATTTCGTCTACCAGTTCAACCCTGGCGGCCTCGGTATCGCGTTCTTGCGCCAGTACCAGCAGGCGGGATTGACCGGCAAGATTCCGATGGTCGTCGCGGCCCCCTCGCTCGATGCGGTGACGCTTGCCGCGGTTGGCGATGCTGCGCTTGGCGTGAACGCCTCGAGCCACTGGAATTCCGACTTCGATAACCCGGCCAACAAGGCCTTCATGGCAGCCTGGACCAAGACCTATAATCGCCCGGCGACCTATTACGCGAGCCAGGGCTATGACACGGCGCTGGCCATCGCCTCCGCGCTGAAAGCCACCGCCGGCAAGCCCGATGTGCCGGCCCTGCGCAAGGCGCTCGCCAAGGCCGATTTCCAGTCCGTGCGCGGCGCCTTCAAGTTCGGCCAGAACCAGCATCCGATCCAGGATTGGTATGGGCTGCGGGCCGAAAGAGACGCCGATGGCAAGCTCGTCCTCAAGACCGTCGGCAAGATCCTGACGAATTACGGCGACGCCTACGCGGCGCAGTGCAAGCTCTGATCAGGTTGACCGCCAATGACGCTGATCCTCGAACAACTGCTCAACGGCCTGCAGTTCGGCGTGATGCTGTTCCTGCTCGCCGCCGGGCTGACCTTGATCTTCGGCATCATGGGCGTGATCAACCTGGCGCATGGCTCGCTCTACATGATCGGCGCCTATGCCGGAGCCTTTGTCGCAGCCAGCACCGGCTCACTGCTGCTTGCAGTGCCAGCCGGGCTTGCCGCGGCAGCCGCGGCCGGCATGGCGATGGAACTCCTGGTCCTGCGCCGGCTCTATGCGCGCGACCATCTCGACCAGGTGCTCGCGACCTTCGCGCTCATTCTCATCTTCAACCAGTCGGTGACGATCCTGTTCGGCAGGCAGCCGCTCTTCGTCTCCATGCCTCCTGAGCTGAACGGCTCGATCGAATTGCTGCCGGGGCTGGTCTATCCGGTCTACCGGATCGCGGTCATCGCGGTTGGCCTTGCGGTGGCCCTTGGGCTCTATCTCCTGATCAACCGCACACGCGTCGGCATGCTGGTGCGCGCCGGCGCGACCCATCGGGAGATGGTCAGGGCGCTCGGCGTCGACATTCGCCTGCTCTACACGGCCGTGTTCGGGCTCGGCGCCCTGCTCGCCGGACTTGCCGGGCTGATGGCGGGGCCGATCCTCGCCGTCCAGGTCGGCATGGGCGAGCAGATCCTGATCATGACCTTCGTGGTCGTGGTGATCGGCGGCGTGGGCTCGATCCGGGGCGCCTTCTTCGGCGCGCTGATCGTCGGCCTTGTCGACACCAGCCTGCGCGCCTTCCTCCCCGGCCTCCTGCGCTCGGTCATGAACCCATCCGAAGCCGATGCGCTCGCCGGCGGCCTGTCCTCGATGGGGATCTATCTGCTGATGGCAATCGTGCTGCTCGTGCGCCCGAAGGGGCTCTTTCCCGCCCATGCATGACGAGATCATGACCAGTTCCAGTGCCCGGGTGCCGGCCCATGGCCGGGTCCTGACGGCTGCCGCGATCGGCCTGGCGCTCGCCGCCCTGCCCTTCGTCGTGCAGGCCATCGGCCAGCCCTCGCTCGTACCCCTGGCGACGCGCGTGCTGATCTACGCGATTGCCGCCGCCAGCCTCAATCTCGCCCTCGGCTTCGGCGGGATGGTGAGCTTCGGCCATGCCGCCTTCTTCGGCATCGGCGGCTATGTCGTCGGCATCCTCTACCAGGGCTTCGTCGGCGACGCGCTGCTCTTCGGCCTGATCCCGGGAACGAACCAGCTCCTGATCACCCTTCCGGCCGCGATGCTTGTCGCGGGCATCCTCGCCCTGTGCATCGGCGCGCTCTGCCTGCGCACGAGCGGCGTCCAGTTCATCATGATCACGCTTGCCTTCGCGCAGATGCTGTTCTTCCTCTTCGTCTCGATCAAGGCCTATGGCGGCGATGACGGGCTGATCATCCGCCGCCGCAATGTGCTGTTCGACCTCGACACCCGTAACGACACGGTCTTCTACTTCATCTGCCTGGCGGCCGCCGCGCTGGTCTTCGGCACGCTCTCGCGGATCGTCGGCTCGCGCTTCGGCATGGTCCTCATCGGCATCAGGCAGAGCGAGCGCCGCATGGCGGCGATCGGCGTCGCGCCCTATTCCTACAAGCTCACCGCCTTCGTCGTCTCCGGCATGGGGGCCGGGCTCGCCGGAGCGCTGATGGCCAATTACCTGCGCTTCGTCAGCCCCGACATGCTGCACTGGACCAAGTCCGGCGAGCTGATGATCATGGTCATCCTCGGCGGTGTCGGCACGGTCCTCGGCCCCCTGTTCGGTGCGGCCGCGCTCGTCATCCTGGAAACCGTGCTCACCGCCTGGACCGAGCACTGGCAGCTCATTCTCGGGCCCATCCTGCTACTCGTCGTCCTGTTCACGCAAGGCGGGCTCAGCGCACTCTTCAACCGTGTCGGAAGGGTCGGGAGATGACCGGCCCCCTGCTTTCCGTCCGCAACCTGCAGAAGCGTTTTGGCGGGCTCGTAGCCACCGACAAGGTCGATCTCGACGTGATCGAAGGCGAGGTCCACGCCCTGATCGGCCCAAACGGCGCAGGCAAGACCACCCTGATCACCCAGCTCTTCGGCGAGCTCTCCCATGACGAGGGCGAGATCCGCCTGGACGGAGAGGATATCGGACGGCTGCCGACGCCTCAGCGCGTCCGTCGTGGCCTCGCCCGCACCTTCCAGATCACCCATCTGCTGCCGGACTACACCATGCTCGACAATGTCGCGCTGGCCGTGCAGGCCCATGAAGGGCACAGCTTTCGCTTCTTCGCCAATGCCCGCCGCGACGAAGCGCTGCGCGCCAGGGCGCGGCAGCATCTGACGGTGGCGGGCCTGGCGGCGCGCGCCGAGGTCAAGGTCGCGGATCTCTCCCATGGCGAGCAGAAGCAGCTCGAGTTCGCGGTGGCGCTCGCCTGCGGACCGCGCCTGCTCCTGCTCGACGAACCGATGGCGGGCCTCGGCCATGCCGAGAGCGAACAGATGGTCGCGATGCTCCGGACCCTGAAGGGGCGCGTTACCCTGCTGCTCGTCGAGCACGACATGGACGCGGTCTTCGCACTGGCGGACCGGATCTCCGTGCTTGTCTATGGCCGCGTGATCGCGACCGGGACGGCCGCCGAAATTCGCGACAACCCGGATGTCCGCATCGCCTATCTCGGCGAGGGAGACGCCTGATGCTGAGCGTGCGCAACCTGCAATCGGCCTACGGCGCCAGCCAGGTTCTCTTCGACGTCGCGCTCGACATCGAAGAGGGCGAGGTCGTCACGCTGCTCGGCCGCAACGGCATGGGCAAGACCACGACCGTGCGCTCGATCATGGGCCTGCTCCCGCCCAAGGCCGGCGAAATCCACTTCAGGGGCCGCGCCGTATCAGGCAGTCCGCCGGAGAAGATCGCCCGCTGCGGCATCGGCCTGGTGCCGGAAGGCCGGCAGGTCTTCCCCACGCTGAGCGTGCGCGAAAACCTCGTCGCCACCGCATCGAACCGGCTGAAGCGTGCAGAGCCGTGGACGCTCGAACGGGTCTATCGCCTGTTCCCGCGCCTTGAGGAGCGCGCCGCCCAATCGGCGCGGACCCTGTCAGGCGGCGAGCAGCAGATGCTTGCGGTCGGCCGGGCGCTGATGACCAATCCGAAACTGCTCATCCTCGACGAGGCGACCGAGGGGCTCGCGCCGGTGATCCGCGCCGAGATCTGGTCCTGCATCGATGCGCTCAAGGCGCAGGGTCAGTCCATCCTGCTGATCGACAAGAACATCAACGTCCTCAAACGCATCGCCGATCGCCACTACATCCTGGAGAAGGGCCGCACCGTCTGGTCCGGCAGCAGTGCCGATCTCGCGGCGCAGGCAGAAATGGTCCATCGCTATGTCGGCGTCTGACATGGTCGCGGCGGAACTCGTCGCGACGACATCCCTGCCAGATCCGGTCGAGGCGCTGCGCGATGCGCTCGCGGCGATCCTCGACGGGCTGGTCGCAGCCGGCTGCGGGCCGCAGCACCTTCTCTCGATGACATGGGAGGCAGGCGAGCCGGCGGCCTTCCACCTCTCGCGCCATGAGGTCGAGCTCGCCTATCGCGAGGTCTTCGCCGGCTTCCGCCCGCCGATCCGGCTGCAACCGAGGGCCGAGCCCGGCCTGGCGATCCGCGCGCGTCACTCCGCGCCGACACCGCCGCCGGAGAGGCTCGTCCAAGGCTACACGCTGCCGCAGCTCGCCCGCCAGTACAGCCCGCGCCTCCAGGCCGACATGAAGGCGCTGTTCCGGCAATGGAGCCGCGACGGCGAGGCCTTCCGAGCCCATCACCGCAGCCACGACCTGGCCTATGGGCCGGGGCGTTTCGAGACGCTCGACCTCTACCTGCCACAGGGCGTCTCGCGCCCGCCGCTCTGGGTCTTCATCCACGGCGGCTACTGGCAGGCCTCCGACAAGGTCCAGCACGCGCAGTTCGCACGGGGCATGCTGGCGGCCGGCTTCTCCGTCGCCATGCCGAATTACGGCCTCGCGCCGGAGACCCTGCTGGAGCAGAGCACGGCGCAGATCGTCGCTGCCCTGAATTTCCTGGTCGGGGAAGCCGAAGCGCTCGGCATCGACGCGGGGCGGCTGCATCTCGCGGGGCATTCCGCCGGCGGCCATCTCGCTGCCAAGGCCCTGGTTGCGTCGGATGCTCCGCCCATTGCCTCCGGGCTCTTGCTCTCGGGTCTCTTTGACCTGGAACCTCTCGGCCATCTCCCGATTGGGCGCCTGCTCGGCCTCGACGACCTGGCCCGGGCCAAACGCCTGAGCCTGCCTGGCCGGCCCTGCCCGGCCGCGCGCCTCGCCTTCGCCGTAGGCGAAGCGGAAAGCGATGCCTTCAAGGCCCAGTCAACCGCGCTCGCCACCGCCTGGCGGGCCGGGCCTCCGGTCCTTTGCGCGGGACATCATTTCAGCCTCCTCGATGGCCTGAACGGTGGCAAGCTGCTCGAACTCGCTCGCAGCATCGCGGCCGCTTGACCATGCCGCACCCCCGCAAGCCCCTTCGGATCGCCCTGATCGGCTGGGGCGCGATCAGCCGTCGCGTCGCCGGGTTGCTGGCGGAGCGCTCGGCCTCCCGCGTCAATATCGCGGCCATCGGCCTTCGCGACTTGTCGGCCAAGCCCGACCTGCCGACCGGGGCAACGCCGATCACGGATCCGGACCAGCTCGCCGGTCTCGGCCTCGACCTCGTCGTCGAAGCCGCCGGGCGCGCGGCCGTGGCCAGCTGGGGCGTGGCAGCGCTGCGCCACGCCCCAGCCTTCGTCGCGGCCTCGACCAGCGCCTTTTGCGACGACGCGCTGCTCGGCAGGCTTCTGGAGGTGGCAGAGACCAATGGCAGCAGACTCCTGATTCCGGCGGGCGCGCTCGGTGGAATCGATGCTCTGGCAGCCGCCGCGGCACTTCCCCTGGACAAGGTCACCCATACGATCGTCAAACCGCCCGCGGCCTGGCGCGGCACAGCGGCCGAGGGGATGGCGTCGCTCGACGCGCTTGCGGAGCCCTTGATTTTCTTCCGCGGATCCGCGCGCGAGGCGGCGTCGCTGTTTCCGCAGAACGCCAATGTCGCAGTGATCAGCGCCCTGGCCGGCATCGGGCTCGACCGGACCCGCATCGAGCTCGTCGCCGATCCCGGAGCAAAGGCAAACAGCCATCGCCTTGCCGCAAGCGGGGCGTTCGGCCGGCTCGAGATCGCAATCGAGAACCGCGCCCTTGCCGCCAATCCGAAGTCATCGGAGATGACGGCTCTCTCGCTGGTCCGATTGATCGAAGCCGCTGCGAGCCCGTTTTCGATCTGACCGGCGGGAGACGCCAACAGCGCTCTGAGCCGGGCGACGGTCAGGTGTTCTTTGCGGCCTCGATCCACAGAAAGGAGGCTTCTTCGTTGTCCTGCCTTTCGATCGCCGATCTGCGGACGGTCAATCCGGCATCGGATAGATGTTTCAACGTTTCCGCTTCAGCGTTGTGACCGAAGAACATGGTGGTTCCCAGCCATTCACCGGTCCACTCGCCTGAGGCGCCTGTTCCAAAGCTTCCAACAAAGACACCGCCCGGCTTCAGCCATCGCGCGATCTTCTGGATCAACGGGCCTTGCTGGGCAGGCGGAACATGCGTGATCGAATAGTAGGCGCCGATCGCGTCGAATGAACCGGCTTCAAGCGCCACGTCACACATATCCGCGGGGATGAACGTCGCCTGCGGGACGTTCTTTCGAGCCCTCAGGATCTGTTGTGCCGATCCGTCGACACCAATGACGGCGTGACCCAGTACCGCAAGATCGCGCGCCACGGGGATGCCCGCACCGCAGCCGAGATCGAGGACCCGCCCCCCATCGGTTGGCAGGCTGTCGATAAGACGCCCCGCCCATTTCTGCCGAACGGCAGATATCCCAAACCGTTCGAGATATGCGTCTGCAACGTCGTCATAACCTATAGCGACAAGATGCCCGGGATTTTTCGTCATAGGCGAACATTTGCAGGCGGGCGGACACAGGTCGAGCTGTGATCTCACAGCCCCACGTGATCCACTCATGGCTTCAACACTGGCGCTCAGAACTCTGGCAGCGGCATATGCGAGCCATCAGGGCCACCTTCGCCAACGCCGCCGCACTTCTTGCACGCGTCCGGGCCCGCCGCCCTGGCGCGCGGCATCAGCATTGCTGCATCGCGCCGGAAACGCGTGTAAATTCGTCGTCATCGGAGACGGTTGGCGCGAAAGCACCGGCCCACGACGGCACTTCTGCCCGGGGATAGCGGAAGCGACATGGCGTCGGTTGGCCTCGCTTGCGTCACAGCAAGAGGTGGAGGGTGTCATGAGGAAACTCGCAACGCTTGCCACTGCCGCCTTGATCTTGACCGGCAGTGTCGGAACCGCCGACGCGCAATATTGGCGCGGGGGCGGCTGGGGCTATCGCGGCGGGTATTATCGTAACTATGGCTGGGGCGGCGGGGCTGTCGCGGCCGGGCTGGTCGGCGGGGCGCTGCTTGGAGGCCTGGTCGCCTCAGCGGCTGCGGCCCCAGCCTATGGCTACGGATATGGCTACGGCTATCCGGCCTATGGCTACGGCTATAGCTATGGCTACCCCGCCTATGCCTATTACGGCCCGCGGGTCTATTACCGTCCGCGCTATTACTATGCGCGGCCCGTCTATTACGCCCCGCGCTATTACGGCTGGAACCGGGTCTATTACGGCCCACACTACTACCCCCGCACGGTTTACAGGGCTTATTGGTGAAGTGGCGGCGACGGCCGGCCCGTCGCGCAAGCCGGCCGGCCGGTGGCGCGCCCGAAGCGGTTCTCCGTTCGCCGGGATGCCGAACGGAGCCGCGCCTCAGCGCAGCGGCGCGCCGTAGCGCTCTACCTGGTAGGGCTGCCGGGCGAGGCCGACACAGAAGCTCGCGACGGCATCCTGCAGCTTCTCGGCCACCAGCTTCATCGGCGCATTGGCCGCTTCCAGGCGTTAGCGCACCGCTTCCGCCTCGCGCGCCAGCTCAAAACGCATACCAATTTTGCTGCAATGCATAATATATGGTTATGGGACGCTGCAGGCGGCACCCGCCCCCGCTCAATCCGGCAAGGCTGACTCGGTCGCCGGGGGCACCAGCTCCATCAGACCTTGCACGAAACTGCGTGCGATGCGCGACAGTGGCTCGACGCGTGACGACAGCAGGTGCGGCCGCGTCGTCGTCTTCGGCACCAGCGGGCGGGAGCGGATATTCGGCCAGGCATTGTCGACCAGCACGAAGTCGTCGACGATCGCAATGCCGCCGCCGGCCTGAACCAGCGAGCAGGCATTCGGCGTGAAGCGCACTTGCGCGTTGAAGCGAATGGGCTTTGCAGTGGCCCCAAGAGCCCGATTGACGATCATGCCATAGGGCGTCTGCGAGCCGTAGCCGATCATCGGATAGGGCACGAGGTCGGCCGGTTTCAGCACGCGCTTGCTGCTGAGCGGATGCCCTTCGGGAAAGATCACGCGCAGGCGCCCCTCGGCGATCTGCGTCGCTTTCACGCTCGGATCCTCGACAGCCATTGAGGTGACGGCAAGATCGGCGCGATGGCTGGCGATGCGCGCGATCAGCTCGGCCAGCGTCAGGATCTCGAAATCGACACGCACATCGGGATGCGACTGGCGGAAGCGGCCGATCGCCTTCGGCACCAGCATGTGGCCGACGCTGGGGCTTGCCAGCAGTCGGATCGAGCCCGCGCTGCCGCGGCGCAGCTCCTCCGCCATGTCGTTGACCCGGGTCACGCCCTGATGGACGAGCTCAGCCTCGGCGAAGAGCTGCCGCGCTTCGGGCGTCGGCTGGACGCGGCCCTTGACGCGCTCGAACAGCGTCAGGCCGAGCCGATCCTCGGTATAGGACAGGAGCCGGCTGATCGCCGGCTGGGAGACCGAGAGCAGGCGCGCCGCGCCGCTGATCGAGCCTGTCACCATGACCGCGCGGAACATCTCGATCTGCCGAAGATTCATCGCCATGGCACATAACCTCCACTTATAGGTCAGTAGAGAAATGGTATATACTTGTTTTGGTGGCGCCCGGCTAGATTGCGGCCAGTTTGAACTGGCCTTCACAGCCCAAGGAGTCTCTTTCGATGTCCCGCCTTCTTACCGTTGCAGCGGCTCAGCTCGGTCCTATCCACCGCGCCGATGATCGCGCATCGGTCGTGCGCCGGATGATCGCGCTGATGCAGCAGGCAAAGGCCCGCGGCGCCGATTTCGTCATCTATCCGGAACTCGCCCTGACGACCTTCTTCCCGCGCTGGTATTGCGAGGACCGTGTCGAGGCCGACCAGTGGTTCGAGACCGCGATGCCCGGCCCCGACACGCAGCCGCTCTTCGACACGGCGCGCGCGCTCGGCATGGCCATGAGCTTCGGTTATGCCGAGCTGACGCCGGAGGGACGGCATTTCAACAGCTCGATCCTGGTCGACAGGACCGGCGAGATCATCGGAAAGTACCGCAAGGTGCATTTGCCCGGCCATGCCGAACGCGACCCGACCCGGGCGCATCAGCATCTCGAGAAGCGCTATTTCGAGCCCGGCGACCGCGGTTTCCCGGTCTGGCGCTTCGAGAACGGGCTGGTCGGCATGGCGATCTGCAACGACCGGCGCTGGCCCGAGACCTATCGCGTCATGGGCTTGCAGGGCGTCGAGATGGTGGTGCTCGGCTACAATACGCCGACCACCAACGGCCATTCCAAGACCGAGACGCTGGCCGACCGCCTGTTCCATCATCGCCTGTCGGTGCAGGCCGGCGCCTATCACAACTCGACCTGGGTCGTGGCGGTCGCCAAGGCTGGCGTCGAGGACGGTTTCCCGCTTTTCGGCGGCACGCTGATCGCCGATCCCAGCGGCAAGATCGTCGGCGAACTCGACCATGAGGAGGACGGGCTGCTGATCCATGCCTGCGATCTCGACGCCACGCGTTTCGGCAAGGAGACGATGTTCAACTTCGCCGCTCATCGGCGCGTCGAGCATTACGACCTGATCACTTCGCGGATCGGTGTCGGTGCCCCGCTCGGCACCACCGACTGAGGCATCGGCACGACAGTGGACCGCGGCTTTCGGGACAGCCAATGCGAACACGGAACGGTCGGATGATCGGACCCGATACGACATCCGGTCCGATCATCCTGGCGTGCTCCGCCCGGGCGAGGCGGCTTCGCGGTCGGGCCGGACCGGCTTGCCCCGGCGATTGCGGGGTTTTGGCGGGAAGCGACCACAACGCCAGCCTGCGAGCGCATGGGAAAACCGGCGCGCGCCCACCCCGCAAGAGCGCCCCACCTTCTTCACCTCATTTGGTGCGACGTTAGTCGGCTGACTTTTTCGACCGGGGCGGACAAGAACGGCTTGAGGGGCCTATAGTCCCTTTTCGATAGTCGGAAAGTCAGGGGCGGCACAGGTGAAGGAACCAAACCGGGTCGATGAGTATGTCGGCATTCGCCTGCGAAGAATGCGCCGCCTGACGGGCTACAGCCAGACGAAGCTTGCCGAGTTGCTGGGGATCACGTTTCAGCAGATCCAGAAATACGAGAAGGGCGTGAACCGGATCAGTGCGAGCCGGCTCCAGCACATTGCCAATATCTTTCAAATCCCCGTTGCTCATTTCTTCGAGGGAGCGCCCGTGATCCCCCCTCCGGCGGCAGATTCAACGCCGGAAGCCCCGCCCCCGGAGGTCACGGACCTGCTCGCCACGCGGGACGGCGTCCGCCTGGCCAAGGCCTTCGCCTCGATCAGGAACCTCAAGACACGCCGCCGGATCGTCGCCCTCACCGAGGCGATGGGGGACGCCGCGGAGGCGTGTGAAGCCGAACAGGGGCGCGCCACGGGTGCAGGGCCGGGCTGCGACTGAACCGTTTTGTCGCGGCGGAGGTGAGGCGTCGGCGCCCGCCCTCGTGCGCCTGCGGCGCACGTTCGGCACGGCCTGGAACTCAGAGGGGCTTTCAAGGAAACGGGGGCACTTGCCAGCGCCAGTAATATCCATTAACTTGGATATATGGATAATTCACAAGCCATCCTTGCGCTGGCCGCGCTGGCGCAGCCCACGCGCCTCGACACCTTCAGGCTGCTGGTGAAGCGCGAGCCGGAAGGCGTTCCCGCCGGCGAACTCGCGCGGCTGCTGGACGTTCCGCAGAATACTATGTCGGCCCATCTCGCCATCCTGTCGCGCGCAGGCCTGATTGCAGGCGAGCGGCAGAGCCGCTCGATCATCTATCGCGCCGATCTCGACGGCTTCCGCGCGGTGATCGCCTTCCTGCTGAAGGATTGCTGCGGCGGGCGGGCCGATCTGTGCCAGCCGCTCATCGACGAACTTGTTCCCTGCTGCCCACCGAAGGTCCCCGCCGATGGACGTCATCATCTACCATAATCCCGACTGCGGAACCTCGCGGAACACGCTTGCCCTGATCCGGAACGCCGGCGTCGAACCGCACGTCATCGAATATCTGAAGACCCCGCCCTCCCGGGCGATGATCGCGAACCTCGTTGCGCGCATGGGTCTCACGCTCCGGCAGGCCCTGCGCGAGAAGGGGACGCCGTTCGCCGAACTCGGTCTCGCGGATCCGTCCCTAGGCGACGACGCCTTGCTCGACGCGATCGAGAAACACCCGATCCTGCTCAACCGCCCGATCGTGGTGACGCCGAACGGCGTGAGGCTGTGCCGCCCCTCGGAAGAGGTGATTGACCTGCTGCCGCCGCAACGCGGGCCGTTCGTCAAGGAGGACGGCCAGCGAATCGTCGACGAAGCCGGCCGCCGCGTCGCGAGCGGCTGACCGGGCATCGCACCCGGTCCGATAACCTGGCCGTCTGTGCTTGCTTCGGCTTTGCCCGAGAACCGCAATCCACGTTTCGGGCCGATGCTTCCTGTGTCGCATCAGCTTTCCCGAAAACCGCAAACCACTTTTCGGGCCGATGCCCCAGGGAAAGCCCATGTCCGCCTTCGAACGCTACCTCACGCTGTGGGTGGCGCTGTGCATTCTTGCCGGCGTCGCCCTCGGTCAGCTGTTCCCGGCCGCCTTTCAAACGATCGGCAGCGCCGAGATCGCGAGGGTCAACCTGCCGATGGCGGCCCTGATCTGGCTGATGGTCATCCCCATGCTGCTGAAGATCGACTTCGCAGCCTTGCGCCAGGTCGGCCAGCATTGGCGCGGCATCGGCGTCACGCTCTTCGTGAACTGGGCCGTCAAGCCGTTCTCGATGGCGCTGCTGGGCTGGCTCTTCATCGGTTGGCTGTTCCGCCCTCACCTGCCCGCCGAGCAGATCGATTCCTATATCGCCGGGCTGATCATCCTGGCAGCGGCGCCTTGCACCGCGATGGTCTTCGTCTGGTCCAACCTGATCAGGGGCGAGCCGCATTTCACGCTGAGCCAGGTCGCGTTGAACGACGCGATCATGATCGTCGCCTTCGCCCCGATCGTCGGCCTGCTGCTCGGCCTGTCCGCGATCACGGTTCCCTGGGGCACGCTGAGTCTGTCGGTCGCGCTCTACATCCTGGTTCCCGTCATCGTCGCGCAGGTCATCCGCAGGAGCGTGCTCGCCTCCGGCGGCGACGAAGCGCTGCAACGGCTTCTCAGCGCCCTCTCACCTGTATCGTTGCTGGCCCTGCTTGCGACCCTGGTCATGCTGTTCGGCTTCCAGGGCGTGCAGATCCTGGCCCAGCCTTCGATCATCGCGATCCTGGCCATTCCGATCCTGATCCAGGTCTATTTCAACGCGGGCCTCGCCTATCTCCTCAATCGGGCGGCCGGCGAGCAGCACTGCGTCGCCGGCCCCTCGGCCCTGATCGGAGCCTCGAACTTCTTCGAACTCGCGGTTGCAGCCGCGATCAGCCTGTTCGGTTTCAACTCCGGCGCCGCCCTCGCAACGGTCGTCGGCGTTCTGATCGAAGTCCCGGTCATGCTGTCCGTCGTCTGGATCGTGAACCGTTCCAGGGGCTGGTACGAGCGGGGAAGCCCGCGCAATCCCGCGAAGGCAACGTCATGACCGATCTTCCGAACGTCGACCTCGACCGTCTGGTCGCTCCCGATCTCACCCAGCTTGAGCCGGCCGGGCGCGCCACTCATCCTCCGCGAATCGTACTGCTCTATGGCTCGCTCCGGACGCGCTCCTACAGCCGGCTGCTGACCCTGGAAGCAGAGCGTATCCTCAAGCATCTCGGGGCCGAAACCCGGGTCTTCGACCCTGCCGGCCTGCCGATGCCGGACAGCGTCCCGCCGGACCACCCGAAGGTTCAGGAGTTGCGGGATCTGGCGCTCTGGTCGGAGGGGCAGGTCTGGTGCAGCCCGGAACGCCACGGCACGATCACCGGCGTCTTCAAGAACCAGATCGACTGGATACCGCTGGAGCTCGGCTCGATGCGCCCGACCCAGGGCCGGACGCTGGCGGTGATGCAGGTCTCGGGTGGCTCGCAGTCGTTCAACGCCGTCAACACATTGCGTGTGCTGGGGCGCTGGATGCGCATGGTGACCATTCCGAACCAGTCCTCCGTCGCAAAGGCCTTTCAGGAGTTCGACGAGGCAGGCCGCATGAAGCCCTCCGCCTATTACGACCGCGTCGTCGACGTGATGGAGGAACTCGTCCGCTTCACGCTGCTGACGCGCGACCGCGCCGCCTATCTCACCACGCGCTACAGCGAGCGGAAGACCGCTGCCGAGGCGATTTCGGTCAACGCGATCTAGCCGGTCAGGGCGGGCAAGCACGGACCTGACAGAGTTGCGATCCGGGCGGCGCTCCGCTGAAAATCCGGACGCCGCCGTCAGAGCCGCCGGATCGCCATGCGGCCGGCGAATTCGAGGCCGAACACCGCCAGGGCGAACAGCATCCAGAGCGGGTCGGCGCGATTGAGGAGGAAGGATTCCAGCATGCCGACATAGGTCATGAAGATGACGATCATCAGGAAGAGGTCGGCCAGGTTCCGGCTGGCTGCGATCCGGCCCGCGCGGAGATAGTTCCGGAGAGGCAGGACCATCAGGCAAAAGATCGTCACGATCGCGCCCGGAATCCCGAACATCACCATCGCGTCGAGATAGCTGTTGTGCGCGGAGCCGATGCCGCGAACGTCCCAGCTCGCCTCGAAATTCTCCTCCAGCATCGAGACCACCGGCGTCTGCCAGAAACCGAAATAGCCGTAGCCGAACCAGGGCTTCTCGGTGACATGCGCAATGGCGAAGCGCCAGATCTCGTCACGCCCGGTGAAGGTTGGGTCGGAGATGAGTGCGCTCGAGACGCGCAGAAGCGCCGGCGACAGCACCGTGCCGATCGTGAGCGCCGCGACCAGCAGCACCAGCGCGGCATGGATCACGAGCATCAGGCGGGGCGCGGCGATGGCGCGGCCGAAGAGGACGAGCCCGATCGCCACCGGCAGGAAGCCCATCGTCGTCTTCGAACCGCTGTTCAGCACGAAGACCATGCCGAGGCCGACGATCATCAGCCCGCGCAGCCTGAGCCCCATGCGCCAGCAATAGATGCCGAACATGGTGAGGATCGAGAACACCGGCGCGGCAAAATTCTTGTGCGAGAGATGTCCACGCCAGTCGCCGGCATGGCCGCCCTCGACACCCTCGGCGCCATGGATCGCAAGGTACGGCGCAAGCAGGATGACGGCATAGACCAGCAGAAGCACGGCGAGCACGGCATTGGCCGCGGCGCTGGCGAAATCCTGCTCGCTCCTGGGCAGGAGCAGGACGCCAACCACGACGACCAAGGCGAAACTGGTCAGCAGCAGGGCCCGCAGCGCGGCTGCCGGATCCGGAGCCTGCCCGGTGGAAAAGGCGGCGACCAGCAGAACGATGATCCAGCCGCTCGAGCGAAGCTGCGCGAGCGCCCCCCGCTCGCTCAGCCGCAGCATCGCGCCGAGATAGAGGATGGCGAGACTGACATAGCCGATCTGGTTGACGACATTGCCGGTCGACGCCCCGGTCTCGGACACTTCGGGCGCGCCGGCGAAGGGCTGCAGGGTCAGGATCATGATGAACAGGCCGAAGCCGCTGAGCAGCGCGGCGACGAACCGCGCATTGTCTGCCGGGACACCTGACGCGGTGGCGCCCGTGCCGGTTCCTGTCTCTGCGATGCCGACCGTCATGCCGTCCCTGACACACTCGCCGCGTTTCGCAGGCCGCGCCGTGACGCCACCCCGCGGTCGCGCATAGTATGACACGCAACCTTAAGAGCCTGTAGCCGCAGACAGATAGGCCGCCGTCCAGGGCTGCGGTCTGGCCCGATGCCCGGCCAAATTCCCCCGTCGTGGCCGGGCGCTGCGCCTGAGGTCGGATCGGCTTTCCCAGCCGCAATCCACCTTTCCGGGCCGATGCCTTAGCGCGTCCCGGCGAGATAGCTGCCTCCGGCCTCCATGAACACCTGATTGTCCTCCCGCAGCCTGGCTGCAGCATCGTCATAGAGGAAGGGCAGGAAGGCGAAGCGCTTGCCCCGCGTTACCTGCGAGACGGCATGAAGCAGCGAACAGGAGAAGACGACAGCGCCGCCGGCCGGCGGCTTGAAGCTGCGCGCGCCATATTCGGGAAAGCTGACCTCGCCGCCCTCGAAATCGGCGTTCAGGTTGATGGAGACGGCAAAGCGGCGATGCGCCGTGCCCTTGGTCGTGTTGTCCCGATGTGCGGCGAAATGCCCGCCAGTCTCCGCGTCGTAACAGCCCACGAGATAACGCTCCATGCGGGTCACCGTGAACTGGTGGACCTTCCTGATCTCGGGAACGATGCGCTTGCCGATCTTGCCCTGAATGACCCCGATCAGTTCCGTGTCGCCGATGAGGACATCGGAGCGGCGCTTGTGGGCATGGTCGGAGATCAGGACGGTCTTCCCGTCCTTCTCGCGCATGAAGCCGGATTCATTACCGCCATCGGCCTCGTGCAGGGCGATCAGCTGCCGGCAGAAATCCGGTTCGAAGACATTGGGCAATACCAGGACCGGCGCGTGCACCTGGAAGCCCGGGAACGCGTCGACCGGTGGCAGCGCGGCAAGGAACGCGGCAACCTCCTGGCGCTCACCCCCCTCGCGGGTGAAGGGAAAGACCGCCATGACGCGCAGCGTCGGATCGAGCACATACCAGGCGCGCCGCAGGGGCATATCCGTGCCTGGCTCGTCCTCGATGGGCGCGACGCCAAACTCCTTGCTGATCAGCAGATCGAAATCCCAGAAGTAGCGGATGCCGGGCATGCGTTGCCTGACGCGCTGCTTGAGCTCGTCATCGGGGTCGTTGCTGACACCGAAAAAGGCGATCTTGTCATCGTCGAAGAGGTCGCGCTGCTCGGACAGGATCTTGAGCGCGGATACCGTGCTTGCTCGCGCAGCGGAACCGAAGAAGCACAGGACAATATAGCGCCCGGCTGCGCTGGAGAATTTATAGGTCGGGTTGCTTGTGGAACGCTGCTCGAACCACGGCGCAGGATCGCCGACGCCCATCGACCTGTATTTCACGGCCAATTCCCCAGATGTTATCGGATGAGAATGGCAGATCGCCCACTATTGGCAAGGATGACAGGCGCGACACCTTCATTTCGATGAGCGATCGACGCGGCTTTGATCTCCGCGCGAGCGACTAGCCCCCGCATACAGCGAGCGCCCCGCCATGCTATGGCTGGTTCCACCATCAACAACGCATGGCTGCTTCTGCAGCCGGAACGGAGTCCATGTCCAGTACCGATGGCAGCATGTTCGACCTGGTCGGAGTGCTTGCCGTATTGCTTCTCGTCGCCGCAAACGGCTTCTTCGTTGCGGCCGAGTTTTCGCTGGTCGCGGTGCGCCGAAGCCGCGTTTCCGAGCTTGTCACGGCGGGGCGCATGAATGCCGCCGCCCTCAAGCACGCCGTCGACAATCTCGACGCCAATCTCGCAGCGACGCAGCTTGGCATCACCATCTCCTCGCTGGCGCTCGGCTGGATCGGAGAGCCCGCGCTGGCGCACCTGATCGAGCCGCTCCTGAACAGCCTGCCGGGCTCGCTGGCGACAGCCAGTTCCCATGCCATCGCGGTTGCAATCTCTTTCATCATCATCACGGCCCTGCACATCGTTCTCGGCGAACTCGCCCCCAAGAGCCTTGCCCTTCAGCGCAGTGAAGGGACGGCGCTCTGGGTGGTGCGGCCGCTCGGAATGTTCCTGTTCCTGCTGCGGCCTGCGATCATCTCGCTGAATGGCCTCGGCAATCTCGTGCTGCGCCTCTGCGGCCTGCGGCCGGGAACGGGAGAGGAATCCCTGCATTCGCCGGAAGAATTGAAACTTCTCGTCCAGGCGAGCCAGGAGGCCGGCATCCTCCAGCCGGCGCAGCAGGAATTGGTCGAGCGCGTGCTCAGCATCGGCGACCGGCGTATCGCCGACATTATGACACCGCGCCGGGACGTCGCCTGGATAGACGCCGACGACACCCATGACGAGATGCTGCGGACCATACGCGAATGTCGCCATGAGCAGTTGCTGGTCGGACGCGGTGGCATCGACGAGCCCCTGGGCATGATCCTGAAGCGGGATCTTCTCGACCAGGTCCTGGACGGCAAGGCGCTCGACCCCATGGCCGTGATCTGCGACCCCGTCATCGTGCACGAGACGACGCCGATCTTCCGCGTGCTCGAGCGCTTCAAGAAGGCTCCCGTTCGCCTGGCAATCGTCATCGACGAATATGGCGGCCTCGACGGCATCGTCACCCAGACCGATCTCCTCGAAGCCATTGCCGGCGACCTGCCCGATGTCGAGGGCGAGGAACCCGATATCGTGGAGCGCGACGATGGTTCGCTGCTGATCGACGGCATGATGCCGGCCCATGATGCCTTCAATCGGCTTGGCTTCCGGCTGCGCTCGGCGGAAGGCGATTTCCACACGATCGCCGGCTTCGCCCTGGCCCGGCTCGAACACCTCCCCGAGATCGGCGAGCATTTCGACTATGCGGGCTGGCGGTTCGAAATCGTCGACATGGACGGCAGGCGGATCGACAAGCTCCTGGCGCAGCGAATCGCAAGCGAGGAGTCCGAAGGGGGCTGAACCGCCACATCGACAGACCGCCCCTGCCCTTCGCTCGCCGGGGCTGGGACCGTCTGTGCCTGGCTTGATCTCGCCCACCTCATCGCGATGAGGCCGGCGAGATCAACACGCTGCACGAGCTCAGCGACGAACCAGCGGAGACGCTTGCAGCCGATTTGCGACCATGCTGCGCTTGCGTCTCCGTCGATCGGGCGCCCTCCTCGACCGGGTCAACCGCCGGCGAACCGTGCCCGATTCTGCGCGACCCAGTCTTGCGAGAGCTTGGCGAAGAGGGGCGGCAGCGGCCCGAGCGACCGTCCGGCGTGGTGGTCGGCCAGGATGTCGCCGGCAGCGGGCCAGGTCGTGGGTTGCTCGGCACGCCCCAGCGCAGCCAGGACGCGGCTGGCGCTTTCGGGGATGAACGGCCAGGCGATTTCGGCGGCGATCGCAAGGAGGTTCACGCTCGTCCTGATCACCACGGCGCTGCGGTCGGGGTCAGTGGAGCGGGTCGACCAGGGCGCCTCCCGCGCGAGATAGCCGTTGGCGAGCCGCCAGACTGCGCGAACCTGTTCGGCCGCCTTGCGCAGCGCACGCCGGTCGTGATGCGCGCGAAGCGCATGCAGATGGCCCGCAAGCTCGTCCGACAGCGCCAACTCGGTAGAGCCGGGAGCGCCGTTCACCGGAACGATCCCCTGATGGCGGGCCGCGACGAGTTTCAGCACGCGATTGACGAGATTGCCGAAATTGTCGGCCAGGTCGGAATTCACGTCGGCCGCGAAGCGCGCGAAGCTGAAGTCGGTATCGTTGCTCTCGGGCGCGTTCGCGGCCAGCCACCAGCGCCAGTAATCGGCCGGCAGCAGCGCCAGCGCCTGGTCGAGGAACACGCCCCTGCGCTGGCTGGTCGAGAACTTGCCGCCTTCATAGGTGAGCCAGTTGACGCCCTTGATCACGTCAACGGTCTTCCAGGGTTCGCCGGAACCCAACAGCGTGCAGGGGAAGCTGACGGCGTGGAAGGGCACATTGTCCTTGCCGAGGAACTGGATGGTCTCGACATCCCCGGCCTTCCACCACCAGCGCCGCCAGTCGCGCCGTTCCGGGTCGAGATCGGACCATTCCTGCGTCGCGGCGATATAGGCGATGGGCGCATCGAACCAGACATAGAAGACCTTGCCATCGAAGCCGGGTTTCGGCACCGGAACGCCCCAGGACAGATCCCGGGTGATGCACCGGTCCTGGATGCCCTCGTTGAGCCATTTGCGCGCGATCGAGGTGACGAGCGGCGGCCATCCGGACCGGCTTGCGATCCACGCCTCCAGCTCGCCGACCAGGGCCGACTGGCGCAGGAACAGGTGCCGGCTCGGCCTGACCTCGAGAGCGGTGCTCCCCGACAGGGCCGAGCGCGGGGCGATCAGGTCGACGGGGTCGAGCGGACGGGTGCAGCTTTCGCATTGGTCGCCCCGCGCAGCCTCGAAGCGGCAATGCGGGCAGGTGCCGATGATGTAGCGGTCCGGCAGGAAACGCCTGTCGGCGGGCGAATAGACCTGTTCGAGCACCCGCTCCTCGATGAAGCCGTTCTGCTCCAGGCACTGGAAGAAGTGCTGGGTCAGCGCGTGGTTGCGCGACGAGGATGAGCGACCGAAATGATCGAAGGACAGGCCGAGCTGACGATAGATTCCCGCCTGGATCTCATGTTGCGCATGGCAATAGGTCGCGACGTCGGTCTTGGCTTCGCCCGCCGCCAGTTCCGCCGGGGTTCCATGTTCGTCGGTCGCGCAGATGAAGAGAACCTGGTCGCCGATCTGCCGTCGGTAACGGGCGTGAATGTCGGCCGGGAGCAGCGAGCCTGCCAGATTGCCGAGATGCTTGATGCCGTTGATATAGGGAAGTGCGCTGGTGATGAGTGCGTTCGCCATGATGCCCTCCTGGGGTCATTCCACGGGTGACGCGCCGAGACCTGATGAAACAAAAAAGCCCTCCGCAGAACCGGAGGGCTTGGGTCCGACGCTCACTCGCGCGGCGATACGCACGCGCTCAACCCCTCCGGCCAATCTCCTGCTGGTCGGGCCTGCGCATTCGCGTGGCGTGGGTGGGAAGGAACATCTGTGAATCCGCGTCTGATCTGCCTGACGGGTGCCAGCAACCGGCGGGAAAATCAAGGCCGCGGTCCGGCCTGAGGCCGCATAACGTCATGCGAACGCGGTCGGCCTTCATCGGCTTCATGGAAGTGCTGCCGGGACAGCAAGCAGGTCGGCCACGAGATGCCGATGAGGGGATTGGTTAGGGAGCCGAATTGCCAATGGGCGGTGCTCCCGAACGGCCATAGCATGGCGCCCATGAAGCTGATCTTTCTTCACGGGGCACCGGCAAGCGGCAAGCTGACGGTCGCCAAGGCCTTGCTTGCGGCGATGCCGGCGCGGCTGCTCGACAATCACGCCGCCATCGATGCTGCGAGAACCATTTTCGACTTTGACGCTCCCGGCTTCTGGGAGCTGGTGGACACGGTCCGCGGATCCATCTTGCGGGCCGCGATCGAGGCCGACATTTCCTGTCTGATTGTCACCCTCTGCTATATCGAGCTGGAGGACCGTCCGTTCTTCGATCAGCTGGAAGACGATGTGGTCCGGAATGGCGGCTCTGTCTTTCCCGTGTTCCTCTATTGCTCGGAAGGGGAAGCCGCGCAGCGCGTCGGGAATGCCGACAGGGTGCAGAGACGCAAGACGATTTCCGTCCAGGGCCGCTCCGATTTCCTTTCGCGCTACACCATAGCCCCGGTCCCACGCGAGAACTGCCTCGCGATCGACACGGAGACGACCGCGCCCGAACGCGCAGCCGAACAGATCATGCGGCACTTCGCCTTGCGCTAACGGGCGGCGGCAACCGCCTCAGCCCTTCCAGCCTGCGCCGCCCTGGATCAGCCCTGATCCAGGGCGACCGTGAGCCCCTCGACGCCATGCTTGTCGATCAACCCGGCAACGAAGCCGGACGAGACCGCGCTCGCCACGAAGCGCTTGATATAGTCGATCGCAGCGGCGTTTTTGGTCGGTGTTCCCACGGCCTGCTGCACCGCCATGTAGCGGCCTGGCAGGATGCGTGAGCCCGGGATCGCCTTCTGGTCCGTCACCAGCCTGGGGAGCAGGCCAGCAAGAGCGTCGAGCTTGTCCTCGAGGAAGACCGACGCCGCATCGGCGATGGTCTTGGTCCGCACCAGCGTCGCATGCGCGATGTTGCGGTCGAGCCAGAGCCCGTAGGCCGTCCGGTCGGTGACGGCGATGCGCCGCCCCGGCCTGTCCACATCGCCGACATGCTGCAGTGGCGAACCTTCGGGAACGAGATAGGTCGCCTCGATCTCGGTATAGGCGGGAGTGAAGCTGATGAATTCGGCGCGCTGCGGTTCAGCGCCGATCAGCGCGATGTCCCATTCATCGCGGGCAGCGGAATCGGCAATCAAGCCGGGCGATTCATAGGTGACGTAGCGCAATTCCACGCCCAGCAGATCGGCAAAGGCGCGCGCCATGTCAGGCGCCACCCCGACGGGGCCGCCCGCGGGCGTCCGGCCGGAGACCAGCAGGAAGTTCGAGAGATTGATCGCGGCCCGCAGGACCCCACCCGGCGCGAGAAGTGCGATCAGGTCCTTAGAGGGTGGGCCGACATGGTCCAGAAGTCGCATTGTCGCCTCCGATCTCTCCACCGAACCCAGACCAGCCGTCACGACCTGAACTGCCTTGCCAGGGCTTCCGTCGCCTTGACGAGCATCGCCGCATCGACGCCAACCGCCGTGAACAGCGTGCCGATCTCGATGCAGCGCGCGGCGAACGCAGTGTCGGGCGTCAGAATGCCGGCGGGCTTGCCGCAGGCGCGGATCCGGCCGACCGCCTTCTCGATGAGCGCGGTGACGCTTGGATGTCCGGGCTCGCCGACATGGCCGAGGCTGGCTGCGAGATCGGCGGGACCGATGAACACGCCATCGACGCCATCGACGGACGCGATCGCCTCGAGATTGTCGAGCGCATCCTGGGTTTCGATCTGGACCAGCAGGCAGAGTTCCTCCCCTGCCCGCTTGCCGTAGTTCGCGACACGCCCGAACCGTGTCGCCCTCGTCACACCGGAGACGCCGCGAATGCCGGCTGGCGGATAGCGCATCGCCGCGACCGCCGCCTTTGCCTCCTCCGCATTCTGGACATAGGGGATCAGCAAGGTCTGGGCGCCGAAATCAAGGAACCGCTTGATCAGCACCGCATCGTTGCTCGCGGGCCGGACCACGGCCGAGACCGGATAGGGAGCCACTGCCTGCAACTGGGCCAAGGCGGTTAGCGGATCGCCCGGCGAGTGCTCGGTATCGAACAGCAGCCAATCGAAGCCGGAGCCGGCGACCGCCTCGGCCGCATAGGCGCCCGGCAGGCTGCACCAGAGCCCGAGTTTATGGCGGCCCTCGCTCAGGGCGCGCTTGAACATGTTGGGCGGCAGTTCCATGGCAACCTCAGGTGAATCAGACGCCGATGGCGCCGGGCGGGCAGTCATCGACCTGTATGACGCCTCCGGCGGCGATGTCGACTGACCGCGTGAAGGATCGCCAGACTCGACACGGGCGAACCGAGCAGCGTCGGATCGCGCCCGGGAACCATCACCCCTCGAAGGGCTCGACGGTCGATCGCCGCCCCAGCATGAACGCGTCGGCGACCAGGGTCAGCGGCGCGAGATCGACATCGCTGCGGCCTTCCGCGATCAGCGCTGCGAAGTGCTGGTAGATCTGCACATATTCCCGCTCCGGCTCGTCGATCAGGATGCGGCCGTCACGGCTCAGCGTCGCGCCGCCCGAGGCTAGCGTCAGAAGGCCGGCCTCGGTCTCGACTTGGATGTCCCAGGTCTGGTCGCCCACCTGGCGGAAGTCGAACTCTGCATGGATCGGCAGCCCGGAACGATCCGAGAGATCGAGTTCGGCGGCGATCGGCGCCTGGCGGTTCGCCGGGACGGACAGTGAGGCGCGCGTCACGAAGACCGGCTCGGGCATGATCGCGGTCAGGATCGAGAGGGCGTTGATGCCGGGGTCGAAGACGCCGAGCCCGCCGGGCTCGAAGATCCAGTCCTGCCCGGGATGCCAGACCCGCACATCCTCCTTCCAGATGATGGCGACCGAGCGCGGCCGGTGCCGCGCGAGAAAGGCGCGCGCCGGCGCAACAGCGGGCGCGAAGCGCGAATGCCAGGTGGCGAACAGCGTCCGGCGGCTCCGTTCCGCCCTTGCGACGAGAGGACCAAGTTCACTGACGCTCGCGCCTGGCGGCTTCTCAAGCAGGACATGCAAGCCGGCTTCGAGCGCCTCCGCCGCCAGCGCATGCCGGCCTTGAGGCGGGGTGCAAAGGGCAACGGCATCGAGTTCGATATCCGAGGCCAGCATGGCGCTGAGCGAGGTGAAGACGGGCAAGCCAGGCAACGTGCCCTGCCGGCTCGCCGCTGCGACCAGCTCGAAACCGGGCGTGGCCGCGATCGCGCCGAGATGCTGGCTGCGCGCGATCTTGCCGAGCCCGACGAGTCCGAGGCGGATCCTTGCCATCCCGCCCCTCAGCCGCGTGCCTCGGTCTGCGCATTGACGCGCAGGCCGTCGGGCCGGAACAGATGCGCGAGCGCAATATCGACATGCAGCGGCACCCGCTCGCCCGGCTTCGGCTTCTGCTGCCCCTCGACCTGAACGGTGATCGGCTGGCCGTCGGAGAGGACTCCGTAGATCAACGAGGAACCGCCGAGCTGTTCCACGAGCTGGACCTGCGCCTCGCCGATCCGCGTGCCGGCGCCGCCGAGCCGCAGGTGCTCGGGGCGGACACCCAGGCTGCAATCGGCGCCGTCCTGGCCGGCGAGATGCGGCAGGGGCAACACGGTCTCGGCCAGCGCCACGCGTGCTTCTCCTCCGGCCGCCGGCAGCATCCTGGCCTGCAGGAGATTCATCTTCGGGCTGCCGATGAAGCCCGCGACGAAGCGATTGACGGGGTTGTTGTAGAGTTCCAACGGCGATCCGATCTGCTCGACCTTGCCAGCGCGCAATACCACGATCTTGTCGGCCATCGTCATGGCTTCGACCTGATCATGCGTGACGTAGATCATCGTGTTGCCGAGCTGCTGGTGCAGCTTGGCGATT
Organism: Bosea sp. BIWAKO-01; assembly: GCF_001748145.1. Lineage (NCBI taxonomy): Bacteria > Pseudomonadati > Pseudomonadota > Alphaproteobacteria > Hyphomicrobiales > Alloboseaceae > Allobosea > Allobosea sp. BIWAKO-01. The sequence goes on from NZ_BCQA01000001.1 coordinate 51,619, forward strand.
TCCACCCGCATCTGCACGCGCAGCTCGGCGTCGAGATTGGAGAGCGGCTCGTCGAACAGGAAGATCTTGGGTTCGCGCACGATGGCGCGGCCGATGGCGACGCGCTGCCGCTGCCCGCCCGAGAGTTCCTTGGGCTTGCGATCGAGCAAATGATCCAGCTGCAGGATCGCCGCCGCCCGGGCCACGCGCATATCGATCTCGGCCTTGGTCATCCGCGCCGTCTCGAGCGCGAAGGCCATGTTCTTGTAGACACTCATATGCGGGTAGAGCGCATAGGACTGGAACACCATCGCGATGCCCCGCTGCGCGGCGGGCACATCGTTCATCACCTCGTCGTCGATGCGCAAGGTGCCGTCGCTGATGTCCTCCAGCCCGGCGATCATCCGCAGCAAGGTGGATTTCCCGCAGCCGGACGGACCGACGAAGACCAAGAACTCACCGTTGGTCACGGACAGGTTCACATCTTGGATCACCGGGTGATCGCCGAAGCGCTTATGGACATGCTCCAGGGTCAGCCAACTCATCGTTCCCTCCTTGCGGCCTTATCGTTCTTGTCGTTGCGGGCAGGCAGGCCGCCTGCCCTGCTTGGGCAGGCTCAGGCTGCGAGCGCCGCCGAGCGGATGCCGACCGGCATGGCAGGACCATGGGCCGCGATCAGGTCGTCCACCATGGCGCGGATCTCGCGCAGCGAGAGGACGCTCGCGGCATGGCGATCCAGCACCGCGGCGCGGTAGACCGCGTCCCGATCGCCTTCCAGGGCCGCGCGCACGGTGAGGTCCTGGACGAAGACATGCGGCGCGCAATGGGCGGCGAGTTCCGGCGGGAGCGTGCCGGCATGGCAGGCCCGCAGGCCGTTGCGGTCGACGATCACCGGAACCTCGACGCAGCAATCCTGCGGCAGGTTCTCGATCAGTCCGGTGTTGCGGACATTTCCGTAGATGAGCTGCGGCTCGTTCGTGACCATGCCATTGATGATCGACGCGCCATATTCGTCGCTGCGCTCGAGCGGGAAGCTCTCGCCGGCCAGCAGCCGCTGCCGGGTTTCGGCATAGCGTCGCAGATTGCGCTCGCTGCGGCGAATATACTCGTCCACCGGCACATCGAATTCCGCGATCTGGTCCTCGCGGCGCAGGAAATAAGGCGTGTACTCCGCCGTATGCTCGCTGGATTCGCTGACGAAGCGACCGAGATGCTCCAGCAGGGCGAAGCGGATCTTGTCCTGCGCGAAGATCTCCGGGTTGCGGGCGGCGCGCCGCAGCTGCGGATAGGCATCCTTGCCGTCGATCTCCAGCCGCAGGAACCAGGTCATGTGGTTGATGCCGGCGCAGTCATAGCTCAGGCGCGAGCGCTCGACCCCGAGATAAGAGGCAAGGTCGCGCGCCGTATGCTGGACGTTGTGGCACAACCCGACCACCTGCTGCTCCGGGAAGGCCCTGTAAACCGCCCAGGTCAGGATGCTCATCGGGTTGGTGTAGTTCATCAGCAGGGCATTGGGGCAGACCGCCCGCATGTCCCCGACCAGGTCCACCATGAAGGGAATGGTCCGCAAGCCGCGGAAGATGCCGCCGATGCCGACGGTATCCGCGATCGTCTGCTTCAGGCCGTAGCGGCGCGGGATCTCGAAATCGAGCAGCGTCGCCTCGTGCATGCCGATCTGCACCATGTTGATCACGAAATCCGCGCCCTCCAGGCAGCGCCGGCGGTCGGCGTGCTCGGTCACGGTCGCCCCGGCATCGAACTGGCCGGACGTCCAGCGCGCCATCATCCCCGCCGTTTCGAGGCGCTCGGCATCGATGTCGTACAATGCGATCTCGCATTGCTTCAGCGCGGGAAGGCTGAGGATGTCGGTGAGCAGGTTCTTGACGAAGACGACGCTGCCGGCGCCGATCATGGCGATCTTGGTCATGTCATGGTCTCTCTTGGGTAGAGGTCGGGAAAGGGCTCATTTGAGGCCCGTGCTGGCGATCCCCTGAACCAGATAGCGCTGGAAGATCAGGAAGATGAGCAGCATCGGCAGGAGGGAGATCAGGGCCAGCGCCATGACGCCACCCCAGTCCGGATTGGCCTCGCCGCGCAGCAGGTTGAGGCCGAGCGGCAGGGTGAAGAGCTCCTGGTCGGTCAGGACGACGAGTGGCCAGGCGAAGTCGTTCCAGCGCCACATGAAGGTGAAGATCACCAGCACGGCGATGATCGGCTTGGAGAGCGGCAGCACGATGCGCAGGAAGATCCGCATCTCGCTGGCGCCGTCGAGCCGCGCGGCCTCGATCAGCTCGTCGGGAATGCTGACCATGAACTGGCGCACCATGAAGACACCGAAGGCTTCAGCCGCGCGTGGCAGGATGACGCCCCAGGGAGAATTCAGCAGCCCCAGCCAGGAGGTCACGAGGAATTCCGGCACCAGGATTACCTGGATCGGGATCATCAGCGCACCCAGGATCGCGAAGAACAGGATGTCGCGCCCGGGGAAGCGGAACTTGGCGAAGACGTAGCCGCAGAGCAGGTTGGCGGACACGGTGATCACCACGGCGATCACGGCGATGAAGGTCGAATTCATCACCCAGGTCAGGAACGGATGGCGCTGGGCGACATTCCTGAAATTCTCCAGCGTCAGCATCTGCGGGATCAGGCTCACCACCGGCTGGAAGACCTCGGAACGAGGCCGGATCGCGGTCGCGAGCATCCAGTAGAGTGGAAAGATCATCGCCAGCGCGCCGAGCACGACCGCGATCCAGATCAGCACGTTGCCGGTTCGGCGAGAGCCGGGGCGCCTGGCGCCCGCCTCGAAGGTGACGCCGCTCATAGCACGTTCTCCGACTGGCGGCTGACCCGCCACTGAATGATCGTGAAGCCCAGGACGATGACGTAGAGCACCACGCCGATCGCGCTGGCATAGCCCATCTCGGACGTCATGAAGGCGGACTGATAGATGTATTGGACCAGCATCGTCGTCGAGAACCCCGGGCCACCACCGGTCATCACGTAGATCAGGTCGAAGACCTGGAAGGAGTGGATCACGTTGAGAATCAGCAACAGGAAGGTTGCGGGCCGCAGCAAGGGCAGCGTGATCTTCCAGAACTGGCGAGAGGGTGACGCGCCATCCATGGTCGCGGCTTCGTAGTAGAGCGTCGGGATCGATTGCAGCGCGGCGAGATAGACCACCATGCAGAAGCCGACCCTGACCCAGAAGGTTGCCAGCACCAGCGACGGCAGCGCCCAGGCCGGCGAGGACAGCCAGGGAATCCGGTCGCCGCCCAGGCGCACGATCAGCGAGTTGATGACGCCGTAATGCTCGTTGAACATCCAGGCGGCGATGATGCCGGTGGCAACCGCTGAAACCACGACCGGAAGGAAGTAGACGCTGCGCAGGAAGACCCGCCCCGGCATCCGTCGGTTCAGCGCGACTGCAAGCAGCAGGCCGCCTGCCATGGTGGTGGGCACCGAAGCCAGGGCATAGACCGCAGTATTCAACAGCGCATGCCAGAACTGCGTGTCGGCCACCAGCCTGCGGTAATTGGCCAGACCGGCATAGGTGACGTCGCCGATCAGGCTCCAGTCATGGAAGCTGATGTAGAAGGCGTAGAGCAGCGGAAAGAAGCTGAAGGCGCTGAACAGAAGCAGATTGGGCGTGATCAGGAGATAGGGCAGCATCCAGGGACGCCGAAAGGAGCGGCGCGTACGCGCCGCGGTGGCGGGGCGTACGGAGTTGGCCATGACTGCGCTGTTGGACATGGATCACCTCGCAGACGGGAAGGAAGGCGACACGGGCGTCACCCCTTGAGGACGCTACGGATGGTGCCCTCGATGTTCTCGGCCGTGTCCTTTGGCGACTGGCCCGAGGTGAAGGCGAGGTCGAGCTGCTCGCCGAGCTTCGTATTGATGCGGCTGAAATCCGGCAGCGTCACCGTCGCGGCCAGATGGTCCGGGATCGTCCGCGACTGCTCGACGAAGACCTGCATCGCGTCGGGCCGGAGCGGGTACTCCAGCTTCGTGTCCATGAGGCTGCGCCGAACCGGCAGGAAGCCGGCGGCGATGCAGAAATCGCGCATATTGGCCTCGTTGGTGGCATAGCGCAGGAAATCGATGGCGACATCGCGGTTCTTGCTGTCGCGCGTCACGGCGAGGCAGTTGCCACCGAGATCGGAGGCCATGCTCACGCTGCGCGGCATATAGGTCACCTGCCACTCCGCCTGTTTCATCGCTTCCTGCAGGAACGGAATCTGCCAGTCGCCATGCACCAGCATGCCGATCGTGCCGTTGGCGAAGAGGTTCTGCGTCTGCTCGTTGGTCTTGATCGAGGTCGTGGGCGGCACGAGCTTGTCGGTGAACCAGGATTGCGCCCATGCGATCGCCTCAAGGCCCTCCTTCGACGAGAGCCGCGGCTGGAGCAGCTGCTCGTCGAGCAGTTGGCCGCCATTCTGGTAGAGGAAAGGCAGAAAGCGATAGGCGGCGGTGTTCTGCCAGGCGCAGGCGAAGCCGAAAGGCGCTCCGGCCTTGTCCTTCAGCGTCCGGGCGATCCGGATGAACTCCTCCCAGCGCCAGCTGTCCTCGAGCCGCCGCGGCAGCTCGATCCCGGCCCGCCGGAACATCTCCATGTTGCAATAGACCGCGAGCGTGTCGGTGTGGTGGGGAATGGCGAAAGCCTTGTCCCGATAGGTGACGGCCTTCCACAACGCGGGGGCGAACTGCGCGGCCAGTCCGCCGTCGAGATGCCCGCTCAGATCGACGATGGCGCCCGCCTTCGCATAGCGGCCGACCTGCTGGTACTGGATGCGGACCAGATCGGGCGCCTGCCGGCCGGCGAGGCGCGTATCGACCTGCTGATAGAGCTGGCCTGACGATCCGCTGAGTTCCAGCCGGATCGAGACATGGGGGTTTTGCGCGGTGTAGCCGGCGATCAGCCGCCGGAAAGCGTCCTCCTCCGCCCGGTTGCCCCAGACCGCGAAATTGAGGCTCACCGGCGCCTGGGCCCGCACGGCCCTCCCCGATGCGACCGAGAGGGCGAGCCCGGCGCCCAGAATATGCCGCCGGGAGAAAGCCGTGCCTGTTCCGTTGACGTTCGTCATTCCTGTTCCCTTCCCTGGATCATCACCGCTTTTCGCGGTTTGGTTTCGTTGTTGGTGGTCGCGGGCTCTATGCTGGCAGGCCACCATCCTTCAGGCCGCCGCAGGATTCCCGGACCACGAGCTGGACCGGAAGCTGCGTGTACCGAACGGGGCTTTCCCCGCCCTCGAGTTGGTCGATCAGGCTCGTCGCCGCCTGCTGGCCGAGCTCGAGCCGGCGATGCTCCACCGTCGTCAGCGCCGGAACGGTGAAAGCCGCAAGCGCGATGCCGTCGAAGCCGACGACGGCCATGTCCTCGGGCACGCGCAGGCCGTGACGGCGCAAGCCGTGCAGCACACCAATCGCCATCTGGTCGTTGAACACGAAAAGCGCCTCCGGCCGCGGCTGCGGCAAGGCGAGCAGCAGCTCCACCGCCTTCACGCCGCCTTCCGGAGAGTTTGCGACTTCGATTTCCCACTCCGGACGCACCGGCAAGCCGGCTTCCAGGAGGGCCCGACGATAGCCATGCACACGCTCTCGCTCGCGCAACGGATGCCGCTGCTGACCCGAGACATGGCCGATCCGCCGATAGCCGCAGGCGAGCAGATGCCGCGTCGCCAGGTATCCCCCGCCCTCGAGATCGACGCCGACCGAGGTGATCTCCGTGCCGTCGCCTTGGTCCTGCAGCGCGACGCAGGGGACGCCGTGTCGTGCCAGTTCCTTCAGCGCATCCCAGATCGCCCGCGTCGGAGCCGAGGTGATGACGCCGTCCGAGACGCCCCCGCGCAGCCGCGCGATCGCCTTGAGCTTGGCGGCCTCATCCTCCGCGACGAGCACGTCGAGCAGATAGCCGCGTTCCTGCGCCACCTGCTGCACGGCGCCGATCACTTCGGCCGAATAGGGGTTACCGATATCGGGCGTGATGAAGGTGAGCGTATTGGTGCGCCGCTGCCTCAGGTTCCGCGCGACGGAGTTCGGGGTGTAGCCGAGATCGGCAGCCGCCTCGCGCACACGCTGCTGCGTGGCCTCGGACAGACCGACACGCCCGCTCGCACCATTCAGCACCAGCGAAACGGTCGCCTGCGAGACGCCCGCACGCTTCGCGACATCCGTGCTGGTCGCGACTCCCAGACGTTTCGATGAATGCGGCTCGCGCGGCAACGCCCTCTCCTTGAATCTAATACGTATTAGATTAAGAGCTAGCGGCTCATCGAACGCCTGTCAACGAAGGCTGCAGGACCGGCCTGGCGGCGCATTCGAAAGGCCGGGCCCTGTCGATCAGGTTGGTCGTGGCGGCCGCGTCACCATAAGCCGGCTGGCAGAAAACCTCAGCCGCCGCGCGCCAGAACGGGCACGTCACGCTCGAAGGCCAAGCGTTCAGGGCATCCAGGACCGTTCGAAAAGATCGAACCTAATCGTCCATTTTATTCGGCTGTTTCCAGGACGCGGACCGCACCAGATTAGGGTCGTGACGCCGAGAACTCGCTGCGGTTCCCCCGCCTCTCCGGCCGGCCCACCGCTCGATCGAATGATTGATCGCCAGCAGCAGCAATGCGAGGCCCGTTGCGGTTACGACGATCTTCCAGTCGCCCAGGCCGGCAGCGCAGCCGAGAGCGGCCGTCACCCAGATGGCCGCAGCGGTGGTGAGCCCCCTGGGGGTCATTTCCCGATCGCGAAGGACGATCACCCCGGCGCCCAGGAATCCGATTCCGGTCAGAACACCCTGGACGACACGGCTTGCCGCATCGGCCTGATCGGGCTCCCCGAAGATCCCGGCGGCTGCGGCCGTTCCGAGTCCAACCAGCCCGAACGTACGAATGCCCGCACTGCTCTGCTTGAGCGTGCGCTCCCAGCCGACGGCAATGCCTGCGGCGGTTCCCGCCAACAACCTGAAGATCAGGTCGACTTCAGCCCACGCGAGCAACTCCATGGGGCTATTCCCGGCCGGGGGTATCAAGGTCGAGACGCCGTGCGCGCGCGCCGTCGCGCGTAGCGGTCGCCTCGACGGCATCAGGGCCTGCCGACCCAGCCGCATTGGTCGGCACCGGCGAAGGCGCGACAGGGCCGCCGGCGCCCCGTCGCGCCGAATAGCGCGCCCGGATCTGAGCTTCCTGGCCGTTTCTCATGGGATCTCCTTCGCTTGCACCCATCTCCCAACGCCGCCCCGGACAGGCTGTTCCGGTGTCGGCGCGAAGAAGGTCGACGAAGGACGATCCGCCGGGAATGCCCGGCTCCAGCCCAGGCGCGGCCCCGAGGCGAACATGTTGTTCCGCCATGCGTTATCCGACCGCCTTTGGACCGGAGAGATGATGAGCGACGGAAAGCACGAGCTCCGATTGGCCTTCCGGCGCATCGAGCGGGAGGTTCCGCAGGGGTTTGCATCCCTGCTGCGTTGGTTGCGGCATCCCGCCTCGCGCTGGGTGCGGCTCCCCGCGGGCCTCATCCTCGTAATCGGCGGCATCTTCTCGATTTTGCCCGTGCTTGGGCTCTGGATGCTGCCGCTCGGCCTGCTGCTGATCGCCGCGGACATTGCGCCCTTGCGCAAACCCATGGCGCGCTTTGTCCACGCCGCCATGAACCTGTTGACCAGGCTGCGTACCCGGTGGCAGCGACGAAACTGACTGCGCGCCGGCGTTGTGGCGGCACACGCACCGACAGCTCGAATACGGGCAATCCCGGCGACCGCCACGGTCCGCTTGTCGCATGCGCTGGCTCCGGCTCGTCGCGAACAGGCGGGGCGAGGCTTTACTTTCCGGCCATGAGCCGGGACGCTGATCGCCCCCGCTCCCGTCGGAAACGCGCTGCCTGCCATGCCCGAGACTGCTTCCGCACGCCGCGCCATCGGCCTGATCGTTCCCTCCTCCAACCGGGTCGTCGAGCGCGCGGCGGCCCGTCTGCTGGCTGGAACTCCGGAGATCGATTGCTGCATCGCCCGAGTGCCCTATGGCGGCATCGTCGCGGCCGGGCCGGCGGCCGGCTACAGGCTCGACCCCTTCGACACCGCTGCGATGCTGCTGGAGGAGGCCGGCGTCGATACGATCTGCTGGAACGCGACGCGGGGCGCGGCGCTGGGCTTTGCCGCCGATCGCGACCTGTGCCGGCGGATCGAGGACAAGACGGGCATCCCGGCGGTCACCACCGCTCTCGCGGCCCTTGCACTCCTCAGGGCAGAGCCGGGCCGGCGCGTCGGCTTGATCGCGCAGGGCGACGAAGCGGAATCGCTGCATGTCACCCGGCAGTTTCGCCGTGGGGGTGTCGACATCCGCGACCATCTCTGGCTCGGCATCACCAATAATCTCGATGCCGCGGATTTTACCGGCGACAGGCTGCTCACCGAGGCAAGGACCCTGGCCGCGCGATCGCGCCTCGACACTATCCTGGTCTGGAGCACCAATCTTTCCGGCTACGCCGCAGGCCTGGCCGCCGATCCGGCATCGGACCCTGCCATCCTCGACGCGGCCGAGATCGGCATCAACGCTGCGCTGATAAGCACAAGCGCGCGGCAACAGAGATAATTGCCCACTAAATAGCCGGAATGCCAGTCATTGCATGCAACGCGACGAGGGCGGCTGCCCACGCCGGCATTTTTCAAGAGATTTCAATCGTCTAAGTCTTGGCACGCTACGTGCTTGACTGGCGCCCATGTGCGCCTTTGCTGACCCGCATCCAGGACAGAGCACCATCCGAGCCGCGACAGGCGCGGAACGGAGTGTCCTCGCGACCGGCCACAGGGCGCTCTGCCCCGCCCGCCGGCCTGATCCTGGCGAGCCGGCGCGCCGCGACATCCCGACTGGCAAAACAAGGATCTCTCGCCGATGATCACTCGCCGTACCGCCATCGCAGCCGGTCTTGCTGCCCCCTTCGTCGCGCAGGGCAAGCTCGGGGCACAGACACCCAGCCGGGCCGAGACATTGCTGCTGGTGCAGGAATATGGGCCCAACAGCCTGGACATGCAGGGCATCGGCTCGTCGCAGCCGGTCAATGGCGTCGCGCTGAACTGCTATGACCGGCTGCTGCGCTTCAAGCCGGTGCCGATCCCGGGAGGCGGCGGCAACACGATCGCGATGGGCGAGCTCGAGGGCGAGCTGGCCGAGAGCTGGCAGATCGCCTCGGACGGTATGAGCTGCACCTTCAAGCTGCGCGACGCCACCTTCCATTCCGGCCGCAAGGTCACGGCCGCCGATGTGAAATGGTCCCTCGACCGCGCCTGCACGATCGGGGGGTTCGCCACCACGCAGATGAATGCCGGCTCGCTCGAGAAGCCCGAGCAGTTCGTCGTCGTCGACGACAAGACCTTCCGCGTCGACTTCGTCCGCAAGGACAAGATGACGCTGCCGAACCTCGCGGTCACCATCCCCTTCGTGTTCGACTCCGAGCTCGCGATCAAGAACGGCGGCGGCGATCCCCATGCCAAGGAGTGGCTCAAGAACAATGTGGCCGGCTCCGGCGCCTACAAGGTCGAGAGCTGGAAACCCGGCGTCGAAACGATCTATGTCCGGAACGATGCCTGGACCTCGGGCAAGCTGCCGCAGCTTCGCCGCATCATTGCGCGCGACATCGCCTCGCCCTCGACCCGCCGGGCCCTGATGGAACGCGGTGATGCCGATGTCTCCTACGGGCTGCCGCCGAAGGACTTCAAGGACCTGCTCGACGCTGGCAAGGTCAATGTCGTCGGCGTGCCGATCCCCAACGGTGTCTGGGGCTGCTACCTCAACACGCAGGTCGGGCCGTTCAAGGATGTGCGCCTGCGCCAGGCCGTGGCCTGGGTGATGCCCTATGAGAAGCTGCTGCAGGCCTCGCTGTTCGGCCGCGGCGTCGACATGTCGGGCGGGCCCGAGACGCCCAAGGTCGCCTGGCCGCAGCCCTTTCCCTACACATCCAACGTCGCCAGGGCCAAGGCGCTGGTCGATGCCGCCGGCGGCGGCTTCTCGACCACGCTGTATTTCGACGCCGGCAATGCGACGGTTGCCGAGCCGATGGCGGTGCTGATCAAGGAAGCGCTCGGCGCGATCGGGATCACCGTCGAGATCAACAAGGTGCCGGGCGCGAATTTCCGCACCGAGATCGCCAAAAAGACCAATCCGATGGTGCTGAACCGCTTCGCCGGCTGGCTCGACTATCCCGATTACTACCTGTTCTGGACGATGCACGGCAATAATTCGATCTTCAACATCGCCGCCTATCAGAATCCGGAACTCGACAAGCTGATCGACGCCGCGCGCTTCGCGCCCGACAAGGCAGCCTATGAAGCCAATGTCGTCGACTTCATCAAGCTGGTGAACCGCGAGGTGCCGATGGTGCCGATCGCGCAGCCGACCCATGACGTGGCGCTCCAGAAGGCGATCGGCGGCTATCAGTTCCAGCCCTGCCGCGAGCCCGATTTTCGCTACCTGACCAAGGGCTGAGCGCTCGGCGCACCGAGCCCCGCGCGCAACGGCGACGGCGGCGACTTCGCCGGATTTCGGTAAGGAGGCTGCACAATGCTTCGCATGATCGGCGGGCGGCTGATGACGACGATCCCGTCGGTCATCGGCGTGATCATCGTCACCTTCCTGCTGACGCGGGTGTTGCCGGGGGACACGGCAGCCTATTTCGCCGGGCCGGCGGCGACGCCCCAGGCGATTGCCGAAATCCGCAGCAAGCTGGGGCTCGACCAGCCCTTGCCGGTGCAGTTCGTCTCCTATGTCACGGCGCTGGCCAAGGGCGATCTCGGCCAGTCCCTGACCACCGGGCAGCCGGTGACGGCCGACCTGGCGGCGCGGCTGCCGGCCTCCGCCGAGTTGACGCTCGCCGGTCTGCTGCTGGCCATGTCGGTTGCCTTGCCGCTCGGCGTACTGGCCGCGGTGAAGCAAGGCTCATGGATCGACCATCTCTGCCGCGTGGTGGCGACGGCCGGCGTCTCGCTGCCGGTGTTCTTCACCGGGCTCCTGCTGGTCTATGTCTTCTATTTCCTGCTCGGCTGGTCGCCGGCGCCGCTCGGGCGGCTCGATGTCTTCGCCTCGGAACCGCCGCGCATCACCGGGCTGTTCCTGATCGACAGCCTGCTTGCCGGGCATTTCGAAACCTTTCGCGCTGCGCTGGCGCAACTGATCCTGCCGGCGGTCACGCTCGGCATCTTCTCGCTGGCGCCGATCACGCGGATGACGCGCGCCTCGATGCTGGCGGTGCTCGGAGCCGATTTCGTCCGCACGGCGCGCGCCAGCGGGCTGACCAATGCCAAGGTCATCGGCACCTATGCGTTTCGCAACGCCATGCTGCCCGTCGTGACCACGCTCGGCATGGTGTTCTCCTTCCTGCTCGGCGCCAATGTCCTGGTCGAGAAGGTCTTCGCCTGGCCAGGCGTCGGCTCCTACGCGGTCGAGGCGCTGATCGCTTCGGACTACGCGCCGATCCAGGGCTTCGTGCTGACCATGGCGATCCTCTACGTCGTGCTGAACCTGCTGATCGACCTGCTCTACGGCGTCATCGATCCCCGCGTCAGGCTGGAGGGGTGAGGCCCATGAACGACATGAGCAAGCTCGACCCCGCCGCCACGCCGGCCCTGCGCTTCGAGGCGCCACCGTCGACGAGCCTGTGGGCGCATGCGCGCCACGTGGTTTCGGAAAACCCGATCACCGGCTTCGCCTTCCTGCTGTTCGGGCTGATCCTGCTCGCGGCGATCTTCGGCCCCTCGCTCGTGCCCTACGACCCGCTGGCGAGCAACACCAATGCGGCACTCCAGGCCCCGAGCGCAGCGCATTGGTTCGGCACCGACCAGCTCGGCCGGGACATCTTCAGCCGGGTCATCGCGGCGACGCGGCTCGATTTCACCATTGCGGTCGCCTCGGTCGCGCTCGTTTTCCTGCTCGGCGGGCTCGCCGGAGTCAGCGCCGGCTTCTTCGGCGGCTGGGTCGACAAGCTGGTCGGGCGCGTCGCCGACACGATCATGGCCTTCCCGCTCTTCGTGCTGGCGATGGGCATCGTCGCGGCGCTCGGCAACAGCGTCACCAATATCGTGATTGCGACGGCCATCATCAATTTCCCGCTCTATGCGCGGGTGGCGCGAGCCGAGGCGAATGTGCGGCGCGAGGCCGGTTTCGTGCAGGCGGCGCGGCTCTCGGGCAATTCCGACTGGCGACTGCTCCTCACCCAGATCGTGCCCAACATCATGCCGATCATGGCTGTGCAAATGTCGCTGACCATGGGCTACGCGATCCTGAACGCGGCCGGCCTCTCCTTCATCGGCCTTGGCGTGCGCCCGCCGACGCCGGAATGGGGGATCATGGTGGCCGAGGGCGCGAGCTTCATCGTCTCCGGCGAATGGTGGATCGCCTTCTTCCCCGGCCTGGCGCTGATGATCGCAGTGTTCTGCTTCAACCTGCTCGGCGACGGCGTGCGCGATCTCGTCGATCCCCAGCGGAGGAACTGACCGTGGCCACGATCCCGCTGCTCGAGATCCGGAACCTCACCGTCGAATTCGCCACGCGCCGGGGGGCAGTGCAGGCGGTGAAGTCGATCGATATCAGCGTCGGCAAGGGCGAGACGGTCGCGATCGTCGGCGAGTCCGGCTCCGGCAAATCGGTGACCTCCTATGCCGTGGTGCGCATTCTCGATCGGGCGGGCCGGGTCGCGGAGGGTTCGATCTCGTTCTCCGGCGTCGATCTCGTCGCCGCCGACGAGGCGCAGATGCGCGACCTGCGCGGGCGCGAGATCTCGATGGTCTTCCAGAACCCGCGCGCCGCGCTCAACCCGATCCGCAAGGTCGGACGGCAGATCGAGGATGTGCTGCTGCAGCATGTCCAGGCGACGCGCGCGACCGCCAGGGAGAAGGCGATCGAGGCCCTGACGCGCGTCAGGATCGCAAGGCCCGAGGAGCGCTACGACGCCTACCCGTTCGAGCTTTCGGGCGGCATGTGCCAGCGCGTGGTGATCGCGCTCGCCATCGCCTGCCAGCCGCAGCTCCTGATCGCCGACGAGCCGACCACGGGGCTCGACGCCACCACGCAGAAGGCGGTGATGGACCTCATCGTCGAGCTCACCCGCGAGCGCGGCATGTCGACGATCCTGATCACCCATGATCTCGGGCTGGCGGCCGCCTATTGCGACAAGGTCGTCGTCATGGAGAAGGGCCGCGTCGTCGAGACGGCCGCGGCCAGTGAGATCTTCCGCAATCCGCAGCACCCCTATACCCGCCGGCTGATGCAGGCGACGCCGCGCATCGGCATGTCGCTCGCCGATCTGCTGACCGAACCGCCGAAAGCGGAGCCGGTGCCCAAGACAGCGCCCGTAGCATCTGACATGGCGCGAGGCGAAGCGGCCCCTGGGCCGCTGCTCAGCGTCGAGGCGCTGGTCAAGGAGTATCCGCGCCCAGCTGCGGGGGCGTTCCTCGCCAGGCTGATGGGCAAGGCGGAGCGGGAGAAGCCCGCCTACCGCGCCGTCGACGGCATCAGCTTCTCGATTGCGCGCGGCGAGACGCTCGGGCTCGTCGGCGAATCCGGCTGCGGCAAGTCGACGACCTCGATGATGATCACACGCCTGATCGACCCGAGCGGCGGCAGGATCGTCTTTGACGGCAGCGATATCGGCGCGATCCCCGCCCGGCAGTTCGCAGCCTCGCCCCAGCGCCGGCGGATCCAGATGGTGTTCCAGGACCCGACCGACAGTCTCAATCCGCGCTTCACCGCCGAGCGGGCGATTGCCGACCCGATCATGCGGATGGGCGCGTATAGCGGCCGCGATGCGCTGCGAGCGCGCTGCGAGGACCTCGCGCGGCTTGTCGGCCTGCCGTCCGAGCTGATCGACCGGTTCCCGCATCAGCTCTCGGGCGGGCAGAAGGCGCGCGTCGGCATCGCGCGCGCGATCGCGCTCGACCCCGACCTCGTCATCCTGGATGAGCCCACTGCGGCGCTCGACGTTTCCGTCCAGGCCGTCGTGCTGAACCTGCTGGAGGAGCTGAAGGGGCGGCTCGGCATGAGCTATCTCTTCGTCTCGCACGACCTGAATGTGGTGCGGCTGCTCTGCGACCGGGTGATCGTGATGCGCAGCGGCGCGATCGTCGAGGAAGGCACCGCAGAAGAGGTTCTGGGCAATCCGAGAGCGGAGTACACCAGAGAGCTGCTGACCGCGATTCCGCATCCGCCGGTGTGACGGCGCAAGATGCCGTTGCGCGTGCAGCGCCGAAACCGGCCATGGCCTTTGGAGACGCCTTTCATGAAGATCAACGACCCTGCCGTGCTTGCCGAAGTCGAGGCTGCCTTCGCGACTTATGAAAAGGCGCTGACGAGCAACGACGTGGCCACGCTGGACGCGCTGTTCAGGGACAGCCCGCTGACGCTGCGCTATGGTGTGGCCGAGAACCTCTACGGCCATCATGAGATCGCCGCGTTCCGCTCGGCGCGCTCGCCCGTCGGGCTCGAGCGCGCGCTCGAACGCACCGTCATCACCAGCTATGGCGATGCGATGGCGACCGCCAACACGATGTTCCGCCGCGCCAGCATGCAGGGCAAGGTCGGCCGGCAAAGCCAGACCTGGGTCAAATTCCCCGAAGGCTGGCGGGTCGTCGCCGCCCATGTCAGCGTCATCGCGGAATGAGCTCCTTTCGCGTCGGGCCATGACCTTCGCCACGACCTTGGCCATGACCGGCGCGTCGATGCCTGTGATGCAGGCGCCGACGCCCCTGCCCGTTCTCCGGTGCTGATGCCATGCCGCCCCACGCCCTCCCCGCCAGAGCCAAGCCCGCAGCGCCGGCGCCGACGCGCACGGAAGCGCTGCGCCTCCAGATCGCCGACGAGATCGTCTCCGGTGTGCTCGAACCGGGGACGCCGCTCGACGAGCAGGATCTGGCGGCGCGGTTCGGCGTTTCGCGGACACCCGTGCGCGAGGCGATCCGCCAATTGTCCGCCTCGGGCCTCGTCAGCGTCCGGCCGCATCGCGGTGCGCTCGTCGCCTTGCCGACCCCGCGGCAGCTCGACGACATGTTCGGAGCCATGGCCGAGCTGGAGGCGCTCTGCGCCGGACACGCCGCCCGCAACATGACCGTGTCCGAACGGCGCGGGCTCGAAGTGCTGCACCAGGCCCTGCGCGCGCTGGTGCATGAGGGCGATCCCGCGCGCTATCACGAGACCAACGAGGCCTTTCACGCCGCGATCTATGCCGGATCGCATAATGGCTACCTGGCGGAGTTGACCCTGATGACGCGCGCCCGGGTCGCGCCGTTCCGCAGGGCGCAATTCCGGGCGACCGGACGGCTCGGCGGCTCCTATCGCGAGCACGACCTGATCGTCCAGGCGATCCTGCGCGGCGACCAGCCCGGCGCGAGCGAGGCGATGCGCGCCCATATCGGGATCGTGCGCGATGCGTTCAGGAGCTATGCGGGCGCGCCCTGACGCGCGCCTTGCGCCGCAATATAGGCCCGCCAGCCCCCGAACGCGCTGACGTCGCGCGCCGCTTCGGTCGCGATCTGCTCGCAGAGAAAGCCCTTGACCCGCGTGCCGTCGGCCAGCGCCAGCGTGCCGATGCCGAGAGGTGAAGGAATCCCGGCAACGAACCGGCCAAAGCCTTCAGGAGGCAGCGCCCAGACCTCGAGTGCGATCGGAACTCCCCCTGGCCCGACCCGGATCAGGCCCGGCCGCGCCGGCGGGCCACCCGGCAGGGCAAAGAGACGGTATTCGGCGCTTGTACTTGTCGCGCGCTGGAAGGTCGCGCCGAGCGCGGTCAATTCGCCGTTCAGCGGCATGCCCGAGAGATGCGCGCCGACGACGGCGATCTCCAGCATGCCGGTCGCGGCAGCAACCGGCTCGTTCGCCGGCGGCAGCGGCAGGCCGGTCGCGCCCAGCGTCAGTCCCGACGCCTGATGGAAGGCCCGCCCGAGGCCGGCCAGCGCCGCGTCCTGGCCGGACGGCGCGATCAAGGTGACGCCGGCTGCCGTACCGTCCTCCATCAGGCTTACCGGCACGGCGAGCGCGCACATGTCGAGCAGGTTGACGAAATTGGTGTAGCGGCCGAGCAGCGAGTTCCGGCCGATCGGGTCTGCGGCCATCTCGGCCAGGGTGACCGGCCGCGGCATGGTCGGCACCATGATGGCATCGATGCCCTTCAGCGCGGCCCGGGCGCGGAGAGCAAGCCCGGCCAGCCGATATTGCGCCGCGAAGGCCTCGGCCGCATCCGGCAGCGGCCGCCCCGTGATGACCTGCCGGATCACCGGCAGGATCGCCTCGGGTTCGGCCATCAACAGGTCGCGGATGGCGAGATAGCGCTCCGCTACCCAAGGCCCGTCATAGAGCAGTTGGGCGGTCTCGTAGAACGGCGTCATGTCGATGGGGACGATGATCGCGCCCAGCGCTCGCGCCCGTTCGACCGCAAGGGCAAAGCTCGCCGCCGCCGCCGAAGCGCCGTCGAAATCGAGATCGGCCGGGCGCGGGATGGCGAGCCGCGGGTGCGGCGCCAGCGCGCCCGGCCGCCCGAACGGTATCGAACGGGAGAACGGGTCGGCCGCATCGGGGCCGGCGATCACCTCCAGCACGGCCGATGCGTCATCGACGGTCAGCGCGAACACCGAAACGCAGTCGAGCGTGCGGCAGGCCGGAACGACGCCCACCGTCGAGACCAGGCCGAGGCTCGGCTTGAGACCGACGAGGTTCTGCAGGCCGGCGGGCACCCGGCCCGACCCCGCAGTGTCGGTGCCGAGCGCGACAGGGACGATGCCGGCCGCGACCGCGCAGGCGGAGCCTGAGCTGGAGCCTCCCGGAACCAGGTCGGGGCGCAAGGCGTTGCGCGGCACGCCATAGGGCGAACGCGTGCCGTTCAGGCCGGTGGCGAACTGGTCGAGATTGGTCTTGCCGATGATGATCGCGCCCTCTGCCCGCAACCGCGCGACCACGCCGGCATCGGCGACGGGGAGATAGGAGAAGGCCGGGCATGCCGCGCTGGTGGCGAGCCCGGCGACATCGATATTGTCCTTGACCGCGATGGGCACGCCCCAGAGCCTGCGCCCCCGCGGGCCCTCGGCCTGAAGGCGCGTCGCCTCGGCCAGCGCCTCCGTTTCGAGCCGCAGGCTGATGAAGATCGCTTCGTCATCATGGTCGCGATAGCGCGCATAGGCTGCCGCGACGGTCTCCGGGATGGTGCGCCGACCGGCAAGATGATCGGCGAGAAGCATGGTCATTGTGCTCACGAGATAGCCTCTCTGCTTTTCAGCCTATGGAATGAGCATTTGCTTGCGAGATGCATGCAAAGATTATGCATGCCGCCACCCGTATCGGCCGCGCTGCGGAGCCGGACCTGGGCGATCCGCCGATTGCGACCCTCCGGCGTTCAAATCTATCAAACGATTTCAAATCCTTAGCGGGCACCGCCCGACTCTCCGGGCCACACCCCGCGCTCAGGCACAGCCCTTGCAAAGCTTGTTCCGTTCGCCAGCGACGGGAGCGCCATTCGTGAGCCGGTCCGAGATTGCAGCCCAGCCCTTCTCGCTCAGCGTCGATTTCGCGCGAACCGCGCTCGTGATCATCGACATGCAGCGCGATTTCCTGGAGCCGGGCGGCTTTGGCGCCGCGCTCGGCAATGATGTGGCCCTGCTCGGCGCGGCGGTGCAGCCCTGCAAGGCCATGCTCGCAGGAGCCCGCGCGGCCGGCATGCTGGTGATCCACACGCGCGAGGGCCACCGGCCCGATCTCTCGGACGCGCCGCCGGCCAAGGTGCTGCGCGGCGATCCAGCCAGGCGCATCGGCGCTGCCGGGCCGATGGGGCGCATCCTCATCCGCGGCGAGGCCGGCCATGACATCGTGCCGGCGCTGGCGCCGCTGCCCGGCGAACCGGTGATCGACAAGCCCGGCAAGGGCGCCTTCTACCAGACCGATCTCGACCTGATGCTGCGCAATCGCGGCATCGAGACGCTGCTCGTCAGCGGCGTGACGACCGAGGTCTGCGTCCACACCACCGTGCGCGAGGCGAATGACCGGGGCTATCGCTGCCTCGTCCTTGGCGACGCCTGCGCCTCGTATTTTCCGGAGTTCCACAGAGTGGGCTTGGCGATGATCGCAGCCCAGGGCGGGATTTTCGGCTGGGTCTCGTCCACGGACGCGGTGCTGGCCGCCCTCGCAGCCAGGGACCGGGCTGCCTGAGCGCGGAGGTGAAGACCATGACGAGCGCGACAAGCAGGCCGCACCTGTGGACGCCGGGCGACTGGAACGCCCTGTTCGGCTTCGGCACCAATATCCTGGTCAACCTGCTGGTGCTGACCGGGCTTCTGCAGTTCGTGCTGAAGATGCCCGGCGAAATCGTCTTCGGCCGTATCCTGCCCGCGCTTGGCCTGATGATGCTGCTCTCGACCGGCTATTACGCCTGGCTCGCCTACCGGCTCGCCCGGGAAACCGGCCGCGCCGATGTCTGCGCCCTGCCCTCGGGCATCAGCGTGCCGCATATGTTCGTCGTCACCTTCGTGATCATGCTGCCGATCGCGAGTATGACCGGCGATCCGATCAAGGGCTGGGAGGCCGGGCTCGTCTGGGTGTTCTTCCAGAGCTTCATCCTGATGGCCGGCGGCTTCATCGCGCCCTATATCCGCAAGGTCACACCGCGCGCGGCGCTGCTCGGCACGCTGGCCGGCGTCTCGATCGCCTTCATTTCGATGCGCCCGGCACTCGAGATCTTCCTGACGCCGGCGATCGGCCTCACCTGCCTCGCGATCATCCTGGTCAGCTGGTTCGGCGGCGTGCGCTACCCCCGTGGCATCCCGGCGGGGCTGGTCGCGATCGCCTTCGGCATGGTCATCGCCTGGGGCTCGGCCCTGCTGGGGCTCGATGTCGGGGGCCTGAGCCTCGCCAAGCTGGGCGCCGCCTTCTCGACCTTCGGTTTTTCGCTGCCGCTGCCGGCGGTCGACCATGTCTTCTCCGGCTTCTCCTATCTCGGCATCATCCTCGTCACGGCGATCCCCTTCGGCATCTACGATCTCGTGGAGGCGATGGACAATGTCGAGAGCGCGGAAGCGGCCGGCGACCATTACCCGACGACGCGGGTGCTGACCGCCGACGGCGTCGTCAGCCTGATCGGCTGCCTGATGGGCAACCCGTTCATCAATGCCGTCTATATCGGCCATCCCGGCTGGAAGGCGATGGGCGGACGCATCGGCTATTCCGCTGCGACCGGGCTGATCGTGATCGTGCTGTGCTGGTTCGGCGTCATTGCCCTGTTGCTGGCGCTGATCCCGCTGGTCGCGATCTCGCCGATCCTGCTCTATATCGGCATGCTGATCGGCGCGCAGGCCTTCCAGACCACGCCGGCAAGCCATGCGCCTGCCATCGTTCTGGCGCTGACGCCGCATCTCGCGGCCTGGGCCAAGGTGCTGATCGACGGAGCGCTCGGCGCGGCCGGGACCAATGCGGCCGCTGTCGGCATCGACAAGATGGCCAGTATGGGCGTGCTCTATCACGGGCTCGAACTGATGGGTGGCGGCGCGATCCTGTCCGGGCTGGTGCTCGGCGCCATCGCCGTCTTCGTCATCGAATCGCCGTCTTCGTCATCGAAAAGCAGTTCCTGCACGCAGCGGGCTTTGCGGCCGCGGGCGCCGTCCTCACCTATTTCGGCCTGATGCATGGCGAGGCGATCGGCATCGGCAAGGGGTTCGGCGTCACGCCCTCGATCAGCCTCGCCTACGCGATCGTCGCGGGCTTCCTCTTCCTCTGCGCACGCACGCTCTCCGTCGTGACCGCGGCGAAGACGATGACCACCGAGCCGCGCGGCAAGCTGGAGCCGGCGGAATGAGCGAACCGAAGCCCGTCTTCGATGCGGCGCGCCATTGCGATGCGATGGCGCCCGCGCTCGGCCTGGAGATCAGCGAGGAGCAACGCCCGGCCGTCCTGCAATTCCTGGCGGTGGCGAAGGCCATGTCCGAGATCGTCTTCGCCGCGCCGCTCGACGAGGCCAGCTTCGAGCCGGCCGGCGTGTTCCGCGCCGGGCGCCCGCATGATGGAGAGCCTGCGTGAGCTTCGATGCCTTCGCACCGGCCCACCGCATCGCGGCCGATATCAGGGAGGGCGTGATGACCGCGGAAGCGGTCATCACCGGCTTCCTCCAGCGGATCGAACGCCTGAACCCGGCGATCAATGCCTTCACCGACGTCACCGTCGGGCGCGCGCTGGCGCAGGCGCGCGCAGTCGATGCCAGCCGCGCAGCCGGCGCGCTCCTCGGCCCTCTCGCTGGCGTGCCCTTCGCCGCCAAGAACCTGTTCGACATTGCCGGCCTGCCGACGCGGGCCGGTTCGAAGATCAACCGCGAGCGCCCGCCCGCCCCGCGCGATGCCGTGCTGATCGAGCGCCTGACGGCGGCAGGCGCCGTGTTGCTCGGCGGCCTGAACATGGGCGAATACGCCTATGACTTCACCGGCGAGAACGCGCATGACGGCCCCTGCCGCAACCCGCACGACCTCAGCCGCATGGCCGGAGGTTCATCCTCTGGGTCAGGCGCCGCGACGGCGGCGGGGCTCGCCCCGATCTCGCTCGGCTCGGACACGAACGGGTCGATTCGCGTGCCAAGCTCGCTTTGCGGCGTCTTCGGGCTCAAGCCGACCTATGGCCGGCTGCCGCGCACGCGCAGCTTTCCGTTCTGCGACTCGCTCGACCATCTCGGCCCCTTCGCCCGGGACGTGACCGACCTCGCGATGGCCTATGACCTGATGCTGGGCCATGATGCGGGGGATCCGGCCTGTGCGCGCCAGGCGGCCGAGGCGACGCTGCCGACGCTGAAGCAGGGCGTCGACGGCCTGCGCATCGCAGTCGCCGGCGGCTATTTCTCGACCGATGGAATGCCCGATGCGGAAGCTGCCGTCGCCGCGGTCGCGCAGGCGCTGGGTGCGGCGCGGCCGCTCGATATCGCCGGAGCGGGCATCGCCCGGGCCGCCGCCTTTCTGATCACCAATGGCGAAAGTTCGGCCTTCCATCTGGCCCGGCTGCAGCAACGTGCCGATGATTTCGACCCGGAGACCCGCGACCGTTTCCTCGCCGGCGCGCTGCAGCCGACGGCCTGGTATCTCCAGGCGCAGCGGGCACGGCGCTGGTTTCATGACGAGATGATGCAGCTGTTCGACACGGTCGACCTGATCATCGCGCCGGCCACGCCCTGCGTCGCACCGGAAATCGGCAGCAAGACCATGGTGCTGCGGGGCGAGACGGTCGCCTTGCGGCCCAATCTCGGCCTGTTCACGCAACCGATCTCCTGCATCGGCCTGCCTGTCGCAGCCGTGCCCGTTTTCGCCGGCGCCCTGCCGATCGGGGTGCAGCTCATCGCCCCGCCCTGGCGCGAGGACCTTTGCCTGCGCGCAGCCCATGCCGTGGCGCAGGCTGGGATCGCGACAGCGAGGCCGGCACATCATTCCTGATCGTCGCGCGCTCCCTTGGAAACATCGTTGCCTGGGCGGCCATGTGCTTGCCGGCAACAGTATCGGAGGGATAGTGCCCGCCGTCGTGGATGAGGACCACAGCCGGACCGCCGAAAAGGCTCGTTCGCCGGGACCAGCATGAACTCCGGTCGCCGACCCCTCACAATCCCGTACAATCCACAAGTCGCGCCGCTTCCTATAAGCTGCGATTATGAGGGACGTCTGATGCGCGCGCGACAGCTCGAAGTGTTCCGGATGGTCATGCGCTGCGGCACGATCACCAGCGCAGCACGGGCGCTGAACGTTTCGCAGCCGGCGCTAAGCCAGATCCTCCTGCACACCGAGGACGAACTCGGTCTCAAACTGTTCCAGCGCGTCAAGGGACGGCTCATTCCGACGCCAGAGGCCGAGGAATTGTTCCCCGAAGTGGACCGGCTTTTTGGCGATCTCGCCGGCCTGCGCCGACGAGCACAGGATTTGCGGCTCGGCAAATCCGGCGTGGTGCGGCTCGCCGCCTCGGCGCCGCCCTCGCTGTCGCTGGTACCGGAGGCGCTACGGCATTTCAGGGCCGCTCATGCGGATATTCGCATCCTCTCCTTCGTCGTGCCCGCGGAGGTGATTGTTGTCATGATCGATCGTGGCGATGCCGGGCTCGGCATCGCCATGACCGACCAGACAATCCCGCTGATCGATACCGAGATCATCGGGCATACCCAGATCGTCTGTGTGCTTCCTGTTGGTCATGCTTTGGCGCAACGCGACGCAATCGATGCCGCCGATCTCGTCGGCGAGACCTTGATTTCGTACCGAGCCGAGTCGCTGCCGGGCCAGTTGCTGCGCGATGCGCTGGGCCGCGAGGGCGTCCCGTTTCAGCCGGAAATCGAGATCGACGTTTCGATCATCGCGCTCGCCTTCGTGCAGCAGGGGCTCGGCATCGCGATCGTCGACGGGCTGTTACCCTGGCACAGTTTTCCCGGCCTCGTCACGCGCCCCTTCCGACCTTCTGTCGCACTTCCGCTCTGCCTTCTGACCAGCGCCAGGCGGCCATTGTCGCGCAACCACGAATTGCTGCGTGACCATCTCCGGAGAGCCTGCAGCGAGCTTGGCCTGACGGTGCCCGGCGCATCAAAGGCATAATCCAGACTTATGGGGTTTGCGGCAATTGATCTTGGACGCCGCGGCCGCGGCCACGGAGACTGCCCCCCTCTCCTGCATGGCGGTCTGGATCATGAGCTGGCGTATTGGTGTCGATATCGGCGGTACCTTCATCGACTTCTGTGCGCTGGAGACCGACACCAATCGTCTCGAGACGATCAAGGTCCTGACAACGCCAGACGAGCCGGGACGGGAATTGCTGGACGGATTGGCGCTGCTCCACGAGCGCCACGCCATCGCGCCAACGGATGTGACCTCCTTCGTTCACGGCACAACGGTCGGCATCAACACCATCATCCAGCGCAAGGGCAGCCGGCTCGCCCTCATCACGACAGCCGGCTTCGAGGACGTGATTGAACTGGCGCGCCTGCGCATGCCGGAAATGTATTCGCTGTTCTGTGCCCGCCCCGAACAGCTGATCCCGCGCGACCTGATCTTTGGCGTACCGCAGCGCACGCTTGCCGGCGGCGCCGTCGTCGAGGAGCTGGATCGCGCGGCGCTTGAAAAAGCGGTGGAGAGCGCCCGCAAGAAGGGAGCCGACGGCATCATCGTCTCCTTCCTGCATTCCTATCGCAATCCGGTCCATGAGGCCCGTGCGAAGGCGCAGATCACGGCACTCGCGCCGGAGCTGTTCGTCTTCGCATCGAGCGAAGTCTGGCCGGTCATCCGCGAATATGAGCGCACGACGACGGCGATCCTGAACGGCTATGTGCATCCGCGCGTCGCGCGCTACCTCGCCTCGCTCGAAGCAGCACTAGCCTCGCGCGGCGTGCCGGCGGCTCCCATGCTGACCAAATCGAATGGCGGCGTCATGAATGTCGAGGCAGGCAAGACGGCCTGCGTGAACATGCTGCTATCGGGTACGGCATCAGGTGTCATAGGCGCGGCCTATCTTGCCGAACAGGCCGATGTCACCAACGTGCTGACGCTCGACATTGGTGGCACCAGCGCGGACCTCGCGCTGATCATCGATGGCGAGCCGCAATTCGGCACTGGCGAGGTGATTGGCGATTTCCCGCTCTTCGTACCCAGCGTCTCGGTGACCTCGATCGGGAGCGGCGGCGGCTCGATCGCCTGGGTCGACCAGTTCGGCGTGTTGAAGGTCGGCCCGGAAAGCGCGGGATCGACACCTGGGCCGGCCTGCTATGGGCGCGGCGGCGCACGCGCCACCATCACCGACGCGATGGCGGCCTGCGGCTTCCTGGGCCACGCGCCGATTGCCTATGATCAGATCGGCATGCACCGCGAGCGCGCCGAGGCGGTGATCGGAGAGCTCGCCGTGCGCCTCGACTATCCCCTGCAGGCGACCGCCGAGGCGATCATCGAAGTCGCGATCTCCGAGATGTTCGTCGAGGTCAACAAGCTCGTCGCGCGCTTCGGCGTCGACCTGCGGGACTTCACACTGATGCCCTTTGGTGGCGCTGGGCCCATGCTGGGCTGTTTTCTGGCGCGCGAACTCGGCATTCCCAGAATATTGGTGCCGCCACGCCCGGGCGTTGTGAGCGCGCTCGGCGGGCTCATTGCCGATGTGAAGGGCGATTTCATCCAGACGATTTTCGCAACGTCCGAACCGGCATCAGTGCCCCGGCTCAACGAGGCACTGGCCCGGCTCAAAGCCGATGGCGAGGCCTGGATCAGGGGCGAGCAGGGTTTCAAAGGGCCCGTCATCGAAAGCCTCTCCGCCGATATGCGCTATCACGGCCAATCCTTCGAGATCGAGGTGCCGCTTTCGGAGGCCTGGATCACCGAAGGCAACATATCGGCGCTCAACACAGCGTTCCATCGCCAGCATCTCGCGATCTACGATTTCAACGACGAGGCCGCCGAGGTGCAGATCGTCAATCTGCGGCTCATCGTTGCGGGCGCGACCGCCCGGCCGAGCCTGACGCTTGCTCCTCCGGCCGCGACGCAGCTTCGTCCGGAAAGGATGATCACGGTCTGGCTCGACGGCGAGAGCCGCGAGGTCGCGCTCTATCACCGCTCGGCGCTGCAGCCCGGCCATCGCTTTGCCGGCCCGGCCGTTGTCGCGCAGGACGATACCACCATCTGCATTCCGTCGGGATTTGACGGCCATGTCGATGCCGGCCTCAACCTTCACCTCAGCTTGCGGACGGATGCCTGATCATGGTCGACAAGGTCACCCTGCAGGTTCTTGCGAACCATTGCCGCGCCGCCGCGGAGAACATGGCCTACACGCTGTACCGGACCGCGCATTCGACCTTCGTCAAGGAGACGGAGGATTTCACCGTCATGCTGATGGACAAGACCGGCCGGGTCGTCGCGGTGCCGATGGATCTCGGCGCGACCTGGTACCCCGGCATGAACTACAACCGTGCGATCGACCTCGTCGACGAATACCGGCCGGGCGACATCGCCTTCACCAATGATCCCTATAGCGGCTATCTCGCCACCCACGCTCCGGACACGCATCTCTGGAAGCCGATTTTCCACGAGGGCGAGATCGTCTGTTTTGTCGGTGGCCATGTCCACAACACCGACATGGGCGGCGCGGTACCGGCAAGCCTGTCGCGTTCTCTGACCGAAATCCACCAGGAGGGTATCCGCTTCCCGCCGATGACCCTGGTCCGCGATGGCGTGTTTGACGACAAGATCCTGCGGATCATGATGATGAATGTCCGCAAGCCCCAGCTGAACATGGGCGATCTCAAGGCCCTGGCCGGTGCGCTCAACACGGGCGAGCGCAAGATCCAGGCGATGATCACCAAATTCGGCGCCAAGGGCTTTATGGACGGCCTCGAAGGCTTGATGGACTACGCCGAGCATCAGGCCCGCGATATCCTGCGCTCGATCCCCGATGGTGATTACTTCTTCTCCGATTACGCCGATGAGGACGGCGTCGACGGTAATCCGTGCCGGCTCGCGCTGACTCTGACGATTAAGGGCGACGAGGCCACCCTCGACTTCACCGGCTCGGACCCGCAGCTGACCTCCTCGCTGAACGTCCCGACCGGCAGCGACCCGCGCCACACGCTGCTGCTCGTCGGCGTCTACTATGTGCTCTACACGCTGAACCCGCAGCTTCTGCTCAATTCCGGCCTGACGCGGCCCTTCACGTGCATCGCACCCGAGGGCACGGTGCTGAACCCGGTCTTCCCGGCGGCGGTAGGCATGCGGAGCCTGACATGCGCGCGGCTTCGCAGCCTGATCTTCGGCGCTTTCAGCCTTGCCATGCCCGAGCGCATGCCGGCAGCTCCGGCCGGATCGAGCTCGATCGTCAACGTGATGACCACCGATGAGCACACGCATCGCAGCGTCATCGCCGCGATCAATCCGGTCGTGGGTGGAGGCGGCGGCATGCCCCATCGCGATGGCCCGAACGGCTCGGGCGCCGACAGCGCCTATCTCAAGAATACGCCGATCGAGATCACAGAGACCGAGGTTCCGATCCAGTTCGTCCGCTACGGGCTGTTGCCGGATTCGGGAGGCGCCGGCCGTTGGCGTGGGGGGCTTGCGACCGTGATGGAGTTCAAGGTGTTTGCACCCAACACCCGCATCACGGTGCGCAACCGCGATCGTTCGCGCTTCCGGCCCTGGGGCACGCTCGGCGGGCGCGCATCGGAGCCGTCGAACTTCCTGATCAACCCGGGCGCCGCCAATGAGCGCATCCTCGGCAATATCGACATCGCCATCGCCGAACCGGGCGACGTCATCCATATCCATTCACCAGGTGGAGGCGGACGTGGCTCGGCGCTCGAGCGCGAGCCGGAGCGCGTGATGCTGGATGTGGCGCGGGGCTATGTCAGCGCAGAGGCAGCGGCCTCCCTTTATGGCGTGGTCATCGCGGATGGCGCCGTCGATCCGGCCGGGACAACCGCGCGCCGGAGGGCGATGGCGGCGCTCGCGCATGGCACGCATTTCCATTTCGGACCGGAGCGGGACGCGTTCGAGGCCGTGTGGGACGCCCCGACCTATGCAAGCCTGACTCGGATACTCAGCGCCTTGCCTGTGCACTGGCGCTTCTTCACCAAGACGAAGATCTTCGCCGCAATGCTGACGGGGCCCGCTGGGCAAAAGTCTGATGTCACGGCGGCCTTCGCGCGCGTCCGGCGGGATTATCCTCAGGTGCCGGACCTCGAGCCCGCGCGCCTTCAGACATCCTAGAGGCGCCCTGGATCGCGGAGGCACGGCTTGAACCGACTAATGATTTTTGAACGCCCGTTCGGGTCCGGGGTCAGGCGCCGGCCAGTGTCACGGCATCGCCCGGCCTGATCTCGCCGGGCACCAGAATGTCGCAATAGATTCCGAAGTTGCGGTTGTGACGCTTGACCACCGTGCGCAACAGCTCGACATCGACCGGAAGCCCCTCCTGCTCGATAGTGATGAAGCCGCACCGCCCACAGGGGATGCTGCCCTTCAGAACGACATCGCCGATGCGGATTTCACGGCCAAGCCAGGCATTCTCCGGAATCGCCTCCTGCTCGTCCGGCCACGCGACCACGATATTGGGCCGGAAACGACGCTCGTCGACGATGCTTCCTGGCAATTCGCGCTCCAGGCTTCGCAAGGCAGCGGTTGTCAGGAGATGGATCGGCGCATGCTCATAGCGCGGCCGAAAACCACCCTGCCCACGCCCGACGAACGGCTTCAGGTTGGCCGGAAAACCGAAGACGGAGGATAGGGCCTCGACGGCGCCTGCATCGTCCGGCTGCGCCCAGGTCGACCCGTCGGCCGAGATGGATACGCCGGCTTGAGACGTCCAGCGCGCGTGTCCTCGCGGGACCTCGACGAAATGCCTCTCGCGGCCGGGCGAGGCGATGCGCTCGTTCGATGCGTCAACGACGCCCCAGAGCCGATCGCCCACGACGCCGGATGCATCGAGCGGAGCGACGTCCAGGCGCTCGCCCGCCATCGAGCTGACCGGATAGCGCCAAAGCGAGGAAACGCGTCCAGACACGGTCACGGCAGGGCCATTCCTAGATCGAGCACGTCAGCAGACCCTGTGCCGTCGGAATGTCGTGACATCGAGAAACCGCTCCTCACGTTGTTGAATCCCGTCGGATGGCGGCATCCGAACTTGCGGCCACGCGAAGGTCGCCCCAACGGACCATTCGCAGCATCGGGCCGAGCGGCGCAGGGACGATCGTTTCACCATCGTTCGATGCTAAACCATGCGGCACAGGGTGCAGGCGCCGATGGCGCGGCCGGACCGAGCAGAAGCTGCCGATTCCTGAGCCGTGTTTGGCATAGCCTTCCAGGTCAGATCCGGATGCCGCGACAGGCGCATATGTTCTCGTCGCAGACCGGGCCGGCGGGGGGACCTAATAGCTTGCCCTCAACAGGTCCATGTCGGGGTAGAGCGCATCGATGGCTTCGATCTCGGCACGCAACTCGGCGATGATCCACTCCCGGATCTCCCGGACGACCGGCCGAGCCTGGCGGTTGCGCGGCGTGACCAGCACGCAGGTCCGGGAGCCCACCGTCAGACGTTGCGAGGCCGGCACGAGCGCACCCACGATCAACGCGTGCGAAACGACTGTGGTCCAGCCAAAGGCGATGCCTTGCCCGAGCAGGGCAGCCTGCACGACGACGGCATAGTCGGAGAAATTCAAGGTTTTGACCGGGCCGCCGCGGCCGGTCGCGAATGGGGGATATTGCTCCGCCCAGTCCGACGAGCTGTCGGTCAGCTGGATGATGGTGTTGCCGTCGTCTGATGCCGTTGCGGCATCACGCCGATAGCCGGGGCTGCAGACCGGAAGCATGACTTCGCGAATGATGACAGCCTCGGCCGAAACACCCTCGTCGGCCTCGGCGAAGCGCATGCCGAGATCGACATTCTCGACCGGCCCGCGCAGGGAGCCGGCGATCATCTGAAAGCGCAGGTCGACGGCCGGAAAATGCCGCTGAAAGCGGTCCATGCGCGGCATCAGCCAATGGGTTGTAAAGGCGGAGGAGACCGAAAGCGTCACGGCCTCCTTGCCATCGCGGAGTTGCTCGATTTCACGCAACCCGATCTCGATGCTGCGGAAACCGTCCGCCACACGGCGGTGCAGCACCTCCCCTTCCCTGGTCAGTACCGCGCCCTTGCCGCCGCGCTCGAACAGCTTCACGCCCAGGTGTCCCTCGAGCCGCGACAGCATGCGACTGACCGCCGGCTGGGTGACGTTCAGCTCGTCGGCTGCGCGCGTAAAACTACCGCTGCGCGCGGCTGCCTCGAACACGAAGAGCGCATTGCTCGACGACACCATGCGGCGCAGCTCTGACATTACATCAGGTTATGATCAGGCTGATTATTTGGCAATTGCCGCTGTCGGCCAAAATTACTCTTATAGCGACGTGAAATGCAGCTTCGCAGCGATGGCCCCGGAGAGGGCTGCGTTGCCTGACGGCAAGTGCCGGACCTGGATGCCGGGCATAAGATCGCCTTATGGCTCGATCCGAAATCGGTCTTTGCCGGGACGCACCAACAGCCGCTGTATTCCTCACGGGAGAGCACGATGGCAGAATCCGGTGGCGAGCGCGTCGAGATCCGGTCCGCAAGCAAGATCTACGGATCGGTGCGGGCCCTGGACGGCGTATCGCTCGACATCGCACCGCAGGAATTCGTCTCGCTGCTCGGCCCGTCCGGCTCCGGCAAGACGACGCTGCTGGGGATCCTGGGCGGCTTCATCCAGCCTTCGGGCGGCTCGATCCATTTCGGCGGGCGCGATGTCACCTTCACGCCGCCGCACAAGCGCGATATCGGCATCGTCTTCCAGAATTACGCGCTGTTTCCGCATATGAGCGTCGGCGAGAATGTCGCCTTTCCGCTTCGGGCGCGGCGGCTGCCAAAATCAACCTATGCGGAGCGGGTTCGAAGCGCGCTCGCGATGGTCGATCTCGCTGGCTATGAGGAGCGCGGCATCGCCCAGCTTTCCGGCGGACAGCGTCAGCGCGTCGCGCTTGCCCGGGCCATGATCTTCGAGCCGCGGCTGATCTTGATGGATGAACCGCTCTCGGCGCTGGACAAGCAGCTGCGCGAGAGCATGCAGATCGAGCTGCGCCAACTGCACAAGCGGCTCGGCGCAACCATCATCTACGTGACGCACGACCAGCGCGAAGCGCTGACGATGAGCGACCGCGTCGCCATTCTGAAAGACGGCAAGCTCGTCCAGATCGACGCGCCAACCCGCCTGCACGACCACCCAAGCAATGCCTTCGTGGCGAGCTTCATCGGGGAAGCTGCCCTGCTGCCGGTTGAGCGGGTCGATGGCCAGCATGTGTCATTGGCTGGCACCGTGCTCGCGACAAGCCGCAAGATTCCGCCCGCCGGCGATCTGCTGCTGGCGATCCAGACAGAGAAGCTGCTCGTCGCAGGTCCAACGGACGCGCCCGAGCGCAACAGTTTTTCGGCTGAGGTGACCGACATCGTCTTTCAGGGCGAGAGCCTGCGCGTTTTCCTGAGGATCGACGGCGGCGCAACGCTCAGCCTGCGCCAGCCCAGTCACTACGAGGCCGCCCGCCGGATTCCGCCGATCGGCGAGCGCATCCAGGTCAGCCTGCACCCCCAAGACACGATCATCGTACCCAAAGGCGGTTGATCGCTCGGCCCTCCCCGCCCCTTTCAAGAGAAGTCGACACCATGGCGCTCCGTGATTTCAAGGTTCTCACATTCGATGTCGTCGGCACGCTGATCGATTTCGAGACCGGCATCCTCAACGCGGTGCGCAGGATCGGCGGCGCAGCCGCCGCCAAGCTCTCGGACGACGATATCTTCGGGCCGTATCTCAGGGGCCGCGAGCTCAATTACGAGCGCTCGAGCGAGGTGATGGGCCGCGTCTACATCCATCTCGCGAAGGAACTCGGCTTGCCGCATGATGACGCCGCCGCCGATGCCTTCCAGCACGCGATCCTGCGCCACCCGGCCTTCCCGGATTCCGTCGAGGCCCTGGTGCGGCTTCGCAAGCATTTTCGGCTGGTGGCCATGACCAATGCCGACCGCCCGACCTTCGCATTCTATTCGCAGGCACTGGGAAACCCGTTCCACGACAGCGTGACCGCTGACGAGGCCATCCACCCAAAGCCCGATCCGCTGTTCTTTGCGTTCAATCGCGGGCGGCAGTCGGCCTTCGGTTTCAAGCAGGAAGAGATCCTGCATGTGGCCCAGAGCCAGTATCACGACATCGGCGTCGCCAAATCGCTCGGTTACACCACGTGCTGGATCGAGCGGCGCCAGGGCCAGAAGGGTTTTGGCGGCAGCCCGACCGTGGAGGTCACCAAGCCGGACTACCACTTCGCCACGCTGAAGGCGCTCGCCGACGCTGTCGAAGCAGAGAGGGCGTGATCCAACGTGAGCAACGCCGCCGCCTGGCAATCCCTGGAGGCCGCCCCTTCGCTCTGGCGGGCGACGGCCAACGACCTGCGCTCCCTGCCCGTCCTGCATGGAGACAAGCAGGCCGATGTCGCAATCATCGGTGCTGGCTATACCGGGCTCTCGGCAGCGCATCACCTGGCCAAGAGCGGCCTCAATCCGATCGTGATCGAGGCCAACCAGCCCGGCTGGGGCGCCAGCGGCCGCAATGGCGGCGTCATCACCGCCAAGTTCCGATTGCCCTTCCCGGCGATCGCCGCTGCACATGGCAAGGCGATGGCGCGGCGGATGTACGAGATCGCCCATGAAGCAACCGACATCGTTGCCGAGCTGGTGGAGGCATTCGACATTGCCGATGCCGCGCTGACGCGCTCTGGCCAGGTCAAGGCCGCGCATAACCAGGAGACGCTGAACTACGCCGTCAGGGAAGCTGAATGGCTGCGCTCCGAGCTCGGCGACACGACCATGTCGGTGCTCGACGCCGATCAGGTGCGCGAAGAGACCGGATCAGCCGGTTTTGTTGGCGGCGTGCTCAATGCCGGTTCCGGCGGCATCCATCCGCTGAACTATCTCCGCGGTCTCGCCAATGGCCTGCTTGACCGCGGTATCTACATCTATGCCGATACGCCGGCGCTGGGACTGCGCCGGGAAGGCGACGGCATTCTGGTGGAAACCCCGCAGGGCACGGTTCGTGCCCGCCAGGCGATCGTCGCGACCAACAGCTATTCCGATCTCACGGCGGCAACGGCCTACTACCGCACGACGCTGATTCCGTTCCGCAGCGCGATCATCGCAACCGACCCGCTTTCACCCAATCTTGCCGCAAGCGTGATGCCGACGCGCCGGACCTACACCGAGACCAAACGCATGATGCGCTGGTTCCGCATGGTCGACGACCGGGTCGTCTTCGGCGGGCGCGGCGCCTTCGGCAAGAAGGACTCTCCGGCTGCGTTCCGCGCCCTGCACAAGGCAATGGTTGGAATTTTTCCGCAGCTGGCCGACGTGCCGCTGGCCTATCGCTGGTCCGGGCTCGTTGCGATGACGCTGGATTCGGTGCCGCATGTCGGGCGCGCCGATGATCGCGTGCTTTTCGCGATGGGCTACAACGGCGCCGGGGTCGCGATGGCAAGCCTGATGGGGCGCTATCTTGCGGCCTACGCGCGCGGCGAGACGCCGGATGTCGGCCTGCTCGACGCCGCCCGCATGCGGCACGTGCCCTTCTATCCGCTTCGGGAGCCAGCCGTGCGCATGGTCGCCGGCTGGTACCAGTTTCTAGACGCGATCGGACGGTAGCTCGAAGATCCGATCCAACAAAAGGGGACCAGACCATGGCTGAGCGATATGGGAAGACCCGGCTTGCGGGCACGGCCGCAGCCCTCTCGATGGCACTGATCGGCTCCATGCCGGCCTTTGCCGAGGAGATACTCTTCGTTTCGCAGGGAGGCGCCTATCAGAAGGCGCAGACCGTGGCGATCCTCGACCCCGCCGCCAAGAAGCTTGGCATCACCGTCAATCAAGACAGCGTTCCAGACGCCTGGCCGATCATGCGCTCGCAGGTCGCGACGGGTAAGCCGACCTGGGACGTCGTCGACGTCGCTACCAATTTCTGCCTGCGCGGTGGCGAGCAGGGCATCGTCGAGAAGCTTGATTTCAGCAAGATTCCCAACGCCGCCGCAATGCCCGCGGAGTATCGCAGCGACTACTCGGTCGCCTATGAATTCTATTCCAGCGTGATGGGCTACAACCTGAAGAAATTCCCCGACGCGGCGTCGGCCCCCAAGACCTGGGCAGATTTCTGGGACGTGAAGAAGTTTCCCGGCCGCCGCTCGCTGCGCAATCACCCCCTCGCCACGCTGGAAGCCGCGCTGATGGCGGACGGGGTCGCGCCCGACAAGCTCTACCCGCTCGATGTCGATCGCGCGTTCAAGAAGCTCGAGGAGATCAAGCCCCACATCACCGTCTGGTGGACGTCGGGCGCGCAATCGGCCCAGCTCCTGAATGACGGCGAGGTCGACATGGTGATGGCCTGGAACGGCCGCATCAGCGCGCTTGCCAAGGAAGGCGCAAAGGTCGCCTACACCTATAACCAGGGCATCCTGCAAAGCACTTCGCTATGCGTGCTGAAGGGCGCACCGAACTTGCCGACCGCGATCAAATTCCTGAACGAGGCGGTCGACCCGGTGCATCAGGCCAACCTCCCGCTGCATATCGATTATGGACCGGCCAATCCCAAGGCCTACGACACCAAGGTCATCCCCGAGGCGCGCGTCAAGGAACTGCCGAGCGCGCCCGATAACGCCAAGGTACAGGCCCTGATGTCGTATGCCTGGTGGACCTCGGCCGCAGGCGAAGCGGCCGAAAAGCGCTGGCTCTCCTTCGCCCAGAAGTAGCCTCGCCACACGGCATCGGGCTCGGGTCGCGCCCAAGGCGGACCCGAGAATCCCTTGGAGGAGATGCTCGGGGCAAGCCCGAGCCTGACGGGAGAGACAGGATGAGCGTCATCGACCCCTCCGACCGCTACCGGCGCCGCGAACAGGGGCTCATGCTCCTGCTCGCCTCGCCGGCCGTGATCGTGATCGTGGCGCTCGTCGTGCTGCCTGTGGGCTGGCTGATGGGCCAGTCCTTCTACGACAACGGCTTCACACTGGAGAACTATCGCCGGATCTTCAGCGAGGACGTCTACTGGCGCAGCTTCATCCTGACCTTCCGAATCGCACTGATGGTCACGGTACTGACGCTGATCCTGGGCTATCCCGTCGCGTATGCTGCGGCTCATGTCAGGCGGCCCTGGGACGTGCTGATCCTGAGCTTCGTGATCCTGCCGTTCTGGACCAGCGTTCTGGTGCGCGCCTATGCCTGGCTCGTCCTGCTGCAGCGCACGGGCGTCGCCAATCAGGTTCTGGAGCGCTTAGGACTGATCAGCGAGCCGCTCGCACTGGTCCATAACGAACTCGGCACGGTGATCGCGACCGTCCACATCCTGCTGCCCTTCATGGTGCTACCGCTCTATTCCACCATGCAGAAAATCCCCCGCGAACTCATGCTTGCCGGCGCGAGCCTGGGCGGGGGGCCACTTCACAGTTTCCTGCGCATCTTTCTGCCATTGTCGCTGCCAGGCGTCATCGCGGGCGTGACACTGGTCTTTGTCCTGACGCTCGGCTTCTACATCACGCCCGAACTGTTGGGTGGCGGGCGCACCATCATGATTTCGATGGTCGTGAGCCGGAATGTCGAACTCTACAACCAGTGGGGTGCAGCAAGCGCGGTCGGCGTGGTGCTGCTCGTCTGCGTGCTGGCGATCTTCATGGCCGTCGGGCGGATCATCCCGCTCGACAAGATGCTGGGGCAGAAATGAAACAGCCCCTCCTTCCGCGCATCCTCTTCGGAGCTTTCGTGGCTCTGGTCCTGATCTACCTGATCCTGCCGCTGCTGATTATCGTGCCGATGTCGTTCTCCGGCACGCGCTTCCTCACCTTCCCCCCGCCCTCCTTCTCCCTGCGCTGGTACGCCGAGTATTTCGGCAATCCGAACTGGATGCAGGCGACGCGCATCAGCCTGATGATCGGGGCCCTGACCGTATTGATCGCCACGCCGCTGGGAACGGCGGCGGCCTACGCCATCAGCAATGGTAACGGCCGGTTGATGCGGGCCCTGCATTTGATGCTGATGCTGCCGCTGATCGTGCCGATCATCATCATCGCGATCGGCATCTTCTTCATCTACGCCAAGGTCGGCTTGATCTCGACATTGACCGGGCTCGTCCTGGCCAACGTCATGCTCGGCCTGCCCTACGTGATCACCTCGGTCGTGGCAGGGTTGCAGAGCTTCGACCCGACGCAGGAGATGGTCGCGCGCAGTCTCGGCATGAACCGTCTGCGCGCCTTCCTCACGGTGACGCTGCCGCAGATCAAGGCCAGCGTCTTCGCCGGCGGCATCTTCGCCTTCATATCGGCGATCGACGAGACCATCATCGCGCTGTTCATCTCGGGTGGTCGATACCAGACACTGACGAAGCGAATGTTCACCGCACTGCGCGACGAAATCGACCCGACCATAGCCTCGATCTCGACCTTGCTGACGGCGGCGTCCTTCCTGCTCGTGCTGCTGGCGATGAGCGGCCAGAAGCGAACGGCCACTTAGGACGAGGCGCTTCCGGCAATTGCCGCAGGATTTCAGATTGCGGACGCAGCAAAATCGACGGCCCCGCCCACAAGCCGGTCGACGGCAGGCAAGTCGCCTCAGACATCGCGATCAGGGCGTTCCCCTGCCCGCCAGCCCGATGATCTGCTGCAGCAAGGCCGAGGTGTCGTTCCGGCGATAGCTGAGGATGATCGGGCTGGTGAATCTCTCATCGAGATCGAGGAACTGGACATCGTCGCGGCCGAAGCGCCGGACCGAGGCCGGCACGACGCAAATCCCGACGCCCGAGGCCACAAGGCCGAGCGCGGTCTGCACGTCCCGGACCTCCATACCGATGCGCGGCCTGACCCCGGCCTCGCGGTAGAAGGACAGGACCTGATCGGCATAGCTCGGCCGAGGCGCCTTCGGGTACAGGATCAACGGCTCCGTCTCGAGATCGGCCAGCTTCGGCTTCCGGCCGCTTGCCAGCAGCGCATGGGCTCCGCCGAGCGCCACGCATAATCCCTCCTCGCGCAGCACCTTGCGCACCAGCATGTCGTCATCGAAGCGCAGACGCCCGAAGCCGACATCGATGCGACCGTCCTTCAAGGCGGAGATCTGCTCCAGCGTCGTCATCTCGAGGAGTTGCACCTCGACATCCGGCACCAGGATGCGAAAATCGCGGATCAATTGCGGCAGCGTGTCGTAGAGCGTCGAGGCGACGAAGCCGACATTGAACTGCAGCACGAGACGCTTGCCGATGCGCGTCGTCATGGCGCTCATCTCCTCGACGCGCTGCAGCACCTGTTGCCCCTGCTCGTAGAGATAGCGCCCGGCCTCGGTCATCGTGATCGGCCGGCCGCGATCAAGCAGGCGCACGCCAAGCTCCTCCTCCAGCTGCTGGATCTGCCGGCTCAGCGGCGGCTGGGCGATATGGAGCTTCTCGGCGGCGCGGCTGAACGAGCCCTCCGCGGCGACGGTCGTGAAATAGCGCAGATGACGCAGATCCATCGCTGCCTGCTCCTCCCGCTCTCCGATCGATGCAGTGCGGCTGCATCCCGGAGACCGCCATCATGGCGGTTGTCACATGCTCGCGGGCGAATGCCCGGCTTCCGCGCCGCATCGGCAGGGAAGCCGGGCTTCCATACCGTAGGGGTATTAATTTACACCAAAACGATCCTGTCCAGCGACACTATGCCTGCCTAGCCTGACAAGCAGGGAAGAAGCGTTCGCGCAGGAGAAGGATGCTCCGCCGCGAACCTGAGCTGGCCGTCAGAGCCGCCGGAGAGCCATGTCTGAGACCGAACCGTTGCGGCCCGCGCCAGCGCGGCTTGCGAAACGCGCGCCGGCTGTCCTGTCGGGGCGCCGCGGCCGAAGCCGGCGGGCCTGACCATGCCCTATCTCGAAACCGGACCGGGCCTGCGCCTGTTCTACACGGTCACCGGTCCGGGCTCCGCGCCGGCGCTGGTCTTCTCCAATTCGCTCGGCACCACGCATCGGATGTGGGACGCCATCGCAAGCGAACTCTCGGCCGAATATCGCTGCGTGCGTTACGACACCCGCGGCCATGGCGGCTCGAACCACGGCCCCTCGCCCTTCGAGATCGCCGATCTTGCCGATGATCTCGCAGCCCTGCTCGATCATCTCGACCTGACGCGCGCCCATGTCGCCGGCCTCTCGCTTGGCGGGATGATCGGCCAGGCCTTTGCCGCGCGGCACCCGGCGCGCCTTGCCGGCCTGACCCTGATGGCGACGACGGCCTATATGCCGACGCGCGAGGCCTGGGAGGAGCGTGCCGGGCTGGTGAGGCGCGACGGCACGCAGGCGATCCTCGCAGCCACGATGCAGCGCTGGTTCACGCCGGGCTTCCGCGACGCCCATCGCAGCGCCACGGACGCGGTGGCCAGCGAATTCGCCGCCATCGACCGGGACGGCTACGCCGCCTGCTGCGAGGCGATCGGCCGGATGGATCTGCGCCCGCTGCTGCCTCGCGTGAACGCTCCGACGACCGTGATCGCCGGCCGCGAGGACCCCGCCACGCCGCTCGCGATGGCGGAGGCCCTGCATTCCGGCATCGCCGGCTCGCGCCTCGTCATGCTCTCGCCCGCAGCCCATCTGCTCGCCATCGAGCAGGCCGAGCGCGTCGCAGCCGAGCTGCGGCGCGATCTCGCCCGTTCATACCCACAAAAATCACAAATCTGAGGAGCGCCCATGTCCAGTCCACCCGCCCGCACGCAAGACATCAAGGACATCATCGATGCAGGCTCGATGACGGGCCGCCGATGGGCCGTCGTCGCACTCTGCTTCGTCATCGCCCTGCTCGACGGCTTCGACACCCAGTCGATCGCCTTCATCGGACCTGCGATCGCGCAGGATTTCGGCATGAAGGCCGCCGACCTGACCTGGGTCATCACCGCCAGCACGATCGGCATGACGCTCGGCGCGATCGGCCTCGGCAGCTTCGGCGACCGCTACGGCCGGCGCAAGGCGATCCTGATCGCCATCTTCCTGTTCGGGGTGTTCTCCCTGATGGGCGCCTACGCCACCTCGCCGACGCAGATCATCGTGCTGCGCTTCCTGATCGGCCTCGGCATGGGCGGGGCGACGCCCTCGCTTCTGGCGCTGGCGGGTGAGTACAGCCCCGCTTCCCGGCGCGGCACGATGATCACCGGCGTGCTGCTCGGCCTGCCGGCCGGCGCCATGCTCGGCGGCCTGATCGCGGCGAGCTGGCTGCCGATCCTGGGCTGGCGCGGAATTTTCCTCGTCGGCGGCATCCTGCCGCTCGGCCTGATGGTCATCACCTATTTCCTGCTGCCGGAATCGCCCGCCTATCTCGTCTCGCGCAAGCAGAACGACAAGCAGGACGAGGCGCGCCGCCTGCTCCGGCAGATGACCGGCCAGCCGATCCCCGACCAGGTCCGCCTCGTCAGCGCCGGCAAGGTCGTCCATGGCGGCTCCATCGCCGGCCTGTTCGAGGCGGGCTATCGCCGCGCCACCATCGCGATCTCCGCCATCTACCTGTTCAACTGGATCGCCTGGTTCCTGCTGCTGCTCTGGCTGCCGACCGCGCTCACCACGCTCGGCCTGGAAAAGGCCCAGGCCGCCTATGGCACCGTCGTCGTCAACGCCGCCTTCATCCTCATGGCCCTGCCGCTTTCGTCCTTCCTGCCGAAGGTCGACCCGCGAAAGCTCCTGATCGGCATGTTCGCCGTCGGGATCGCGGTTGCGCTCGGGCTTGGCTTCGCGGGCGACCGCTGGCCGCTGGTCTTCTCCCTCATCGCGCTCGCCGGCTTCGGCATCGGCGGCCAGCAGCTCGTGCTGAACTACCTGATCTCGAACACCTACCCGACCCAGCTGCGCGCAACCGCCACGGGCTGGGGCATCGGCGTCGGTCGCTCGGGGGCGATCATCGGCTCCGCGATCGGCGGCACGCTGCTGACCGGTGCCGGTCCGTCCGGCTACTTCATGACGCTTGCCATTCCGCTGGTGATCGCGGCGCTGGCGACGCTGATGGTTCGGCCGGCAGTCGGCGCCGCCCTCGCTGCTCCCGTGTCCGCCGCTCCGGCGACCCGGTAAGGCCCATGCGGCTGCGCCCGGCCTAGGCGAAGCCGCAGGAACAACCAGGGGCCGCGACCGCCGAGGGGCAGGTCGCGGCCCCTTTTTCGTGGCGGATGAAAGCCGGTGGTGAAGGCCGCCCTCACGGGGCTCCATACCCCTCGGGTATCAAAATACACCCAATCGATCCTGTTCCCCGGGAAGGGCGCGCCCTAGCCTTTGCTGCAATGAATATGGGAGCGAAACGTGTCTGAAGGACCGCGGATTCAACAGGTCGAGACGATTCTGGTCGATCTGCCGACCATCCGTCCGCACCAGCTGGCGATGACGACGATGCATCGCCAGACCCTGATGATCGTGCGGCTGCACATGTCGGACGGCCTGGTCGGAATCGGCGAAGGCACCACGATCGGCGGCCTGGCCTATGGTCCCGAGAGCCCGGAGGGCATGAAGCTCGCGATCGATACCTATTTCGCGCCGATCCTGCTCGCCAGCGACGCAAGCCGCATCGCCCGGACGATGGCGACCATCGCAGCTTCAGTCCAGGGCAATCATTTCGCCAAATGCGCCGTCGAGACGGCCCTGCTCGATGCGCTCGGCCAGCGTGTCGGCCTGCCGATCTCCGAACTGCTCGGCGGCCGCCAGCATGACCGGCTGCCCGTGGCCTGGACGCTGGCCAGCGGCGACACCGAGCGCGACATCGCCGAAGCCGAGGAGATGCTGGCACGCCGCCGCCACAACATCTTCAAGCTCAAGATCGGCAAGGGTGATCCCGGCGCCAATGTCGCCCATGTCGCTGCGATCAAGCGCGCGCTCGGCGACCGCGCCTCCGTGCGGGTCGACATCAACCAGGCCTGGTCGGAAGCCACCGCGTCGGCGATGCTGCCGGCGCTGGCGGCTGCCGGTGTCGAGCTCATCGAACAGCCTGTCGCCTTCCGCAATCTCGGCGCGCTCGCCCGGCTGGCCCGCGAGACGCCGGTTGCGATCATGGCGGACGAGGCCCTGAACGGTCCCGAAACCGCCTTCGCGATCGCCGCCCAGGCGGGCGCCGACGTGTTCGCGCTGAAGATCGAACAATCCGGCGGGCTCTTCGCCGCAGCCAAGGTGGCCGCGATCGCGGAAGCCGCCGGCATCGGGCTCTATGGCGGGACCATGCTGGAAGGTGGCATCGGCACCGCGGCCTCGGCCCATCTCTTCTCGACCATCGGCAAGCTGGAATGGGGAACGGAACTCTTCGGCCCACTGCTGCTGACCGAGGAGATCCTGGAAACACCACTCGATTATGCCGATTTCGGCCTCACCGTGCCGACGGCGCCGGGGCTCGGCGTAACAGTGTCCGAAGCACAATTGGCCCGCTTCCGGCGCGACCGCACCGAGCGCTCGGTCCATGTGCTGCCACGCGCCAAGACGGGATTGTAAGAACCATGCTGTTCCAGGTTGAAATGGATGTCCGGATTCCGCCCGACCTGCCGGTCGAGACGGCGACCGCACTGAAGGCGAGCGAGCGGGCGCGCGCACAGGAGCTGCAGCGGGTCGGGCTCTGGCGCCATCTCTGGCGTCACGCCGGGCGCTATGCCAACACCAGCATCTTCGATGTCGAGAGCCCGCAGGCCCTGCACGACATCCTCTCCGAACTGCCCCTCTTCCCCTACATGGACGTGAAGGTCACGGCGCTCTGCCGCCATCCCTCATCCGTGCACGACAACGACCGCTGACAAACAACGGCTGCGGCCATGGAAATGGCCGCCAATCATCAAAACACGAGGAACCGCCATGCCCACCAACCTGATCTCCGACGAGGACAAGAAGGATCTCGCTGCGCGCGCGGCCGGGATGGACAATGACAAGGGCGACCCGCGCACCAAGGCCGTCACGGCCCAGTTGCTCTACCGGATCATGCAGGTGATCGACGAGTGCGACGTCTCGATGGACGAATTCTGGGCAGCGGTCGCCTTCATCGGCAGGGCGGCGAAGAATGACGAGCTCGGCCTGCTCGTTCCCGGCATCGTGCTCGAGCATTTCCTCGACCTGCGGCTCGACGAGGCCGAACGCCTTGCCGGCCTCAAGGGCGGCACGATGCGCACCATCGAAGGTCCGCT
Source organism: Bosea sp. BIWAKO-01 (assembly GCF_001748145.1). Taxonomy (NCBI): domain Bacteria; kingdom Pseudomonadati; phylum Pseudomonadota; class Alphaproteobacteria; order Hyphomicrobiales; family Alloboseaceae; genus Allobosea; species Allobosea sp. BIWAKO-01. The sequence continues at coordinate 92,246 of NZ_BCQA01000001.1, forward strand.
CTATGTGCCCGGCGCGCCGCTCTCCAAGGGCGAGGCCCGCATGGATGACGGCACCGACCCGGGCGAGATCTTCATCATCGAAGGCCAGGTCACGGATGAGGACGGCAAGCCGATCGCCGGCGCGATCGTCGACCTCTGGCACGCCAATTCGAAGGGCGGCTATTCCTTCATCGATGGCGAGCAGGCGCCCTACAACCTGCGCCGTCGCATCGAGACCGATGAGCAGGGCCGCTATCGCGCCCGCACGATCGTGCCCAACGGCTATGGCTGCCCGCCGGAAAGCGCGACACGCCAGCTGATGACCGCGCTCGGCCGGCATGCGGAACGCCCGGCCCATGTCCACTACTTCATCTCGGCGCCGGGTCACCGCCAGCTGACGACGCAGTTCAACTTCACCGGCGACAAATACCTCTACACGGACTTCGCCTTCGGCACGCGGGACGAACTCGTCGTCACGCTGGACCGCGTCGTCGACGCGGACGCGATCCGCAATGCCGGGCTGAACCGCCCCTTCGCCCGCACGACCTTCGACATCGTGCTGACCAAGGAGCGCGAAGGCGTGCCGCAGACGCAGGTCAGCCGCGCGCACGTCACCGCCGGCTGAGGCCCTCCCCCCGGCGGGCTTTCGCCCGCCGGCCTGACCGGAGACGGTGCGCAACCGTCCAGTCCCCGCCCTCATGGCGGCATTTTCCCGGAGATGACCATGTCCCAGCCATCCACGCGCGGCCTCCGGTTCGAAGGCCGCAGCCTCGTCGTCACCGGCGCGGCGCAGGGCGTCGGCAAGCAGGTGGCGCTGGATGCGGCCGCCGAAGGGGCAAGGCTGACGATCGTCGATCGCTCGGCCATCATCCAGGAGGTCGCAGAGGAGATCACCGCGGCTTACGGGCCGGGACGCGTCGTCGCCCTGGAGGAGGATCTCGAAACCTTCGCCGGGAATGAGCGGGTGATGGCCCGGGCGAAGGAAAGCCACGGCGCCATCGACGTGCTGGTGACCAATGTCGGCGGCGCGATCTGGATGCGGCCTTTCCAGGAATTCGACGAGAACCAGATCGTCGCCGAGATCAACCGTTCGTTGTTTCCGACCTTGTGGGGCTGCCGCACCGTGCTGCCGATCATGCTGGAACAGGGCCGGGGCGCGATCGTCAACGTCTCCTCGATTGCGACCAAGGGCATCAACCGCATTCCCTATTCCGCGGCCAAGGGCGGCGTGAACGCGCTGACCGCTGCGCTCGCCTTCGAACTCGCGGGCACGAATATTCGCGTCAATGCGGTCGCCCCCGGTGGGGTCACCGCTCCGCCGCGCCGGATTCCGCGGGGAACCGACGCGCTGACCGAGACCGACAAGCAGTGGATGCAGCAGGTCGTCGACCAGACGCTCAGGGCCTCGCATCTCGGCCGCTACGGAGAGCTCGGCGAGATCGCCGCCGCCATCCTGTTCCTGGCCTCCGACGATGCCTCCTATATCAACGGAACCGTGCTTCCGGCCGGCGGCGGCGACCAGGGATGACAGACAGCATGACCACTTCTCCCGTCGTGGTGGCGGTCGCCATCACCGGCTCCGTGCCGCGCAAGAAGGACAATCCGAACCTGCCCGTGCTGCCGGCCGAGCAGATCGCCTCGACCCGCGCCGCCTTCGAGGCGGGCGCCAGTCTCGTCCATATCCATGTCCGCCATGACGACGAGACGCCCTCCTCCGATCCGGAGCGCTTCGCTGAGGTGCAGGCCGGCATTCGCCAGGCCTGCCCGGGCATGATCGTGCAGTTCTCGACCGGGGGCCGTGGACGCGACCCCGCCGCGCGGGGCCTCAGCCTCGTGCATCGCCCGGACATGGCCTCGCTTTCGACGGGCTCCGTGAATTTTCCGACGATCGTCTACGAGAACCCGACGAGCCTGGTGAACGATCTCGCAGCGCGGATGCAGGAGCATCGGATCGCACCGGAGATCGAGATCTTCGACCTCTCGCATCTTCATGCGGCGCGCCGCCTGATCGACGAGGGGCTGATCGGACCGCGCCCGCATATCCAGTTCGTGATGGGCGTCCGGAATGCGATGCCGGCCGACGAGGTGCTGCTCGACATCCTGCTCACCGAGACCAAGCGGATCATTCCCGGCGCGACCTGGACAGCCGCCGGCATCGGGCGCGACCAGATGCGGGTGATGGACTGGGCGCTGGCCCGCGGCGCGGACGCCGTCCGCACCGGGCTGGAGGACAATATCCGGATCAGCAAGGACCGGCTTGCGACCGGCAATGCCGAGCTGGTCAGCCTCGCCGTCGAGCTGATCGCCCGCCACGGCCGCCGGCCGGCAACGCCCGCCGAGGCCCGCGCCATTCTGAACCTCGAACCGGCTTGAAGCGGCGGGACAAGTCACGCGACGACGGACGCCCGCAGTCCATCACAGAACCGATGACATCCCGCCATCGACATAGATGATCTGGCCGTTGACGTAATCCGATGCCGATGAGGCCAGGAACACGGCGGCCCCGACAAGCTCCTCCGGCTTGCCCCAGCGTCTGGCCGGCGTCCGGCCCTTGACCCAGGCGTCGAAGCTCGGGTTGTCGATCAGGGCCTGGTTCATGTCGGTGATCATGTAGCCCGGGCCGATCGCGTTGGCCTGGATGCCATGCTCGGCCCATTCCGCCGCCATGGCCCGCGTCAGCATCTTGATGCCCCCCTTGGCGACCGTATAGGGCGCGACCGTCGCGCGGGCGAGTTCGCTCGTCAGGGAGCCAATATTGACGACCTTGCCATGACCGCGCGCGATCATGCGCCTGGCCGCCTCGCGCCCGATCATGAAGGCCGAGGTCAGGTTGGTGTCGATAACGCGCTGCCAGTCCGCAGTGGCGAGCTCGACCATCGGCTTGCGGAACTGGATGCCGGCATTGTTGACGAGGATATCGACTGCGATGCCCGCGGCATCGAAGCCGTCGAAGGCCCGCAGGATCTCGGGCTCGTTGGTCACGTCGAATGGTGCCGCATCCGCCTGGTGGCCGGCCGCCTGGAACTCCGCGACGGCCTGCGCGACGCGCTCAGGGTCGGTGCCGTTGATCAGGATGCGGGCGCCTGCAACGGCCAGTCCTTCCGCCATGGCGCGGCCGAGCCCACGCGAGGAGCCTGTCACCAGCGCGGTCTTGCCGGTGAGATCGAAAAGAGGGTTGCTCATGGTCAGCGACCTTACAGGCTGGAACGGCGAACGGTGAGGTCCGCGCGCTCGAAGACGGCGGGAAGCAGTTCGACGCCGAGCCCCGCCCCTTCCATCGGCAGGACATAACCGTCCTTGATCACCGGCATGGTGTCGACGAGCTCCTTGTACCAGCCGGTATAGAAGGCGCGCACCGATTCCTGGATCAGCGTGTTGGGCTGGCTGAAGGAGGCATGGATCGCGGCGATGAAGCCGACCGGGCCGATGCAGTCATGGGGGGCGAAGGGGCGGTGATAGGTCTCCGCCATGGCGGCGATCTTGCGACCTTCGGTCAGCCCGCCGGTCCAGCACAGGTCGGCCATGACGATGTGCATGGCGTCGCGGTCGAGCATGTCCTTGTAGGGAAACCGCGAGCCCAGCGTCTCGCTGGCGCAGACCGAGACCGTGGTCGAACGGGCGTATTCGGCCAGGGCCTGCGGCGAGTTCATCCGGATCGGATCCTCGTACCAGGTCGGGCTGTAGGGTTCGAGAGCGCGGGCGATCTTGATCGCGGTCGGCAGGTTCCAGAGGGAATGGAACTCGACCATGATCTCCATCTTGTCGCCGACCGCCTTGCGGATCTTCTCGAAGGGCTCGATCGCCTTCCGCATCTGGTCAGGCGTGATGAAAAGCCCCTGATTTTCGATCGCTGGCGGGTCGAACGGCCAGATCTTCATGGCCGTGATGCCGCTTTCGAGCAGGCTTTCGGCGACGGCATCGGCACGGTTCATGAAGCCGTCAAGATCCTCATAGGGACCTGATGCATCCCCCAGGTTCCAGGTCGAGACCGGCTTGATGTTCTGCGAGCGGACATATTTGTACCCCGCACAGGTATTGTAGATGCGCTGCCTGTCACGACAGAGGCCGCCGAGCATCTGGTGCACCGGCTGGCCGCAAACCTTTCCGAAGACGTCCCACAACGCGATATCGACCGCCGAGGTCGCACGCGACTCGACGCCGGTCGAGGCCTGCGCCATCGGCAGGTTCGTCATCTCCTTGTGCAGCGCCTCGATATGCAGCGGGTTCTTGCCGAGCAGCCGCATGGCGAGCGTGTCGTGCAGATGCGCCTCGACGGCCCCTGCCCCATAAAAGGTCTCGCCGAGACCGATGATGCCCGCATCGGTATGGACGCGAACCCACAGGACATTGGCGAATTCTTCGGTCCGCAACGTCTCGATGGCGGTGATCTTCACGGCCTGCCTCCCTGGCGGCTGGCGCTCTTCACCGGGTTTCTTGCCGGGGAACGCCCTGGTTGAGTGCCGAACAGACGAGCCCGATGACGGCCCCGCCCCCTCGAAACGAGGCGACCATAGGAGTGCTTGTAAAATATCACAACATGTTTATGGTCGACGCCAAGATGGATCCGTTCAACGAGTTCCACGACTGAGGAGACGGGACATGGCCAAGCGCCCAAGCCGCCCGCGGCTGGTCGCAGAGGGTGAGACGAGCGCGCCGCCACGGCGTAATCGCATCAATCTCTTCGAACTCGCCTATCACCGGATTGAGGAACTGCTCGTCAAATGCGAGCTGGCGCCCGGCCGCTTTCTCGCCATGCAGGACCTGCAGGACCTGACCGGCTTCGGCCGCACCCCGGTGCATCATGCCGTCAACCGTCTCGCCGCCGACACGCTGATCATCATCCGCCCGCGTCATGGCCTGCAGGTCGCGCCGATCGACCTCGCCCGTGAACGTGTGCTGCTGCATCTGCGCCGCGACATCGAGCGCTTCGTCATCCGCCTCGCGGCAGAACGGGCCGGCCCCTCGCATCGCAACCAGATGCTGCACATGGAACGCCTGCTGCGAGAGAAACGCGACGGGCTGACGCTTGCCGAGTTCAATGCGCTCGATCGCAGGATCGACCAGATGGTGCTGGCCGCCGCGGGCGAGCCGTTCCTCGAACACACGCTGCGCCCGCTGCACACCATCTTCCGGCGCATCGGCTTCATCTACCACAGCTATATGGCCGAGAAGACCACGCTCGACGGTACGATCGATCACCATCTCGCCGTGCTGAACGCGATCGCAACCCGCCATGCCGAACGCGCAGTCGCGGCCTCCGATGCGCTGATCGAATTCGTCGACAGCATGTTCGACGAGATGGAGGCGCGCATCGACCCTTCTTTACTCGATTGCAGCGTCGAGCCCCTGCTCGGCGCCTGAAACGCAACAGGCCAGTGGACCCCATGCGCATCATCTTCCATGGCGAGAACGCCGCCTCCTTCAGCTCCGGCTTTGCCGAACTCGTCGGCCCGGGAGCCGATATTCGCATCCTGCCGGACGGGCTCGGCATCGGCGCCGACCAGCAGGCCTATGCGCAGGCCGACGTCATCATCGGCGTGAAGTTCGATGCCAGTCTGCCGATCCCGTCAGGGCTCAAGCTCTTCCACGTGCCGGGCGCCGGCTATGACGCGGTCGACCTGGCCTTGCTGCCGGCTCCCGCTAATGTCTGCAACTGCTTCGGCCACGAGCAGGCGATCGCGGAATATGTCATGAGCGCGCTGCTCGCCCGGCATATCCCTCTGGCGGATGCCGACGCGAAGCTGCGCCGCGGCGACTGGGCCTATTGGGCCGGCTCGCCTGCGCGCGTCCATGGCGAGATCGCCGGCAAGACCATCGGCCTGCTCGGCTTCGGCCATATCGGCAAGGCGATCGCGCGGCGCGCCAAGGCCTTCGAGATGAAGGTTCATGTCGCCAATCGCAGCGCTGTCCCGATCTCCGATCTCGTCGACCGCGCCTTCACGCTCGATCGGCTGGAGGAATTCTGGGGCTCGGCCGACGCCATCGTGGTCTCCGTGCCGCTGACGCCGGAAACGAATGGCCTCGTCGGCGCCGCCGCCTTCGCAGCGATGCGCCGCGACGCGCTGATCTTCAATGTCGGGCGCGGCCCGACGATCGACGAGACGGCGCTGTTCGAGGCCCTGAAGGACAAGCGCATCGGCGGGGCGGTGATCGACACCTGGTATCGCTACCCGAGCGCGGCCGCTGCCAATCCGCTGCCTTCCGAGCTGCCTTTTCACGAGCTGCCGAACATCGTGATGACCCCGCATATGTCGGGCTGGACGAGCGGGACGATCTGGCGCCGCCAGCAGACCATCGCCGACAACATCAAGCGCAGCTTCGCCGGGGAACCCCTCGTCAATCTCGTACGGGAGGCGCGCCAGACTGCCTGAACGACCACGCCTGCTCACCTCTCAACGAACCGGACGCCACGAAGCCGGTCGCCAACGAAGCAGATCGCAACAAGGAAACGCACCATGAGCCTGTTCAAGAATCTCAGAATGATCGGGATGCTGTTTGCGCTGGGCGCCGGCGCGCTCGCGGCCGGTCATGCCTCGGCCCAGTCGGTCACGGATATCATCAAGCGCGGCAAGGTCCGCGTCGGCGTGCTGATCGGCGCGCCACCCTATGGCTCCGTCGACTCGCAGGGCAACGCGATCGGCTACGATGCCGACGTCACCGCCCTGATCGGCAGATATCTCGGATTGCCCGTCGAGATCGTCCAGCTTACGCCGCCGGCCCGCATTCCTGCCCTCGAGGCCGGCAAGGTCGACTTCCTCGTCGCGACGCTGGCGCCGACACCGGAACGCGCCAAGGCGGTGATGTTCACCATCCCCTACAGCGCCTTCCAGACCGGCATCTACGCCAAGAAGGGCACGCCTATCAAAGACTGGGCCGATCTCAAGGGCCGCAAGGTCGGCGTCAATCGCGGCTCCAGCGTCGAGCGGGAATTCACCAATCGCGAGAAGGAGCTCAACCTCACGATCCTGCGCTTCGAGGATGACGCGACCACGATGCAGGCGCTGTTCTCCGGGCAGGTCGAAGCGATCGCCGGCCCCGACGCGCAGGCGAACGCCGCGATCAAGGCGCGCGGCGAAACCGAGACCGAGCTCAAGTTCGTCTTCGGCATGCAGCCGAACTCGATGACCGTTCGCAAGGACGCCTATGAGCTGAAGCAGTGGCTCAACAACATGATCTACTACATCAAGCAGAACGGCGAACTGAACGCGATCTCCGAGAAGTGGGTCGGCGGTCCGCTGCCGCCTCTGCCAACCTTCTGATCCGTTTCGCATCGTCCCGCTGCGCAGATCCTGCGCGGCGGGTCTCGCGCCAGACTGACGAGGGATCATGTCGCTCCAGTTCGAATCCGTCCTCGCCGAAACCGACATCATCCTTGACGGGATCATGCTGACGATCGGCCTGTCTGCCAGCGCGATCCTGCTGGGCCTGATCTTCGCGGTGCTGCTTGTCGCGCTGCGCACACTGGCGGGCCGCTGGGCCGGCATCGCCGTCGATTGTTATGTCGAGTTGATGCGCAACACACCGTTCCTGGTGCAGCTCTTCATGATATTCTTCGGCCTGCCGCTGGTCGGCATCCGCATGTCGGGCACCCAGGCCGCCCTGTTGGCCATGACGCTAAACCTTGCCGCCTATGCGACGGAGATCATCCGCGCCGGCGTCGACTCCATTCACAAATCGCAGCTCGAGGCCGGCCTTTCGCTCGCGCTCAGCAAGCGCCAGGTCTTCCAGTACGTCGTGCTGCAACCGGCCTTCGCCCGGGTCTGGCCGGCGCTGTCGAGCCAGTTCGTGCTGATGATGCTGGCATCGAGCATCTGCTCCTTCATCTCGGTGCAGGAACTCTCGGGCGCCGCGGCCATCATCGAGCAGCGGACCTTCCGCAGTTTCGAGACCTACATCATCGTCACCGTGATCTACCTGCTCCTGGCGCTGAGTCTGAAGGTCTTCCTGCTCTGGCTCGGCCAGCGGCTCTTCGCGCCGGTCTCCGGGCTCGCCCGCGTCGATGCCAAGGCGGAGGCAGCCTGATGACAACATTCGGCCTCCCCGAAGCGCTTTTCATCCTGCGCGCCGCCGGCTGGACGCTGGTGCTGACCAGCGTCGCCTTCATCCTCGGCGGGCTGATCGGCGGCGTCTTCGCGATCATGCGGCTCTCGCAGGTCGCCGCGCTGCGCCGCTTCGCCGCCGGCTACATCCTGGTCGTCCAGTCGATCCCGGTGCTGATGGTTCTGTTCATGAGCTATTACGGGCTCTCGGCGATGGGCGTAGAACTGCCGCCCTTCCTGGCGGCTGCTGCCTCGCTCTCGATCTATGTCTCGGCCTATCTGGCCGAGATCTGGCGCGGCTCGATCCAGTCCGTCCCCTTCCAGCAATGGGAGGCCTCGGCCTCGCTCGCGCTGACGCGCGGCCAGCAGTACCGCTACATCATCCTGCCGCAGGCGATCCGCATCTCGCTGCCGCCCACCGTCGGCTTTCTCGTCCAGCTCGTGAAGAACACCTCGATCGTCTCGGTCGTCGGCTTCGTCGAACTCTCGCGCGCCGGCCAGCTCGTCAACAACGCGACCTTCCAGCCTTTCCAGATCTTCACGCTGGTCGCGCTGATCTATTTCGCGATCTGCTTCCCCTTGTCCCGGCTCAGCCGCCATCTCGAACAGGTGATGAATGCCAGCCGTTCTCATTGACGACGTCCACAAGCGCTTCGGCAATCTCGAGGTCCTCAAGGGCGTCTCCCTCACCGTCGAACCCGGGCAGGTCGTCGCCCTGATCGGCCGCTCCGGCTCGGGCAAGAGCACGCTGCTGCGCTGTATCAACGGGCTGGAGGCGATCCAGTCCGGCCGCATCGAGGTCGCCGGACATGTCGTCGACCAGGATCCGAAACACTTGCGCGAATTGCGCAAGGATGTCGGCATCGTCTTCCAGAGCTACAACCTGTTCCCGCACCTGACCGTCTCCCAGAACATCATGCTCTCGCCGCGGATCACGCAGAATGTGCCCCAGGCGCAGGCCGAGACACTGGCGCGCGAGGTGCTCACGCAAGTCGGCCTGTCCGAGAAATTCGACAGCTATCCCGACAATCTCTCCGGGGGGCAGCAGCAGCGCGTCGCCATCGCCCGTTCGCTTGCGATGCGGCCGAAGGTGATGCTGTTCGACGAGGTGACCTCCGCGCTCGATCCGGAACTGACCGGCGAGGTTCTGCTGGTGATGGAAAAGCTCGCCAAGGGCGGCATGACCATGCTGCTCGTCACCCATGAGATGAACTTCGCCCGCAACGTCGCCAGCACGACGATCTTCATGCATCAGGGCAAGATCTGGGAGAGCGGGCCGTCACGGGAGCTCTTCTCCAACCCGCAGACGCCGGAGCTGCGCAACTTCGTCAGCGCCGGCGCGCATTGACGGCCTTGGCCCCACAGCTTGCGGAAGGGGCCATGGCCGGACCTGGTCGCTGCCGGAGGAAAAGCCTGCTTGCCGCAGATAGGCCTGGGAGATGACGCCTCGCATCAAGCGAATCGACCAGCCGCTCCTCGATCTTTCCAGTCCTCGTCCGGCGGTGGGCCCCAGTCCTTCAGGACGCAGCTATAGACGGCGCTCGCCTCGAAAGGATAGCGCGCCTCCATCTCCGGCGTCAGGGTCAGGCCGAGGCCGGGCGCGGTCGGGAGCAGCAGCCGGCCGTTGTCGATCCGGCCCTGATCACCGATCATCTCCCGGCCGAGCGGGAAATCGAGCATGGGGAATTCCACCAGCTTGCCGCCGCCGGCAAAGGCGGCGTGGTAATTCGTCATGATCGCGGCTGCTCCGCCCCAGGCATGCACGACGACTTCGACCGGGAGCTCGTCCGCGGCGGCAAAAATCTCCATCACCGCGCTGAGACCGCCGATCACCGAGGCGTCGGGCTGGACGAAGGCATAGGCGCCGGCGCGCATGCGCTCGATCATCTCCTTCGGCGTCGTGATGATCTCGCCGCCGCAGACCGGCACGTCGATGCGCCGGCGCAGCTCGCGGAAGGCCTCGGGGCTGTCGGGGCCGACGGCCTCTTCAAGGAACAGCATGCGCTCGGCCGTCCCCGCATGCACCGCCTCGACGAAGGCGACGACGTCATCCACCGGCTGCGGCGGATCGGCCAGGTTCTGGCACATGTCGACGCCGACCCTTATGCCGCGCCTGGCCGCTTCCTCCAGCACCCAGACGGTCCGCCAGATATCAGCCTTGAGCGAGCGGATCTTGTAGATCTTGATGCCCTTCGCGCTTAGCAGGTCGAACTCGCGAATGAACTGGTGCTTCGCGTCGCAGCAGCCGCCACTGCCATAGATCTGGATGGCATCGCACCTGGCGCCACCGAGCAGCTCATGCACCGGCAGGCCGAGGCTCTTGCCCCTGGCGTCCTGCAAGGCGGCCTCGAAGGCGCTGATGACATGGCGCGCCGCGCCCTGGAGCGACCAGTAATCGCAGAGCGAACGCAGGTCCCTGACCCGGCGTGGAATGTCGAAGCCATCCTTGCCCAGCATCAGCGGCGTGCAGAGATCGACGATAGCCTGGAAGACCAGCGGCGCGAACACGGCGATATAGCCTTCGCCGAGGCCGGTCACGCCATTGTCCAGCGTGACCTCGACCATGCCGATCGTGCGCTTCGGCCCGTTCGGGAAACAGGCCCTGATCTCGCGCTCATCGGCATCGGCATAGGGCGAACTGAGCAGGACGCAGCGAACCCCGGTGATCTCAGGCATGGCACTCCCTCGCTTCGGTACCGGTCAGGGCATGGTGGGGTTCAGCGCGCGTCCATGATCTCGGGCATCATGCGCCGGGCGATCGGCCTCAGCCGCTCCGCCTCGGCCGCATCGATCCAGCGATAGGGCCGGCGCAGGCGCGGGCCGACGGGGGCCCAATTGCCGATGGCGGCGAGCAGCTTGTCGAGCGCGGCGTTGGAATAGCCATGGTCGCGCCGGAACGGCAGGATATGGGCGTCCATGAAAGCGCAGATGCGCTGCTCGATCTCGCGGGCGCCCCCGATATCGCTCAGCATCATCTCGGTCCAGGCTTGCGCTCCGCGCGGGCTGAGGCAGGCGACATTCGAGAAAGCGCCGGCAGCGACGCCGGCCTCGACGCCGGTCGCAAGATGGTGGCCGGGCAGGTAGAGCGCCCAATCGTCCAGATGCGTCTGCGCCTCGGCGTACCAGGCCGCATCGCCATCGGCGAGCTTGATGCCGACGACCTGCGGCACCTGCGTCAGAACGGCCGCGAGCGTGGCCGGCGACAGGACACGCTTCGCATGCGGCGGGTTGTAGAGCACGAGCTTGATGTCTCCAGCGACCTCGGCGGCCATCTGCAGGAAGTCCACCGCTTCGGGATCGCTGACCGGCCACCAATCCGGCAAGATCACCTGGATTCCGTCCGGCGCATGCGCCGCGGCGCGTCTCAGCCGCTCAAGCGCGACGCTCGGATCGGGCTGGCAGGCGCCAATCACGAAGGGCATGTTCGCGCGGCTGCAGCGCTCGGCCAGCACGCGCTGGATCGCGTCGAACTCGGCCTCGGTCTGGTTGTGGCATTCCCCGGCCGTGCCATTCGAATAGATGCCGTCGACCCTGGCGGCGATCAGAACATCGATCTCGTCGGCGAGCCGCGACAGATCGATCCGCCCATCGGGCTCGATCGGCAGCAGCAAGGTCGCCCAGTTGCCGCGGAGCGAGCCCCACCTGCCCGGCCGGTCGAGCTTTCCCGCCATCGTCGCATCCCCTCAAGTCGTCTTGTTGACTTCACGGATATCCTACAAGTAGATATCGCTCAACAACCGGATGGAAGCCCGGCTGCGCTCTCGGGCGCGGCGTGGGTTACCCGCCACAGGAGAGGTCGAAGGCCGTGACCCGGACGATCAGGCCCCTGGTGAAGCCGCAATCGCTGCACGTCTCCGTGCTGGAAAGCGTCAAGGCCTATATCGACGAGAGCGGCCTGCCCCCGGGCAGCCAGCTTCCGCCGGAGAACGACCTCGCCCAGCAGCTCGGCGTCAGCCGCAACTCGGTGCGCGAGGCGGTCAAGGCGCTGGAATCGGTCGGCATCGTCGAGACCAGGCGCGGCATCGGCATCTTCGTCAGCGACTTCTCCTTCGCCCCGCTGCTCGACAACCTCGCCTTCGGCCTGCGCGGCAGGCTCGATGATTTCGAAGAGCTCCTGACCATTCGGCGCGCGCTGGAAGGCGCGCTGATCGGCAGGACGGTGCAGGTGATCGGCGCCGACGACATCGCCGAGCTGCGCGCCCTCACCGCAAAGATGAAGGCCAGGGTCGATGCCGGAGAGAGCTTCCTCGAGGAGGACCGGCGCTTCCACCGCACCTTGTTCCGCTGCCAGAACAACCAGCTCCTGCTGAAGCTGCTCGACATTTTCTGGCAGGCCTTCGTCAAGGCCTCGGATTTCATCAATCTCGAAAATCGCGATCCGGTCGCAACCTGGCGCGATCACCACGAGATCGTCGAGGCCGTCGCGAAACGCGACGCCGAGACGGCGCGCGAGCGCCTCGACCACCACTATCACGGCATCTCAAAAATAATCGCAGCCAACAAGGCGGCGAGCTGATGGGAGGTTACGATGACCATGAGGACGTATCGTAGGGCGCTGATCGGCGCCGCATTGCTGGCCGGCACGATGATGACGCCGGCTTTCGCCCAGATGAAGACGATCACCGGAGGCTTCGATGTCGGCCCCGGTGGCCTGCAGGGCAATTTCAACCCGATGACGGCGCCGGCCGGCTACACCTGGCTGAGCACCTATTTCGAGCCGCTGGTGACCTATGATGCCGGCCTGACCAAGCTCGTACCGGCGTTGGCGACGAGCTGGGAGGTCAGCGACGACAAGCTGAGCTACACGTTCAAGCTGGCGCAGGAGACCTGGCATGACGGCCAGGCCTTCACCGCCGACGACGTCAAGTTCACCATCGCGCTCAACAAGAACCCGAAGACCGCGAGCCTGCTGTCTGCGCGCCTGGCGGCCATCGACAGCGTCGAGGTCAAGGACCCGCGCACCGTCGTGGTCAGGCTTTCCAGGCCCGACAACGCCCTGATCGTCAGCCTGACCAAGATGATGATCCTGCCGGCGCATGTGCTTTCGGGGATCGCGCCCGAGGACATGGCGAAGAACGCGCTCTGGTCGACGAAGCCGATCGGCACCGGCCCGTTCAAATTCGTGCGTTACGAGACCGACCGCTTCGTCGAGCTCGCCGCGCATGAGAGCTATCGTGGCGGCAAGCCCAAGGTCGACCGGCTGATCAACCGCTACTTCGCCAATGCGGCCGCCGCGATCTCGGCGCTGCGAGCCGGCGAGATCCAGTTCACCTATATCGAGTCCGACGACGTCCCGACCTTCAAGGGCAACAAGGACTACACGATCATCGAAGGCGCCTCCTACGTCGCCAACTATATCGGCTTCAACAACCAGGTGCCGCTCTGGAACGACATCCGCGTGCGCCAGGCGGTGATGCACGCGATCGACCGCAACGCGATCATCGAGAGCCTCTACAAGGGCGCCGCCAAGAAGGCCGATTGCGGCTATGTCGAAGGCAGCCTGATCCCGAAGGGCCTCGAGGCCTATGCCTACGACCCGGCCAAGGCGACCCAGCTGCTCAAGGAGGCCGGCTGGGACAAGATCAACGGCGCCAAGCCGATCACCTGGCTGACCTATTACAACAACCCGCTGACCGCCAATGTCATGGCCGCCGTCCAGTCCATGCTCGCCCAGGTCGGCATCAATGTCGTGCCGCGCGCCCTGGACCCCGCCGGCTATAACGCCATCGCCATGTCCCGGACGTCGAACCCGGCTGATTTCCCCCTGGTCTATGCCGGCTTGCAGAACGGCCCCGATCCCGGAACGCTCAATCTCGGGCTGAACGAGAGCCAGATCCCGCCCGTCGGCCAGAACTTCCTGCAGATCAAGATCCCCGAACTCAATAGCGCGCTGAACGCGGCCGTCGCCGAGACCGATCAGGCCAAGGCGACGACGAAATACCAGGATGTCTGCGCCGTCATGAACAGGACGCTGCCCTGGGGCACGATGTGGGTCGCCAATCGCTATGGTGTCGCCTCGGTCAAGCTCAAGGACTTCGTCTGGACGCCGGCGCCGGGCGGCGGGCCGTTTGCGGCCACGCCGGAGAAATGGTCGATCGCGCCCTGAGCCGGCTGGAGGGCCGAAAAGGCCCTCCCTCGTCCCTTCGACGACGGACTGACCCATGCTTGGCTTCTATCTGAAACGGCTCGCCGCCGGTCTGATGATGCTGATTGCGCTCAGCATCATGGTCTTCGTGCTGCTCCGGCTGGCACCCGGCGACCCGGTCGACGCCTATCTCAATCCGCTGGCGCCGCTGAGCCAGGCCGAGATGGACGCGCTGCGCCAGCGGCTCGGCCTCGACCGGTCCTGGCCGGTGCAATATCTCGTCTGGCTCAGTGCGGCGCTCGCCGGCGATCTCGGCTACTCCATCGACAGGGCGGGCGTGCGCGTGCTGCCGCTGCTGGTCGAGCGCACCGGGCCGACCCTGCTGCTGATGCTGACCGGCCTTGCCATGGCGATCATGCTCGGCATCGCGGCCGGCGTCCTCGGCGCGGTCAAGCGCAACTCCGCCCTCGATATCGGGCTCGGCCTGGTCGCCTTCGTCACGATCTCGACGCCGGCCTTCCTCAACGCCCTGCTCGGCCTCTATGTCTTTGCGGTGGTGCTGCGCTGGGCTCCCTCGGGCGGGATGCTGACGCCGGGCGCGCCCTTCTCGCTCTCCGACCTGCTGGCCCATCTCATCCTGCCCGCCTCGCTGCTGGCGGGCGTCTATTCCGCGCTGTTCATGCGCTACATGCGCTCCTCGATGATCGAGGTGCTGAACCAGGATTATCTGCGCACGGCGCGTGCCAAGGGCGTCGGCGAGTTCGCGGTCATCGTCAGGCATGCCCTGCGCAACGCCGTCCTGCCCGTCATCACCCTGATCGGCTCGACCATCGGCATCGCCATCGGCGGCGCGATCTTCATCGAGAGTGTCTTCGACTGGCCGGGCATGGGGTTGCTGATGGTCAAGGCCGTCGAGACCCGCGACTACCCCGTGATCATGGGCGCGACGCTGCTGATCGGTGCCGGCGTCATCCTGGTCAACCTTCTGACCGACCTTGCCTATGCGGTGGTCGATCCGCGCATCCAGGTGAGATGATGAACGCGGATGCGAAGATCGCCGCGAGCGCGGTCCCTCTGCGAGGCCGCAGCCGGAGCCCGCTGCAGCGCGCGCTCGGGCGCTTTCTTCGCAATCGCGCGGCGATCGCGGGACTGCTCATCCTGGCGCCCGTCCTGCTCGCCGTGCTGACCTACCCGCTCTGGTGGCGCCACGCGCCCAACAGCATCGATCTGCGGGCGCTGAATTCTGGACCGACGGCAGCCCATTGGCTCGGCACCGACGGCGTCGGCCGCGATACGCTGGCCCGGCTGCTGCAGGGTGGGCGGATCTCGCTGCTGATCGCCTCCGTCTCGGTCGCGATCTCGCTTTGCGTCGGCTTTGTCGTCGGCGCGGTCGCTGCCTTCGGCGGGCGGGCCCTCGACGGCATGATCATGCGCCTGGTCGATCTCGCGATGACGCTGCCGCCGGTCATCCTGCTGCTGGTGCTCGCCTCGATCACCGGCACGGGCATCCTGCCAACGATCTTCGTGATCTCCCTGCTCTCCTGGCCGGTGCTGTCGCGCATGGTGCGGGCGCGCCTGCTGGAGCTGCGCGAACGCGATTTCGTCGTCGCCTCGCGCGGCTTCGGGGCCGGTCTCGGGCACCTGCTCTGGCGCCATGCCCTGCCGAACTCGCTCGATATCCTCGTCGTCTACGCCACCCTGCAGGTCGCCAATGCGATCCTGCTCGAAGCCGGCCTCTCCTTTCTCGGCATGGGCATCGTCCCACCCGAAGCGAGTTGGGGCAACATGCTGAGGGCCGCGCGCTCGACCGTCGTGCTGGAGCTGCACCCCTGGCAATGGATGCCGGCCGGCGCCGCGCTGGTCGCGACCGTGCTCGCCATCAATTTCATCGGAGACGGGCTTCGCGACGCCTTCGATCCCCGCGCCGACATCACCTGATCAAAGCAGAGAAAGTCAAAGCTCCATGGCACGTTTCCACGGTGTGGTTCCCCCGGTCGTCACCCCACTGACACAGGATTTCCGGGTCGATTACCCCTCATTCACCCGCGTCATCGAGCATCTGCTCTCGGGCGGCGTCGACGGGCTCTTCGTGCTCGGATCGACCAGCGAGGTCGTCTTCCACGGCGATGACGAGCGCCGCAGGATCATCGAGCATGCCGTCAAGATCAATAACGGCCGCGTCCCGATCTTTGCCGGGGTGATCGACCCGACGACCGATCGCGTCATCCAGCACGCCAAGGCGGCGCAATCGGCCGGCGCCGATGCGCTGGTCGTGACCGCCCCCTTCTACACCCGCACCAACCAGGCCGAGACGATCGACCATTTCCGCTATGTCCGCGAGGCGGTCGATCGCCCGGTGATCGCCTATGACATCCCCGTCTGCGTCCATATCAAGCTGGAGCGCCGGACGACCGTCACGCTCGCCCGCGAAGGCACCGTGGCGGGCCTGAAGGATTCCAGCGGAGACGACGGCAATTTCCGGTTCGTGCGGCAGGACCTCGCCGACATGCCGGATTTCTTCGCCATGACGGGCTCCGAGATCGTCGTCGACAACGCCGCGCTGATGGGCGCGCAGGGCGTGGTCCCCGGCCTCGCCAATGTCGACCCCAAGGGCTACGTCAAACTCTGGCGGCTCAGCCAGGCAGGCAAATGGGACGAGGCCCGCAAGGAGCAGGAACGGCTCTGCCGCCTGTTCGAGATGGTCTGGATCTCGCTCGGCCGGACCAGCGCCGGCTCGGCCGGCGTCGGCGCGTTCAAGACGGCGATGCAGCTTCTCGGCATCATCGACACCAACGTGATGGCCCGCCCGCAACGCTCCCTCAACGCCGAGGAAGCGACAACGATCAAGGCCATCCTCCGCGAGACCGGGCTTCTCGGTTGACCGGAGGACGGTCGCGACAATTCCCGGGCAAACGGACGAAATGCCGGCGTTCCCGGCGCCAGAAAGGACTGAGCATCACGGGCAGATGTGACTGGCCTCACTGAAGCCTGAGGCGCTCGAGCACCCTTTCGTGCAGTTCGGGGCTGCCGCTGGCGACGCAGCGGCGGCCGGAATGGATCGTCAGCGGCTTGCCTTCCCAGTCACTGATCGCGCCGCCGGCATTGCGCACGATCGGGGCAAGGGCGCAGTAGTCGAAGGCGTCGAGCCCGCTATCGATGCTGATGTCGAGCGCGCCATCGGCGACACGGCCATAGGCATGGCAGCCGCCGCCATAGACGCACCATCTCGTATCGACCCTGAGCCTCTCGAAGGCGGCTCGCTCCCTGACGTCGAAGGGCTCCGGATTGCCGTTGCCGAGGGTCGCATCACTGAGCACCGTCCCCTTGCGCGAGGCGACGGCCTCGCCATTGCGCTGCGTCGGGCTTCCGTCGACCCCGACCCAACGTTCCCTGGTGACGGGGTTGTCGATGACGCCGAGGATCGGCACGCCCTGAAAAGCCAGCGCAATCAGGGTGCCGAAGGTCGGAATGCCGGTGATGAAGGCCTTGGTGCCGTCGATCGGGTCGAGCACCCAGACAAAATCGCGATCGAGCCCGACCGAGGCATATTCCTCGCCAAGGATGCCGTGGTCGGGATGCGCCACCTCCAGCGCACGGCGCAGGCTGGCCTCGACGCGCCGGTCGATCTCGGTGACCGGGCTCCTGTCGGATTTCGTGTCGAAGCTGCGCCGCTGCGCGATGGCGTCGCGGATGATCGCGCCGCTCTGGTCGGCCAGGTGTTCGGCAAAGCGGGCGAGCGCGGGCAGGTCGGTCTTTGTCAGGTCAGGCTTCGACATGTTGGTCTCCGACGATCACGGCCGATGGGCGCAGATCGCGTTGGTGCCTGGCGAGCCGGTATTCGAGCGCTCGCAGGGCTGCGGTCAGGACGGTGGTGATGAGGAGATAGATCGCGGCCGCCGTCACGAAGAGTTCGTAGGGCGCGAAGGTGCGGGCGACGATCGTGTTCGCGGTGCCGGTCAGCTCCATGATCGTGATCGTGCTCGCCAGCGAGGTTGCCTTCAGCATGCTGACGACCTCGTTGGTGTAGGCCGGCAGCGCCAGCCGGACGGCGCGCGGCAGGATGATGATGCGGTAGGCCAGCGAGCGCGACATGCCGAAGGCGCGGGCGGCCTCGATCTCGCCGGCGGGCACGGCGCTGATCGCACCGCGCAGGATGTTGGCGGTATAGGCGGCGGTATGCAGCGAGAAGGTCAGGACCGCGCAGAACCAGGCCTCGCGGATATAGGGCCAGAGCGCGCTGTCGCGGACAAACTCGAACTGCGCGACGCCGTAATAGACCAGGAAGATCTGTACCAGCAGCGGCGTGCCCCTGAAGAACGAGATGTAGAAGGCCACAGCCGCGCGCACCGGCCGCGGAGCCTCCAGACGCGCAATCGCGAGCGGGACCGCCAGGAGCAGGCCGAAGAGCAGCGAGGCCGAGAGCAGCTGGATGCTCAGCCAGGTTCCCCGCAGCAGCGCCGGGATGCTTTCGATCATCAAGGCGGTGTTCATCGGGCAAGCTCCCGCTCGCCGCGCGAGGCGCGGCGTTCCAGCATCGCGACGAGCAGGCCGTTCGACGTGGTCAGGATGTAGAAGATCGCCGCCGCGACGAGATAGAACCGGAAGGGTTCGCCCGTGACCGAGGTCGCCATGGCGCTGACACGCATCACTTCTTCCAGGCCGACGACCGAAACCAGCGAGGTATCCTTGATCAGCGAGATCCAGTTATTGCCGAGTCCGGGCAAGGCGAAGCGCCACATCTGGGGCAGCCGGATCGTCACGAACGAATCCCACCAGGAGAAACCGAACGCATCGGCCGCCTCGATCTGCCCGTTCGGGATCGCCAGGAAGGCGCCGCGCAGGACCTCGGCCGCATAGCCGCCGAAAACGAGGCTGAGCGCGAAGACCCCGGCTGCGAAGGCCGGGATCTCGACGAAGCCGCCGGCGTTGTTCATCGCCTTCGACAGGCCGCCCAGCGCGACCGAGCCGCCGAAATAGACGATCAGAATGATCAGCAGCTCGGGCGTCCCGCGCATCACCAGCGTGAAGAAGAAGCCGATCTTGCGGACCAGCCACCAGCGCGAAAGCTGGGCGAGCGCTCCCAGGATGCCCCAGATGAAGCCGAGCAGCAGCGATGCGAGGGCGACCTCGATGGTGGTGACCACGCCGCGCGCGACCTGGCCACCCCAGCCCATCAGCAGATCCATCTTGGCAACCTCCGGCTGGCGGATGGCGGGCGGACGCTGCGCGCGCCCCGCCCGACCCCGACCCGATCAGGGCAGAACGCTGAAGGACCAGTAGCGGTCGTTGATCGCCTTGAAGGAGCCGTCCTTGAACGATGCGGTAAGCGCCGCGTCGACTTCGTCGCGCAGCGCGCTGTCGGCCTTGCGGATGCCGACACCGACGCCCGGGCCGAAATAGGACACGTCGTTGATCTCGGGACCGATGAAGGTGAACTTCTCGCCGCGCGGCTTCTGCAGGAAATCGCCATCGAGCTTGATCGGCCCGGCGAAGACGAGGTCGATCCGGTTCGACTGCAGATCGAGCAGCATGTTGTCGACCGTGTCGTATTGCGCGACCTTGGCGCCCGCGAATTCCTTGGTCATGTATTGCTCATAGGTCGAGGAGCGCTGGATGCCGACGGTCTTGCCGGCAAGGCCGGCCGGGTTGGGTTTGCCGTCAGCCGCGACCGGCGAAACCTTGAGCGCCTTCGACCCGATGAAGCGGGCCGTGGAGGAGCGGTAAGGCACGCTGAAATCGATGGTCTTCTTACGGTCCTCGGTGATCGACATGCTGGCCAGCAGGAGGTCGAATTTGCCCGCCAGCAGAGCCGGTATCATGCCGTCCCATTGCTGGCAGACGAAGATCAGATTGGCGTTGAGACGCTTGCCGATCTCGCGGGCGACATCGATGTCGAAGCCCTGGAGTTCGCCCTTGGCGTCGCGGAAATTGAAGGGCGGATAGGTGCATTCGCTGCCGACTTTGATGTCGCGCGCCAATGCGGCGGAGGCGAATGCGCCGACGAGGCCGGCCGCTATGACGAGATGCTTGAGCATCAGACTCCCCTTTTCGTTGACGGTCGTAATCACAGGACCCGCTGCAGGAAGGAGCGGCAGCGCTCCGAGTTCGGGTTGCCGAGAACCTGCTCGGGAGGGCCGCGCTCCTCGACCACCCCCTGATGCAGGAACAGGACTTCGCCGGAGATCTCGCGGGCAAAGCCCATCTCATGGGTGACGATGATCATCGTGCGGCCTTCCGCGGCGAGCGCCCGCATCACGGTAAGCACCTCACCGACCAGCTCGGGGTCCAGCGCCGAGGTCGGCTCGTCGAAGAGCAGGAGGGCCGGCTCCATGGCGAGAGCCCGGGCGATGCCGACGCGCTGCTGCTGGCCGCCGGAGATATGCTGGGGGTAGGAATTGCGCTTGTCGATCAGGCCGACCTTCTCGAGATAGGCCTCGGCGCGCTCCGTCGCTTCGCGCCGGCCGAGACCCAGCACCTTGATCGGGGCGACGCTGACATTCTCCAGAACGGTCAGATGGGTCCAGAGATTGAAGCTCTGGAAGACCATGCCGATGCGGCTGCGCATCCGATTGATCTGGCGCCGGTCGAGGCGCGCGCCACCCCTGCCCTGTTCCAGCCGGATCATCTCGCCGTCGAAGGCGATGGTGCCGGCATCGGGCAGTTCGAGAAGATTGATGCAGCGCAGGAAGGTGCTCTTGCCCGAGCCGCTGGCGCCGATCATCGTGATGACGTCATGGGCCCGCGCCGTCAGGTCCAGCCCCTTGAGGACCAAGAGCCCTCCGAACTGCTTGCGAATGCCTTTGACGTCCAGGACGTTGCTCGGTTCGGCGCAGTTGATTGGTTTGGCGATCATGGGACCCCGCTGCTGTCCGGGATGATGCGAAGGCGCCGCACGCGCCCCAAGGTCCAATTCTCAGGTTTCGTCATGGTCCAATCCTGCGCGCCGCTCACGCGCTGGGCAGTATGCCGGCGGGATTGGCGCCCCGTGCTCTTCAGCCGGCTGCCCGGGCTTCGCCTTGCCGTGCGGAGACCTCCAGAATGACGTCGGCGACCGTTGTCGCTCGCGCCGGGATCTTCTCCGTGCGCGTGTTGCCGAAGCCGAGGATCAGGCCTTGCCGGACGGCCCCCCGGCAGTACAGCGACAGCGCCGGGCAATCAAAACCGCGTCGGGACAGGGCGCTGGCGACGGCGATGTCGTCGAACGGCCCGTTTGGGTGAAGGGTCATGTGCAGGCCGGCGGTGACATGGGGAATGGTGAAGCGCTCGCCCAGTCTCTGCAGCAGGCAATCGGCCAGAAGCAGCGAGCGCTCGCGATAGATCGCGCGCATGCGGCGCAGATGCGCGGCGAGATGGCCTTCCTGCATGAAGGCGGCGACGAGCGCCTGATCGGGCTGCGGCGCATAATGCGACAGCGCCCGCTGAGCCAGCGTGAAGGCCTCGACGAGGTCGGGCGGCACCACGAGATAGGCCAGGCGCAGTCCGGGCGCGAGCGCGCGGTTGAACGAACTCGTATAGATTACGCGGCGATGGCGATCCTCGGCGAAGAGCGATGGCTGCGCCTGTCCGGACCAGCGGATCTCGCTGTTGAAGTCATCCTCCATGACCCATGCGTCATGGGCATGGGCCCAGTCGAGGACGGCTCGCCGACGTTCCGCCGGCATCGAAGAGCCGAACGGGAACTGCTCCACCGGCGTGACGACGATCAGTTTCGCCGGCGCGCCACCGTCCGGGTCGCAGGGGATGCGCGCGGCATCGAGGCCATCCGCGTCGACAGGGACAGAGGTCGTCTTCAAGCCACAGAGCGAGAAGGTCGCGAGCTGCGTCACGTGCCCGGGATCCTCGACGATGACCTCGTCGCCGGGATCGAGCAGGACATGGGCGACGAGCGCAGCGGTCTGCAGCGTGCTGCCGACTACGATGATCTGCCCGGGCTGACAGGAAACGCCGCGCGTCTCGGCGAGATAGGTCGCGATCTGGGCCGCCAGGCTCGGGCCATGCCCCGCAGAGCCATAACCGGTCTGCGACATCGCCCGGGAACGCCAGTGCCGTGCCGCTATCTGGCTGAAGACCTCGTAGGGGAACTCGTCCAGCGCCGGGACGCCCGGGCTGAGATCGAGCGCTTCCGAGCGCTCAGGCGGCAGGCCGATCCCGATCAGCCGCTCGGCGCGGGCCGAAAGAGCCGGAACAGGCCGCTCGGGGCTGTTCGGAGCGTGAGCAACCGAGACGCGATGGTCTTCGGGCAGGACCCGGTCGACGAAGGTGCCGGAGCCACGGATGCGCCTGACATAGCCTTCGGCTTCGAGCTTGTCATAGGACTGGATCACCGTGTTGCGGGCGAGCGAGAGCTCCCTGGCCAGCATGCGGCTGGGCGGAAGGCGCGTGCCCCGCGCCAGCCGCCCGTCCATGATGCTTTCGCGGAACTGAGCGAAGATCTGTTCGTAGAGCGGCTTCTCACTCTCGCGGGCAAGCTGGATCAGGTTCCAGGCCGGATAGTTGAATTGGGCCACGGTTCGACCTCGCAAGCGACGCGGCCAATCTGACCGAAACCGACCCGCGAGGGAAAGCCCTTGATCGGCAGAGCGCGCTTGCCGCCCGCGCCTACCCTATGATGTCGCAAGGCTCGCGAGCGCATCCTTGATCGCCGGGAGCTCGGTAGCCCTGCGCAGGAACTGCGACAGCGCCGGCATTGCATGCGCCCGCGCGATGGAGACCGCCATCGCCTGCCGGATCTCCATGAACGGCTCCTCGATGAAACGAAGCCCTGGATGGGACGCAACGAAAGCCTGCGACGGCTGGCGGATGCCGGCGCCGGCCTCCAGCCCTGCCTCCAGGAAATGCGGCAAGGCTTCGGCGGAGGTCGGCACGCGGACGAGCTCCGCGTGGCGCAGCATCCGGCCGAGATGAAGATCATAGGCCGCGCCACGGCCGACCGCGATGCGATGACCCGGCCGGTCGAGCTCGCCTGGGCGTTGCCAGGGAGCGTCCCGCTTCACGACAAAAACGCCCTCGATGACGATATAGGGATCGCTGAAGGCAATCTGCCTTGCGCGCTGCGGATCGATCGCCAGAAAGGCGATATCCCAGGCCCCGCCCTGGCAGGCTTCGACGACACGAGCCGCCGAGTCGTAAGGCTGGAGTTCCAGATCGATAGCGAGGGCGCCCGCGAGTTCCCGCGCCAGCGCAACACTGACGCCACCAAGTTCGCCGCTCCCCGGGAAACGCTGCGCCAGCACGGGATTGCCGAGATTGATCGCGGCGCGCAGCTTGCCGCCGGGCGCAAGAACCTCGGCCAGATTCATTCCCGGCGTCCGTTCGCGGACGAAGCGGGCTCGCCGACGACCGCCTTTTCCTGCGCAGCGCCCGAGAGATGTCGTTCAAGCTCGGTCGCGGCGGTTGCCTTGTCGCCCGACAGCAGCGGGGCAAGGATGGCGAGATGTTCGTCGCAGACACGGCGCACGCGCTCGCGATCGAGCGGGCGGCCATATTCGATCAGGCGGCGCAGATGGTTGAGGCGTGTCAGCGTCTGCACGACGAAACGGTTGCCTGACATCGCCGCCAGCGTTTCGTGGAAGGTGGAGTTGATCTCGAACAGCTCGACCTGGCTCAGGCTGCCATAGCCGCTGTCGCGCACGAAACGCTGCTGCTCGGCCAGGACGATGAGGCGGGGTCGGTCCGGCACGAACTCTTCGGAGCGCATGGCGGTCGGCTCCATCATCTGCCGGAAACGATAGTTCTCGCGATAGGCATCGATCGTGTCGATCAGCGGCTGAAACGCCCAGCCTCGCCCTTGCCGGCGCTCGATCCAGCCCTCGGATGCGATCCTCGCCAGCACATTGCGCAACCGTGCCCGCGAGAGGTCGTAGCGGCGGATCAGCTCGTTCTCGCTCACCGTGTCGGGAAGAACCTGGTTCAAGCGGTCCATGGCGATGGCGAGGTAGACGCCGGCGTCGTCATCCTCCCCCTCCGTCGCCGGCTGGCTCTCCGCCGTTGCCGACGTATCCTTGAGAAAGAACCCCTTGTTCGGGCGCTTCTCCAGCACGCCTGCCTCGGCCAGATGCGCCATCGCGGCACGGATCGGCGTCCGCGAGGCGCCCAGCACCGGCAGCAGCGAATCCTCGGTCAGGTGATGGCCACTCTGCCAGCCCGACAGCCGCGCATGCGACAGGATCTGGCTGGCGAGCTTGATCTGGAGGGACGTCGGCGCAGCCGTCATTCGATTCCTCTGCAATCCATCTGGCCATTCACCTGGCAAGCGACGAGGGCACTGCGATTTCGCCCTGCATCAGCCGGCGCGCAGTGCGGAACAGGACAGCGCTGTCTGCCATCCAGCCATCGCCGGCATGCCGGACAACCGCACCTACCGACACCAGCCCGGACGGATTGGCAACCCTCACCTCGCCTGCCGTGTTGGCGGGGCGCGACAACCGGTTGGGTAGGGTTCCCTCAATCTGCGTCGCCACGCCGAGATTGAGGCCGCCGGTCCCGGGGATCGCCCGGTGCGCCCGCTGCATCGAGATCATGCGCGTGGCGATGTCGAAGGCATCCTCGCCATGGCGCTCGCCATCGAGTCCGGTGAAGGGCCTGGGCGCGGCCACCATCGCGATGCGGGGGGTCTGGAGCCCTATGCTATCAGGCGTCGGTCCCAGTCCGATCATGACGCCAGCGTAGCGGCGCAGCTTTTCGAGAATGGCCATGACACCCGGCCGCGCCTCGATCTCATCGGGCGTCTCCGATCCGTCGAACCCGAAAGCCGTGGCATCGACATAGACGATCAGCGAGGTGGCATCGACGATCGACAGCTCGAAACGGCCCTCGCTGCCAAGGTCGGCATGGTCGAGAACGCGGCCGCTCGGCAGCAGCTTTCCCGTGACAGCGCCGGCCGGCTCAAGGAAGTCGAGCCTGATCCGCGAGGCTGCGCCGGCAACGCCGGCAATGACATAATCTCCCGCGGTTTCGGCCTTGCCAGCCCGGACCTGGAAGCGGGAGTGGATCAGCTTTTTCGTGTTGGTCTGGTGAATGCGGACCAGAACCTCGCCGTCGGAGGCCGGCACAAGGCCCTCATCGACGGCGAAATGCCCGACGGCAGAGGAGAGGTTGCCGCAATTATTGCTCCAGTCGGCAACCGGTTCGTCGACCGCGATCTGAACGAAGGTGTAGTCGACATCGGCATCGGGATGCGTGGACGGACCGATGATGACCGCTTTCGACAGGGAGGAGATCCCGCCGCCCATCCCATCGAGCTGGCGGCCGTAAGGGTCCGGACTGCCGAGCGCCGCCAGCAGGATCGCGCTGCACCGGTCCCGGTCCGTGGGCAGCTGGCTCGCGCTGAAGAACACGCCCTTGCTGGTTCCGCCCCGGTAGAACACGGCGGGAATGAAGTGCTGGCTCATGCGGTCCTCGCGATCGGCAGGTCGGCGCCCATATAGTCACGCCAGACGAAGGGCAGAATGCCGCCATGGCGCCAATAGGTGATATCCTCGGGCGTATCGAGCCGGATCGTCAGGGGACAATCGAGCGTTTCGCCGGTCTGGCGCGTGACCCGGCAGATGACGGTAGCACGGACGCCGAAATCGCCGTCGAGCCCTGCAATATCGAAGGTCTCGGTGCCGTCGAGCCCAAGCGTTTCCGCCGATATCCCGTTCTGGAACTGCAGCGGCAGCACGCCCATCCCGACGAGGTTGGTTCGGTGGATCCGTTCGAACCCCTCCGCGATCACCGCCTTGACGCCAAGCAGGGCCACGCCCTTCGCCGCCCAGTCGCGCGAGGAGCCGCAGCCGTAGTTCTTCCCGGCGATGACGACGAGCGGCGTGCCGCGCCTGAGATAGTCCTGGGCCGCCTCGAATATCCGCATCTGCTCGCCCTCGGGCATCAGCCGGGTGAAGCCGCCCTCCACTCCGGGAACGATACGGTTACGCAGCCGGATATTGGCGAAGGTCGCCCGCACCGCGACGTCATGGTTTCCGCGCCTGGTCGTGTAATTGTTGAAATCGGCCTTCATCACCCCATGCGCGATGAGAAAATCCGCAGACGGCGTGCCAAGGCTGATGGCGCCGGATGGCGAGATGTCGTCCGTCGTGATGGAGTCGCCGAGAATCGCAAGCGGGCGTGCGCCGGAAATGTCGAACTGCCGCGACGGCTCCGCACTCAGTCCCTCAAAGTAGGGTGGCCGGCGCACATAGGTGCTGTCGGCCTGCCAGTCGAACAGCGCCGATGGCCGTGTCGCGAGACGAGCCCAGGGCTCCCCGCCATCGAACAGGTCGACATATTTTTCCGCAAACACATCAGGCGTATAGGCGCTCTCGACCAGCGCATCGATCTCGGCTGAGCTCGGCCATATATCGGCAAGGAAGACCGGTTGGCCGTTTGAATCAATGCCGAGCGGCTCGCTGGTGATATCGATGGTCAGCGATCCCGCGATCGCATAGGCGACGACGAGTGCGGGCGAAGCGAGATAGGCCGCCCGGACATTGGGGTGGATCCGGCCCTGGAAGTTGCGGTTTCCGGAGAGGACCGCTGTCGCCAGGACGCCGCCCTGCTCGATCGCATCGGCAATCGGCGGGAGAAGCGGGCCCGAACCGCCATTGCAGGTGGTGCAGCCGAAGCCGACGACCTGAAAGCCAAGGGCATCGAAGTCACGCTGAAGACCGCAGCGTTCCAGGATTTCGGCGACGACATGGCTGCCGGGTGCAAGCGAGGTCTTGACCCAGGGTTTTGACGTCAGGCCCCTGAGCACGGCATTGCGGGCGACGAGGCCGGCCGCGATCATCCCGACAGGGTTCGAGGTGTTCGTGCAACTGGTGATCGCGGCAATGGCGACGTCGCCATCCCTGATTCCGAACTCCGTCCCAGCCACCGGAAAGCGCTCGGCGGAGGGGTTGTGCCCCGCGATCTCCCGGCAATGTCCGGCGAAGGCGGTCGCCGCCACCGAGAGGTCGAAACGATCCTCCGGATTCTTCGGCCCCGCCATGGAGGGCTCGATCTCGGCCAGATCGATGTCGATGACGAGATCGTAGCTCGGTGCGGGTGTCGCCTCGTCGCGCCAGAGTTTTTGGGCGCGCGCATAGGCTTCGATCAATGCAATATGCTCGTCCGAACGAGCCGTCATCGCGAGATACTCGATCGAACGCCGGTCGATCGGGAAATAGACGGCGGTCGCGCCATATTCGGGCGCCATGTTGGCGATGGTTCCGCGGTCGGCGACCGACAACGCCGCCACGCCCGGACCGAAGAACTCCACGAATTCTCCGACGACGCCGACCTGGCGCAGGCGCTCGGTGATCGTCAGGACGAGATCGGTGGGCATGACGCCGTCGCGCAGGCGGCCCGTGACCTGAACGCCGATCACGCGCGGCAAGGCGATCACGACCCCCTTGCCCAGCATCACGGCCTCGGCCTCGATCCCGCCGACGCCCCAGCCGAGAATGCCGAGGCCGTTGATCATCGGGGTATGGCTGTCAGTGCCGACGCAGGTGTCCGGCGAGGCCAGTACGCCCCCCTCGAACGCCTCCGTCCAGACGACCTGACCGATCTTCTCGAGATGGAGCTGGTGCATGATGCCCTTGCCGGGGGGCACCACGCGGACACGGTCGAAGCTCTCCGAGCACCAGCGCAGGAAGGCGAAGCGTTCAGCGTTGCGGCGGTACTCCATGTCGAGATTCAGCCGCGGCGCGTCGCGCGTGCCGAAATAGTCGACCTGAAGCGAGTGGTCGACGACGATATCGACCGGAACGGCTGGATTGACGCGACGGGGATCACGCCCGGCCGCGGCCAGGGCATCGCGCAATGCGGCCATGTCGACCAGCATGACCTTGGCCAGGATGTCCTGACCGAAGATCCGGGTCGGCTTGAAGTTCAGCGCAGCCCCGGTCTCCCGCCTCAGCAAGGCGTCGACCTGCACGCTGGTGTCGCGTCCCTCGACGACCTGCTGCCGCAGCAGGTTTTCCAGCACGATCCGCAGCGAGAACGGCAAGCGATCGATGCCTTCCGCCCCGGCGATCGGAACATAATTCAGCCTCTGCGAGCCGCTGCTCAGCGCAGCGATCCTGGCGTCCACGGGCATACGATCCTCCCTTGCGTGTCGGCTTTGATTATATCTTGATTATCTAAAAAACAAGAGTTACGGATATCCAAAATACAATCTTGATCACCACGGGGAGGACACCATGCTGCGCAGAACATTCATCTCGATCGCTATGGCGGTTAGCGTTTCCGGGGCGGCGCTCGCCGAGCCGGCCAAGGTCATGGTCCCGGCAGGGGCCGGCGGCGGCTATGACACCACGACCCGTCTCGCGCTCGGCATGCTCGACAAGGCAGGGCTGTTCAAGGATGGGGCGGTCTTCACCAACAAGCCCGGTGCCGGCGGCACTTTGGGGCTGGGTGAGTTCATCCGGACGAGCAAGGGGCAGGACAATGCCCTGATGGGCATGGGCGTGATCCTGCTCGGCTCGATCATGGCGACCAAGGGATCCCTGCCGATCACCGACACGACACCGGTCGCGCGGCTGACCTTTGAATATAACGGGCTCGCCGTCCCGACGACCTCGCCCTTCAAGACCGTCAAGGACCTGACGGATGCGCTGAAGGCCAATCCGGGCGCCGTATCGTTCGGCGGCGGCTCTGCCGGCGGTGTCGACCACATCATTGCCGGCATGATCGCCAGGAGCGCCGGGGTTGCTCCCGCACGGATCAACTATATCGCCTATGGCGGGGGCGCCGAGGCCGTCACCCAGCTCGCCGGCGGCAAGATCGCCGTCCTGGTTTCCGGGGCGTCCGAGCTGAAGGGCCTTGCCGATGCCGGCCGCGTCCGGATCATCGCCGTCACCTCGCCGGAACGGCTGCCGGAGGTCGAAGCGCCGACCCTTAAGGAAGCGGGCGTCGATGTTGCGATGGGCAACTGGCGCGGCATCGTCGGCGCTCCCGGCATGTCGGCTGCGGCGCAGCAGAACTGGGTCGAGCGGCTGGAGCGCATGACCGCCCAGCCGGAATGGAAGGCGGAACTCGCCAAGAGCGGCCTGCAGAATGCCTTCCTCGGAGGCAGCAAGTTTGGCGCCTTCATCGCGGAGGAAAACGCCCGCATCCGGCCGATCCTCGAAGAGCTGGGGGTGGCGAAGTGAAGCCAGCGATGGGTTCGACGGCCCCGGCGCAGCGATTGCTGCGCTGGGGACTTCCGCTCGCCGTGGCCGGTCTTGGTGTCGCGGTGCTCACGGATGCCGCGCACCTGCCTCTGACCCAGGCCTATGCCGGCATCGGGCCGGGCTTCTTCGTCCTTGCGGTTGGGCTCGTGCTGACAGCGCTTGGAGGCGCGCTCGGGTATCAGGTGGCGCGGGGCGCCCGCTTCGAAGCCGAGGAGACCGAGGGCGCAGACCTGACGCAGCCGATGTCGTGGACCGGCTTCCTGACCGCCGCCGCCGGGGTCTTTCTGCCCGTCGGACTGATCAGCTATGCAGGGTTCCCGCTCGCCGGCGCGGTCGCCTACGCCTTCGTCACCCGCGCCTATGGCTCGCGACGGCCGCTCGCCGACCTCGCGATCGGTCTCGCCGTATCGACCGCTACCTGGTTCGCCTTCACGAAACTGGGCGTGCAGCTCGGCGGCTTCTTTCCGCTCGGAGGGCTGTGATGTCCGTTCTCGATGCGCTGATTCATGGCTTTGCCGTCGCCGCGCAACCGATGAACCTGCTTTGGGCGCTCGTCGGCTGCGCGCTCGGAACTGCGATCGGTGTGCTGCCCGGCATCGGCCCGGCCTTGACCATCACGCTTCTGCTGCCCGTGACGGTGACGCTGTCGCCGACAGCAGCCTTCATCATTTTCGCAGGCGTCTTCTATGGCGCCATGTATGGCGGCTCGACCACGTCGATCCTGATCAATACGCCCGGTGAATCCGGCTCGATGATCACGGCGCTGGAAGGCAACAAGATGGCCAAGAACGGCCGCGGCGCAGCCGCGCTGGCAACGGCCGCGATCGGCTCCTTCGTGGCCGGGACCATCGGCACCATGCTGCTGACGATCGCTGCTCCGGCGATCTCCGAGATCGCCTTCGTCTTCGGGCCTGCGGAGTATTTTGCCCTCGCCGTGCTCGCCTTCACCTCCGTCTCGGTCGTGCTCGGCACCTCGATCCTGCGCGGGCTGGTCTCGCTCTTCTTCGGGCTCTTCCTCGCGGTCATCGGCACGGATTTCCAGTCGGGCCTGCCGCGCCTGACGCTCGGCGTTCCCGAACTGGCCGATGGCGTCGGCATCACCATCGTGCTCGTCGCGATGTTTGCCGTCGGCGAGATCCTCTTCGTCGCAAGCCGCCTCAGCCGGGAGCCCCAGAAGCTGATCGAGGTCAAGGGCCGGATCGCGATGACCCGGGAGGACTGGAGGCGATCTTGGAAACCATGGCTGCGCGGGGCGGCCATCGGCTTTCCGATCGGCGTCATGCCGGCGGGAGGATCGGAAATCCCGACGCTTCTCTCCTACACACTGGAGCGGCGTCTTTCCGAGAATCCCGAAGAGTTCGGACATGGCGCCATCGAAGGTGTCGCCGGGCCGGAAGCCGCCAACAACGCAGCTGTCGCCGGTGTCATGGTGCCGCTGCTCACGCTCGGCCTGCCGACCTCGGCGACCGCGGCCGTCATGCTCGCCGCCTTTCAGAACTACGGCCTGACACCGGGCCCGACCCTGTTCACCAGCAATCCCGAGCTGGTCTGGGGCGTGATCGCCTCGCTCTATATCGGCAATATCATGCTGCTGGTTCTCAACCTGCCGATGGCGCGGGTCTGGGTGAAGCTGCTCGCCATCCCCAAACCCCATCTCTATGCGGGGATCCTGATCTTCTCGCTGGTCGGGGTCTGGGGGTTGTCGCAGTCCTGGGTCGATCTCCTGATCCTCGGCCTGCTCGGCCTTGTCGGCTACGGCTTCCGCTGCTGCTCGGTGCCGATCGCGCCCGCGCTGATCGGCCTGATCCTGGGACCGATGGCGGAACTCCAGTTGCGCCGCGCTCTGGCGATTGGACAGGGTGACCCGCTGGTCCTGGTTTCGTCGCCGGTCGCGGCGATCCTTCTCAGCCTGGCGCTAGCGCTGCTCCTCTTCCCGCTCCTGCGGTTCTGGCGGCAGCGTTCGCAGGCTGATCTCGTCAAGGTCGCCTGATCCCCCGATCAGGCGCTCCCATCCGGAGGCTCCAAAGGGAGTCGTGACGAGATCACGGCTCCCTGTCTTGTGAGCGACGGCAGGATCAGCCGCTCGCCGACGCTTCGGTCGCAGCTGCGCTCTCCCGGATTGCCCGAGCCTGCTGCGCATTCTCCCGCCGCAACAGGCGCTGGTAGGCCAGCCCGATGCCGACGAGGCTCGCGCCGAGGCCGATGAAGGAGAGCGCCCGCAACAGCCCTTCCAGCCCGGCCATGTCGACCAGGAAAGCCTTGCAGATCGCAATGGTGACGACCGCGAGCGAGGCCAGGCGCAGATCCTTCGATTGCAGGCGGAAGCCGAGCGCCAGCAGCGCAACGCCATAAAGCAGGATCGCGGCCGAATAGACGTAGAGCTCGGTTGCGCCGATGCCATCGGCCAGGAGATCGGGACCGACGAACCAGCGCCGCACCTCGATCAGCACATAGGCAAGCGCACCGATGATCGCAGTCGCGCCAAAGATCCGCCGCGGCAGCGCGGCTGGAACGAATTCGCGCGTCCAGCGCGCCGCAGCGAAAGCAAGCAGCGCCGGCATGAGATAGCCGACCAGGGCATTGTCCAGGATGAACAGGCCGGCCAGCGGGACCTCGCTCAGCAGCGGATTGGCGACGACGCCCGAGAGAACCGCGAAGACGGCGCAGGAGGCGATCGCCGCACTCTCCGGGCGCAAGGGCACAGCGCGCCCCTGGATCGTGACCGTGCCGGCGATCATCGCGGTAATCGCCATGATGAAACCGATCGCGGCGTAGCAGCCGGCTTCGGCCAGCGTGACCGGTTCGCCCGAGACCAGCAGCGGCCCATGGAAGCCGTGGCGCAGCAGCAGGAAAGCACAGAGCGCCGCGCCCGCCCATGCCGTCCTGGCGAAGGCCCGGCTGATTGCGGGCCGGGCATCGCGCAGCCAGAAGGCTGCGCCGGCAAAGACGAGGACGACCGCGCCATAGCCCCACAGGATCCGGTTGAAGATGACCGGGCCGGAGACGCCACTCTGGTCGAACAGCGGGTTGCGGACGATGCCGAGCGCCAGGGCAGCCCAGCCGATCGCGGCGAAGGCGAGCACGCGCAGGACCAGCCGGGTGACGCGGTTCTGGGCCGCCTCGTGCCAGATGCGCGCGGCTGCAGCCAGGGCGAGCAGCGTGATCGTCACGATGACCGCCTCGATGAAGCCGACCGTCTCGACCGAGCGCGGCGCCAGTTCCGGGCCGGCAAAGGCCTGCCGGACGATCAGGACCGCGCCGAGCGAGACCAGCACCGCCGCGCAGGCGGTCAGGCATTCGCCGATGCGCGAGCGCACCTGCCCGCGATCGAGCCGGAAGCCGAGCAGGCCGAGCGCGCCGCCGGCCAGCACATAGAGCAGGAGCCGGTTGAAGATCGGTGGCCCAAGCACCGACGTGCCGTCGAAGAGCGGGTTGAGCAGGCCGCAGAGCCCGGCGAGGCTGAGGAGGAGCAGGAGGGCCGCCGTGATATCGGCCGCCGGCCCAAAGACGCGCCCGCCCAGGCGGCGCGCCAGGGCTTGCAGGCCGGCGCCGATCAGGCCGAGCGCCACGAGATGGGCGACAGCCTCCTCGAACAGGCGGTTTCGCGGCAGGCCGGAGTAATGGCCGGCGATCAGCCTGATATCCGGGACGAGCTCGGGGCCGGCGAAGAACTGCCGGATCTCGAGCAGGATGAAGGCCGCGCCGAAAATGGCCGCCAGGGCCTCAAAGACGCTGCGCGGCCGGTCCTGCTTGCCACGCAGCGCCAGCGCGCCGATGGCAAAGCACAGGGCCGGCCCGGCATAGGCGGGGATGACCCAGTTGACGAGAGGCCAGGAGCCCATGTCGGAGACAATCGGCTGCCAGACCAGGCGCGCGAGCGCGGCCGTCGCCAGGGCTGCGGACATGCTGCGCAGAAGCGGGATCGGGCGCAGGCTGGCGATGATCGCGACGCCGGCCGCGGCAACGGCAAGCCCGACCACGAGCCAGGTCTCGCGCAGGGCAAAGGCGACGGCGAGGCCAAGCGCGATCGCGCCGCCGGCGGCGTAAGCCGCCGAGCCGATCAGGGCCAGCGGGTTTGTGCGGGAGCGCGTGCTGCGCCGCTCGACCGGCAGCAGCATTTCGGAGGCGGCAAACAGGGCGACGGCCAGCAGAAGCGAGAGCGCCGCAAAACCGGGCGAGCGCTCGAAGCCATTGCTGCGCAGCGCCGTCGCCAGCAGCAGGCAGATCGGCCCAAGCGCGGAGGCGAAGGCGAGGCAGCCGCGGATGATGAAGCCGCCGGCGCCAGCGCCCTTGCGCAGGAGCAGTGCGTAAAAGGGCAAGCCGCCGACGATCAGGGCGAGCAGCGCCGCCGTCCACCGGATGCCCGGCCCGGCATTGCCGGTGATGCTCAGCCGGACGATGTCGAGGACGAGATCCGGCGAGAGACCGAAGGCGCCCTGCACGCTCGGCCAGAGCAGCACCATGCCGGCAGCGGCGGCCGCGGCAAGCGGCGCCAGCGGGGCAAGATCGCCGTGCCGGACGGCAGCGACAATGGCGACCAGCACGGTCGTCAGGATGGCGAGATGCAGCAGCACGGGGCCGCCCTGGGCCGTCCACAGAACCCCGGACAGGACCAGCGGGGTCGCGATCGCGGCAAGGCCGATGCCGTCGAAGCCCGCAACGGGCCAGGCGCTCCGGGCTGTGCTGCCCCTCAGTTTCGGCCATTCCTTCAGCAGCCCAAGCGCCAGCACCGCACCCGCAACGAGCAGGAGGGAGGACCAGGTCGGGCTCTCCCCGGACAACCCGATCAGGGCGGTCCAGACGCCGTGGCCGGCGACGGCGCCCAGCGTCACCACGCGGCTCGGCTGCCTTGCATGCAGGAGAAAGGCGACGGCCGTGACCAGCGTGAGGAACAGGGAGAGCGCGGAAAAATTCGGCGCGGAACTCGCGACCAGCAGCGGCGTCGCATAGGAGCCGACCAGGCCGAACAGGCCGAGCACCGGGCCGTGCAGCAGGGATGCCGCGAGCGCAGCAAGCCCGATCAGCCCCATCAGCGTGAAAGCGAGGCCCGGCCCGATGAATCCATGGATCGCATGGGCGGCATAGACGACGCCGAAGCCGCTGAGCACGCTGACGCCGGCAAGAACCGCGGGGATATTGGCCCCGCCGAGCCGGCCGAGCGCGCCCGGCCTCTCGCCGAGATCGGCGAGCCGATCGCTCCGCCTGAGATATTCGCTGGCCGCGGCCGCGACGAGCGAAAAAACCGCCCCCAACAGCAGCCGCATGCCGGGGCCGAAAACCCCCGCCTCTATGGAATAGCGGACCAGGAAGAGCCCGCCGAAGGCGAGCGCAATGCCGCCGCCCCAGACGGCCCAGCGCGAGCCGATGGCCTCCTCGAAATCGCGGCGGGGTGCGGCCGGCACGGGGTCCGGCGCTGCGATGGTATCCAGCGGCGGTGCTTCGGTCTCAACGTCCCGCGCCAGTTCCGTCGTCGCGGCGGCCTGCTCCGGTCGGAGCGCCTCTGCAGCGAGCGTGTCGGCAGGCAGCCGGGACGCGACGATGGCTTCGGATTCGAACTCCAGCGCCGCCGGATGTGCCGCCTCGCTTGTGAGGGCTGTATCCTCCGCTGGGGCAAGCTCGCGATGCAACGGCTCCGCAACGACGACGTCGTCATCGGCCTCAGCCTGGCCGGTTTCCCCGCGGGCTTCGCGCAGCGTGGAGAGGGCAAGCCGGAGCTGGTCGATCTCCTCCTGCTGCTTCGCGGCCAGGGCCAGCGCGCGATTGGCGCGCGAGAGGGAGGAGAAGGCGGCCCAGGGAACGGCGATGAGGAAGCCAATGACGGCAAGGCCGAGAATCACCAGAGCTTCCAAGGCAGGCCCTCAACCTTAAGTCGTTCGCCCCCGACACTTAGGGCACCGGGCCCGGAATTGTCTAATCTCGGCCGATCGACCTACCAGCCGGCCAGGCTCGCCCTCCAGATCGGCCGCCATGTCAGCATTCCAAGTGCTGCGCCGATCACGAATCCCACGGTGCTGGCAGCGAACCCGTCCCCTCCCTGAAACCAAGGCGGAATGATACTTCCGCTGGTGCTGAAGAGAGGCAAGCCCTTGACTGCAACCACATAAGCCGCGCCCACGCTGAAACTCACCGCCAAGGCGAGCAGGATGGTCAGTGCGATGCCGAGGGCCATGGCGGCGGCGAATATGATGAGCGGTCGCATCGTGTCACCGGAACATGAAACCCTGCGTCACCCTAATGGGCTGCCTGGCTAGTCCGCAAACCGATCAGAGGTTATCGGCCGCCACTGCCGCCACGGTCACAGACTGAAATAAGCGGGCGGCGACATCAGCGCTGCACGCCTGCCCATCCCTGAGCGTTCGAACCAGCCCCTTTGCCGCCCGGCGGACCATCAAGCAGAGCGTGGGCAGAGAGCGAACTCAGCGAAATCCGGGGAAGGTGCGCGGCGGTAAGCAGCCTGGACATGCAAGGCCCGCCATTCCCTAGGAAACGGCGGGCCATGATCGGCAAGGCGGATAGGGAGTTTCCGCCTGGAGGATGATCAGGCCTGTCCGGAACATGCGTGTCCGGTCAGGCTCTGCATCACCAGCGTTCGTAATATCCGGGACGCGGGCCATAACCTGGGCGCGGGCCATAGCCGGGACGCGGACCATAGCCAGGGCGCGGACCATAGCCAGGGCCGTAACCCGGCCGCGGGCCGTAGCCACGCCCGTATCCCGGTCCGTAGCCGCGACCATTGCTATAGCCGCCGCGACCATAGCGCTGCTGGCGGTTGGCTTCCTGCATCATCATCAGCCGGCGCTGCTTGGCGGCGGTCATGCTGTATTCGACGGGCTGCTGGTCGAGGCCGGCGGCCAGGCCGGCCGGCAGAGCTTCAGCACTGGCGGGCGTGGGAGAGGCAACGGCTGCACCTGCGATCGCGATCGCACCCAGCACGCTCGCAAGGAAGGTCTTTCGGTTCATCTCGGATCCAATCTTCAAGGCCGCATCGCGGCAAAACACAACAACTCCGCATTGCGGGAGAATCATAGCAACACGGTTGTAACTGATTTGTTCCTGCGTTGAACGCATGCAGGACGCGTCGCCCTGCCTTGTGCATCGCAGCATAAATGGCCATATAGGGGCTGCCCAAGCACCCTCCCTCACAATCTGAAAGGAGAGATTCGATGCTGGACAGGCACGGTTCCGACTGCGTAGTCGAGACAGAACGCGAGCACCAAGAGGACCACGAGGAGCAGCAGGACGAGACGGATTTCTCGCCCCGCGCCTATCAGGAAGGCTTCTGGAGCTAGCTCGCATGACGACGTCGCTGATCCGGCGACGTGCGGGCGGCCCTGCGGCGCGGCCAGGCTGGATTTGACCCAGCGCGAACACGCTGCCCCGCAAAGGGCCACCCTGATGTTGTTTGCATTGCACAACGCAACGCGCTTCAACTGAAGAAGCGGTCGCCAGCCAGGCGACCACCGTCTGCTCGATTTTGGAGGCATTGGCAGCGGCGCCCCAGCGCTGCGCCAATGTCGGCAGCGCGCGAGCTGGCACCAGCCCGATCCTATCTCTGGGCGATAGAGCGCCGCGACCAGGGCCGTGGCATGGGGCCCCCGCCGTCGGAAGCTGCCTGATCGCAAGGATCCCTGAAAGGATCGTCGGCAGGAACAGAGCTGCGCTGACGATCTCGAGCCGTCCGGCGGCATCGCTACGGCCCACCGGCCCCCGCGATCAGCAGGAGCAGCATGACGGGAAGATTGATCAGGAAGACCGATCCCCACCAGAAGTGGCTCGCGCAGGCCCCCGCCGAGCACCGGGCCGATCGCGGTTCCGCCGACGAATGTCGTGCTCCAGACCGCGATGGCGAAGAACCGTATTTGCGCTATGCGCCGGGCTTTCCCTCGACGAGGTCGGAGAGGAACTCGGCAAATTGCCGACGGACCATGTTCCAGGCGGCGCGGACCGGGTCTCACGGCTGGACCCCGCTCTCCACGCTACCGGGTGGGACAGGCGGGCAGTCGCTGAATCCTCACCGTCTGGTCTTCATCAGACCCGGCTCGCGACAAAGACCCTGAGGTTTGGCCCGGCGTGTTGGCTCAACTCCCCCTCAAAATCCTGGACCTGATCCTGGTTGCGGCAGGCAATGAACAACCCTTTGCCATTGTCGAGCAGATCACACAATTCCCGCGTCACATTTATGCTCTTTGACCGCATATAAAGCTCGGTCGCATCATAATAGATCCATTCACAATCAGCGTTGAATACAAATCTCCCGTTCAGCTTTCTGCCGTATTCTCCCGAACTGACGAGCATGCAATTCTCACGGGCATCCCGTATCGCCTTGGAAAGCTTCTTCATCTTGAAACTATAATGATTGCCCTTACGCTCGCTGAAACTCTGCGTGAAATCAATCAGTTCGCTGCCGGGATAGCGCTTCCGGAATTTGTCCCACGCGATGGCTCCGCCGCGCTTGCCCGCCAGCATCGTCAGGTCGAACGGGCGGCCATCGTCGCTCACAGTCACCGATGTTTCGGTGAAGGCGCAGGTCACGTGACTGGCTCCGCCATGGACAAGCGCGTTTTGCGCAATTTCCATGATGAGAACCCCCAGGCACTCCGGCAGGCCGCCATCGGCGTCGGCATCGGAGGTATAGCGGCATAGCCTCCTGACAATTCGAGGCCCCATGTTGTCGTTGATGTAGTCGGTAATCGCGTCGCGGCCCTGGCTGGGGGGCGAGATGCGTATGGCCTGGCCGATCACCGCATCGGTCAGGCGCTCCACGTCCCAGCTCTCGGTAGGCGGCGGGATTGCGCCCTGGGATTCAAGATCGCCGATCAGAGGAAGGAGGAGATCAGCAGCAGCCGCTGCCGCCGCGCGCTGCCGATCTCGATTGACCCCGTTGCCAGCATCATCGGAGATCCCCTTGATAAGAAACCAGGGCACTCCCAGGTCGGCGACGAAGTCGTAGGCCTCCATCTCACCGCCCATCACCTCCGGATACTGCGCAAGGACACGGTCCCTGGCTTCATCCTGGCTAAAATAGGTTTCGCATGAGGCGAGAATCCCGGCACGCACCCCGGTTACTCCCATCTCCAAAAGCCGTTCTGCCTGATCACTCAGGTCGCCGAGCGGACTTTCGCGGGGAATACGAAGCCTTTCCTCGCCCTGCTCCGTCATTCGCACACGGTTGATCGCCCAGACTTCCCGGGAGATGACGACCTCGCCAGGCGCCACTTTCGCCGGATTTCCCCAGGCAAACCCGACGATCACCACGAGAGCCGGCTTCGGAAGGAATGACCCCGTAACGTGCCGCGCCAGGCGCCCGATCGATTTGTCCCCCTGGGCGCCAGCTTCGCCGGTCAGGTGAAGACAGAAGCGGTTTCCAATCCGGCCAAGCGTCGATCCGTTATGCGGGTGTTCAATTCTTGCGACGGTCCGTTCCTGGAACAGGCGGTCGACTGCCGTCCGCTCGACGGAGTTCGTCGTCAGGACCAGTACATAATTGTTGTCCAGGGCGGCCTTCGCACTCAGGACATTGACCGGATTCGACATTCACCACCGCAGGCGGCAACAGATGCGCGAACTCTACGCATGCGGGAGAGACGCCTCAAGTCGATGTCCGCGTGGTATCACATAGCTGCGGGGACGAGCTGTCGCATTGCCTCGCTTGCGAGCTGCGCACACAGATCCGGTGGAGCGCGCGGCACGAGCACGGCCCTCGTTCAGGCGCGGGCGGGATCGTCCATTCCGGGTCCACCTCGATGGTGCGGCAATCAGTTGGGCTTCGCGGCGCCACCGCTGGGGTTGCTTTGATGCATCGGTTGTCCGCCAGGGCTCGTGTCCCGTCCATAGTCGCGGTTCTGCTGGCTGTCGGCGGCCGAGGGCGGCCTGCCCGGCTCGGGGCGATTGGCGCCTGGCGCATGCTGTGTCGCGCCGCTGCCAGTGCCCTGCTGCGGCGCCATTCCCGACGATCCCGAGCCGGTCCCGGTGCCCTCCTTGTGTTCAGGCCCGGCCATCGAAGGAGATGGTGCGGACTGGGCCCGGGCTTCGGCAGCGCACAGCAAGGCGGTCAGTGCCGTCCCGAAGAGGAACGCTCGCATGGGGTTTGAATTCATCGGTTTCCTCCAGCGCGATTTCGCCTCACACGGAGGACCACAATCAGCTAACGTCAGCGCCGCGAGCAGGGTTCCAGCGGCCCGGAACCTGACATCGAGGCATGCAGAGGGCCGGAGGTTCAGCCAATGCCTGAGAACGCGTCCAAGCAGGATCTCGACGACCAGATTGCGATCGCGCGGCGGAATATCGCCGATCTGATGGAGCAGGCCACCGCGACCTCGGGATCGGGCGCAGAAGAAGCCATCGCGAACCGGATCAACGAACAGCAGGACCGGCTGAACGCGCTGTTGAAGCGGCGCGAGGCGTTGGGGTAGCGCAGCGTTCCAAGGGTTTGCGCTGAACGGCGGTACATAACCACGCCACTCGCAGCGCATCTTCTGCCACAGTCAGGGGCAGGACATCCACGCGACGAGCAGGTGGCGTCACAACGCCCGCCGCTCGCTTCGCGATGCACTTCGAGCAGGCGCCCGATGCCGGCGACGGCGATTGCGGCCTCCCCCGCCGATACGCTTCAGGGTCTGGCTTTGCGGCCAGCAGCTACCATTGCGG
The DNA here is from genome assembly GCF_001748145.1 of Bosea sp. BIWAKO-01. Lineage (NCBI taxonomy): Bacteria > Pseudomonadati > Pseudomonadota > Alphaproteobacteria > Hyphomicrobiales > Alloboseaceae > Allobosea > Allobosea sp. BIWAKO-01. The sequence goes on from NZ_BCQA01000001.1 coordinate 132,130, forward strand.
CAATGGCTTGTAGCGACGCCCGGCAACGATCTCGCGGACATGGTCGGGGCCGGCCCGTGCCTCGCCGCGAAGCCTGTCGATATCGATCGTCGTGAAAGCACCGTTGGAATAGAGCACCTTGCCCGCAACGATCGTGCTCGTGACCTCGGCCCGGCTGGCATGACGCAGCAGTTCGCTCGAGAGATGCTGCATCGACATCAGATGCGGACCGCTTCCATCCAGCACGACGATGTCAGCGGCCTTGCCGGGCTCAAGCGATCCGGCGATGTCGTCGATTCCGAGCACCGAAGCGGCCTCGATCGTCGCCATGTCGATGATGTCGCCGGCGGCAGCGGCCTCCGAGCGAGGCCGAGACGGCACGGCGCGCTCTCGTCAAGGCGCTCGACCCGCTTCTGCGCGCCTTCTATGCGGACTGGCCGCTGCCGTCCACGGCGGAGGCCTATCGCAGCTTCAACGCGCGGCGCTAGTTTCCGCGATTTCCGGGCAGCCGCTCGCTGACGACGGCGGCGGCCGCGGGGAGACGCGCCGCCTCGCGCAGGACGAGGCCGCCCCCCCTCTACGCAGCGGCGGCGGCAGTGATCTCGCTGTGGCGCGCGATCACCCTGCCCTGCCTGACAACTGTCCGGTTCGGCGAGCGCGAGACGATCGCATCGGCGAGTGTCTCGCCCGTCAGCAGAACCAGGTCGGCCCGCGCGCCTTCATGCAGCCCGTAATCTGCGACGCCCAGAGCCCGGGCTCCACCGAAGGTGCAGCTATCAAGCGCCAACTCGAGATCATCGTCGCGGCGAAAGCCGTTGCGCTGAGCAAGCAGCATCGCGCGTTCCAGCATATCGGCATTGTTGAAGGGGCCCCAGGTGTCGCGGACGCCGTCCGACCCGGAGCAGACGATGACGCCGAGCGAGCTCAGCAGGGCAAGGCTCGGGCACGCCCTCGCAAGAGGCGCCGTCGTCATGATCGCGACCTGCTCGCGCGCCAGCATCTCGCCCAGACGCCCGGCATAGGCGGGGCCGATGTCGCCCAGGCAGAAGGCGTGGCTGATCATCACGCGCCCCTGAAGGCCGAGCGCCCGCGTGCGCTCGAGGATCAGTTCGATACTGAAGGCTCCGAGCTCTCCGGGCTCGTGCAGATGGATGTCGATCGGCTTGGCTGAACGCTCGGCAAGGCCGAATGTCATGTCCAGGCTGCCGCGCGGGTCACGATCGATCTGGCTGGGGTCGAGGCCGCCGACGATATCCGCCCCGAGCCGAAGGGCCTCCTCCATCAGTTCGAGCGTGCCGGGCCGCGAGAGCAGGCCGGCCTGCGGGAAGGCAACCGTCTGCACCTCGATCGTCCCACGGCATGCTTTCCGTGATCTCAGCACGCCTTCCAGCGGCGCCAGGCCGACATCGGTGTCGATCGCGACATGGCCGCGAAGTAGGGTCGACCCCAATTCCGCCGACCGGACAAGCTGGCGCGTCGATTGCTTCTCCGGGTCGATCCTTCGCCGACGCAGTTCATCTTTCTCGGCCTGGATCTTGTCGGCCAGGGCCGGACCGACCTCATTTCGGAACCAGGGCAGCCCGAGCAAGGAGTAGCCGAGATGGGTATGGGCTTCGACGAGTCCGGGGATGACGATCCTGCCGCGCCCCTCCTCCACGGCGCTCCCTTCGGGCGCCGCAAGCCCGTCGCCGGTCGCGGCAACCCTGCCCTCCCGGATCAGGATGTCCTGCGGCGGCGAGAGAGGGAGGCCCCGGCCTCGCCAGAGGCGGACCTGCCTGATGAGCAGCGAACCCGTTGGAGCGACCTGCATCCTCAAGCTCCGTCGACAGCAGGAGCGCCGCTCTTCGCAGCCAGGAAGCGCGCCTCCCACCAGGAGAAGACGATGTCGCGCAGCGCTGCCCCGTCGTCGTCGCCGTGAACAGCGTGGCGCAACAGCTCGAGGCGCGCGATGTCCTCTTCCGTCAGATCGACCTCGATCTGGACCTGCTGCAACGGGACATTGGTGAATTCCGGCTTGTAGGCCGGATCGCGGCTCAGCTCCCGGTCGGCCTTGATTGTCGGATTCCTGAAGTCGCGCGGTGTGCGCTGGCTGGACAGGATCGGCGTGCGCGGAACGCGCGCGCGATCCTCCTCCGTCGATGCGAGAATGATGACCTCGACCGGCTTCAGCGCGAAATTGCTCGTGCGCATGATATCGGCGCCGCAGACATTCGGCACCGCCAGGACATCCATCAGGGCCAGGAGATCGACATAGTCGCCGGCCCGCGAAGCCTGTCGCGTGATGGTTGCCGATCCGTCTTCGGTAATCTCCGTGCACATGAACAGGTTGAAGCTGTCATGCACGTCGTCCGGCGTCAGCCCGTATTCGCGCTGCGCCTCGGCCTGGATGTCGTGGCAATTGGTGTGCCGTGCGAAGCCATACGCGCTCTCATAGAGATAGGCGCTGCAACGCGGGAAGAGCACATCGTTCCGGCCGTAGGTATCTTCAAGAATATAGAGCATCGCCCGCTCGCGCGGCGGCGCGGACCAGAGGAAGGTGCCCTTGCTGGGATTGAAGCCGTGCACCGTGCGCGTGCGCCCGCAATGCATGAATTCCTTGTAATCGTGAAGATTGAAGCAGTTGAAGTCGACGCATTGCTGGCCCTCGATCTGCTGGATACGCAGAATCTGGCCGGCCTTGACCTCAATGGCCTTGCCCGTGCCGGGCTCGAGCCGGAACCTTGCGATCTCCGTCCTCATTGCCGTGCGCTCCCGCCATTGGCCGAGGCCCGCTTCGCGGCCGCCTCGCGCAGGGCGAGCTTCACGAGCGCCTGCACGTCGCGCTCCCCGGTCGCGGCGAGCGCGCGGCCGAGCAACTCGCTCTGCTGCTGATTGAGCTGAAGAACCACGCGACGGGTTGTCATCTGTGCCTGCCGTTTTTGCTTCACCGCCGTGACGCTAGCACAACATTGCATACAGTCATGCTTAAAAATACGGCACAATCCAACATCGCTATTGCATACGATTATAGAACCATATCGTATCCTCTTATTGTCGACAGTGCGATCTCGCACGACAACGAGGGAGGGAATGGATGCGCCGTTTGCTTTCGATGGTGATGGCAGCCGCTTTCGCGGCGGGCGTCGGACATACCGCGATGGGGGGCGCCGAAGCGCAGACCCTGAAATGGGGTTCACCCCGTGAGATCGGCTCGCTCGACCCCTATTCCTATGGAGATACCTACGCCCTGTCGGTGCTGAACCATGTCTATGAGGGGCTGGTTCGCTACAGTGGCAAGCAGCAGATCGAGCCTGCGCTCGCCACTGCCTGGACGGTCGTCTCACCGACGATCTGGCGCTTCACCTTGCGCCAGGGCGTCACCTTCCACGACGGCGCCCCCTTCGGTGCGGATGACGTCATCGCGTCGCTGGAGCGGATCACCCATCCGACCTCGCCCATGCGGGGCGAGCTGCACGGCTACAAGAGCGCGCGAAAGCTCGACGCTTCCGTCATCGAGATCGAGCTCGACAGCCCCAATCCGCTGCTCCTGAACGACCTGACCAATGTCCACATCTTCAACAAGGCCTGGCTGGTCGCGAATAACAGCCTTCTGCCCACCGATGCCGGCAAGGGCGTCGAAGGTTTCGCCACAAACAACACGAACGGCACCGGCCCGTTCAAGGTCGTCTCACGGCGACGGGACACCCAGACGGTCTTCGTCAGGAACGCTGCCTGGTGGGACAAGCCCGTCCATAATCTGGAGCGCATCGAGTTCGTGCCGATTACATCGGCGGCGACCCGCGTCGCGGCCATGCTGTCGGGCGAGATCGATTTCACAAATTCCGCTCCGCTCCAGGACCTGAGCCGTCTCTCGGCCTCGCCGGATATCAAGGTCCTCCAGGCGAACGAGGTGCGCTCGACATTCTTCGGATTCAATTGGCGGCAGCGGCTCGTGGAAAGCGATGTCCAGGACAAGAATCCGCTGCGCGACATCCGCGTGCGGGAAGCCATGTATCGCGGCATCGACGCTGCCGCGATCCAATCGCGCGCCATGCGTGGCCTGTCTCGCACCACCGGTGCCCTTGTCGCGCCATCGATACCAGGCTTCACGCCCGAACTCGACCAGCGCCTGCCCTTCGACGCCGCCGAAGCGCGCCGGCTCCTGACCGAGGCCGGATATCCGAACGGCTTCTCCTTCCTGATGAACTGCGCCAGCGACGCACTCATCAACGAGGAGGAATTCTGCCAGGCCGTCGCCTCGATGTGGTCGCGCATCGGCCTGCGGCCCAATCTCAGCATTGCGCCGCGCAGCCAGCAGACGCCGAAGCGTGTTCGCGGCGAGTTCGACGTCGTCGCCTTCGGCTGGGCCAATGAGCCCACCCTGGATTCGTCCTCGCTGCTGACGCAGGTGATCCACAAGAAGGATGCAGCGGCTGGCGTCTTCAACTGGGGCGAATGGGGCGATGACAGGATCGACACCCTGAACGCCCAGGCCGCTGTCGAGAACGATGCTACCAAGCGCACCGCCATGCTGACCGCGGCGATGAAAATCGCCAAGGACCAGCACATGTTCCTGCCTATGCATCAGCAGCCCATGGCCTGGGCCGCCCGGTCGCGCATCGTGTCCCTGGTGCAGAACTCGGACAACAAGCCGCGGATGTGGCTTACCGTCGTGAAGTAAGGGCCGGGGCCAGAGCCCGGCGATTTATCCGCCCGCACGCTGCGTCCACCATGATGCGCCGCGATCCCCGATCGCGGCGCATCTCTTGCTCTGGGCCGACGCCGATCCGGATAAAGCGCCCGTGCCGCTCTCATCGTTCGGCGCGCGCCGCTTCGGATCGCGCCCGGAACCTGAACCTGCCCCCAGGGCGGCTGAGATTTCGGCCTGCTCCGCCTGAGGATACCGCCCATGCGACATCTGCAGGGCGCGCGCCGCCATTTTGGGTCAGTCTAGCCGCGTTGCCAGCCGGTCGGCTCGCACGTTACTCACGGTGCCTCCTGATGAATAAGCACACGCCCTCAGCGGAGCTTTCGACGATGCCATTCGAGGTCGGCCAGCCCGTCCCGCGCAACGAGGACCCCGTGCTCGTGCGTGGCGAGGGGCGCTATACCGATGATGTCTCGCTGGAGGGGCAACTCTACGCCGCCTTCGTCCGCAGCCCGCATGCGCATGGCGTAATCCGCGGCCTCGATGTCTCGCAGGCCGAGGCGATGAAGGGCGTCGTCGCGATCTATCGGGGCGAGGACCTCGCGGGCCAGGGCTACGGATTGCTGAAATGCATCGTCGAGCTGCCGAACCGTGACGGCAGCCCGATCAGGAAGCCGGCCCGCAATGCCCTGGCGACCGACAAGGTCCGCTTTGTCGGTGACCCCGTCGCGATGGTCGTGGCCCGCACGGCCGTCCAGGCGCGCGATGCGGCCGAGGCCGTGCTGCTCGACATCGAGATCCTGCCCGCCGTCACGGCCGGCGAAGACGCCGTCGCCCCAGGCGCTCCGCAGCTCTATGACGACGTTCCCGGCAACGTCGTCCTCGACTATCATTTCGGCGATGCCGGCAAGGTTGCGGCGGCATTTGCCAGCGCAGCCCATGTCACGAAACTGCGCATCGTCAACAGCCGCATCGTGGTGAACCCGATCGAGCCACGCGCTGCGGTCGGAACTTTTGACCGCAAGACCAAGCGCTACACGCTGCATGCGCCGAGCCAGGGCGCGTTCGGGATGCGCAACAACCTGGCCGCGGCAATGGGCGTGCCGGCGGAGCGGATGCGGCTGATCACCGGCCATGTCGGCGGCTCCTTCGGGATGAAGTCCTCGGTCTTCCCCGAATATGTCGTGCTGCTGCATGCGGCCCGGCTCCTGAAGAAGCCGGTCAAATGGACCGACCAGCGCTCCGAGAGCTTCGTCTCCGACTATCATGGCCGCGACATGGTGTTCGAGGCAGAGCTGGCGCTCGATGCGCGCGGCCGGTTCCTGGCGACGCGCTTCAGCGGCATCGGCAATATGGGCGGTTATCTCTCGCCGGTCGGGCCGATGATGGCGACGACGAATATCGGCAAGAACAGCATCGGCATGTACCGCACTCCGCTCGTCGAGGTGCAGACCAAATGCGTCGTCACCAACACGGCGCCGATCGGCGCCTATCGCGGCGCGGGACGGCCCGAAGGCAATTACTTCATGGAGCGGCTGATCGACGCCGCTGCCGTGGAAATGGGCATCGACAAGACCGCCCTAAGGCGGCGCAACCTCGTCGCTCCGCAGCAACTGCCCTGGGCGACGCCGGTCGGGACGCTCTATGATAGCGGCGATTTCCCGGCCCTGTTCGCAGAGGCGCTCAAGGCGGCCGACTGGGGCGGCTATAAAGCGCGGCTGCGCCAGAGCCGGAAGGCCGGCAAGCTCCGCGGCCGCGGCATCGGCTGCTACCTCGAAGTCACCGCGCCTCCGACGAATGAAATGGCCGGTCTGCATTTCGAGGCGGATGGCAGCGTGACCATCGTCACCGGCACGCTCGATTACGGACAGGGCCACTGGACACCCTTTGCCCAGGTGCTGACGAGCAAGCTCGGCGTGCCCTTCGACAAGATCCGCCTCGTGCAGGGCGACAGCGACCGGCTGATCGCGGGTGGTGGCACCGGCGGCTCCAAGTCGATCATGGCGAGCGGATCGGCGATCATGGAAGCGGGCGACCGCGTCATCGAGAAGGGCAAGCTCCTGGCCGCCCATTTCCTGGAAGCCGGCGTCGCCGATCTCGAATTCGGCCGCGGCCGGTTCACGATCGCCGGGACCGACCGCTCGATCGGCATCATGGAGCTCGCGGAACGGGTGCGGACGGCCCCTCACCTGCCCAAGGAGCTGCCCCAGAGCCTGGATGTCGACCATGTCTTCAAGGCGGCGCCATCGGCCTATCCCAATGGCTGTCATGTCGCCGAGGTCGAGATCGATCCTGAGACCGGAGAGGTCGCGGTGGTCAGCTATGTCATGGTCAACGACTTTGGCACGATCGTGAACCCGTTGATCGTCGCAGGGCAGCTGCATGGCGGCGTCGCGCAGGGCATCGGCCAGGCGCTCTACGAGATGACGGCCTATGATGATTCCGGCCAGCTCATGACGGGCTCCTATATGGACTACGCGATGCCGCGCGCAGCCGACCTGCCCTTCTTCTCATTCGCCAGCCAGGGCAGCCCGACCGCGACCAATCCCGTCGGTGCGAAGGGCTGCGGCGAGGCCGGCTGCGCCGGCTCGCTGCCCTCGGTGATGAACGCGATCGTCGATGCGCTCGCGCCCTATGGCGTGCGGCATGTCGACATGCCGGCGACCCCGCAGGCGATCTGGCGGCTGATTCACAAGGGAACGTGAGAGATCATTTCGCCGGGGCTTCCGCCTCCCCGAGTTCGCGCCAGAGATCGCGGTTCGCGCCGGCTATCGCGTCCTGCACCAGGACTATCGGGACGGTGGCTTCCAGTGGAAGGTCACCCAGCACGGGCCGATCATTAGCGCGTCGATCGAGTTCTGAGGCTCCACGGACCGCGCCGGACGCGCTATCGCAGGCGGGCCTGGCAGATATCATTCGAGGCAGAAGCGGTCCGGAAGATATCGACGAACTGGCTGTGGAACTGGCGTGGGGCGACGACGAGGCTTCGGCAATGAAGCGGGTCGCCCTCGCCATCGATTTCGGTTGCGATGCAGCCGGCTTCGCGGGCGATGATCACGCCCGCGGCGAGGTCCCAGAGATCGAGCTTGGCTCCCGAGGTCCAGAACCCGTCAAAGCGCCCTTCCGCGACATAGGCGATCTCGAGGGCAGCGGAGCCCGGGCTCCTGATCCCTGAAACCTGCGGCATGATCGCCGCCATTTCGCGGGCGGCTTTCTCCGTGTCGCCTTTGCCATGATAGGGAAAGCAGGTGCCGACGACGGCATGGGCGAGCGAGTTGCGCTTCGAGCCCGTGAGGCGCTGCTCGCCGAGAAAGGCGCCCTCTCCTTTCGCGGCCCAGAACATGTCGTGGCTGAGCGGATGATAGGTGACACCCGCCGTCACCTCGTCGCCCTCCATCAGGGCGAGCGACACCGAAAACTGCGGGATGCCGTGCAGGAAGTTATTGGTGCCGTCGAGGGGATCGATGATGATCCTGCGACCGTCGCCGGCGCCTGCGGATTCGCCGCTCTCTTCACCGAGCACCGCGATATCGGGCAGCTTCGCCTTGAGATGCGCGATGATCAGCTGCTCGGATTCGATATCCGCGGCCGAGACGAAATCCGACGGCCCCTTTTCCAGGATCGGCAGGGCGGCAAGGCTGGCAAAATTCCTGGCCAGCGAAGCGCCGCCGATCCGCGCCGCCTCCTTCATGCACGAGACGATATGGCTCCTGGAACGGGTGCGGTCATGCATGGCGAGATCTCGGCTGGGGATTGTGAGTGCTGCACCCGGCGCGGCTGCGTGAGCCTGGCCGAACGCAGATCTGGAATGCGACACCGCCTGCCCTGTCAGGCGGCCGGCATGGTTCGGTCAGAGGGCGCAATCCTGTGCAGGGCGGCTGCGTGCAAGGCGGGATTTGCCGCGGCCAGGCAATGCCCGCCTGAGCGGATCGTCAGCGGCGCGCCGTCCCAATCCGTCATGACGCCACCGGCATGGGTGATCACGGCGACATGCGCGAGATAGTCATGCGGATTCTCGAAGCGGTCGATGGCGATGTCGATCGCGCCGGAGGCCAGCCGTCCGTAGGAATAGCAACTGCCGCCATAGACGCACCAATGGACGGAGGATCGCAGGGTCTTGAAGGTCGGCAGGCTCTGCGCGTCATAGAGCTCGATATTGCTCGTCGACATCACCGCCTCCGACAGAACATGCCGCCCCGAGGTCGTGACCCGCACGCCGTTCAGCGTCGTCGGAAAGCCCTCCGCGCCGATCCAGCGCTCCCGGGTCATCGGGTGGTCGATGACACCGAGGATCGGGACGCCGCGATGGGTCAGCGCGATGAGCGTGCCGAAGACCGGGATGCCGGCGACGAAGGCCTTGGTCCCGTCGATCGGATCGATGACCCAGACAAAATCCTCGTCCATGCCCTGCGAGCCGAACTCCTCGCCGAGGATGCCATGGCCGGGATAGGCCGCTTCGATGCGGCGGCGGATCTCGGTCTCGGCACGCCGGTCGATCTCGGTGACAGGGCTGTCGTCGCCCTTGGAGATGAAGGCGTTGTTGTGCCTTGCCCCCTCGCGGATGATCTCGCCGCTCGCCTCGACCAGCTCCTGGGCGAAGGCGATGAAATTCCTGATATCGCTAGTCGGCATGTCTGACCTGTCCGGGGATCGCCGCGCTGTTCTTGAGCGGGCGCTGGTGCTTGCTGAGGCTGTATTCAGCGAATTTGAAGCAACGGGTGATGACGAGCGTGATCGAGAGATAGATCAGCGCAGCCATGATGAAGATCTCATAGGGCGAGAACGTATCGGCCACGATGGTATTGGCCACGCCCGTCAGCTCCATCAGCGTGATCGTGCTGGCGAGCGACGTGCCCTTCAGCATGCCGATGGCCTGGTTGCTATAGGCCGGCAGCATCAGGCGCAGCGCAATCGGCAGCACGATCAGCCGCTGGACCTGGAAGACCGACATGCCGCAGGCGCGCGCCGCCTCGATCTCGCCGGCCGGCACGGCCTGGATCGCCCCGCGCAGGATATTCGCGGTGTAGGCGGCGGAATGCAGCGCGCAGGCCAGCAGCGCGCAAATGAAGGGCTTGCGCAGATACGGCCAGAGAAAGCTCTCGCGCACGAACTCGAACTGCGCGAGCCCGTAATAGACGATGAAGATCTGGACGAGCAGCGGCGTGCCGCGAAAGAAATAGACGAAGCAGTAGATCGGCGCCCGCACGCCCCTGCTGCCATTCGCGTAGAGAATGCCGAGCGGCAGGGCGAGCACGAATCCGATGATCTCGGTCAGCAGAAGGAGCTGCAGGGTGACGACCGCCCCATCGAGCAGGCGCGGGATGCTCTCGATCATGAGCGAGATGTCCATGATCAGACCCTCCGCACGCCGCGGTTCGCGCGGGTCTCGAGCCATTCGATGGCGAGGGAATTGATGATGGTCAGCGTGAGATAGATGACCGCCGCGAGCAGGTAGAAATGGAACGGGCTGCGCGTCACCGAGGTGGCGAGATAGCTGACGCGCATCAGCTCCTCGAGGCCGACAACCGAGATCAGCGAGGTGTTCTTGATCAGCGAGATCCAGATATTGCCGAGGCTCGGCAGGGCATAGCGCCACATCAGCGGCATGCGGATATGGATGAACAGCGTCAGCGGCGACATGCCGAAGGCCTTCGCCGCCTCGATCTGCCCCGGCGGGATAGCCAGAAAGGCGCCCCGGAAGATCTCGGCCGCATAGGCGCCGAAGACGAGGCTGAGCGCGAACACGCCGGCTGCCATGGCCGGGATCTCGACATAGACCTCCGGTCCCGCGATCCAGCGCAGCATCGCCGAGAGCGCAACCGTGCTGCCGAAATAGACCAGCAGGATGATGAGCAGTTCGGGCGTCCCGCGGACGCAGGTCGTGTAGAAATCTCCCGCCGCACGCAGGAACCGCGACGAGGAGAGCTTGGCCAGCGCAACCGCAAGGCCGATCGCCAGGCCCGCCACCAGCGACAGGAACGCGACCTGGAGCGTGACCATCGTGCCCCAGAAGAGCTGCGTTCCCCAGCCCTGGAATAGGTCTGCCGTCATGGATCGGTCCTGTCGGGACGAAGGTCGCGCGGGGCCGTTTCAGCCGCGCGGGCGGTTCCGGGCAGCGGCTGGCGCCGCCCGGAGGGCGTCACTGGGTCCAGACGCTGGGGAGCACAGTGAACTTCCAGTATTTCTGGTTGATCGCCTTGAACGTGCCGTCGGCGAACATGCCCTTCAGAGCATTGTTGACCTTGTCGAGCAGTTCAGGCTCGTTCTTGCGCAGTCCGACACCGACACCAGGCCCGAAATACTTGATGTTCTCGAGTTCGGGGCCGATATACTTGAAATTCTTGCCCTGGGCGTCCTCGAAGAAGCCCTCCATCTTGATCGGCCCGGCCATGATCAGGTCGACGCGGCCGGAGACGAGGTCGAGGAGCAGGGTCTCGTAGTTCTCGTAGCGCGAGATCTGCACGCCGGGGAACAGTTCGGTGAAATAGCGGTCATAGGTGCTGGAGCGGATCAGCCCGACGACCTTGCCGTCGAGGGCCTTGGGATTGGGCTGCCCGTCGGCGGTGACCGGCGCGAGCGTCGATGATTTCGGGCCGACGAAGCGGCCGGTCGACGACCGGTAGGGGATGCTGAAGTCAATGCTCTTCTGGCGCGCTTCGGTGATCGAAAGGCTTGCGAGGATGAGGTCGAACTTGCGCGCCGTCAGGGCCGGGATCGCGCCGTCCAGCGACTGGCAGACGAATTTGAGGTCGAACCCTTCGCGCTTGCCGATCTCACGGGCGATATCGACGTCGAAACCTTCCAGTTCTCCGCTGGCGGTGCGGAAGTTGAAGGGTGGATTGGTGCAGTCGGTGCCGATCTTCACCTCGCGGGCGAAGGCGGTGCCGGCCAGCAGCAGCGCTGCGCCGGACATCAGGGCCAGTGCGGTCTTTCTCATGGTTCTTCTCCTCAAAGAACGCGTTGCAGAAAGCGCCTGCAGCGCTCCGACGTCGGGTTGCCGAAGATCTGATCGGGGCTGTTGCGCTCCTCGATCCTGCCCTCGTGAAGGAAGAGCACCTCGTTCGAGACCTCGCGGGCGAACGCCATCTCATGGGTCACGACGATCATGGTCCGCCCCTCCTCCGCGAGAACGCGCATGACGCGCAGCACCTCACCGACGAGCTCGGGGTCGAGCGCCGAGGTCGGCTCGTCGAAGAGCAGCAGCTTGGGCTCCATCGCCAGGGCGCGGGCGATGGCGCAGCGCTGCTGCTGGCCACCGGAAATATGGGCGGGGTAGTGATAGCGCTTGTCGAACAGCCCGACCTTCGTCAGCAGGGCCTCGGCACGTTCGATCGCCTCGGCCTTCGCAACGCCCAGCACCTTGATCGGCGCGATGGTGACGTTCTCGAGCACGGTCAGGTGGCTCCACAGGTTGAAGCTCTGGAACACCATGCCCATCCGGCTGCGGATCCGGCTGATCTGCCTCGCGTTCAGGACCGGCGGGCGGGTTCCGCTGCGCTGGAGCTTGATCTCCTCGCCCTCGAAGGAAATCGTGCCGGATTCCGGGGTTTCCAGCAGGTTGATGCAGCGCAGGAAGGTGCTCTTGCCCGAGCCACTGGCGCCGATCATGCAGATCACGTCCCGTTCGCGGGCCGCGAGGCTGACACCCTTGAGAACGGGAAGGTCGCCATAGCTCTTGTGGATGGCGTCCGCGGTGAGGACGGTCTTCGCCTCCGGTCGAGACACGTGATCCTCCCCTTTGCACTGCTGGATCGGCTCTGTCCGACCTCGATTGGCAGGGACGGTATCGGCGGCCCCTGGCTGTCTCAAGTACCAATTTTTTCAAATGGTACAGACCAATTGCGCCGAGCCGCTTGACCCTGCCGCCTGAGGGCGGCTCAATCTACCCCCGTGAAGGGTGAGGTGGCGACGCGCACGCTTTCGGCCTCGCGAAGGGTGCAGCAGGACATGAATTCGGCCTTCAACTATCCGTTCTGGAATGCGCTGGCGCTGGAGCGGGACGGGCCGGAACCGCTCTACGACCAGATCGCAGCGCAACTCCGTGCGATGGTCGTGGCCGGCGCCATCCCCCGCGGGGCGCGGCTGCCACCCCAGCGAAAACTCTCGGGCGAACTCGATGTATCCCGCTCGACGATCGTGCTCGCCTATGCCCGTCTGAAGAACGAGGGCTATGCGCATGGCCGCACCGGAGCGGGGACCTATATCGAGACCGACCTGCCCGAGGACCTGCACCGCCGCCTGGACGCCCCAACTCCGGCCGGGCCGCCGCGGCAGCCGCGCATCCTGGCCCGGCGCGGCAGCGCGCTGATGGGCCTGCCGCTCCCGAGTGAGCGCGAGCTCGGCTACGATCTCAGCCCCCTGCTCCCGGCGCTCGACGAATTGCCGTTCAGCGATATCCGGCGCAGCACCGCCGAATACTGGGGTTCGGAGCCCTGGCCCCAGTTCAGCTTCAGCGAGCGCCTCGGCCTTCCCGCCCTGCGCCAGCAGATCGCGAAATATCTCGGCGAATACGAGGGCGTGCCCTGCGCGGCCGAGCAGATCGCCGTCGTCGCCAGCACGACCCAGGCCTTCATCCTTCTCGCCCAGTTGCTGCTCGACCCAGGCGACGGCGTCGTCGTCGAGGATCCGGGCTATCCGACCCGCGTCGCCGCGCTGGTGGCGAATGGGGCCCGCGTCCTGCCGCATCCGGTCGATCATGACGGGCTCTGCGTCGATGGCTTCAGCGCCGAGGCCAGCACCGCCCGGATGGTGATCGCCTCTCCGACCAATCAGTTTCCCTACGGCTCCACGATGCCGATGGCGCGCCGGCTTTCGCTGCTGGCCTGGGCCCGCGCACGGGACGCCTGGGTGATCGAATATGATTACAGCAGCCCGATCGGCATCAATCGCCAGCCCCTGGCTTCCCTGCTGTCGCTCGATACCGATCAGCGCGTCATCTTCATCGGCAACATCAACCGGATTTTCTCCCCGTCGCTTGGCCTGACCTATCTGGTCCTGCCCCCCGATCTGGTCGAGCTGTTCTACCGGGCCAAGCTGGTCTTCTCCTGCTATTTGCCGCCGCCGCTGCAACAGATGGTGGCCGATATCATGGGCCGGGGCGTGCTGGCCCGGCATGTCCGGCGGATGCGGCTTCTGTATCGCGAGCGGGCCGGCATCCTCGTCGGAGCCCTGCGCGAGGCGCTCAGTGATCGGCTGGTCATTCCCGAGGTGACGGCAGGGTTGCATCTGACCGCGCATGCGCGCGGCCCGCTCGATGACCGCGCGATCACCGATGCCGCCCGGCAGCGCGGCATCGATGTGCCGGCCCTCTCCCGCTACCGGTTGGAGAGCCAGGACGCGACGGGGTTCATCTTCGGCTTCGGCAATACCGCACCCGAGCGCATTCCGCCGGCGGTGCGGCGCTTTGCCGAGATCGTGGCCGCGGCCTAGAGCATGCTGCGAAAAAGTGGCAACGGTTTTTCGCACAAAGCATGCTCTAAACTATTAGATTCGATCATGTTTTCTGCGTTTTGACGATTTCGCGTGATCTAGCAGGGCCGCCGCGACGAGTTGGGATTTCACGCCGGGCTCGCAGCGAGCACCGGCCGGGGAGAGGACGAGATGATGGATGTGAATGGCGTGGCGCAGAGATTGATGCGCGAGCACGAGGAACAGGTGCGCTTCCGCCCCTTCGCCGCGGCGAGCGGCATCGCCTCGCTCGACGATGCCTACCGGGTGCAGGATCGCTATGTCTCGCTGCTCCAGACCCGGTTCGGTGACGGGATCGGCTACAAGATCGGCCTGACCTCTCAGCGCATGCAGAGGATGTGCGGCATCGACCAGCCGATCGCCGGAGTCGTCCTCGCCGACCGGCTGCACCACTCCGGAGCGAAGGTCGCGATTTCCGGCTACGGGCGGATCGGTCTAGAATTCGAGATCGCCGTGCGACTGGCGAACGATCTTCCCGCCGGTGGCCCCGCTTTCACGCCCGAGAGCGTTGCTGCCCATGTCGGCGGCGTCTGTGCCGCGATCGAGATCGTCGACGATCGCGCGGCCGACTATGCCGAGCTCGACGTGCTCTCGCTCGTCGCCGACAATTCCTGGAACGGCGGCATCGTCCTCTCCGAATTCCGCAGCGCATGGCCCGCGCTGGACGCGGTCAGCGGCGTCGTCAGCCGCAATGGCGTCGAGATCGATCGCGGCCACGGGAGGGATGTGCTCGGCCACCCCTTCTCGCCCTTGGCCTGGCTGGCGAACGCGCTGGCGGCCAAAGGCCGGACCCTGCGTGCCGGCGACGTGGTCATGACCGGCAGCCTGGTCACCACCCGTTTCCCGACCGAGACCGAAACCTACAATTTCGCGTTGGACGGCATCGGGGCTGTCGAACTCACGGTCGAAGCCGGCAAACCTGGCTGAAACAGGTTTGCTCCTGCCCCCCTCTCCTTCGCCATGACCGGGACTGCATGGGGAGCCGACGGCTCCCCTGCCCAACGCATGCAGCGCAGGGCCCGCGCCAGCACTCCTCCACCGGAGCCAAGCGCGACAAGCCAGCGCCGCCGCGACACGGCGCCGCGGGGCCGTGGCCACCTGCCGAGAAGGCCGCCCCCTCGCCTCCAAGGCAGAGGGAGCGACAGGCGCCTGCCTATTCGAAGAAGCAGCTGACGCTGCCCAGCGGGCCGTAATCGCCGGTGATGGTGTCGCCGTGCCGCGCTTCCACCGGGCGGATGAAGGAGCCCGCCAGGACGATCTGGCCGGCTGCGATATGGTCGCCATAGACGGCGAGCCGGTTTGCAAGCCAGGCGACGCCACGGGCGGGATGGTTCAGCACGCCGGCTCCGAGCCCCGTCTCCTCGACCTGGCCATTGCGCGCGACGATCGCGCCGACCCAGCGAAGATCGACCTGGTCCGGCCGCATGGCGCGGCCCCCGACGACGATGCCGGCATTGGCGGCATTGTCGGCGATCGTGTCGACGATGCTGCGGGCCTTCCCGCTCTGCGGGTCGACGCGCAGGATGCGGGTATCGAGGATCTCGAGCGCCGGAGTGACGTAGTCGGTGGCATTGAGCACATCGAAGATCCCGATATTGGGGCCCTTCAGCGGCGCCTTCATCACGAAGGCGATCTCGGCCTCGATCCGCGGCTGGATGAAGCGGTCCTTGGGCACAGTGTCGCCATCGGCGAACATCATGTCGTCGAACAGCACGCCTGAATCCGGGATGTCGATATTCAGCGCGTATTGCATCGCCTTCGAGGTGAGGCCGATCTTCCAGCCGATGTCCTTTCGGCCGGCGGCGATCTTGTGCTGCACCCAGGCGCCCTGGATGGAATAGGCGTCATCCATGGTCATCCCGGGGTGCCTGAGCGACATCAGCCCCGTCTGGCGGCGCGTCCGCTCGGCCTCGTCGAGGCTCAGCGCCGCGGCGGCGATTTCATTGCATGTCAGCATCGGTCAGGCCTCGTCGGCGATGGTGTTGCGCAGGAGGCCGATCCCCTCGGCCTCGACCTCGACGACGTCACCGGGCTTCAGCCAGACCGGCGGCTCCAGGCGAGCCCCTGCCCCGGTCGGGGTCCCGGTGACGAGGATGTCACCCGGCACGAGCGTGGTGAAGGTCGAGATGTAGCTGATGATCCGCCGGAAGGAGAACACCATCCGGCTGGTGCGATCTTCCTGGCGCATTTCGCCGTTGACGCGGGTCGTCAGCGCGATATCGGCGATCTGGGCCTCGCTGCTGAAGGGAACGAGCCATGGCCCGATCGAGCCCGAGCGGTCGAAATTCTTGCCCTGCGTGACGTTGAACTTGGCGTGCCGGACCCAGTCCCGGATCGTCCCTTCATTGCAAAGCGACAAGGCCGCGACATGGTCCAGCGCGTCGCGCTCGGCGATGCGGCGCCCCGGCTTGCCGATGACGATGACGATCTCGCCCTCATAATCGAGCTGCACGCTTTCCGGCGGCCGGATCAGCGGCTGGTCATGACCGGTAAAGGAGCGCGGAAAACGCGGGAACAGGGAGGGATTGGCGGGAGCCGCCTGGCCATCCTTGTACTCGGCGTTACGGTCGGGAAAATTAACGCCGACGCAGATGATCTTTTCCGGCGCGGCAATCGGAAGCTCGTAGCGGATCGCCTGGAACGGCAGGTCCGGAGACAGCCCCGCCGCCGCCTCGACGAGCCGCGCAAAGGCGCCCTCAGTGACGACCTCCTTCAGGCTCGGCCACTGGGCCGAGAAGCGGCTGGAGAGGTCAATGACACCCGCTTCCACGGCCAGACCGTATCCGGCGCGGTTTTCAGCGGAGAAGCTGACGAATCTGGGAGCAAGCATGAATCCGGTCCTTCTATCGCCTCGCGCCCTTGGGGGATGGAGCCCCGCGGGCTGGCCTTAGTGACGGTGGAGAGCCAGACCGCCGGGCAAGGCGAGCTTCAGACGCGCGCCGTGAAGCCCCGCGAGAGAACGAGATCGGTTGCCGCCATCGGATGCCAAATGAAAGGGAGAGACATGATTATCATGTTAATTAGATGGCTGGACCCGATCAAGGGCTGATCTGGCTTTATCCCCCTCCCCTCGGCTGCGCTCGGCGCGGGTACGACGGCCAGGGGCTAACGCTCAGCACAATCCACGCGCTGGCAGGATCAATCATGCCCCCTTGCACTGCGGATATCGGCAAGACCGGCATCGACCATTGCAGGCCATAGTGGCTGGCCTATCTTCGCGTTGGAGCGATGACATCAACTGGCGGTTGAATATGGCCTCTATCCCTCGGCATCGTTTGACAACGGATCGCCTGGTTCTGCGCCCGACCAGCGCCTTGGATGCGGATCGCGCGTTTGAAATCCAGTCGGACTGGGAAGTGACGCGCATGCTGCGCATGGCGTCGTTTCCACCCGATCGCGCAGGAATCGCGCAATGGTTCGCCGACCATGAGCGCGAATGGGCAGCGGGTGAAGCGTATCGTTTCGCGGTCGAGCTCCAGGGCAGAGCCATCGGGGTCATCGACGTCGACGAGATATCTCAAGGCGAGGGCGAATTCGGTTACTGGTTCGAGCAGGCCAGCTGGGGGCGAGGCTATGCGTCGGAAGCGGCAAAGGCCGTCGTCGATTTTGCCTTTCGAGCCATTGGCCTCTCGCAGCTTCTCTCCGGACATGCAGCTGACAACTCAGCCTCGGGACATGTCCTTCTCAAACTCGGTTTTCGCCCGTTGGACACCGTTGAGCGAAGCTCGCGCTCGAGAAGCGGGACAATCCTGCAGCGCCGCTACGTTCTGCCGGCCTCCGCGGCGACCGAGTGAGCAAAGGGCAGCCGGCTCGCCGAAAGCTGGGTTTCCGCGCCGCAGTCGGCGATTGCAGTGTCGCCGGCATTCATTAGCAGTACTTATCTGTCCTAGTGGATCATTGCGCCTAATCGAATATCGGCCTGGTCGCTAGGTTCCCCGCAATGCTGACGCAGCAACCGAGGGGCGCATGCCGACGATCGAGAGGCTATTCCAGTTTCCATCCATCCTGATCGCAACCGGCCTGCTCAGTCTGACGCCCGCGCTTTCGCAATCGGCCGGGAGGCCTGAGCCCCTGGTCATTCAGGACCAGGGCAGTTTCGCCGTCGGCGGCGTGATCGCCAGCGCGCCGGGCACATTCGATCCGCTGAAGCCCCTGCAGCCGGCCGGGCAGACCTTCCATGGCGATCACCTCTACGCCTTCTATCAGGTGCCGGTCGCCCCGCGGACACTCCCCATCGTGATGTGGCACGGGGCCGGACAATTCTCGAAGACCTGGGAGACGACGCCCGACGGGCGCGAGGGGTTTCAGAACATCTTCCTGCGCCGTCGCTTCGCGACCTATCTCATCGACCAGCCGCGGCGCGGCAATGCCGGCCGCAGCACGGTCGAGGCGACCATCAAGCCGACGCCGGACGAGCAGTTCTGGTTCGGCCAGTTCCGCCTCGGCCTCTGGCCGACCTATTTCGACGGCGTCCAGTTCGACCGCAAGCCGGAGACGCTGAACCAGTATTTCCGCGCCATGACGCCGAATACCGGCCCATTCGACGCGAACCTGATCTCGGATGGCGTGTCGGCGCTGTTCGCCAGGATCGGCCCCGGCATCCTGATGACGCATTCTCAGAGCGGCGGGCCAGGCTGGCTGACCGCGATCAAGAGCCCAAACGTCAAGGCGATCGTCGCCTTCGAGCCGGGCAGCGGCTTCGTCTTCCCGCAAGGCGAGCTGCCGAAGCCCGTGCCGACATCGTTCGACACGCTCGAAGGCACGCCGGTGCCGATGTCGGACTTCATGGCCCTGACCAAGCTGCCGATCATCATCTTCTACGGCGACAATATTCCGGTGAAAGCATCCGATGTTCCGACCCAGGACGCCTGGCGTGGCAGGCTGGAAATGGCCCGGATCTGGCGCGACACCGTCAACAAACATGGCGGTCAGGTCACTGTGGTCCACCTGCCGGAGATCGGCATCCGCGGCAACACGCATTTCCCGTTCTCGGACCTGAACAATATCGAGATCGCGGACCAGGTGTCGCGCTTCCTCGCGGACAAGCAGCTGGACTGATCGCCCCCAGCATCCCCGCCGATACGACAACGACTGCGCATGCCTGTCGCGGCCATCCATTCAGACAAGGGAAGACCCACCATGAGCCCCCTCACCCGTGCCCTGTTCGCCGCCGCATGCCTGTTATCTGCAGGCCAGGTGACGGCCGCTCACGCCCAAACCCAGGCGCCAGCCCCGGCCCAGCCGGCGACGCCGAAGCCGCCCTCCCGGGCGCAGCAGCTGATGGGCGATATCGCGCCAAAGCTGGCGGAACTCACCGACACTGTCCTGTTCGGCGATATCTGGGAGCGGCCCGGCCTCTCCAGGCGCGACCGCAGCCTGGTCACCGTCAGCGCTCTCATTGCCATGAACCGTCCTGACCAGTTGCGGTCCCATCTCGCTCTGGCGCGGCAGAACGGCGTGAAGGAGGAGGAGCTCGTCGAGGCGATCACGCAGCTCGCCTTCTACACGGGCTGGCCGAACGCCGTATCGGCCGTCGCGGTGGCCCGCGATGTCTTAAGGCCGAAATGAGCCCCGGGCGTCTCCGTTGAGCAGACCAGGAACAACGCATTCATGAAAACGCCTGCGCTTCAGATCGCCCTGGCAAGCCTGTCCATGGCCGCCGTCCTCACGGTGGGCTGGCGGGTCCATGCCGAAGCCACGAGGGTGACGTTTCCCGAACTCGGCACGCTGGTTCATTACACCACCGTCCGGCGCGGCAATGTCACCGAACATATCATGACGACGCCCGCGGCGATCGAGGCCGTGAAGAACCGTCAGCCGATCCCGGCCGGCACGCATTTCGTGCTGGTCGATCATCGCGACGGAAAGCTGTTCCGCTATTTCGTGATGGAGAAGGGCCAGAACTGGGGTGCGGATTACGATGAGCGCCGCCGCACCGGCGACTGGCAGTTCCAGTGGTTCTGGCCGGATCGGACGATCAACACGAGCGAGAACACCGCCCGCTGCCAGTCCTGCCACCAAAGCCAGTCGGGCAGCGAATTCCTGTTCACCGGCTACCGCATCCCCCGTTTCGACGGCAAGCCGGTCGAATAGGTCCAGGGGAGCGCGAAGTGAACTCTGTCTTCATATCCCGGCTCTGGCTCGACGCCCTGGCGGCCTTCCTGCTGCTGCTCGGGTTTTCCTATTGGTGGCTTGGCAACCCCATCCATGAGATCGCGGGAACGGCGCTGTTCCTGCTCCTGATCGCACATAACGTCTTCAACCGGCGCTGGTATGGCGCCGTCGCACGGACCCGGCACGGGCCGCGCAGCCTGTTCAACACCGGCGTCACCATCGCGCTCCTGATCGCGATGCTGGCGGTGGTCGTGACCAGCGTGCTGATCTCGCATGCCCTTGCCGCCTATCTGCCTGCCTGGGGCGGCTTCACCATTCGGCAGATCCACAGCCTTGCCGCCTACTGGGCCCTGGTGATCGTCGCGATCCATCTCGGGCTGCGCTGGCCGATGCTGATGGGCGTGGCCCGCAACCTGTTCGGCATCAGAACGCCCAGCAGGCTGCGCACACTCCTGCTGCGGGCAGCAGCCGTGATGGTCGCCATCCATGGCGCCTGGAGCTGCACCGTCCTCGGGCTCGGAACCAGGCTTTCCATGCAGGTGACGCTGGATTGGTGGAATTTCGAGGACGCGGTGGCAGGCTTCTTCATCCATTGCGCGGCGATCGCCGGGCTGTTCATGGTCGCCACCTATTACAGCCTGAAGCTCGCCCAGCCCGGCCGGCCCCTTGGCGGCGCTCGCCAACGAGACTTGCCGGGCGCGGAGCCCGGTCAGGCGAGTCAGGCGTGAAAGGGCGATGACCGCCGGCTTCGGTTGGCGAAATCAATCCCGGTAGCGCAGGACGTCGATCAGCACGGCCAGGGCCGGCGAGACATGCCGGCGGCTCGGATAATAGAGGTGATAGCCGGGGAATGGCGGGCACCAATCCTCCAGCACGCGCACGAGGCGCCCGTCCCGGATATGCGGGACGGCCTGATCCTCCGGCAGATAGGCGAGCCCCAACCCGTCCAAGGCCGAGTTCAGCCGCATGGCGAGGCTGTTGAACACCAGCTGTCCCTCGCCACGGACCTTGACCTCGCGGCCGTCCTTTTCCAGCCCCCAGGCGAAAAGCCCGCCATAGGTCGGCAGGCGCGACGCGATGCAGTTGTGGGAGGTCAGATCCTGCGGGGTTTCGGGAATGCCGTAGCGAGCGAAATAATCCGGCGAGCCAATCACGGCCATCCGCATCTCCGGGCCGATGCGAACCGCGATCATGTCCTTCGCCAGTTGCTCGCCAAGGCGCACGCCTGCGTCGTAGCCAGCGGCCACGATATCGACGAGGCCGTAATCGACGATGATCTCGACGGTGATGTCGGGATGATCCGGCAGGAATTTTCGCAGGGCCGGCTGCAGCATGGCAACCGCCGCGTGTTCGCCGGCGGTGATGCGCACCGTTCCGGCGGGTTTGCCGCGCAACTCGCCGAGCGCTGCGATCTCGGCCTCGATCTCCTCGAAGCGCGGACCGACGGTCTCCAGCAGTCTCTTGCCGGCTTCCGTGGGCGCGACACTGCGCGTCGTGCGGGTCAGCAGGCGCAGCTTCAGCCGTTCCTCGAGCGCCTTGATCGTCTGGCTCAGCGCCGATTGCGAGACGCCCAGCTTGGCCCCGGCCTTGGTGAAGCTGCGCTCCCGCGCCACCATGGCGAAGGCGGCGAGATCGTTGAAGTTCGGCTGCGCCATTGATTAGGGGGCCTTATGAGCTCTTGCGGATTATAGCTCCTAATCATCGCCGGCCGCGCTCGCTAGATACCCTCCATCAACATTGTTGTTCAGAATGTGAGGTGAGCCATGCAGAAACGGATACTCGGCAAGAGCGGCCTGAGCGTGTCGGCGCTTGGGCTCGGCTGCATGGGCCTGAGCTATGGCTATGGCCAGGCCGTCGAGGGGAAAGCCGGGATCGAACTGATCCGCCTGGCCTTCGACCGAGGCGTGACCTTGTTCGACACCGCCGAATCCTATGGGCCCTTCGTCAACGAGGGGCTCCTGGGCGAGGCACTCGCGCCGATCCGCGAGCACGTCGTGATCGCGACCAAGTTCGGGTTCGACATCGACCAGAGGACCGGAGAACGGCGCCCAGGGCTGAACAGCCGACCCGAGCATATCAGGCGGGTCGCCGAGGCCTCCCTGAAGCGGCTTCGCACCGATGTCATCGACATCTTCTACCAGCACCGTGTCGATCCCGATGTTCCCATCGAGGAGGTGGCCGGCGCAGTCCAGGCCCTGGTCGCGGAAGGCAAGGTCCGGCATTTCGGGCTGTCCGAGGCCGGCGCGGCGACGATCCGCAGGGCGCATGCGGTTCATCCCGTCGCAGCCGTCCAAAGCGAATACTCGCTGTTCTATCGCGACGCGGAAGCGGAGACCTTGCCTGTGCTCGAAGAGCTCGGCATCGGCTTCGTACCATTCAGCCCGCTCGGCGCCGGCTTCCTGACCGGCAAGATCGACGAGACCACGACCTTCGAACCGACAGATTTCCGCAACGCAGTGCCGCGCTTTTCCGTGGAAGCCCGCAAGGCCAATGCAGCCTTGGTCGCGCTCGTAAAGCGCGTCGCCGAGCGAAAGGGCGCGACGCCGGCGCAAGTCGCGCTGGCCTGGCTGCTGGCGCAAAAGCCGTGGATCGTTCCCATCCCCGGCACGACGAAGCCTCACCGCCTCGAGGAGAATATCGCTGCGGCGCAGGTCGAACTGACCGCGGGCGATCTGCGCGAGATCGGTGAGGCCTTGTCGACCATGACCTTGACCGGGGAGCGTTTGCCCGCAGCCGCCTTGAAAATGACGGGCCTCTAGCGCCCGTCATGCCCGCGTCTCAGATCTGCGGCGTCGCGTAGAGCACTTTGCCGTTCACCTTGATCTCGACGTCCTGGAGATACTGGCGGACCCCGTCCTCGTTGATCTCCAGGCCTAGTCCGGGCGCGTCGGGCACGCTGATATCGCCATTCCCGTCCCTTTCCAGGTGGTTGCGGGTGAAGGCGAGCGCGACGGGCTTGGGCATCGCCGGATATTCGCAGATGACGTGATCCTTCAGGCCGGCATAGGGCTGGATCGAGGCCGAGAGCGCCAGATGCGAGGTGAAGCTGTGATTGACGAAGGTCACGCCCCTGGCGACCGCGTAATCGGCCACCTCCTTTGACGGACCGACGCCGCCGATCCGGCCGCAATCGATCTGGATATAGCCGACACCGCCGTGATCGATCAGTTGCTTCGCCATATGGACGTTATGCGCGCCCTCCCCGCCAGCGAGACGCACGGTCGCACTGCGCTTGGCCAGGGCCGCATAGGCGTCGACGGCGCTCGCCTGGAACGGTTCCTCGAACCAGAGCGCACCTGCCTTCTCCAGCGCGGGCAGCCGAGCAGCGGCGCGCTCGACATCCTCGATGAAGATCTGGCCGGTATCGACCAGCAGGATGCCGTCTGCACCAAGCCCTTCGCGCGCGGCGACGAAATGCTCGGCATCCGCGGCGACGCTGCCCCGCCCGATCGGCCCCCAACCGAACTTGGCGGCCCGGAAGTTGCGCGCTCTCGCATCGCGAGCGCGGGCCAGCGTCTCCTGCGGGGTGTCGCCGAACAGCACCGAGGCATAGGGCGTCTTGGGGTGGCTGCGCTGATAGCCAAGCAGGCGCCAGACCGGCTCGCCGCGCAGCTTGCCGAGCACATCCCACAACGCCATTTCGACGCCCGAGAGGGTATGGGGCGCCTGCAGCAGGTCCATGGAGTTATAGGCGACGTCGGCCGAGATCTGCGCGATATCGGCAGGACTGTCGAGCGGCTTGCCGAGAACGGAATCGGCGACGGGTCGGCAGACCCCGTGCGACATCGGGCAGATGAAGGCTGCGATCGAGGGCAGCGGCGCTGCCTCGCACTCGCCCCAGCCGATCTGCCCCCCGGCGGCCACCCGCACCAGCAGGGCATCCTGGCTGCCATCGGCCTCGTCCGTCACCACGGGCATGGACAGGTAGAAGAAATCGACTGCATCGATCGTCGGCACGGGCTTGTCCTTCACAGCGTGTAGATGACGGGGTTCGGTGCGAAGGCTGCATCGGCCTCGAGCGGATACATCGGCCGGGCGCAGATGCTGTGCCCGAGGCTTTTCAGATTGGCCGAGGTCGCGCCGGGCGCATCGATGTTGAAATTATGCTCGCACCATTGCTCGAACATGTGGTGCTCGGTATGGGGCGACTTGACCACGACGAGGTCGAAATCCTGCGGGTTCAGGCCGTTGGCGTAATACATCGCTCGGTCGAACAGGCTGACCGAATGGGTCATGACCACGATCGTGAACGGGCCGAAGGTCAGCACCGCCGTCGGGCCTGCCGCAAGCGGCGCCTTCATCGTTTCCAGCAACGCCTCGCCATCCGAGAGCAGCTTGACCTTGGCCTCGACCTGCATCGGCGTGAAGCGGGCGGGGTCGATGCTGCCGCCGAGCACGACCTTGATCGTCGCGCCGACACCGGCCTTGTGCGCGGCAGCGGCCGCAGCGGCATCGACCAGCGGCGCAAGCACCTTCCCGCCGTAACCGGCTGCGTGCAAAGCCGCGATGATGGCGTTGCTGTCGCCGGACGCGCCCGAGGAGGTGGCGTCGGCCGCATCGGTGAAGATCAGCGGACCTGCCATCGTCAGGGATTGGGCGATGGCGCGCTCGAGCCCGATCAGCTTGCCCTGCATCCGGAAACGCTGCGGCCAGAATTCCTCGGCGAGGCGCAGCGCCTCGCGTTCGGCCGTGGCTTGGTCGCCATCGGTCAGCACGAGGACCTGCGAGCACAGCTCCGGCACGTCGGTGAAAGGGTTGCCGATCATGATGCCGGCAGCGAGCGCCCTGCCCTCCTCCTCGAGACGCCGGCAGTCGCGCAGGAGATCGCCGTAGCAGCCGGTCTTGGTGATGAGTTCGTCGCCGCGGACCAGCGTCGGCATGACGACGCGCGCGGCGACGGGGCGAAGCCCGCCCTCCATCAGGCGCAGCAGCAGCGCCGCGGCGCGGCGCCCGGTATCGGCGAAATCGACATGCGGATAGGTCCAGTAGATCGCGAAACCATTGACCTGCCGCAGCATGCGATCGGTCAGGATGCCATGAAGGTCGAGCGAGATAACGATCGGCATGTCCGGCCCGACGCGCTTGCGCAGCGCCTCGAGCAGGTAGCCCTCGGGGTCGAGCTCGCCCTCGGCCGCCATCGCGCCATGCAGGCAGACATAGATGCCGTCGACCCCGTCGAGACGCGCGAAGACGGCGTCAAGGAATTCCTGTGACAGGCGCTTCCAGCCCTCGGCGGAGAGCAGGCCGGCGCTGCCGGCCCGCGCGCTGATCGTCGGAACCACGGTGACGTCCCCGCGCCCTTCGAACACGGCGAGCGCGCCACCGAACTCCTGGTTGGTGCCGCGCTGTTCATAGAGCGCGTCACCCCGCCTGATGTGGAAATTGCCGTAGCCCGACGGGAGAGGATTGAAGGACGAGATCTCCTGCTTGCATTCGGCGATGAGGATGCGTTTCACGTCTGGTCTCCGGTTTATCTCTCGGGGCGCGGCTCTCCGCGCCCGCCTTGGAAATGGCGGCGGCTATAGGGTCGAGCGCGGATCAAGGGCGTCGCGCAGGCCATCGCCGAGCAGGTTGAGGCCGAGCACGGACAGAACGATCGCCAGCCCCGGAAAGATCGTGATCCACGGCGCCTCGCGCATGAAATCGCGGCCCTGGGCGATGATCGCGCCGAAGGAGGGCGCGGGCGGCGGCGGCCCGGCGCCAACAAAGGAGAGCGCGGCCTCGGCCAGGATGGCGACGGCGAAGACATAGGTCAGCCGGACGATCAGCGGCCCCATGGCGTTGACCAGCACATGCCGGAACAGGATCGACAATTCGCCCGCGCCGAGCGAGCGGGCGGCCTCGACATACTCAAGCTCGCGCGCGACCAGCACCGAAGCACGGACGATGCGGGCGGTGTGGGGCATGGTGGCGATCGACAGGGCGATCACGACATTGGTCAGCGAGGCGCCGAGCACGGCGCTGACCACCATGGCGAGCACGATGGAGGGGAACGCCATCAGCGCATCCATCAGCCGCATGATCGGGTTGTCGAAGCGCGGGAAGAACCCCGCGACCGCGCCGATCACGGTGCCGAAGAGGCCGGTGAGAAGGACGGTCGCCGCGCCGATGCTGAGCGAGATCCGGGCCCCGACCATGACGCGGGAGAGAATGTCGCGGCCAAAGTGGTCGGTGCCGAACCAGTGGGTGGCGTTGGGCGGCGTCAGGCGCATGCGGGCATTGCTGCGCAGCGGATCGA
The DNA here is from genome assembly GCF_001748145.1 of Bosea sp. BIWAKO-01. NCBI lineage: Bacteria > Pseudomonadati > Pseudomonadota > Alphaproteobacteria > Hyphomicrobiales > Alloboseaceae > Allobosea > Allobosea sp. BIWAKO-01. Next base: position 158,556 of record NZ_BCQA01000001.1, read on the forward strand.
AGGGCGAGAGCAGATCAGCCAGCAGTGCGACCAGGACGATCGCGAGCATGATCGCGGCCCCGATCTGGAAGGAACGGCTGCGGGCGAGCCGTCGCAGGCTCGCCTGTCGCGGGCTGAGGGCCGGCTTGTGAAAGGCGATCGTCATGTTCACGACAGCCTCACCCGCGGGTCGACGACTGCGTAGAGAAGATCGACGATCAGGTTGATCAGGAGATAGACCACCGCCAGGAAGAGCAGGCCGCCCTGGAGCACGGGAAAGTCGCGGGAGGCGATGGCGCCGACGATCAGCCGGCCAATTCCCGGAATCGAGAAGACCTGCTCGATGATGACGGCGCCGCCGAGCAGCGCGCCGGCGACGATGCCGATCACCGTCAGGATCGGGATCATCGCGTTTGGCAGGCCGTGGCGCAGCACGATGTAGGCGCGCGACAGGCCCTTGGCATTGGCCGTGCGGACGAAATCCTGGTTCAGCGTTTCCAGCATCGAGGCGCGCGCCATGCGCGCGATGAAGCCGACCTGCACGAGTCCGAGGGTGAAGGCGGGAAGGATGACCGTCTTGAGCCAGCCGAGCGGGTCGGTGCCGAAAGCGGTGAAACCGCCGCTCGGCAGCCAGCCGAGCGAGACGGCGAAGACCAGAACCATCACCAGCCCGAGCCAGAAGTCGGGGACGGAAAGGCCGAGCAGCGCCGTGGTCATGAAGAGCTGATCCGGCCAGCGATTATGAAAGACGGCGGCCGCGACGCCGGCGGGCACGCCGAGCGCGATGGCGATGGCAAGCGCGAAGGTGGCAAGGGACAGCGTCACCGGCAGGCGCTCCAGCAAGGCGCCGGCGACGGAGCGGTTCAGCAGCACGGATTGGCCGAGATCGCCGCTGAGGACGCGCCCGTACCATTCCGCCATCTGCAGCGGCAGCGCCTTGTCCAGCCCAAGCGCCGTACGCAGCGCCGCGACCTGTTCGGGCGTGGCCGAGGCGTCGAGGAAGGCCGCCGCCGTATCGCCGGGAACCAGCCAGATCAGGGCGAAGGACATCAGCGAGACCAGCGCGAGCACCAGGATCGCGCTGGCGATCCGCCGGATCATAAAGCTTGCCATCAGAGCTTCCGCTTGGAGAAAGCGTCGTCACGCGGCCCGCCAGCCCGCCAACGGCGGGCCTGTGTACGGCGGGCCGGTCGGCGGGCGCACGGAATTGCGCGCCTGCAGGCTGGCGTCAGCGCTCGAGCCAGACGCCCCACATGCGCGGGATCCGGTAGGGCTTGAAGTTCTTCAGTTTGGCGGTGCTGATCTGGAAGACGCCGTAATTGCCGGCCTTCATGGCAACCGCGTTGTCATACATATGGGTCTGGAAGCGTTCGAACAGCGCCTTGCGCTTCGCCTCGTCCATCTCGCTGCCGAGCGACGCCGCCAACTCGTCGATGACGGGGTCCTTGGCCTGCTGCGAGAGGCCGTTGACCCAGGGCGCCATGACGGAAGCCGGCCCCTCGAAGGGCTCGATGCCGAAGCCATGGGTCCAGAAGGTCCAGCCTTGCGGGGTGAAGCCGATCTTCGAGACCGTCGGCCAGTCGGCGATCGAGATATCGACCGTGATGCCGATCTCCTTCAGGCGCTCCTGCAGCACGGTCGCCGTGTCGACATTGGCCCGCAGGTTGTCGACGATGAAGGTGGTCTTGCCGCCCTTGTAGGAGGATTTTGCCAGGAGCGCCTTGGCCTCAGCCAGATCGGCCTTGTTGTATTTGGCGGCGCCGGCCGTGCTGTAGAAAGGCGCACCGGGATAGAGCCAGCTCGGATCCATCTGGTTGATGTCGGAATAGGCGATGCTCATGATGTCGTCCATGTTCAACGCGGCCTGGACGGCGAGCCGGAAATTCTTGTCGTTGCCCGGCGCTTCGGCATGGTTGAACTTGATCACCTGCAGGCCGAAGGGCACCACCTTGTGGATCGAAAAGCGCGGATCGCTGCCGAGGCGCTTCGCGGTCGGCCCATCCGCCGTCTCGTTGAACTGGATCTGACCGGATTCGAGCGCTGCGGTGCGCGCGCCGCCCTCCGGCATGAAGCGGAAGGTCACGGTGTCGAGGAAGGCTTCCTTCTTGCCCGCGAAACCGTCGCGCCCCGTGCCGTTCGGATTGGGCACATAGCCGTCGAAGCGGGCGAGCTTCACATGGCTGTCGGGCTTGTACTCGACGAATTTATAGGGGCCGGTGCCGATGATCTCGATCTTGCCGGCCTCTTTCGCCGCCTCGCTCGCCGGATAGATCGCCAGCGGCGCCCGCGGCGAGGAGAGGTTGTCGAGGAAGGTCGCCTGAACCTGCTTCAGCGTGATGGTGACTTCATGCGGGCCGGTCGCCTTGATGCTGTCGATCGCGGAAACCAGCGCGAGCGAGGCGCCGATCTTGCGGTAGCGCTCGAGCGAGGCGACGACGTCATTGGCGTCGAGTTCCTTGCCGTTATGGAACTTCACGCCCTTGCGGATCGGGAAGACATAGGTCTTGCCGTCGGGTGAGATGGTGACGCCCTCGGCCAGCTCCGGCACCGGCTTGGCATTCTCGTCGCGGGCATAGAGCGTCTCGAAAACATGCAGGGTGACGTTCCGAGACGCCTGCGCCGAGGTGATCTGCGCATCGAGCGAAGGCGGCGCCTGGCTGATGCCGATGACGACGTCCCCGCCCTTCTGCTGGGCGGAGGCTCCGGCCTGCATCGACAGGAGCATGATTGCTGCAAGCGCGTGGCCGAGAATGCTGTGCTTTTTCATGCCTGATCTCCCCTTTTTGATTGTTCAGGACGTCACTGGGCAGCGCGGGTCTCGTCGTAATCCTCCATCACCACGGCCACGGCGTCGCCGCGCTGGACGCGGCCCGGACCGGCCGACATCCACAGGACGCCGTCGAGCTGGTAGCGAACCTCGAGCGGTGGCCGGTCGACATCCTCGACGAAATGCAGCAGCCCGGCGAGTTCACCGGCCCGGCAGATATCGCCGACGACATTCTTCGGCTCGAACAGGCCGCCGGAAGGCGCAAAGCTGTATCCGGCGGCGTTGCGGACCATCATGTGGCGGGTGCCTTTCGCCCCATCGCGCTGGCGCGTATCGGGGCTGCCCTCCATCAGTTTGAAATGCTTGAGAATGTTGAGCAGCGCACGGTCGGCGATGCGCACGCCCTCGACATTGACGCGCCCCCAGCCGCCGAGCTCGGTGCCGAGCGAAAGGATGCCCCGGCGCTCGACCGAGGATGTCAGCGTCGCGCCCTCGTCGACGCCCCAGAACACGACATTATAGGGCGCGCCGAAGGCCGCGGCCGCCGCCATGGTGCGCTCCCGGAGCCCGACATCGGCGACGTAATGCATGTTGGTCGACAAGGCGGAGTCGCCGGAATGGCCGGCCGTGTGAAGGTCGACGGAGATATCGACATGCGGCAGCAGCACCGCATCGACGAAATGCGCCAGCATCTCCGAGAAGGTCCCGCGCGGATTGCCGGGGAAGCAGCGGTTCATGTCGCGGTTATCGACCGGCGACAGCCGCGTGTCGTTCATCACGGCCGGGATGTTCAGCGCCGGTATCATGATGACGCGCCCCTGGATCGCGCCAGCATCCAGGCTGCGCGCGAGCCGGGAGATGGCGATCGGACCTTCATACTCGTCGCCATGGACGCCGCCTGTAAACAGCACGGTCGGCCCAGCGCCGTTGCGCACGCAGATGATCGGGATCTCGACCGTGCCCCAGCCGGAGGTGTTTCGCGAGAGCGGCGCCTTCAGGTAGCCGGCCTGGCGCCCTGGCGCATCGAGATCGATCTCGCAGCGAATGCGGCTCTCGGCAACGGTCACCATTCCCACCCCCTCCTTGCTCTTGTAATCGTATGATCGTATACGATTCTACGATTAGTCAAGTGAGGTCGCCGCCGGGCGAGGCAGGATGCAGCAGACAAAAACCATTGCGAGGGCGGAGCCACAGAAGCCGGTATCGCGCGGCACGGGCTGGCTGCCGCTGCAGCCGCAGACCCTGGTCGACCAGGCGATAGAGGCCATCATCGCCGGCGCGGCCGCCGGCCTGATCCTGCCCGGGGACCGGGTCGTCGAGGCCGAGCTCGCCCGCAAACTCGGTGTCAGCCGCGTGCCGGTGCGCGAGGCGCTGCGGCTGCTCGAGAGCCAGGGTGTCGTCGTCAACGAGCCCTACAAGGGCATCCGGCTGCGCCCGGTGACGAATGACCGGGTTGCCGATCTCATCGAAACCCGCATCGCGCTCGAAGCCAGCGCGATGGGGCGAGCGACCGCAGCCGGGCGCAATCGCGGCCACCATCTCGACCCCTTACGCAAGGCGGTCGCGGAAATGGAGCTGATGGCGGCCCGCCACGATGCCTATGGCGTCGCCGCGGCCGACACGCTGTTCCACCGCGCGCTCTGCGAACTCGGCGGCAACAGCGTGACGCTCGATCTCTGGGAGACGCTGTCCAGGCAATTCACCATCATTTTCGGCCTGGCGACCTTCGGCAAGCCGATGCTCGGCGTCGTCGAGGAGCACCAGGATCTGCTCGTGGTGTTCGAGGCCGGCGACATCGCGGCAATCCGCGCCGCGCTGGACGAGCACATCACCGTGATGAACCAGGCCATGGATTACGAAGCCATCATTGCCCGCCGCCGTGCAGAAAGGGACGAAGCGTGACTGTTTCCGAGATAAGCCCTGCCAGGACGACCCCGCGGCCCACCGCCCTCCCCACCTTCAAGATCACACGGATCGAGGCCGCGCCGCTCTTCGGCGAGAGCCCGAAGGGCGGCTGGTCGGCGGAGATCCGGCCCGACGACTCGATCCATGCACTGATCGCCGTCCATACCGACCAGGGGCTGATCGGCTATGGCAGCTCGTTCACGGACGGGAGGCTGGTGCAGGCCGGGCTCAAGGTGCTCGAGCCGCTGTTCCTCGGCGAGGACGCGCTCTCCCCCGACCATCTCAGCGAACGGCTGCACCAGAACACGTTCTGGATGGGCCGTGGCGGCACCCTCACCCATACGATCAGCGGCATCGACATCGCGCTCTGGGACATTCTCGGCCAGGCGACCGGGCTCAGCGTCGGGCGGCTGCTCGGCGGCAGCTATCGCCGCCGGGTGCAACCCTATTGCTCGCTGCTGATGGAAGAACCGGCGGCGATGCGCGAGGTGATCGCGACCTATCGCGACAAGGGCTTCACCGCCTTCAAGATCGGCTGGGGGCCGTTCGGCCGGGCGCTGGACACCCGGCTCGACGAAGCGATCGTGCGGGCGGCGCGCGAGGCCGCCGGCGACAAGGCCAAGCTCTTCGTCGATGCTGGCGCAAGCGATGCGCTCTGGCCGCATGGCTTCAAATGGGCCAAGCGCACCGCGGAAATGCTGGCGGATTTCGATGTCGGCTGGTTCGAGGAGCCGGTGCGCCCCGACGCGATCGAGGAATATCGCGAGCTGCGGCTATGTTCGCCGGTGCCGATCGCGGGCTGCGAGGTGCTGACGCGGCGCCAGGCCTTCCTGCCCTGGCTGGCGCGCGGCGCCGTCGATATCGTGCAGCCCGACGTCACCAAGGTCGGGGGCTTGTCGGAGCAGCGCCGCATCGCCTGGATGGCCGATGATTTCGGCGTGAAATATATCGGCCATGGCTGGAACACGGCGCTCGGCCTCGCGGCCGACCTGCAGATGGCCGCTGCGTTCCCGAGCGCGGATCTGGTCGAGTTCATCGGCGGCAGCCCCTATGTCGACGGCATCCTCGCCGAGCCCTTCGTGCTCGACGGCGAAGGCTGGCTGTCGATCCCCGACCGGCCGGGCCTGGGCGTCAGCATCGACCAGGACAAGCTCGCCCGCTACACGCCGAACCCCGGGCTGCTCTTCGCCTGAGCCAGGCCAGAGGGCAGTGCGGCCAAGGCCCCGACATGCGAAGCCCCGCCGGATCATGTGAAACGGCGGGGCCGAGGCGGGCGCGACACAAGAGCTGGGGGGCTGAAGATGTGCCGCGCTCAGATCAGCTTACGCCGGGCAAGCTGACATTTAGCTGACAGCCCCAAGCGTGCTCCCGCAGTTCACCGCTTGGCGGCGGTTCGCTGACGGAGCGAATCGTGCCTCCAGACCGCTGCCGCTGCGTGCGACGCTTGATCCCAAGGGGTCACGGCGCTAGATGGCGCCGGTCACCAGTTCCCACAGGATGTCTGCAGCCATGGATTTCACCCCGACCGCAAAGCCAGTCCGCCTTGCCTTAGGGGAGATCCGTGTTCATGCCTGCCTCCATCATCCTGTCTCATCTGACGCTGTCCGCACCTGACGGTCGCCGCCTCCTTCCCGACCTCGACCTGAATTTCGGGCCGGAACGCGTTGGTCTCGTCGGCCGCAACGGCATCGGAAAGACCTCGCTTCTCCGGCTGATCGCCGGCGAACTCTCCCCCCAATCCGGACGCGTTTCGGTGAGCGGGACGCTCGGCGTTCTGCGCCAGACCGTCCAGATCAGCCCGAACGAAACGGTCGCAGGACTGTTTCGAGCCACGGACGCGCTGGCGCTCTTGCGCCGTGCCGCGTCGGGGGACGCTGGCATCGACGAACTCGGCGAAGCGGACTGGACGCTTGAAGCGCGCCTGTCTGCAGCTCTCGCTCAGGTCGGGCTCGATGTGCAGCCGGACACGCGCCTGACCGCACTGTCCGGCGGGCAGCGCACGCGGGCCAGCCTCGCTGCGCTCATCTTCGCGGAACCCGATTTCCTCCTGCTGGACGAACCGACGAACAATCTCGACCGGGAAGGCCGGAGCGCCGTGCTCGATCTCCTCGCCAACTGGCGCACTGGTGCCATCGTCGTGAGCCATGATCGCGACCTGCTGGAGACCATGGACGCTATTGTCGAGCTGACCTCGCTCGGCGCGACGCGCTATGGCGGGAATTGGAGCGCCTATCGCGAGCACAGGGCGCTGGAGCTCGCCGCCGCGCGGCACGCTCTCGCAGACGCCGACAAACATGTTGCCGAACTGGCCCGCAAGGCTCAGGCGACAGCCGAACGCAAGGCCCGCAAGGACGGCGCCGGCCGCAGGGCAGGAGCGAAGGGCGGCATGCCGCGGATCGCTCTGGGCCTGCTGAAGGATCGCAGCGAAGACAGCGGAGGTGGCAATGCCCGCCTCGCCGAGGACAGACGCGCGCAGGCCCTGGCGGCCGCGAGTGCCGCGCGCGAGCGCATCGAGATCCTGCAGCCGCTCTCCGTAACCCTGCCCTCGACAGGGCTGCCGGCGAACAGAACTGTGCTGACGATCGATCGCGTCAGTGCAGGCCATCAGCCGGAGCGGCCGATCCTGCGCGACCTCTCGCTGACGGTGACCGGCCCGGAGCGCCTGGCCGTCACCGGCCCCAACGGCTCCGGCAAGACGACCTTGCTTGGGCTGATCGCCGGGCAGTTGCAGCCCTGGGCCGGGAGCGTGCACGTCCTGACCGGGTTCGCCATGCTCGACCAGCGCGTCAGCCTGCTCGATCCAGCGCGCTCGATCAGGGAGAATTTCCTTCGGATCAATCCGCAGGCCGACGAAAATGCCTGCCGAGCCGCGCTTGCCCGCTTCATGTTCAGGGCCGATGCCGCGCTTCAGCGCGTCTCAGAACTCAGCGGCGGACAGATGCTGCGCGCCGGCCTCGCCTGCGTTCTCGGTGGAAGGGCCCCTCCTCCGCTGCTCCTGCTCGACGAGCCGACGAACCATCTGGACATCGACTCGATCGAGGCTATGGAGGCCGGGCTGCGCGCCTATGACGGCGCACTCGTGGTCGTCAGCCACGACGAAGCATTCCTGGAGACGTCGCACATCTCCCGGCGGCTGGAACTGCCGTCGGGGCGCGCGACCACCCTGTCCTAGCGAGCGGAAGCAAGATCAGGGGGCCGCAGGCGCGTGCGCATCCGCGCTTAGACCTCTTCATCTTAAGAGGGCGCCGCTCCGGGTTGCTTCACGGAGGCGATGTCGTTTCGTCGAAGCGGGTCCAGCCTGCCCGCTCATATTCGCCGCGGCGCGCCTTCGCATCGATCGGACCAGCCCCATCCAGGATTTTTTCAATGACTGCAGCATGGGAATCGGAGGTGCGGACCGAGACCATCGTACTGCCGCGCCGGATCGTCTCTGCGTAGAAATGAGCTTCGTCCTCGCTCAGTCCGGCGCCGGTCAGCGTCCCGATCAGGCCTCCGGCCACGGCGCCGGCCGTGGTGCCGACGGCCAATGTGCCGAGCAGCCACCCGGCCGCCAGAACCGGCCCGACGCCAGGCAGGGGGAGCGCTGCCACCCCGGCCAGAAGGCCTGCCCCCGCGCCGACAGCGCCGCCGACCTCGGCTCCCCGGGAGGCATCCTTGCTGATGGTCCCTGGGGGGGAGCGAATGATGCTGATGTCATCTGGCGGCAAGCCTGCTGCCTCAAGTCTCGTGATGGCAGTCTCGGCATCGGCAGGGTCGTCGAATGAGCGGATGATCGTGCGTGTCATAGATCCATCCTCGCTTGATGCGCCTTGGGCTGAACCAGGATTGCGCAGGCTGGTTCCCGGCAGGCGCCTTGGCCCCGTTCAATCGGAACGCAGTCCTGAGCCGAAGGTTCGCGCGACAGGCCAGCCATGCCTGGCGGCTTTCTTGCGAGGCCCGGTGCGTGGGCGTGAGCTGTTCCCGGAATGGAACAGCTCGATGCCGTGAAGACAGCCCATTGGGCACCGGAAACGAGGATCACACCATGCCGGATATGCCTCGCCTGGTCGAAAATACCTCACTGTTTCAGCGGCTTGGCCTTGATCCCGAGCCAGCTCCAGCCAGTACCAATATGGCACAGTTGCTGGCCATACTCGAAGACATGTGCCGCATTCAGAAACAGCACGGCATCCGGCTGATGCTTCTCGAACGCCAGTTGCGCACGCTTCGCCAAAGGGGCGAAGCGGGGCCTTCCAGAGCGCCCCATCCCGAGCGATCACGGCTCGTCGGGCCGCAGCCATAGGCAAAGCGCGCTCACGGCGGTCCAGCGTCCGCCATGTCTCGAACGCCCCCGCGCCTGGCTTTCCGCGGGGGTTTTCGGAGCGAAACCTCGCATCCCGACAGCCAGGCGCCGGCCCGTCGACGCGTCGCGGCCGCCCCGGTTTCGGCGCGCCATTCCTGACCTTTCGCGTGGAGAGCAGGCCAGGTCATGACGCGAAGGTGATCGGCTTCGCGCTCGCTTGCGCTGGCTCGCCGGTGGACTTCGAAGGCGCTGAACCGGTAGGTTGAAGCGGTAAATTCGGGCCTCGGGCGCCCCGAGCGCCGCATCGCGCCACAGTCGAAGGCTGCAGAGATCGAACCCATTGCGAAGGAGGAGACAGTGACCGCCATCATCGTCACGGATCGCAGAGCCGTTCTCACAAGCGTGGCCGCGATCGGGGCCGCACTCCTGTTGCCACGCTCCTTCACGTCCGCCCTCGCACAGTCATCGGCAGGCAGCGCGTTCTCGCCCACCGAAACCATGCCCGGCGGCTCCAACAATTACGTCCCCAACGCGCCGGTGGTGCAGAATCTCGGCACCGGCTTCGTCGCCTCAGGCGTGGTTCGCAGAGCAGGCGACGGCGCACCACTGTCCAATCTCCGCATCCAGATCTGGGCTGCGACCGATCGCGGCGGGGAGCGGGTTCCAAGCAACCGCGGCAGCGTCATGACGGGGCCGGATGGCGCCTATCGGCTCGAGATCTCGCCGATCGTTCCGCAGTTCGGGCAACCCCACATTCACATTGCCTATGATGATCCAGGCTTCACGACGCTGTTCCTGCGACCGGTCCTGAACAGCCGGCATGATACGAGCCTCACGGCCGACTTCGTCCTCGCGCCCGCCGCTTCGAATGAGCCGCGCCGGAGCTGACGGAAGCCGCCGCATCGCGGCATGGATCCTGGTCGCGGCCATAGCTGCCGTCCCGGTCATCGCCGCTGGGCTAAGCCCTTTGCTGGGCGGGCGAGAACTGCTCTGGCTCACTGGCGGCATGGCCGGGGTCGTGGCGCTGAGCCTGCTTTTCGTGCAGCCCCTGCTGATGGCCGCCGCGCCGCCGCTGCTTTCGGCAAGGGACGGCGTCCAATGGCACCGCCGATGCGGCATGGCGATCGTCGCCTTGGTCGCGCTGCATATCGGTGCGCTTTACCTCTACAGCCCCGAAGATGTGACCGATGCGCTGCTGCTGGTCGCGCCAACGCCGTTCTCGCTCTATGGGGTGATCAGCCTGTGGTGTTTGGTGCTGACGGCCGCGCTCGCGGCGACCCGGCGTGCGCTACGGCTCGACTATCGGCTCTGGCGCATCCTGCACAGCGTTCTGGCGGTCGCGGTCGTCGGCGCCGGCGCGATCCACGCCATTCTCATCGAAGGCGCGATGGAGGAATACTCCAAGCTGGCGATCTGCATCGCGGCCATGGCCGCGACGACGGCCGGCGTGCTTGAAGTCAATGTGCTGGCGCCCTGGCGTCGCCGCCGGGCCGTGAGAGACACATAAGCCAGGCCCAGCCACGCTTCACGCCCGCGGCTGCGGCTGCGGCAGGATCGGCAGGCGCCTCAGACCGGGCGGGAGCGGAACTGTTCCGCCATCCAGTCGATGACGACGCGCACGCGCGGCGAAAGCTGGCGCGTATGCGAATAGAGCACATGGACGGGCAACGGGGTCGGAGGAAAATCCGCCAGGATCTCGACAAGGGCGCCGCTGGCCAGTTCGGGCGCGACGCGGTAGCGCGGGACCTGGATGATCCCGAGGCCGAGGCAGGCGCAGGCGACATTCGTCTCGGGGCCGGTCACGGTCACCACGGAAGGCGGGGTGACCTGCCGTTCCCGGCCGCGCTCGGTGAAGACCAGCGGACTGACGCCGGCAGCATCGGGAGCGACCAGGCCGATGATGCGATGCTGCTCCAGATCGTCCGGCGTCCGCGGCTCGCCGAACCGTTCGAGATAGGAGAGGCTCGCGAAGGTGCCGCGGCCGAGCTCCGCGAGCTTGCGCCGGATCAGGGCGCTATCGGCAAGCGGCCCGGCCCGCAGGATGCAGTCGACCCCTTCCCGAACGAGGTCGAGAGCCTGATGCGCCTCGCCGATATGCAGGCGGATGCCGGGATAGGTCTCGAGAAAGCGGCCGAGCCCCGGCAGCAGGAAATGCCGGGCCTGCGTGCCATGGACATCGATCCGCACCAGGCCGCTCGGTTTCGCACCGGCAAAGGCCCCCTCCGCATCCTCAAGATCGGCGATCAGCGCCAGGCAGCGCCGGTAATAGGCCTCGCCGTCCAGCGTCGGGCTGACCTGTCGGGTCGTCCGCTGCAGCAGGCGCACGCCCAGCCTCGCCTCCAGCCCCTTGACCGCATCGGTCACCGATGAGCGCGGCAGGCCGAGATCCTCGGCGGCCTGCGTGAAGCTGCGGCGCTCCACGATCCGGGTGAAGACCCGCATGGCATCGAAGCGATCCATTATTCACCCATTCGAACAGTGATGCCGGATAATGGCTGATTATCCAGAGCAAGGGAACGTCCATTCTCTCCTCACAGCCGCCGGACACCGGCAGTGAGCCAAGGAGAAAGAGCATGACGAACCCGAGCAGCAAGGTCGCGATCGTGACGGGCGCCTCAGGCGGCATCGGCGCTGCGGTTGCCGAGCGTCTCGCCAGGGACGGCTTCACCGTGGTGGTGAACTATGCCGGCAATGCTGCGTCGGCCGAGGCGCTCGTCGCCCGGATCGAGGCCGCTGGCAGCCGCGCCGTCGCTGCCCAGGCCGATATCGCGGATGTCGAGGCGGTGCGCCGCATGTTCGACAGCACTGAAGCCGCCTTCGGCGGCGTCGATGTGCTGATCAACAATGCCGGCATCATGACCCTGGCGACGATCGCCGACAGCGACGACGCCCTGTTCGAGCGCCAGATCGCGGTCAATCTGAAGGGCACCTTCAACACCCTGCGCGAAGCCGCCCGGAGGCTTCGCGATGGCGGGAGGATCGTCAATTTCTCCTCCAGCGTCACCGGCCTGCTGCAGCCGGGCTATGGCGTCTATGCCGCGACCAAGGCCGCGGTCGAGGCCATGACGAGCATCCTCGCCAAGGAGCTTCGCGGCCGGTCGATCACCGTCAACGCGATCGCGCCCGGCCCGACCGCGACGAAACTCTTCCTCGACGGCAAGTCGCAGGAGGTGATCGACCGCCTCGCGAAGCTTGCCCCGCTCGAACGCCTCGGCCAGCCCAGGGACATCGCGGATGCCGTCGCCTTCCTGGCAGGGCCGGACGGCGCCTGGATCAACGGCCAGACGCTGCGCGCCAATGGCGGGATCATCTGACCCCGCCATTGGCCCGCACGTACCGCAGACGTTCGGCGACCCAGGATCGGCACATGGTCCGGAACCGCTGCGCTCCGGCCTGCGCTCATCAGCCCATCACGGCCTTCGGTTCAAGATAGGCCTCGAGCCCGAACACGCCGTTCTCGCGCCCGATACCGGATTGCTTGAAGCCGCCGAACGGCGCCAGCGGCTCCATGGGGGCGCCGTTGATGACGACGCGCCCGGCGACCAACTGGTCCGCCACGGCCTGCGCGCGGGCCGGATCGGAGCCGGCGACATAGGCATGGAGGCCATAGTCGGTGTCGTTTGCGATCGCGATCGCGTCAGCCTCGGTTCCATAGGGGATGATCGACAGGACCGGCCCAAAGATCTCGTCGCGCGCAATGGTCATGTCGTTACGGACATCGGTGAAGACCGTCGGTCGCACGAACCAGCCATCCTGCGTCCCATCAGGGCGTCCTTCGCCCCCGATCAGAAGCGTCGCCCCTTCCTCCCGCCCCTTGCGGATATAGGACTGGACGCGGTCCCATTGCCGTTGGCTGACCATCGGGCCGATCGTGGTCTCCGGATCGCGCGGGGCGCCCGACCTGACCGCGCCGACCGCCGCCTTGATCGCCGCCTCGAACTCCGCGAGCCTCGCCCGCGGCACCAGGATGCGGGTGCCGGCGATGCAGGCCTGGCCGCTGTTCATGAAGCCGGCCGTCACCGCGAAGGGCACCGCCTCAGCGAAATCGGCATCGTCGAGAATGACCATCGGCGACTTCCCGCCAAGTTCGAGCGTCACCCGCTTCATCGTTTCGGCGCCGGCGCGCAGGATCGCGCGGCCGGTCGCGGTCGACCCCGTGAAGGAGACCTTGGCGATGTCGCGATGCGCGCTGATCTCGGCCCCGACGACCTCGCCGCGGCCATTGACGATATTGAACACGCCGGCGGGAACGCCGGCCTCATGCAGGGCTTCGGTCACGATCTTCGTCTGGATCGCACTCATCTCGCTGGGCTTGATCACGGCCGTCGAGCCCGAGGCGATCACCATGGCGAGCTTGTTGCAGATAAAGCCGGCATTGGCGTTCCAGGGCGTGATCAGCCCGACGACGCCGAGCGGCTCCATCGTCACCTTCGCCGAACCGATCCGTCGGGTGAATTCATAGGTTTCCAGCATCTGCGCCGCGAGCCGGAAGCCACCGACCGCATAATCCGACATCCACTCCGCCCGGGACGTGGGCGCCCCATATTCCTCGATCACGGCCTCGGTCAGATCGGCGCCGCGCGCCTGCATCGCGTCGGCCAACCGGTTGAGCAAGGCGATGCGCTCCTGCCTGGAGCTGCGCGAAAAGGCGGGAAAGGCACGCTTGGCGGCTGCGATCGCCGTGCGGGTGTCGATCTCGTCGCCGAGCCGGACCTGACCGATCACGCGGCCGGTCGCGGGGTTGTGGAGGTCGAAGAGTTCGGTTCCGTGCGGTGTGACGAACGCCCCGTCGATATAGATCGTGTCGATGGTCTTCATGGCTGGCCTCCGGTGCCTCGGGTTTGATGAAGCCGAGATAGGCCGCTAGGATCGATTGGATAATCAGGATAAACCGGCATGAAGTGATGCAGAATTCGGGACAATGAAGACAGGCCTCGGCGAATACGACGCGGTTGCCGCCGTTGCGCGGCTCGGCAGCTTCCGGGCAGCCGCAACCGAACTCGGCATGTCCTCCTCGGCGCTGAGCCACGCGGTGGCGGCGCTGGAGGCGCGGCTCGGCGTACGGCTGTTCAATCGAACGACGCGAAGCGTTGCGATGACCGATGCCGGCGAGCAGTTCATCGCCCGGATCGCTCCCGCGCTCGTCCAGATCAGCGGCGCGATCGAGGGCATCAACAGCCACCGGGAGACCCCGACCGGCACGCTGAGGATCAACACATCGGCGGGCGCGGCGCGGATGATCCTGACGCCGCTGATCCTGGACTATCTCAGGCGCTACCCGGACATGAACGTCGTGCTCGTCACCGAAGGGCGCCTGGTCGACATCGTCGGACAGGGCTTCGACGCCGGTATCCGGCTGGCGGAGACGGTCCCGCAGGACATGATCGCGGTTCCGATCGGCCCCGCCTTGCGACAGGTCGTGGTGGGATCACCGGGCTATTTCGAGGGGCGCACCCAGCCTGTCGTGCCGGGCGATCTGCTCCAGCACCAATGCATTCGCGCCCGGATGGCGAGCGGGGCGATCTATCACTGGGAGTTCGAGCAGCGCGGCGAGCAGGTCGAGATCGATGTGCCGGGATCGCTCACCCTCGACGAAATGACCCTGATGCTGGAGGCGACCCTGGCCGGAGCCGGTCTTGCCTATCTCAGCGAATGGTCCGTCGCACCGCATATCACTTCGGGGGCACTGATCCCGGTGCTGGGGGACTGGAGCCCGCCCTTTCCCGGCCTCTGTCTCTACTATCCCGGTCGCCGGCACGTCCCGGCGGGGTTGCGCGCGCTGATCGCATTGATCCGTGAGACGAATGAAAGAGGGCGTCCCTGAGGGCGGGGCCTCAGGCGGCCACGGCGATCCGTTCCACCTTGATATCGCTTTCATGGGCCCTGGCCACGGCGAGATCATGCGCGGCCTGCATCCGCAGCATCGTATCGGCGCGCACGCCGAACGCCTTCTCGAAGCGGATCGCCATCTCGGCCGACAAACCGGCCTTGCCGTTCAGAAGGTTGCTCATGGCCTGGCGGGTCACGCCCAACTTCTCCGCAGTGACGGTTACGCTCAGCCCATGGGGTTCGACGAACTCGGTCTTGAGCCAAGCGCCGGGATGGACGGCGAAGCTCGGGTGAAGCTTGATGGCCATCAATGATAATCCTCCAGATCGATATCCTCGATCGCGCCGACCTCGTTGATGCGAAACGTCATGCGCCAGTCCTTCGTGACCGTCAGCGACCAAACGCCGGGGCGATCGCCAGTCAGCAGGTGGGCACCGAAATTGGGCGGGATGTTCAGCTCTTCGGCAGTGTCGATCACGGCCAGATAGGCCAGCATATTCCGGAGTCGTCCGACAAGGTTCCCAGGCAACCCCTTGGCTCTGCCCGTCTCCGCAAATGACCGGAGCGCCTTATGCCTGATGCTCTCGATGTCCACATCGCTCACATAGGCCCGACGCCGTCGCGCGTCAAGTTACACTTGACATGCCGATGCAAGTTGCTGCTCGCTTTTGAACGTGCCGTCCCGCCGAGGAGGCATCGCCCAAACGCCGGAAGCCGTCACACGGCTGCAATTGACGTGGCGCCGATCTTGCTCCCGACCGCGCACTGGTCTTGGCAGCCGCCGGTCGGGTGTGTTCCGCGAAGCCCTGCGATACGACGCCGACGCCACCGGCGGACTGAACGCTGCGCAGGGTGCCTGTCAGCCCATCGGCCAGCAACGTCTCGCGCTATGCGTGCGACGACCGCTGCGCCGCACCTCCATGGATACAACGCCGCGCCGTTCGCGACATCGTGTCATCGCCCCTTCACCCCAATTGGCGCGAATGGGATCGCGACATCACGCATCGATCACATGGTCGCGCGGTGAGCGCTATGCCCGTAGAAGAATAGCGACCTCGTCGCTAGCTTGTTCCGGAACACAGGAATCGTCCCGGAGCGGGAGACCAGCACCATGATGACACGGCGACATATCCTGCTGAGAAGCGCAGGGCTTGCGGCGGCATCATCGCCCTTGCTTGCCCTCATCGCGCGGTCCGAGGTGACGTTTCCCGTTACCCATACCGACGCCGAATGGCGCCGCCTGCTCAAGCCCGAGCAATACGCCGTCCTGCGGCAGAGCGGCACGGAGCGCCCCTATACGAGCCCGCTTCTGGCCGAGAAGCGCCGTGGCGACTTCGCCTGCGCCGGCTGCGACCAGCCGCTTTTCTCCTCGACCACGAAATATGACAGCGGCACCGGCTGGCCGAGCTTCTGGGCTCCTCTCGACAAGGCGGTCGGCACCGAGACCGACAACTCGCTCGGGATGCAGCGCACGAGCGTGCATTGCAGCAGCTGCGGCGGCCACCAGGGCCATGTCTTCAACGACGGCCCGAGGCCGACCGGCCTGCGCTACTGCATGAATGGCGTTTCCATGACCTTCAAGCCGACGGCGGCCTGAGAGCGGCAGCGATGACCCTGTTCCTGCTCGCCTATCTCGGCGGTGTGCTGACGATCATCAGCCCCTGCATCCTGCCCGTCCTGCCCTTCGTCTTCGCCCGTGCGGGCCAACCCTTCCTGCGCAGCGGGCTGCCGATGCTCGTCGGCATGGCCGCAAGCTTCGCCGGCATCGCGACGCTGGCGGCCGTCGGCGGCAGTTGGGCCGTCGAGGCCAACCAATATGGCCGGCTGATCGCGATCGGCCTTCTCGCCATGTTCGGGCTCGCGCTGCTGTTTCCTGCCCTTTCGGACTGGGCGACACGCCCGTTGGTGGCGCTCGGCGGCCGCCTCTCCGAGCAGGCGGAACAGGGCAAGGGCGCAGTCGCACCTTCGCTGCTGCTTGGTGTCGCGACCGGCCTGCTCTGGGCGCCCTGCGCCGGGCCGGTTCTCGGGCTGATCCTGACCGGGGCGGCCCTCCAGGGCGCGAATGCCGGGACGTCGCTCCTGCTGCTCTCCTATGCCGCCGGAGCTGCAACCTCGCTTGCGCTGGCGCTTCTGGTCGGAGGCCGGGTCTTTTCCACCATGAAGCGCTCGCTGGGCGCCGGCGAATGGCTGCGGCGGGGCATGGGGGTTGCGGTGCTGGTTGCGGTCGCGGCGATCGCGCTCGGGCTCGACACGGGCTTCCTGACACGTGTCTCGCTGGCGAGCACGGCAGCGCTAGAGCAGCGGCTGGTCGACCGGCTCCTGCCGGGAACGGAAGCGCCAGGACAGTCCCCGGTGGCCATGCAGGGCGGTCCGGCGATGATGAGCGCCAACCCCGCGATGACGGGCGCCAATCCAGCCATGATGGCCGCGAACCCGGCCATGACCGGCGGCAACGCCATGATGATGCAGGGCAAGCCTGCGCAGGCGAGCGAGGCATTGCCCGTCGAGGGCGCGATGCCGGCGCTGGCCGGGGCGGTCGAATGGCTGAACTCGCCGCCGCTGACCAGCGACCAGCTCAAGGGCAAGGTCGTCCTGATCGATTTCTGGACCTATTCCTGCATCAACTGCCTGCGGACGATCCCCTATGTCCGGGCCTGGGCCGAGAAGTACAAGGATCAGGGCCTGGTGGTGATCGGCGTCCACACGCCGGAATTCGCCTTCGAGAAGACCATCGGCAACGTCAAGAAAGCCGTGAACGATCTTCAGATCGGCTACCCCGTCGCGATCGACAATGATTTTGCGATCTGGCGCGCTTTCAAGAACCGCTACTGGCCGGCCCATTATTTCATCGATGCGCAGGGCCAGGTCCGCCACCACCAGTTCGGCGAGGGCGACTATGACGCCTCGGAACGGGTGATCCAGACGCTGCTGGCCGAGGCCGGCAGGACCGGGGCGCCGACAGAACTCGTTGCGGTCAAGGCCGTCGGCGCGGAAGCCGCGTCCGATGCCGGCAATGTCCGCTCGCCGGAGACCTATCTGGGCTATGAGCGGGCCGAGAATTTCGTCTCGCCGGGTGGCATCGTCCAGGACAAGCGCCAGGCCTACGCGTTGGGCCAGCCCCGGCTTAATGAGTGGGGCCTGTCAGGCGGCTGGACGATCGGTGCCGAGCACGCCGCGCTGGATGACAAGGATGGCAGCATCGCCTTCCGCTTCCATGCGCGCGACCTGCATCTGGTTCTCGGTCCGGGAGCGGATGGCAAGCCGGTGCGCTTTCGCATCACCATCGACGGCGCCCCGCCCGGCAACGACCACGGCATGGATAGCGATGCCGATGGCCAGGGGATTGTGAGCGAGCAACGCCTCTACCAGCTCATACGCCAGAAGGGAGAGGTCGGCGATCGCCTGTTCGAGATCCGCTTCCTCGATCCGGGCGTACAGGCCTATGCCTTCACCTTCGGCTGAACCGGGAGATCGGACATGAAACATCCACGCGACAAGACCGCCGGATCGCCCCTCGCGCGCTATGGCCGGCCGGCCCTCACCGCCCTGGCCCTGATCGGGCTCGCCGGTTTCGGCCTGCGGATTTCGCCCTCGGCCGCAGAGAGTACGCCCCACGCGATCCCCGCCCTGTCGGCCGCTGAACCGGCCCCGCAAGCCACGTCGGAAGTCGCCGTCCTGGCCGGCGGCTGCTTCTGGGGGGTGCAAGGCGTCTTCCAGCATGTCGACGGTGTCAGCAATGCCGTCTCCGGCTATGCCGGCGGCGAGAAGGCGACCGCCCGCTACGAGCAGGTCGGCTCAGGCCGCACCGGCCATGCCGAGGCGGTGCAGATCACCTATGATCCGCGCAAGATCAGCTATGCCCGCATCCTGCAGATCTATTTCTCGGCGGCGCATGATCCGACCGAACTCAACCGCCAGGGCCCCGATATTGGCACGCAGTATCGCTCGGCGATTTTCCCGGCCAATGCGGACCAGGCCAGGATCGCCAAGGCCTATATCGCCCAGCTCAACCAGGCGAAGGCCTTCAGCGCGGCGATCGTGACCAAGATCGAGCCGGACCGGCCCTTCTACCCGGCCGAGGCCTATCATCAGGACTTCCTCACGAAGAACCCGAGCCACCCCTATATCGTGATCAACGACCTGCCGAAGATCGAAAGCCTGAAGCGCCTGTATCCCGCGCTCTATCGCCCTGATCCGGCACTCGTCGCCAGGACCGGCCTCTCCAACTGAGCAAGCTCAGCCGGACCCCATCGAGCTCAGCCGGCCGCGCCGACCGGGCGGGCATCGAGGCGGCACATCTCCTCGCCGGAAAAGGCGCGCGAGCGCGTGAGGAAGCGCTGCTCCGTGCCGTTCTCCAGCGAGAACATCCCGCCCCGGCCGGGAACGACGTCGATGATGAGCTGGGTATGGCGCCAGAGGGCGAATTGCGAGCCGCTGATATAGACCGGAGCGCCGCCAACCTCGCCCAGCTTCACGTCATGGTCCGAGACGATGAAGTCGCCCTGCGGATAACACATCGGCGAGGAGCCGTCGCAGCAGCCTCCCGATTGGTGAAACAGAATGGCGCCGTGCTCGGCCCGCAGCCTTGCGATCAGATGCAAGGCGGCCGGAGTGGCGGTGACCTGCTCGATGGCTTGCTCGCTCATGCGAGAGCTCCCTGGGACGTGGGACGACGATGACCTCGCATTCGCCCAGGCCTCAACAGACGCCCTGAGGCTCGATCCCGGCACGCTCCAGCAACGCGTCGTCGCTGCAAGCGTGCCGGGCCATGCCCGTGGAGGAGCGGGCAAGCACCAGAAGCGGCGGGTTTCCTTAGAAGAAGCCGAGCTTCTTCGGGGAGTAGCTCACCAGCATGTTCTTGGTCTGCTGGTAGTGGTCGAGCATCATCTTGTGGTTCTCCCGGCCGATGCCGGACTGCTTGTAGCCGCCGAAGGCCGCATGCGCGGGATAGGCGTGGTAGCAATTGGTCCAGACCCGGCCGGCCTGGATCGCGCGGCCGAAGCGGTAGGCGCGGTTGCCGTCACGGGTCCAGATCCCGGCGCCGAGGCCATAGAGCGTGTCATTGGCGATCGAGAGCGCCTCCTCGTCGTCCTTGAATGTCGTGACGGAGACGACCGGCCCAAAGATCTCCTCCTGGAAGACCCGCATCTTGTTGTGCCCCTTCAGGACGGTCGGCTTGACGTAATAGCCGCCCGCCAGATCGCCCGGCAGCTCGTTTCGCGCCCCGCCGATCAGCACTTCGGCGCCCTCCTGCCGGCCGATGTCGAAATAGCTCAGGATCTTCTCGAGCTGTTCGGAGGAGGCCTGCGCACCGATCATCGTCGCGGCATCCAGCGGGTCGCCCTGCTTGATCGCAGCGACGCGCTTCAGCGCCTTCTCCATGAAGCGGTCATAGATGCTCTCATGGACCAGCGCGCGGCTCGGACAGGTGCAGACTTCGCCCTGGTTCAGCGCGAACATCACGAAACCCTCGATCGCCTTGTCGAAGAAATCGTCATCCTCGAGCGTCACATCCTTGAAAAAGATGTTCGGCGACTTGCCGCCGAGCTCCAGCGTCACCGGGATCAGGTTGTGGCTGGCATATTGCATGATCAGGCGGCCCGTCGTCGTCTCGCCGGTGAAGGCGATCTTGGCGATGCGGTTGCTCGAGGCGAGCGGCTTGCCGGCCTCCAGGCCGAAGCCGTTGACGATGTTCAGGACGCCCGGCGGCAGGATGTCGGCGATCAGCTCGGCCAGGACGAGGATCGAGGCGGGCGTCTGCTCGGCCGGCTTGAGCACGACGCAATTGCCCGCAGCTAGCGCCGGAGCCAGCTTCCAGACCGCCATCAGGATCGGGAAGTTCCAGGGAATGATCTGGCCGACGACGCCGAGCGGCTCGTGGAAGTGATAGGCGACCGTGTCATGGTCGATTTCGGAGATGCCGCCTTCCTGCGCGCGCACCGCGCCGGCGAAATAGCGGAAATGGTCGATTGCCAGCGGCATGTCCGCAGCGGTCGTCTCCCGGATCGGTTTGCCGTTGTCCCAGGTCTCGGCCAGCGCGAGAAGCCCAAGATTCTCCTCCATCACATCGGCGATCTTGTTCAGGAGCAGCGCCCGCTCGGCGGCGCTGGTGCGGCCCCAGGCATCCTTGGCGGAATGGGCAGCGTCGAGCGCGGCCTCTATGTCCTTTGCGTCCGAGCGCGCGACCTCGCAGAGCAGCCGGCCATTCACGGGAGACGTGTTCTCGAAATAACGCCCCGACAGGGGCTCGGCCCATTTGCCGTTGATGAAATTGCCATAGCGCGCCTTGAACGGCGTCGCGGATGTGCGGTTGAATTCGGGCTTGTTCATCTCTTCCTCCGTCGCAGCGCTGTGAGGCCGCGCCCTGAAGGGCAGGATCGGCCGCAATGCGCGCGCTTGTCAGGAGGCGTGCGACGCTTTCAGGCGCCCGACTGTCTCAGCTTTGCGACAGGTTTCGGAAGAGATTGCAGGCTCGGCCACGCCGCCTTCACCGGCCGCGTTCGAGGCCGAGCCGTGTCAGCTTCCGGTGCATCGTCGCGCGGCTGACACCGAGCATGCGCGCCGCCGCCGAGACATTGCCATTGGCCCGCGCCAGAGCCCGCTGCACGACGCCGCGCTCGGCGGCACTCAACGCCTCGGTGGGCCTTGCCTCCTCCCCGGCCAGGAGATCCTCCGCGGGAAACGGGTGCGCGAGACGCTCGTCGGTCAGTCCATAGGCCAGCCGCGCGGCCCGGCTCGCCCCGATGACGAGATCCTCCTTGTCGACGGCCAGCAGACCGCCGCCGCCGCCGAAGCGGTCCTGGGCGACGACGATACGGGCGCTGGGAAAGGCCATCCGGAAATGATGAGCCTCGATCCGGTGCGCCGCCTCGACCGTCGCGCTGGCGACAAGCTTCAGCATGGCCGGCGTCAGGTCGGCGCGGTAGGTCGAGACATCCAGCGTCGCGATCAGCCGTCCCCGCGCGTCCCAGATCGGGGCGACGCTGCAGCTCAGGCCGATATTGCGTGTCAGGAAATGCTGATCGCGGTGGATCGTCAGGGGGCGCCCCTCGGCGAGGCAGGTCCCGACGCCGTTGGTGCCCTCGCTGGCCTCGCTCCAGACCATTCCGGTCCAGAGCCCGATATTGCGGAAATCGACGTCGTCGCCGGCGACGCCCCGTCGATCGAGAGGCACGCCCTCGCGATCGGTGAACAGCACGCAGCAGCCCGCATCTCCGACCGACTGGAAAAGCCGATCCAGCGTGGCCTGCGCCACTCTGATCAGGGGATCCAGGCGCTCGAAGGCGGCATCGAATTCATGCTGGCTGAGCCGCCAGGGCGGCCGTGCGTGGTTGGGGTCGAGGCCGTATCTGACGACGGAACGCGACCAGGACGCCGCCACGGCGGATTGCGCCACGGCCGCCGCGTTATTCAATGTCGAATATATCCGATCAGCGTGCAGGCCTCGCGCAGTCTCGACCATGCTCGGCATCCATTTCCACCCGCTTCGCACATTCAGTCCGAGCCGAGGGCAGCTCCGCCCTTGGCATCCGTGCGATTTTCGGCATGTTCCAGCCGTTCAGGCGCTGGTGTCAACAGTCAGATCGGCTAATGCCGGGACAGCGGGGCCTTTCGGCGGAACTGGCACCGGACGATGCAAGAGAGCGCCCTTCCGGGATGCGCCCGAATTGTCATGGGCCTGCATCCCTCAACGAGGCCCGTCGCTATATTCAAACTGATATAATGAAAAATCAGTCAGAGCCGTTTTTGACTTGACCGGCCATGGGGCCGCGAGCCCCCCTTCCGAGAGATCGCGCCTGCCCGCACCGGCGCTCAGTAACTGTGTTCCGGACCGGGAAATTCCTGGCTCTTCACCGCAGCGACATAGGCCTGGATCGCCTCAGGAATCGAGCCCGCGCCGACCATGAAGTCCTTGGAGAAACGCGGCCTCTTGCCGGGATAGACGCCGATTGCGTCGTGGAGGACGAGCACCTGGCCATTGCAGTGGACACCGGCGCCGATCCCGATCGTCAGCATGGCGTCGCTCGTCTCGCCAATCTCGGCGGCGAGCGTCGACGGCACCATTTCCAGCACGAGGAAGCGCGCGCCCGCCTGCTCGAGCGCGGCGGCGTCGGCCTTCAGCTTGGTCGCAGCATCAGCCGATTTGCCCTGGACCCGATAGCCGCCGAGCTGGTGCACGGATTGCGGCGTCAGCCCGAGATGGCCGCAGACCGGGACGCCACGCTCGACGAGAAATCGAACGGCTTCGACGGCATAGTCGGAGCCTTCGAGCTTCACCATATGGGCGCCGGCAGCCATCAGCCTGGCTGCGTTGTGCATGGCTTGGGCAGGACCTTCCTGATACGAGCCGAACGGCATGTCGGCCATGATGAAGGCGCGCCTGGCGCCGCGCGCCACGCAGGCCGTGTGATAGACCATCTGCTCCATGGTCACGGGCAAGGTCGTGGCGTGCCCCTGCAGCACATTCCCCATGGAATCGCCGATGAGCAGGATCTCGACACCGCAGCTCTCGAGCAGGCTCGCGAAGCTCGAATCGTAGCAGGTCATCATCGCGACCTTCTCGCCCGCCGTTTTCATCCGGGCGAAATCGGCCAGCGTGAGGGTGCGGGCATCGGACAGATAGGCCATAGGCGTGACTCCCGGCGAGACTGATCGCCGCGCAACCTATAGGGGCCGCGCTCGCAATTGCGAAGGGAGCGCGCGAGCAATCAAATGGCAGCGACCGAACGATCAAATGGCAACAGATGCGACTTCTGACACCAAGCAATAGACGAGCCGGCTACCTCCGCCCGTAGACGCGTCGTTTTGGGGTTTCGCGGTGGGATAAACGAACGTTGATTCCAACCGAATTAGGCGCCGTTCAGAATCTGACATCGACCCTGCCCTTGAGGGCCTGATACCTGGAGCGTTCGCCGATGGCGGCGGAGTAGGTCAGGCCGAGGCTGGTGGCGGAGGAGAGGCGCCAGTCGAGGCCGGCCTCAGTGGCGAGCGCATTGCGGTCGATCGCAGCGGCGTAGACCTGCGCCGGGGTGGAGCCGAGCAGGAAGGCGGTCTTCGCCACCGGGGTCAGATCGCCAAAGCCGTGACGCCAGCCGAGCATGGCGCGGGCGAAGAGCGGCGCCGTGCCGAGCTGCGCCTCGGCGCGCAGGCCCAGCGTGCTGAAGCCGAGCGTCTGCTCAGAGGAGAACAGCCTGAGCGCGGCCGCGCCGCCCTGTTCGGTGCCGGCATCGGTCGAGACCCGGATCAGGGCGAGCTGCGCGAAGGGCTCCAGCGCAAAGCCCTGGAAGGCAAAGCCATGGCCGAGCTCGGCGAAGGCCTGCGCGGTCGAGCCCGGGCGCTGCAGGTGCAAGACATCGCCAAAACCGCGGATCGCGACCTGGCGGCGGATATCGCTCTCCGACCAGGAATAGGCCGCGCCCATATCAAGGCGCAGGCTGCCGAAGCGGGCGCCGGCATAGAGGCCGGCATGGCCGCTTTCGAGCCTGCCGGAGGAGAGCCGGGCGTCAAGATCGAAGCGCGACTGGCTGTAGCCGCCAGCGAGGCCGAGCCTGAGCGAGGAGCCGGGATTGTCATAGACCAGCATGTCGGCGCCGAGGAGCGCGCCGCCGCTGCGGCGCGACTGGCTCGCCGCATTGCCATCGGCATTGCTGTTGCCCATGCCGCCGAAGGCTTCGCCCCAGAATGCGTAGCGCGACTGCGGCAGCGGGGCGGGCATGGCGACCGCGCCCTTGCGGCCGGGCAGGTCGGCGCTATAGGCGGCCGCGACCTCTCCGGCAGGCGCCGTCAGCAGCGGCCCGCGCAGGCGCGACAGTATGGTCTCGCGCACCAGCCGGCTCTCGTCGATCATCACCGCGACGGCTTGCGCATGCGCTTCGCCCGAGAGCAGGTCGAAGCCGGCGCGCGCCTCGGCCGCTGTGCTGGAGAGCAGCGTGTCATAGACCGGGTTGCCGGCGCTGAGCCGCTCCGCCGCATTGGCGATCAGGCCCTGGTTGCGGGTCAACGCGACCGTGGCGAACCCGGTCTGGTTGCGCGCCATGGTCAGCGTGACGCTGGTTGCGCCATAGCTCAGCGACGGCGTCAGGAAGGCGAGGTTGGAGGTGACGTTGGCGAACTGGCCGGAGACGCCGCCCGCGGCGGTGAGGATCGTATAGTTCGTGCTCGCCGCGTAATTGCCGGTCTCGGCCAGGACTGCGACCGTGCCACCCGCGAGCGTCGCCAGGCCCGAGGCCACGATCCGGTCGCTCTGGCCGGCCGCGTTGACCTCGACCTGATAGATCGAACCCGAGGCGAACGCGACATTGCCGGAGACGGTCAGCGTGCCGATCGAGTTGCCGGGCGCCACCGTCGCGCCGCCGCCGACGCTGATCGCTCCGACCGTGCCGGAGCCGCCGAGCGTACCGCCGGCCAGCGTCACCGCACTCGCCAGCGAGCCGTTGACCACGAGCTTGCCGGCCTGGACCTGCGTGCTGCCGGCATAGCTGCTGGCGCCCGACAAGGTCAGCGTGCCGGCACCAGCCTTGGTCAGACCGCCGCTGCCGGTGATCGACCCGGCGAAGCCCGTCGAGCTGTTGTCGGAACCGGCGGTCAGCGTCCCCGCGCCGAGCGTCACCATGCCCGCGCCGGCAAGCGAGCCGATGCTCTGGCTGAACCCGGCCAGATCGAGCCGCGCGCCCGATGCCACCGTGAAGGCCGAGGCGGCTGAGAACGAACCGACCTGGCCCGCCCGCAGGGTTCCGCCTGAGACCGTGGTCGCGCCGGAATAGCTCTGCGTGCTCTTCAGCAGCAAGGTGCCGGCCCCGGCCTTGCTGAACGCGCCCGTGCCCGAGAAGGACTGCGAGAGAGTGAAGCTGTTGCCGGCATCGGCAATGTCGAAGCCGCCGCCCGCCGTGCCGAAGACAACGGCGCGGTTGAGCTCGGTCAGCGTCGTCCCGGTCACCTGCAGCACGCCGCCGTTCAAGGTCAGCGCGCCCGAGGTCGAGCCAAGATTGCTCTCCCTGGAGATGCTGATCGCCCCGCCCGCGATCGTCGTGCCGCCGGCATAGCTGTTCTCCTGCGTCAGTGTCAGCGTGCCCGTGCCGACCTTCCTGATGCTGCCGGCGTCGTAGATCATCCCGGTGAAGCTGGTCGAAGCATGGGTCGCGCCGGTCTCCAGCGTCGAGCCGCTCTCGATCCGGATCTGGCCAGCCCCTGCGATCGAGCCGGCCGTGACCGTGCCGAGACCATCGTTGACGTTCAGTAGCGCGCCGGACGCGATGGCGTAGTTCGAGGCAGCCGACAGTGCCTGAGCGCCGTTGATATAGAGGGTGCCGGCCGATACCGTAGTCGCGCCGGAATAGGTGCTGGTGCCCGAGAGCATCAACATGCCGGCCCCGGTCTTGGTCAGGCCGCCCGTACCCGAGATCGTGCCGGTGAGGGTCAGGTTCAGCCCGGTCGTGACCTCGATGCCACCGCCACTGCCTGACAACGTCACCGAACGGCCCGAGCTGAAACTCTGAGTCGTTGCGAGCGTGCCGCCGGCCAGCGTCAGCCCGCCGGAGGAGTCGCCGAGATTGCCGTCGAACCCGACGATGAGCTTGCCGCCCGCGATCGTCGTCCCGCCAGTATAGGAGTTGAAGCCGATCAGGCTCAGCGTGCCGTCTCCCGCCTTGGTCAGCCCGCCGCCACCGATGATGTTGCCGCTGGCCGTCAGGGTCTGGCCGCTATCGACCATAATGCTCCCGCCGGAGGTGCCGAGTGTGATCGTGCGCGCGGTGGAGAAGCTCGCAGTCGCGCGCAGCGTGCCGCCGTCCAGCGTCACGCCGCCCGATGTGTCGCCGAGATTGGCGTCGGCCGAGACCGCGAGCGCACCGCCCGTGATCGTAGTGCCGCCCGAATAGCTGTTCGTGCCGGTCAGCGTCAGCGTGCCAGCGCCCTGCTTCGTCAGCCCTCCACTGCCGTCGAAAGCGGTGGATACGGCGATGTCGTAGCCGTTGCTGTCGAAGAAGACACCGTTCGTGCCGATCGTGGCGCTGCCGAAGCCATCGAGAAAATTGCTCTCGTTGCGTGCTGTTCGCAGGATGCCGCCATCGAGATTGAGCGTCGCGGAGCCCGCCCCTTTCACGAGCTGCCCGGTTTCGAGCACGCCGCGGCCGTTGACGGTATCGCCGAGCAGATTGAGCGTGCCGGTGCCGGTCGCCGCGATGATCGTCTTCGCCGCGCTGACCTTGCCGCCCTTCTCGATGGTCAGCGTGCCGGTGCCGTGGTGGCCGATACGCAGCTCGACCGAATTGGTCCAGCTGGAGCCTGCCCCGGTAACCGTCGCCGTGCCGCTGCTGCCATTGAACGTGCCGAGATAGCCATAGGTGTTCGAGACGCTACCGCCATTCGACACGGTGAGCGTGCCTCTGCCACGCTCACCGACATCGAGATCGCCGTCCACGGTCAAGCGCGACCCTGCGCCGGTCACCGTCGCGTTGCCGACCACCCCACCGGCGTAGCCGATATTGACGACACTGCTGGTGACGGCGCCGCCGTCTTCGACGCGCAGGTCGCCGCCCCCGAGGTATCCGACCAGGAGGGCTGCGGGGCTGGCCAAGAGCGAGCCGACGCCCGTCACTGTCACCGTGCCACTACCATAATTACCGATTCGGGTGACTTCGCTCGTGACACTGCCACCCC
Organism: Bosea sp. BIWAKO-01; assembly: GCF_001748145.1. Taxonomy (NCBI): domain Bacteria; kingdom Pseudomonadati; phylum Pseudomonadota; class Alphaproteobacteria; order Hyphomicrobiales; family Alloboseaceae; genus Allobosea; species Allobosea sp. BIWAKO-01. The sequence goes on from NZ_BCQA01000001.1 coordinate 185,975, forward strand.
CAGCGATGGTCAGCGTCGCGGGGCCGACGTCACCGATGGTCAGGATCCCGCCACCCAGATTCCAGTTTGCAAGCGGCTGGGGGGGCATCGGATAGACTGCGCCAGTGACTGTAACCGATTGGGCGAGAGCAGCGGGGGCCGCGGCGAGCAGAGCGAGACCGAGCGCGAGCATCGAAACGGACTGACATAGCTGCCCCGGCCGCCGGCCACGCGCCGGCAGCATCCGCGCAAGCTTCAGATCGTTCGGCATCGATAGTCAGGCCCCAACCGCGACGGCAGGCTCGGTCCTCCCGGCGCGCGGGGCAATAAACAGCCGTTCACATCGCGCCAAATCGATCGGGCGTGGCGGATTTGCGACGCACCTGTCGCGCAGGCGATGTGCTCTGAGAACCGAGTGCAGCCCATACAGAGCGTCAGGACGTCCGCTTCCGGGCAACGAGGCGAACGTCCGGTCAGGGTCGTCGGAAGCGGACGCTGGCCTGCTGCTGGGAGCTCGGGGTTTGCGAACAGCACCAGAACAAGCCGGGAGTCCGCAGCTTACTGAAAACGTCAGCTAAATCGGAACTCGGAAGAAGACACTCACCCCTGGCCGGAAACGTCCGAGTTTGGGACCGTAACAAGCGCTCAAGCGGCGGCCGGGAGTGCGATAGGTGGGCGCCAGGGTCGCTTAGTGCCATTTGATCTTTCGCTGGGAGCGTTCGCTCCCTGGTCACCGTTCGCGGCCCAAGCTCTGGTAAAGCTGCAGCATTTCACGAGATCCCGGATAATCCCAGCCAGTCCCGCCTAACCCCCGCAGCGCGATTTGATCGATCGCTTCACAAATGGGCCAGTCCGGTCGTGCCGCGGCTGTAGAAGATGTGGCGGCCGATCACATCCATCTTCTTCAGCCTCTTCGCCCAGGAGGGCTGGACATAATCGGCGTGATAATGCGTGGAATCGCCGACCTCCGCCAGATAGGTCCGGCCCTCGTAGACCTCACGTGCGATGCGCTGGGCCACCTGCCATTGCTCGGGCTCCTTGATGCGCAACGACTTGCCCTCGCAGGCAAAGGTGAACTGGCAGGCGAGCCTGCGGTGGCGGTTCTGGTAGACGACGCCGCAGACGGAACCCGGATAATACCCGCTCTTGACCCGGTTGAGCACCACCTGGGCGACGGCGACGCGCCCGTCCTCCGCTTCGGAGCGCGCCTCGAAATAGATCGCCTCGGCGAGGCAGCGCTGCTCGCTCGCCAGCGTGTCGCCGTCGATCACGACGGGCACTCCGGTGAGGATGAGCTGCGTGGACGCCATGGTCGTGGCGGGCGGCTCGACAAAGGCCGCAAGCGAAAGCAACGCCAGTGGGGCGATGCGCTTCATGGGGATACTCCGGGGGTAAGGGGCAAGCCGTGCGTTCGCGGCCCGGATCCATCGTCGGCAGGATCAGCGGCCCTTGTGGCTTGGTGTGTTTGCTGGGTTTGGGCGCCGCGGCCTGACCGGAGACGAGCACGTCAAGGCTCTCACGGAGGCTGTGGAGGCGGAAAAGAACTCGTTCTGCTGGAGTTTGTCCCGAAGCATGGCGAAGGCCCTGCGTAGCGCAGCGTCTCGATATGCCGAAGGCGACAAAGGTGTTTGACTAACGGGGGTTAACGAGCGTTACGGCCATTGCGATGAGGAGTGCGGCCGCGCGCAGTGCCGCATCAAGCGGCCTCGTGCCGAGGCGTTACCTCGCCGCTCAACGCGCGGGAGAACCACGGAACGGCTTCAGGCCTGAGGCTATTCATCGACGACTGATCTGTATTAGCGCGTCGACCGGATGCGCCGGCGTCGCGCCGGAACGCGACAGTGGAAATGACGACCACTTCGCAGGCGATAATCTTGTCTGTCGCTGACCGAGATCGGCGGCCATTATGCGAAGCAAAATTCTGCATCAAAAACATACAGCCTGCATCACCGTTGAGTTTAACGTTCATGGCAGATCGGCCTCGACAACGTCGGTTCGGTGTACCCGAAAAATGTTGCTGACGGCCTTGCCTCTTGTTCCTAACTATCAAAGATTTTTTCTCTCCCGATTTGAGACTGCATTATTCGCTGATCGAAGCGATATGGACATGGAGTTCGGCAACTTTGTGACCGCTCCTCCCGGTAGGTGATTTAGACGCGCATCGCGCCGAGATCCCTCAGGAATATGAACGCCGAATTTCGCATTCAATATTTCGATTGAACACAATTAACGTTATCTAATTTATTAAATTAATTTAAGTCGACAAACCAATACTAACACATAGTAGCAAGCATGCAGATTTTAGAATCAGCGCTTTTGCCTGCACTGACCCGAATCTTGCGAGGGAGCAAACTTCCCGCCGACAATGGCATTGCGGCTATGAATCGCTTCTCCGGTGTTGACGATGATCGTTGTCGTCTGGATGGCTCCGCCAGAGGTTGGCTCAGCGAATGAGACAACAGCCTGCCCGGAGGCGATCGTGCCGAAATTCGGCCACAACGTCGCCGAGCCCGCGCCGCCAATCAGGGAAGCTGAGCTTTTATCGGTATCCCAAACAAAGGTCAGGGCATTGCGAAAGCTAGGGAACTTGCATTCCCAGGCAAAGGTCGCAGCGTGACCGGTCGAAGAAATCATGATCCCGACAGCACTCAATGAGGCCAGACGCCGGCGAGATCTCATCCGTAGGCTCCATTTCCGCTCCAGGTTTGTTCTGGGCTTATTGGTTTATCCTGGGCCTATTGCCTTCAAGGCGTGGCCGGTGCGCGCACGCAGACCGGACATCCCCGAAATACGTTGCTGGAGCGTTCGACGCTTGTTAATTTCGGCCAAGGTTTTGCTCGTCCCGGACATGAGCAGGGGAGTTCGGCGGCTTTGCCACGCGACCTGACCTCCTTGCCGACGACGCTAGCAGGCATCTCGCGCCTTGCCGTTGCTCGCCTTGCCGGCGCAGGCATAGCGGCCGCGCCTCTCCTGAACGAGGTCGGCCTGACCGAAGACATGCTCGCCGATCACGATCAGAGAGTGCCCTCCCGGCGTCAGGTCGCATTCCTGGACCGGGCCGCGACGGCACTGGGTGATGATTGCCTCGGCTTCACCCTGGCCCAGGAATTCGACCCCCGTGCCATGGGCTTGCTGTTCTATGTGATGGCATCCTCACAAACGCTCGGCGACGCAACGCAACGCATTGCGCGCTACAGCGCGATCACCAATGAAGCGCTGGTCTTCAGCATTGCGGAGGGAAGCGGGCTCACCGTCACGCTGAGCTATGCCGGCCTTCCCCGGCATTGCGATCGGCACCAGGCCGAGTTCTGCATTTTTGGAGCAATTAGGGTCTGCCGCATCCTGACCGGCGCAAACCTCGTCCCACAACACGTCTCGATCGCGCATCACCGATCGGGCGACACTTCTGCGATGTCGCGGTTTGCCGGGACGAAGGTGGAGTTCGGCGCCGAGACCGATGCTTTCGTTCTGCAGGCCGATGCGCGTGAACGCCATCTCGTGAATGCCGACCCTTACCTCAACGATCTCCTCCAGACCTATTGCGAGGCGGCGCTATCATCCCGCACGACCAATGCGAGCCCGCTTCGGGTGAGCGTCGAGAATGCGATTGCTCCGCTGTTGCCTCACGGAAAGGTTCGCGCCGAAGTCATCGCCCGCCAGCTTGGATTAAGCGAACGGACACTGGCGCGAAGGCTCGCCGAGGAGGGTCTGAACTTTTCGGAGGTCCTGCGGCAACTGCGGCGCGATCTGGCTTTGCGCTATCTCAATGATGGCGACCACCATGTCTCCAAGGTCGCCTGGCTGCTGGGTTTCCACGAAGTCAGCGCGTTCTCGCATGCATTCAAGCAATGGACCGGGCTGGCGCCGAGCCAGATGCGGCTGGGCGGCACCCCGAACGGATGAATGTCGTTTGGCCGACGCCAAGGCCGTTGGCGCAGTCGGCGCGGCCAGAGTGCATGCGACGCCCATCTGACTGGGCGATGAGCGCCCCCCCTGTCCTCTCAGGCCGTCGGCCGCTCGGTGCCGGTGCGCAGCATGGTGTCGACCAGGAGATTGCCCGTCGCACCCTGTTCCAGCGTGATGTCGACGCCATACACGTCCGACGCCGCCGGATGCGAGAGGACATCCCTCGGGCGCCCATCGGCGACGACGGTCTTGCGGTCGATGAGCAGGAAGCGATCCGCGCAGCGGCTGGCCAGCGCCAGATCGTGCAAGGCGACGAGCGTGACCTGGCCGCGCCGCCGCGTCGTTTCGCGGATGACATTGGTCACCTGCAGCTGCCGGCGCAGGTCGAGCGCGCTTGTCGGCTCGTCGAGCAGGAGCACGCTGGGCGCGCGCACCAGGGCCTGGGCCACGGAGACGAGTTGCTGCTGGCCGCCCGAAAGGTCGGATACCGGAACCTCCGACAGGTGGTCGATATGCAGCGTGCCGAGCGCCTCCTCCACCGCCCGCAGATCCTCGCGCGTGGCACGGCCGCCATGGGCTTTCCGGGCAAGCAGCACATAATCGAAGACGCAGAGCGCAGCCCGCATCGCGACATGCTGCGACAGGAAGAAGATCGCATCATGCCGCTGCCGCGATGTCATGCCGGCGAGGTCGGTCCCGTCGAGCCGCATGGTGCCAGCGCGCGGGCGCAGCAGCCCGGCCACGAGGCGAAACAGGGTGGATTTTCCAACTCCGTTCGGCCCGACCACGGCGGTGACGGTGCCGCGCTCAAGCCCAAGGGCGCTGAGACCGTCGAAGACGTCGCCGCGGCCACGATAGGCGAAACCGATCGACTCGATCGAGAGGCTCATTGCCAGCGCTCCCGGCGGATCGACATCACGAGGCTGAGGAAGAACGGCACGCCGACCAGGGCGGTGATGATGCCGATGGGATAGATGATCCCCGGCGTGATGCCCTTCGACAGCGTCGACGCGACCGACAGGATGAGGCCGCCGGCAATCGCCGCGACCGGTACGAAATAGCGCTGGTCCTCGCCGACCAGCAGCCGGGCGATATGCGGCCCCACCAGGCCGATGAAGCCGATCGTGCCGACGAAGGCGACAGCGGTCGAGGCCAGGAGCGAGATGCAGACCAGCATTTCCAGGCGCAGCCGCGCGACGCGCACGCCAAGGGCAGCCGCGCGCTCGTCGCCCATGGTGAGCGCGGTCAGCATCCAGCTGCGATGCAGGCAGAACGGCAGGATGACCCCAAGCAGGCCGGCGCAGATTCCGAGCTTCGTCCAGGTGGCGCGCGACAGGCTGCCCATCATCCAGAAGATGATCTGCTGCAGCTGCGTTTCGGAGGAGTGGAACTGGATGAAGGCCAGAAGCGCATTGAAGGTGAAGAACAGCGCGATGCCGACGAGCACGAAGGTCTCGACGGTGACGCCGCGCAGCCGCGTGAACAGGAACAGGATCGCGGAGGTCGCGAGCGCGAACAGGAAGGCGTTCGCCGTCACCAGGAAGGCCCCAGCGAAGGGCACGAGCGAGACACCGGTCGCAATCGCAAGCGCCGCGCCGAAGCTCGCCGCCGACGAGATGCCGAGCGTGAACGGATCGGCGAGCGGATTGCCGAGGATGGTCTGCATCTGCGCCCCGGCGGTGCCCAGCATGGCACCGACGAGAATGGCCATCACCGCGACGGGCAGGCGCACATCCCAGACGATCACGTCGAGCTTCGGGCCCATCGATCCCGGTTCGAGGATGACGCGCGCCACATCCATCAATGGGAAATTGCCGGGCCCCACCGAGACATCGACCACGAGCGCCAGCGCCAGGAGTGCGAGCGCCCCGACAGCGAGCAGGAGCTTGCGCAGCCCCCGCCGCCGATAGCGCTCGCTGGCCGTATCGGCAGGCGGCTCGAAAGCCGGTGTATGGGACAGGGCCATGGCGATCAGTTCATCTCGATCCAGAACTTGCCGGTCAGCTTGATCGGCAGGAAGCGGTCATGCAGTTCCTGGAAGGTCGCCCAGGCGTCGAGATCCTTGAATTCATTCGGGTGCAGCCACTTGGCGAGCGCCTGGATGGCCACGAAGTGATAGGGGCTCTGGTAGAACTGGTGATAGATCGCCATCACTTTCCTGTTCTTCACGGCCGTCAGCCCCGGAAATCCGGTCCGGGCGACGAGGCCCTTGAGCTGTGCGGCGGCACGTTCAGGCTGGGTCTCGTAGCCGAGCCAGACGGCGATATTGCCAGGATTGCTGTTCGACCAGTTGGCGCCGGTCATCAGCAGGAATTGCGGATCATCGACGATGATCTTCTCCGGATTGACCATGCCGCCGGCACCGGAGAAATATTTCGATCCCCAGTTCATGCCGCCGGCTTCGGAGACGAATTCGCCGAAATTGAAATTGCCGAAGGACTGGCAGCAGGCAGACGGGTTGAGCCCCGCAGCCTGTTCGGCGAAGACCAGCGGCCGCTGATCCTGCTTCAGCCGCGTCGTGACGTTGTAGACCCGCCGCATCTGCTGCGAATAATAGTCGATGAAGCTGTTGGCCGCGTCGACGCGGTCGAAGACCCGGCCGAGCAGGAGCATGCTCGGCACGGTGTTCTGCGTCGGGCGTTCGCGGAAATCGATGAAGATCGTCGGGATGCCGGCCTTGGCCAGGTTGTCGACGACGCCGGACTGCATCGCCTTGTCCAGGAAGCCGAGCGACAGGATGACGAGGTCCGCATCGAGCGTGATCGCCTTCTCCACGCTGAAATCGCTCGAGGCGAGCGCGCTCACCAAGGTCATCGACTTGGCGGCAGGGACATCCGCCAGGTAGCGGTTCCAGGTGTCGGGGTCGAATTTCGGCAGGTCGTCGCCGATGGCGGCAAGCTGCGCGAACGGCTTGTCCTTGCCCATCAGCACGACCGTCGCGGAGAACAGCCGGCCCTCGCCGAGGATGGCCCGTTGCACGCCCTTCTTCACCTTGACGATGCGGCCGGCAAGATCGGTCACCTCGATCATGGTGTCGGCAGCTTGCGCGCTGCGGATGCCCGGTGCGGCAAGCAGGGCCAGGGCGGCCATGAGCGCCACGCGCCGGGTCAGCCGGGCAAACCAGCCCGGCACGGATTGTGAATGCCTGTCCATCATGATCCTCGCTCTATCGATTGCCGTTTGCGCATGGGGATGGCGCAGCGGTCCTGGCCCAGCCGCCAGCGTTCAACCGGCAGCCTCCCCTCGCCTGACCGCCCTTGATCTGCTCATGCTCCAGGAAGACGGTTCTCGTGCGGATCGGCTCAAGCAATCGCTGGCTATCGCGCGCGCCGAGATGCGCAGTCCCGATGGGCAAGAAGATCTCGCGATTCCGCAATACATCGGACTTGACCGGAGGGCGGCTCCAGTCACGATGGATATTATCCCCGATCGATCGCATGGTCAGAAGATCCACCGCATCTGTCCTCGTGCAGAATAGCGACCGGTTACAGACTGCGCGGCGATTTGTCACGACACTTCAATAACTTAGAAATACTCTAATTTATAATTAGTAGATTTATAAACTGTGCGCCTGGCGAGATGACCAGGGTCAGACCTGACGGGATGGACAGACCTGGCGATTGCGCTGAACGAGATTGCCACTGTTGGTCTCAGCCGGCCCGGGATGACCGCCGCGGAGGCGCCAGAATGCCCTCCCGCTTGTCGGCGACCACAACCGCAGGAGCAGAACACCAAACTATTCTATCTAAGGTTTAGCAAGACAGGTTTGTCCACCAGACTGGATCGAGATTGTTCTCACTTTGAGAGGATTTACAAAGAGCGTTGACTACGCAACCATCCGGTCAGGCTTGGGGGTAGAGTACAGAGGTCAGCCATGCCGGACCTTTCGGTTGCGATCGTCGATGATCACCCGATGCTGATGGAGGGGATTGCCGCGCTGCTGAAGCGCTGGGGCGGTTTCATGCTCGCCGCGACGGGGACTGTCGCAGATCACATCGTGCCGATCGCCAGAACGCATCACCCTGATGAAATGATCGTCGATCTCAGCATGGCGGGGGATGTCTTCCAGGCGATTGCGGACGCGTTGAAGATCGCTCCTGAGACGAAGATCGTGGTGTTCACGGCCTCGGCCAACACGGAAGACGCGATCAGGGCCCTGGATGCCGGGGCCAAGGGCTATGTTCTGAAAGGCAGTCCCGGAGAAGACCTCTTCCAGGCTCTTCAGGCGGCACAGCGAGGCGACGTCTATGTCACCCCCTCCTTCGCGACCAAGCTAATCTGTGCGTTGAAAGAAAAGACCCTAGAACGACAGAAGGCGATCAGCAACAGGCTCAGTGTCCGGGAGCAGCAGATCGTCAACCTGCTGCTGCTCGGCAAGATGAACAACGAGATCGCGCGCGAGCTGTCGCTCAGCGCCAAGACCGTCAAGGGCTACATGACCAACCTGATGGCCAAGCTGAACGCGCGCAATCGCCTGGAGGTGGTGCTTGCGGCGCAAAAGCTGGCTGCGGGAGCGAACACCCCTGCCATGATCAGGCGCCCGTGAACGACGACCGGCCCCGCCGGATCCGTTGAGAGGGCCGCAATCGCTGGGGCCCGGACGCTAGCCGAGCCCAAGGCAGCCAGAGCCGGGGAGGCTGCGCATGACGGTCGCGGACACTCTTACGCCCGGCACTCCGCTCCAACTGGATTGCCGGATGCTCCCGCAGCATCGGGGCATCGGCATCCCCATACGCTGCGGCATCGCGGCGGCTTGCCTGTGCTGCATCCTTGCCGCCTTCGCCTGCAATCCCGCCCGCGCTGCCGAGTCCGACTTTCTCGAGCGTTTTCGCGGCGACTGGTCCGGCTCCGGTAAGGTCCAGCGCGACGGCGGCAGCCAGCCGCGGCACGTGACCTGTTCGATCATGGGACGCCCCACCGACAATCGGATCAGCGCACAAGGCAGCTGCCGCGCCTATCTGATCTTCGTGCGCCCGGTCGCGATCGATGTCACCTATGATCCGCGCTCCGGCACCTATCGCGGCACCTATACCGGCGCCCGGATCGGCCCCGCCCGGCTCAGCGGCACGCGCAGCGGCGACGCCCTGAACTTTCGCATCGAATGGCCGCGCCCAGTCAATGGCGACACGCAGGCCGCGATGGTCATCCAGAATGACGGCCGCGGCATCCTGCGGATTACCATCTTGGATAACCTCACGCCCGGCGGCCCGATCCTGCAGACCTCCGAGATCATCCTGGTGCGTCAATAGGCGGGTCCTGATCGGAACTGCCCTCGCCCACCCCGGAGAGACGATGCCCTTGGGGGACCTGCGTCCTGACTGAAGTACGCCCTCGAATTCGAGTGCCGTTCGACGAATCGCTCCCAATGGTAATCACGGGGTTGCGATTGTCGTGAACGGGCCTCACTCTAAGGCACGAGCAGTACCGTCTCACGAACCGGCATGGCCATGCATGCGTGAAGAGCGACCCGACCGCCGGCGGAACCGCGCGCCAGGCTACCCGAACCGGCGCTCCGTCATGCTGAGCTCGGAGGCGGACTATATCCGCGCCTGCGCCAGGGCGCGCGATCTCCACGCCGCCGCCCACCATCCCATGGCCGAGCTGGAGCTTGAGAACCTTGCTCTCGCAATCCTGACCTGGGAACTCAAAAGCAGCGGGCCGGACGGAACCTGAGGCTGGCCAGACTGACGAAGCGGCACCGAGTGCGGGCTCGCGCCGCTTCACCTGCCGGCGCCGGCTGTGCCGCTACGCCGTGAGGCGATCCGCCCAGGCGGCGACCTTGTTCGACAGGGTCTTCAGATGGTCGTCGACGGAAAAGCCCGAGACTGCCTTGCGCGGCTTCAGGTCGTGATCGCCATCGTCGAGCCAGAGGATCTCGATGGCGTTGGAGAGCTTGTAAGCCGACACCTCCTCGCGCGCTCCAAACAGGTCCCTCGTCCCCTGCGCGATCAGGGTCGGCGTCTTCATGGTCGCGAGATGTGCCGTCCGCAGTTGCTCGGGCTTGCCGATCGGGTGGAAGGGATAGCCAAGGCAGAGCAGGCCGGCGATCCGGGCGGATGCGTGCCACTCGTCGGCCAGCATGCTGGCGACACGTCCACCCATCGATTTGCCGCCGATGATGAGCGGCCCCTTGCAATCGAGCGCGCCGATGGCGGTGGCATATTCCGAGATCAGCGTTTCGGCGCGCGGCGGTGGCTTACGACCGGCTGATGTCCGGCGACCCGCCATGTAACCGAATTCGAACCGGGCCACGCGAAGACCGGCCGCAGCCAGGGCGCCGGCATTAGCCGTCATCGAAGCGGAATCCATCGGAGCCCCGGCGCCATGCGCCAGGAGGATCGTTGCCCTCGCCTTCTCCGGGCCATCCATCAGAAATGCCACCATTGACGTGCTCGCCTCGCCGGAGTTGCCGGCGTCCTGTCGCCGACCACAATCAACAGCGTCCGTTGCTCGCGGTCGTCAAGCCCGGCGGCAGTGCCCCTCGCCGCAGTCCACGAGCGCATTCGTGGGATCAAGAGGACCTGTCGTCTCCTGCCGCTACGAGGCCCTGGTTGGCGCCGGTCGCGTCGCGCATGCCCTGGCGCAGGGCCTGGACGCGGCTGTTGAGCTCGATCATCTCGGGCACGGCGAAGCCGGAATGGCGCAAGAGCGCATCGGTCAGGCACCCCGTCTTCGGATGCAGGCTCCTGCCCTTCTCAGTGAGATGGACCTCGACCAGGCGCTCGTCGATGGTGCTGCGCCGACGGGCGAGAAAGCCGGCCGCCTCGAGCCGCTTGACCGCTGGCGTGATCGTGCTCGGCTCCAGCGCGAGACGCTCGCCGATCGCCCCGATCGTCAGACCGTCAGTCTCCCAGAGCGCGCTGAGCACGAGATATTGCGTATAGGTCACGCCGAGCGCGTCCAGCATCGGCTTGTAGACGCGCTGGATCGCCAGCGAGGCGGAATAGATCGAGAAACAGAGCTGGCCGTCGAGCGGCACTGTCGGGGCATCGGTCATCGGCATCCTCCAGGGCGGGGCTCACAGGCCCAGATCTCGAAAAACAATATCGCGATAAAGAAATCGCTTTACAAGATCGCGAGGTCTCTGTACCGAATTGCATATCGCGATAATGATTATCGCAGAAACAGGAAGGAGCCACCGTCATGACCAAGTCCCTGATCGCTGCCGCCGCCCTCTCCGCTACCGTCGCCCTCTCCGCCATCGTCACCGGCACCACCGCCGAGGCCGCCCCTGCCGCCCGGAACGTCGTCCTCGTCCATGGCGGCTTCGTCGACGGCTCAGGCTGGCAGGGCGTCTACAATATCCTCCGGAAGAAGGGCTACAGCGTCACCATCGTCCAGAACCCGACGACCTCGCTGGCCGACGATGTCGCCTTCACCAAGCGGGCGATCGCCCAGCAGGATGGCCCAGTCATCCTGGTCGGCCATTCCTATGGCGGTGTCGTCGTCAGCGAGGCCGGCACCGATCCGAAGGTCAAGGCGGTCGTCTATATCGCCGCCTTCGCGCCGGATCAGGGCGAGTCGGTTTCTTCGCTGATCGCCAACCCGCCTCCCGGCGCCGCCGTCCCGCCGATCCTGCCGCCCGTCGACGGCTTCCTCGCCCTCGACAAGGCCAAGTTCGCGGCCTCCTTTGCGGCCGATGTCGATGCCGACACCGCGGCCCTGATGGCGGACTCGCAGGTGCCCTGGGGCGTCGCGGCGCTGGCCGGCGCGGTCACCAATCCGGCCTGGAAGGTCAAGCCGAGCTTCTACCTCGTCGCCAACGACGACCACATGATCCCGCCCCCGGCCCAACGCCAGATGGCCAAGCGCGCCGGATCGACCGTCGTCGAGACCAAGGGCAGCCATGCCGTCTATGTCTCGAAGCCCGGCGTCGTCGCCGAAGTCATCGAAAAGGCCGCCAACGCGAAGTGACAGGGCGAAGGCGGTCTTGCCGATCGATCGCCAGCGACAGTCAGGGCGGGCCCTGAACGGGCCCGCCCTCTTTCATTGGCTGCACCAGGATCCGACAGACCTGACCGCGGACCGATCCTGCGAGGCCGCGTTGGCGTGGTCAGGTCGCGGCCTGGAAGTGGATGTCGCCTTTGCCCAGGAAGCAGGTCTTGTCGAACAGCGACAGATCCAGCGGGTTCGGCAACCGCACATCGCTGAGATCAGGGCACGGCTTCGTCGACGGGTCATAGGATCGATCGATCTGCGAGATGAAGACGAGGACCAGTCCGCGATCCCGCGCAAAGGCCCTCAGCCTGCGAACCTGAACCATCAGGTCGGGATGTTCGCGCTTCTGATCGAGCAACTGCAGATAGTCGATGACGACGAGTGTGCCGTCGGGCGCGTCATCCAGCGCCTTGACGATGTAGTCGGCGCTGATCCCGTCGGAGTTGTCGAATGCGAACAAGCCGTCGAAATCCGCGAGTTCCGCGCCAAGCACACGGAAGCGATCGATGACATCCTTTCTCGTATATTCCAGCGTGAAGAAGACAGCGCGCTTGCCGGACTTCATCGCCTCAAGCGCGAACTCGAGACTGAGCAGGGTCTTGCCCTGCCCCGGCCGGGCGCCCACCAGGACCAGGTCGCCAGGCGCCAATCGCGTGTAGAGCTTACAGGCTGGCGCTGCCGCAGCCGATTTGGCCACGAGCAGGCTCCAGGCTTCGAACCCCTCCTTGCGGGCGATACGGTCGAGCGCCTCGTGATGTGGAATGTTCTCTTGCCGGGACAAGAGCTTGGCCTTGCGCTTCAAGCGATAGACAGGCGCAGACAGCTTCATCGAACAACCTCCCATTGCGAGCAATTCTCACAACCCCTCCTTATGCCTGGCGCTCGAACAGTCGGTTCGATCAATCATCTGGCCCGGTATGAAGGATACTTTCCCGGCGGAGGGGGAGGCGTGGGCTGACGCCGAATCGGATGATAGCCCAGTTGATACTGTGGGAAAATCGTCCGCCTTTCGCGTCCTGGAGATGCCGCTGCGCACGGAGCCCGTCCATGCGCCCCCTTCCCGCGTGCGACCTTCCGGCGCCGATTGATCCCGCATCGCCCCGCCAGTATCCTTCTTGTCGACAAGAGGATCTGCCGATGAAGACGACGAAGCAATCTGCCGCCGCCGCTCCCGAGCGCAAGCGCGGCTCGGGCGTGAAGGTCGTCTATGATCTGCTGCGGGACGAGATCCTCGATCTGGTGCTGCCGCCGGGCAGCCCGATCGACGAAGTCCAGCTCGCCGAGCGGTTCAAGATGTCGCGCACGCCCATTCGCGAGGCCCTGGTGCGCCTGGCGGGCGAAGGGCTGATCGACACCCTCCCCAACCGCTCGACGATGGTGTCGAACCTCGACTTCCTCAACATGTCGCCCTTCTTCGACGCCCTCGTGCTGATGTACCGGGTGACGACGCAGCTCGCGGCCCAGCATCATCGCCCGCAGGATCTGGTCACCATCCGCGCCCGGCAGAAGGAATTCGCCGCCGCCGTGCAGGCGCAGGACGCGCTGGCGATGATCGCCACGAATGCGGCGTTTCATTCCGCGATCGCCGAGGCCGGCCGCAACCCCTATTTCAACAGCCTGTTCAGCCGACTGCTCGATGAAGGGCGGCGCTTCCTCAGGCTCTACTATCAGTCCTACGAGGACCGGTTGCCGCAGCGTTTCGTCGAGGAGCATGAAGCGATGATCGCCGCGATCATCGCCCGCGACGTCGTCGCGGCGGAGCGCCTCGGGAAGGCCCATGCCGATCAGATCGTCCAGCAAATCCAGAAGCTTATGGTCGGTGACGAGCGCCTGGAGATTGCCCTTTAGGACGCTTGCCTAATTCTTGTCGACAAATAATATGCAAACAGATATATCAGGACGCAGAGAGAAGCGTCGTCGCCCTTGCGGCGCTGCGAACTCCACCATTCGGCAAGCCAGAAGGAGATCGACATGAAGGCCAAGATTTTCTCCGGTGTGATCCCCGCGCTGATGACCCCCTGCAAGGCGGATCGAACCCCCGACTTCGATGCTCTGGTGCGCAAGGGCAAGGAGCTGATTGCCGAGGGCATGTCGGCGGTGGTCTATTGCGGCTCGATGGGGGACTGGCCGCTGCTGACCGATGCCCAGCGCATGGAAGGCGTCGAACGCCTGGTGAAGGCTGGAATTCCGGTGATCGTCGGCACCGGTGCGGTCAACACCGCTTTGGCCGTGGCTCACGCGGCCCATGCGCAGAAGGTCGGCGCCCAGGGCCTGATGGTGATCCCGCGCGTCCTCTCCCGCGGCACCGTCCTTCTCGCCCAGAAGGCGCATTTCAAGGCGATCCTCTCGGCCGCGCCGGATCTGCCGGCAGTGATCTATAACAGCCCCTATTATGGCTTCGCGACGCGGGCCGACCTGTTCTTCGCCCTGCGGGCCGAGCACAAGAACCTCGTCGGCTTCAAGGAATTCGGCGGCCCGGCCGACATGCGCTATGCCGCCGAGACCATCACCAGCGGCGATACCGACGTCTCGCTGATGATCGGCGTCGATACCGCCGTCGTCCATGGCTATGTGAATTGCGGCGCGACGGGCGCGATCACCGGCATCGGCAATGTGCTGCCGAAGGAAGTGATCCATCTCTGCAAGCTCTCCGAGGCGGCGGCGGCCGGCGATGCCGAGGCGCGCCAGCGCGCGCTGGAGCTGGAGCAGGCGCTCGGCGTGCTCTCCTCCTTCGATGAAGGCCCCGATCTCGTGCTCTATTTCAAGCATATGATGGTGCTGAAGGGGGCCAAGGAATACACCCTGCACTTCAACGAGACGGATGCCTTGACCGCGAGCCAGCGCGGATATGCCGAGGCGCAGCTCGCGCTCTTCGACAGCTGGTATGCGGCCTGGAACAAGCTTCCCGGCGCCGTCCAGAAATATGCCGCCTGAGGGCGGGTCTGAGGTCGGGCGTGGCGGAGCTTTCCGCCGCCACGTCGCGTCCGCGCGCCGATTGAGCCAAGCAGGTCTTCGTTGATGGCCGATCCCGATGTCATCGTCATAGGCGCCGGCGTCGTCGGCCTCTCCGCTGCGATCGCGGCGCAGGGGCGCGGCCTGTCGGTCACCGTGCTCGATCGCGAGGGGCCGGCGGCCGGTGCGTCAGCCGGTAATGCCGGCGCTTTTGCCTTCACCGATATCCTGCCGCTCGCATCGCCCGGCATTCTGAGGCAAGCGCCGCGCTGGCTCGCCGACCCGCTCGGGCCGCTCTCGCTGCCGCCGCGCTATGCCCTGCAGATCGCGCCCTGGATGTTCCGCTTCTGGCGGGCCTGCTCGCCTGCGCGTGTCGCGCAGTCCACGGCGGCGCAGACGGCCCTGATGGACCTGTCGAAGGCCGAGCTCGAGCCGCTGCTGCAGACCACCGGAACGAGCGGCATGCTGCGCAAGGAGGGCAATCTCCAGGTCTATGAGAGCGAAGCGGAGCTGAAAGCCTCGCTTCCCGGCTGGCAGGCGCGGGAAAAACATGGCGTCGCCTTCCGCCATCTCGATGCCGCCGGGATGGCCGAGATCCAGCCCGGCCTCGCGCCGCGCTTCACCCATGGCACCTTCACGCCCGGCTGGTACTCGATCGCCGATCCCCGGCTCTATACGCTCGCCCTCGCGGAGGCATTTCGCAGCCGGGGCGGCGTCATCGAGCGGCTCGACGTTTCCGGCCTCACGCCACTTGGCGACACCGTCGGGATCCACGGGCGCGACGGCAGCACACGCTGCGCGGCGCATGTCGTCATCGCCGCCGGCGCCTTTTCCCATCTGATCGCCCGCAGCCTCGCCGAGCCGATCCCGCTCGAAACCGAGCGCGGCTACAACACCACCCTCCCCGCCGATGCCTTCGACCTGCGCACGCAGATCACCTTCGGCGGCCACGGCTTCGTCGCCACCCGCCTCTCCACCGGCATCCGCATCGGTGGCGCCGTCGAGCTCGGCGGCCTCAAGCTGCCGCCGAATTTCGCCCGTTCGGACGCGATGCTGAAGAAGGCGCGCCTCTTCCTGCCTGGGCTGAAGCCGGAGGGCGGCGTGCAGTGGATGGGCTTCCGCCCCTCGCTGCCGGACAGCCTGCCGGCAATCGGACGGGCCCGGGCCACGCCGCGCGTGATCCACGCCTTCGGGCACGGGCATCTCGGCCTGACCCAATCGGCAGGGACCGCCCGGCTCGTTGCCGATCTCTTGACCGGGCGCGAGCCCGCGATCGACCTTGCCCCCTTTTCCCCGCAGCGCTTCTGAAGGGCCCGGACCATGGCCAGCTACACCTTCTCCTGCATCGACGGACATACCTGCGGCAATCCGGTCCGCCTCGTCTCGGGCGGCGGCCCGCGGCTGGAAGGCGCCGACATGCTGGAGAAGCGCGCGCATTTCCTGCGTGAATTCGACTGGATCCGCACCGGGCTGATGTTCGAGCCGCGCGGCCACGACATGATGTCGGGCTCGATCCTCTATCCGCCGACCCGCCCGGATTGCGATGTCGCCGTGCTCTTCATCGAGACCTCCGGCTGCCTGCCGATGTGCGGCCACGGCACGATCGGCACGATCACCATGGGCATCGAGAACGGCCTGATCACCCCGCGCGAGCCGGGCAAGCTGTCGATCGACGCTCCCGCCGGCAAGGTCGACATCACCTATCGCCAGGAGGGCCGCTTCGTCGAGGAGGTGCGCCTGACCAATGTGCCGGGCTTCCTCGCCGCCGAGGGCCTGACGGCCGAGGTCGAAGGGCTCGGCGAGATCGTCGTCGACGTCGCCTATGGCGGCAATTTCTATGCGATCGTCGAGCCGCAGAAGAATTTCCGCGATATGGCCGACCATACCGCCGGCGAACTCGTCGGCTGGTCGCCGAAGCTGCGCGCCGCGCTCAATGCCAAATACGAGTTCGTCCATCCCGAGCATCCGCAGATCAGGGGCCTGAGCCATATCCAGTGGACGGGCAAGGCGACGAAGCCGGAAGCGCATGCGCGCAACGCCGTGTTCTACGGGGAGAAGGCGATCGACCGCTCGCCCTGCGGCACCGGCACCTCGGCGCGCATGGCGCAGCTCGCGGCCAAGGGCCGGCTCAAAGTCGGCGACGAATTCGTGCACGAATCGATCATCGGTTCGCTGTTCAACGGCCGCGTCGAGGCGGCGACCACCGTCGCCGGCAAGCCGGCGATCATCCCCTCCATCGCCGGCTGGGCCAGGATGACCGGCATCAACACGATCTTCATCGACGATCGCGACCCCTTCGCCCACGGCTTCGTCGTCACATAGGCGACGGAGCGCGGCACCGGGTAAAACCCGCACTGGCCGCGCACCTGCTTCCCGGCTAACAAGTTTTCGCGGGGCGACCGGCCGCTGGGTCGCGCCGAATCGGCGTTCTTGCCGGCGACAAGGCGCCGATCGGCGGTTTTTTCCGCGTATGACTCCTCGTCTCCAGCCCGCACGGCGCCCAATTCGATAGTCGGCGAAGAAAAATACTTATTGTATTTTTCTTGTATCATGACATTCTGATGACATCTCGAACCGGTGGTGAGGCGGGGATGCGCTCCAAGGAAGAGGAAGACAGCTGGCTCGCTTTCGCCTGGCAATTGGCGCAGGAGAGCGGCAGCATCCTGCGTGAGGCGGCAACCGCCCGGCCCGATGTCGAGGTCAAGCCCGACCGCAGCTTCGTTACCGCGCTCGATCAGCGCATCGAACGGCGCCTGCGCGAGCGCATCGCCGACCGTTTTCCCAGCCATGGCATCATCGGCGAGGAGGAAGCCTCCGCCAATTCCGACGCCGATCTGGTCTGGGTGCTCGATCCGATCGACGGCACCGCCGCCTTCATCGCCGGCCTGCCGGTCTATGGCACGCTGATCGCGCTGATGCGCGAGGGCGAGCCGATCATCGGCATCATCGACCATCCCGTCACCGGCGACCGCTGGATCGGCGTCAAGGGCCGGCCGACCCTGCATAATGGCAGCCCCTGCCGCACCCGCGCCTGCGGCGCGCTCGATCAGGCCATTCTCTCGGCCAGCAATCCCGATTTCTTCGATGACGAGGAGCGCCCGGCGCTCGACGCCATGCGCGCGGCGACCGCCTGGCGCATCTGGGGCGGCGCCTGCATGAGCTTTGGCCTGCTGGCGAGCGGGCGCACCGATGCCGCCTTCGACACCAGGATGAAGCTCTGGGACTTCGCGCCCTTCCGCCCGATCATCGAGGGCGCCGGCGGCGTCGTCACCGACTGGGAAGGCCGGCCGCTCACCCAGAGCACGGGCAAGCGCATCATGGCGGCGGGGGATCCCGCGCGCCACCGCGAGATGCTGCGGCTCGTCGAGACCAGCATGAAACACTGAGCCAACCCGCTCCGAGACGGCGCCGATCCGCCGGAGTTCCATCACAGAGGGGGAGATATGGGTATCGCGATCGAGAATCTGGCCGTCGCCTATGGCGGCCAGCGCGTCATCGACGGGCTCGAACTGACCATCGAGCCGGGCTCCTTCTTCACCCTGCTCGGCCCCAGCGGCTGCGGCAAGACCACCCTGCTGCGCACGATTGCCGGCTTCGTCCCGGCCGAGCGCGGGCATCTGCGCTTCGGCGGCACCGAGGTGACGCATCTGCCGCCGCATAAGCGCGATATCGGCATGGTCTTCCAGGACTATGCGCTGTTTCCCGACAAGACCGTGTTCGACAATGTCGCCTATGGCCTGCGCGCCCGCCGGCAGGCGGAAGGCGTGATCAAGAGCAAGGTCCAGGCGGCGCTGGAGCGCGTCGGCCTCGGACATCTCGGCCTGCGCCATCCGGCCGCGCTGTCGGGCGGCCAGCGCCAGCGCGTCGCGCTGGCGCGTGCCCTCGTCATCCAGCCGCAGGTGCTGCTGATGGACGAGCCGCTCTCCAATCTCGATGCCAAGCTGCGCCTGCAGGTGCGCGAGACCATCGTCGAGCTGCAGCGCGAGGCGAAGATCACCACCGTCTTCGTCACCCATGATCGCGAGGAGGCGCTCGCCATGTCCGACCGCATCGGCGTGATGAACCAGGGCCGGCTCGAGCAGGTCGGCACCGCGGCGCAGATCTATCGCGAGCCCCGCACCAGCTATGTCGCGGACTTCGTCGGCGGCGCCAATCTGGTCGAGGTCGATACGCTGGCGCGCCAGGCCGGCGAGACCGGCCCGGTCGTGCTCGACGGCACGGCGATCGCGGCCCGTGCGCCGGCGGCCCTCTCGGCCGGCCGTGCGACGCTGGTGGCGCGGCCCGAAGACATCCTGCTTGCCGAGCCCGGCACGGCCGGCACCCTGCCCGGGCGCATCGCGCACCGGCAATATCTCGGCGGCAAGACCAGCTACAAGGTCGCGCTCGATGGCGGGCGGGTGCTGGCGGTCGATCTCCAGAGCGGCGCCCATGACCGTTTCGAGCCCGGCGCCAAGGTGGGCCTCGGCTTCGATCCCGCCCGGACGCTGGTGCTCGCATCATGAGCCGGCAGTTCCGCTCGGTCTGGTTCTGGTTCTCGGCGCTCGCGCTCGGGATCCTGGCCGTGTTCCTGCTCTATCCCCTGCTCAGGGTGCTGACCGGCAGCCTCGGCAGCGGCAGCCATAGCGGCTGGACGCAGCTCGCGGCCGACCCGAAATATTTCGCCGCCATCGTCAACACCATCGTGCTCGGCGCCACCGTCACCCTGACCACGACGCTGATCGGCGTGCCGCTCGCCTATTTCACGGCGCGCTTCGAATTCCCGGGCAAGTCGATCGTGGCGGTGCTGCCGCTGATCACGCTGGTCATCCCCGAGGTCATCGCCGCCCAGACCTGGCTGATGATGCTCGGCAATAACGGCTTCATCACCCGCTATCTCGGCGCGCGCGGTATCGACATGCCGAGCTTCTACGGCTGGCCCGGCCTGATCACGGTGATGACCTTCACCTATTACACCTACATCTATATCGGCACGCTCGCCGCCATCCGCGGCTTCGACGTCCAGCTCGAGGAGGCGGCCCAGAGCCTCGGCACCTCGCCGGCCCGCTCGCGGCTGCGCGTGATGCTGCCCGTGGTCCTGCCCTCGGTGCTCGCGAGCGCGCTCCTCGTCTTCACCCTCGTCGTCGGCAATTTCGCGACCGCGACCATTCTGGGCAGCCGCGTGCCACTGCTCTCGGTACTGACCTACCAGGCCGCGGTCGCCGAAGGCGGCTCAGACCCGGTGATGCAGTCGACGCTGGCGACCGTTTCGATCGCGCTCGTCATGATCGTGCTCTTCGTGCAGCGCTGGGTCGTCTCGCGTGGTCGCCACGAGGTCACGCAGGGGCGCGGCGCGAGGGCCGAGCGGCTGCGCGGCCTGCCCGGCCTCTTCATCGGCCTGCTCGCCGGGCTGCTCGTCGTCGTCTCGCTGCTGCCGCTCGGCTCGATCGTGATCGGCGCCTTCACCGTCTCGCGCGGCCCGGTGATGCGCTGGGGCGAATGGACGACGGCCCATGTCGAACGACTGGTGCGGATTGCGCCCGATCCGGTGCTGAACACGCTGGCCTATTCCGCGGTCGCCACCGTGATCGGCATCACCTTCAGCGCGCTCGTCAGCTATCTCATCGTCAAGAAGCGCAACATCCTGACGCCGGCGCTGGATTACCTGACGGCGCTGCCGCTGGCGCTGTCGGGCACGATCATCGGCCTTGGCCTGGTGATGTCCTTCAACACCGGCTTCCTGCCGCTGACCGGCACGGCCAGCATCATCGTGCTCGCCTATGTCGTGCGCCGCCTGCCCTTCGGCATCCGCAACTCCTCCTCGACGCTCTACAACATCCCGAACTCGATCGAGGAGGCCTCGATCAGCCTCGGCGTGCCGCCGGTCACGACCTTCTTCAAGGTCGTGCTGCCGCTGATGCTGCCGGCCGTCGCGGCGGCCGCTGTGCTGACCTGGACGACCACCGTCGCCGAGCTCTCGGCCTCGATCATCGTCTATTCCGGCGGGCGCGAGACCATGCCGATCCAGATCTACAAGCTGATCGATTCCAACCTGATGGCTTCGGCCTCGGCCTATGGCCTGGTGCTCGTCGCGGTGATCCTGATCCCGATCATCGTCGCGACCCGCGTCTTCAAGATCGACCTGTTCTCGTCGAAGGCCTGAACGGTTCCAGCAAACGAACAAGCCGGGCCGGCTCCGCCTCGCCGCCCGGACATCTCAAGGGGAAGGCGGGGAGAAAGGAACGACCATGACAAACCTGATCGACCGCCGCGCTGTCCTTGCCGGGCTCGCCGGCCTCGCGGCTGCGCCGACCGTACCGGCTTTCGCCCAGGGCGCTGCAAGCACTGTCGTGCTCTACACCTCGAACAACGCCCAGGCCGTGGACGCCGTGCTCGGCGTCGCCAAGGAGAAGCAGGCGAAGCTCAAGATCAGCACGATCACCGGCGGCTCGGGCCAGCTCCTGCGCCGGATCGAGGCCGAGGCCGCCAAACCCCAGGCCGATCTGTTCTGGAGCTCGAGCGCCAATACGCTGGGCGCCTTCAAGCCGCTCTTCGAGCCCTATGCCTCGCCGGAAGCAGCCGCCATTCCGGCCGCGCTGCGCCAGCCGGACAATCTCTGGACGGCCTCGAACGTCCATCTCGTCGTCGCCATGGTCAACAAGAACCAGCTCGGCGGCAAGCCGGCGCCGAAGACCTGGAAGGAGCTGCTCGACCCGGCCTTCAAGGGCAAGATCATCATCGCCGACCCCGCCAACAGCTCGACCGCCTATACGATCCTCTGGGGCGTCGAGAAGCTGCTCGGCTCCGACGGGCTGAAGGCGCTTGCCGCGAACCTGACGGTATCCAGCGCCGCCTCGACGGTGCTGCGCAGCGTCGGCCAGGGCGAATACCCGATCGGCCTGACCTTCGAGTCGAACGCCTATGCCTATGTCGCCGGCGGCCAGCGCGAGATCTCGCTGGTCTATCCCAGTGAGGGCACCTTCAGCACCCCGGAATTCCAGGTGCTGATCAAGGGCGCGCCGGGCGGCGCCACGGCAAAGGCCGCCTATGACCTGATGCTCTCGAAGGAAGCCCAGATCGCGCTCCTGGAGAATGCCTTCCGCCGGCCGAGCCGCAGCGATATCGACGTCTCCAAACATGTCGAGCTGCCGGCCATGGACAGCGTCAAGGTCTTCGGCATCGACGAGGACGAGGCCGCCGCCAAGCGCGACGAGTTCCTGAAGCGCTGGCAGTCCTTCGCGAGCGCCGCGAAGTAAGGGCGAAAAGCTCCCCTCTCTTGAAAACGCCCGGCCACGGTTTCCGCGGCCGGGCGTTTTTTTGCCTCCTGTCGTGTCACGCGCGAGGCGCGCTTAATTCCTGGCCCCGAGCGCAAGCCGGCAGGCCAGTCCCGCGAACACGCTCGCCAGCAGATATTGCGGCAGCCGGGGGAAGCGGGCCCAGCCGGCAAATAGGCTGCGGAGCCGGTGGCCGAGCAGGATCACCGCGCTATTCACGAGAAAGCCGATGCCGTTGATGATCGTGGCGAGCACCAGCATCTGCGCCACCATCGAGCCGCCTTCAGGCGTCATGAATTGCGGAAACAGCGCCAGCACGAAGAGCGCCATCTTCGGATTGAGCAGATTGGTCGCCAACCCCTCCCCGAGAATCCGGCGCCCTGAAAGCCGCTTCAGCGTCGCTGTCGGGGAAAAGCCAGCCCCATTCGAGCGCAAGGTCTTCCAGGCGAGATAGAGCAGATAGGCGCAGCCGGCCCAGCGCAGGATCTCATAGGCGACCGGCACGGTCAGGAAGAGCTGGGAGAGCCCGAGCGCGGCGGCCAGCGCATGGCAATAGGTGCCGAGCGCGATGCCGGCATAGGTCAAAAACCCGGCGCTGCGCCCCTGGCTGATGCTGCGCGACGCAATCAGCAGCATGTCGGGACCGGGCGTGGCGGTCAGCACCAGGCAGGCGCCGGCAAAGAGCATGAGGGTGGTGAAATCCGGCATCGCAAAATCCTTCGCTGGGAGCCGGAATTCCCCTCTATCAGGATTCGCTGCGGCGGCAAGGCGCCCTCCCCGGGAGTTGGGTGCGCGGCGCCGTCAGTGATCGAGCATCTGCGCCATCGCCTCCCAGGAGCGGACGCCGGTTCGGCGGTAGATCGCGCCCAGATGCTTCTTCAGCGCCTCCGGGCTCGTCTCGGTGCGGGCGGCGACCTCGGCGCGATCCTGCCCGAGCGCAGCCGCCAGCACGATGCTGCGCTGGCGGGGTGAAAGTTCGAGCGTCAGCAGGCGCTCGATCAGCCTGAGGCTGCGCGGCGTTTCCGTCTGCACCGTGATCAGGACCGCCGAGGGCTCGCCGGCCGGCGTCAGCATCGGCTCCGGCGTGACGACGAGACGCCCATGCGGCATCGCGAGGAGACCGCGACTGTCGCCGCCCGCCTCCAGCGTCTGGCAGAGCTGTCGGATGAAACGCGGCGGCGTGCTAAGCGGCCCGTCGACCTGGATATCCTGCCCGACCGAACTGGTCCGCTGCAGGATCTGCTGCGCTGCTTCGCTCATCATCAGGAGCGTCTCGCCGGACCGGTCGACCAGGACATGCCCGCGCATCGCCGTCGGCTCCCAGACCTCCGCGAACTCGCCGCCACCAAGGCAGCGCCGCAGCGGGCCTGCGGCCCCTTTCAGGATCGCGAGATCGCTCTCGTCGAAGGCTTTCGCGCCCGCCCTGAAGAGCAGGACGATGACGCGCGGGCGTCCCTCATGGTCGATGCGCAGATCGAGCGCATGACGGTGGCTGCTGGCGCGCACGAGCAGGTTGAAGGTGTTCGAGCGGTAATAGGCGGGCGGCGGCGCGAGCAGATGGCCGGCGCCCGATCCGGTCAGCCTGGCGAGCGTCGCGACATTCAGCTCCTGCGGCCCCAGGAACAGACGCTCGAATTCGTTGAGGAAGAGATCGCGGGCGCTGGCGGGCGAATCCTCGTGGAAGAACCCTTCCGGCAGTCCGGCTTCGTCCATCCAGAACAGCGCGCCGGCATCGGCGCCGACGAGTTCGCGCAGCAGCCGGCAGGCCGTCGGCGCAATCGCCGCGATGCCCGCGCCGGTGCGGCAGAGCAGATCGAGCTCGTGCCATTTGCGCTTGTTCGATCGCGGCATACCTATCCCGTCAACCTCGCTCCCGGCCCCGGCTGCGAGCGGGGCCACCGGCGGCGGAGCCGACAGCCCAAATCCTCCCCGCCCGGGGAATGTTTCGCAGTACTGCCGAAGAGTAAAGTCCGGTTCGAACAGGTCTTTGCCGCAAGGCGCCTCACCGGAAAGGATTTCGATGCCGAGCCGTTTCTTTCGGACGCGTGCAGCGTGGCTTGCCGTGCTTGCGTTGCTTGCGATTTTCCTGGCGCTGGACCTCTGCCGTCGGTCGCCAAGGACGCTCCAGGCTCGGGCGACCATCCGCTCGTCGGGCGCTACAAGGGCTCGGAGATCATCCTCTACCAGACCTCGGATTTCGACCGCGTCGATCTTCTGGCCAAGCCGATTCCCCGGCGCTTCGCCTGGCCGGCCGCGTTGCCCGACGATCTGCGGTTGCGTCTCGACGGCAAGAGCTTTCGCATCGTCTATCGCGGCCCGGCCGATCGCTCGGCCTTCGAGGTCGACGCCAATTTCGCCGAGAGCCTGAAGGCCAAGGGTTTTGAGACCCTGTTCGCCTGCACAGATACCGAGTGCCTGTCGGGTGAGACCAGCTTCTACCAGCTCGGCGGCTTTCTCGACGATACCCGCCGCAATGGCCAATACGGGCAGGCGGTGACCTATCGCCTCGCCCGCCTCAGCCGTCCGGCCGGCGACGTGCATGTCGCGCTGCTGGTCGGCAAGAGCGCCAACGCCACCCATGTCGCGATGCGGATCGTCGAGAGCAAGCCGATGCAGGGCGACCAGATCGCCTTCATCGATGCCGGCCAGATGCGGCTTGGCCTCGACAATGCCGGGCGCGTCGCCCTCTACGGCATCCAGTTCGACTTCGACAAGACGGAGATCAAGCCGGAATCGGAACCGACCTTGCGCGAGATCGCCAAGCTGTTGCAGGCGCAGCCCGCGCTGCGCCTGATCGTCACCGGGCATACCGACGGCAAGGGCGAGTTTGACTACAATCTCGGGCTGTCGCAGCGCCGGGCCAAGGCCGTGGTCGAGGCCCTGAGCAAGGCTCATGGCATCGCAGGTGATCGCCTGCTGCCCTTCGGAGCCGGGATGGCGGCTCCGCTTGCGCCCAATGACGACGAAGCCGGCCGGGCCAAAAACCGCCGCGTCGAACTGGTCAAGCGCTGAGGCTGCCGCGATGAAACCTCGTCTCCACGCGAAATCTCTCCTGCCCGTGAAGCATCTCCTGCCCGCCGCCTTGCTGGCGCTCGGCTGCCAGGGCGCGCAGGCCGCCGATCGCTTCGAGCCGGGCCTGTGGCGCTCGAGCGCCCTGATCGACGGCAAGACGGAGAGACGAACCGGCCCGCGCTGCGTCACGGACAAGGAGGCGCAGACGATGAACGGGTCTGCGGCCTCCATTCGTGGCGCATTGGAAGCCTCGCCCGACTGGAAAGCCTGCAGCATTCGCGATGTCCGGGCTGACGGCGACAGCGTCGCGTTCAGCGCCGTCTGTGCGGACGCCGTGACGACCTCGCAGACCCGCTATCAGCCCTCCTCCTATAGCGGCACGATCACCGTGACCCAGCCCGGAGCGCCGACCATGACGATGTCGATCAAGGGCGAGCGCGTGGGGAGCTGCCCGTGACGGGGCGGTCAGGCCCATGTGCGACCGCGCGCCTCTCCGTGCTCGGGCCCTGCGCCCTCGTCCTGCTCGGCATGCTGAGTGCTGCCCCGGCCGGGGCCTTCGAGTTTCCCGCGGAGCAGGAGGCCAGCGCCGAACGGCTTCTCGACATCTGGCGCGAGCAGACGGCATCCTTTGCCAGGATCCGCCCCGACCGCGTCGCGATCCAGGTCTTCGAGCGCCGGATCTTTCCGCCCGTTCGCGGGGTCGGCGCCCTCGCCTATATCCGCTTCCAGCCGCTCGACGCGGCCGGCACGGCGCAGGGCTCGAACGCGGCCAATTGCGCGGATGCGACAAGGGCCGGCAGCGGCGTGCAGCTCGTCCTGACCTGGGACGCAGGCACCCGCCGCTGGGACCAGATGAACAGCATCGGCTCGGCGCTCTGCGCCAGCGACAAGGACCTTTCACCGGCCCAGATCCGGGAGGCGCTGACGCTCAAGGCCTATCCGAAACCGCCCAAACTCGCGGCGGGCGAGGTCGTGACACCGCCGCCAGGCTCCCCTGAGCGCAAAGCGATCCTGGATGCGGTGCGCGGCCAGTTCGGCAGGCAAGCCCACCGCATCGTCTTCGAGGTCCGCACCATGAACGTCGCGGCCGGCTTCGCCTGGGTCACCGTCATGCCGCTCTACGCTTCGGGCACGCGCGTCGGCTGCATCGAGGGCGATGACCTCCAGTCGGAGTTCTGGCTGAAGCGCGAGCACGGCCGCTGGACCGTCGCCAACGGCTCCGCCTGCGCCGGCGATCCCGCTGCGTCATTGGGCGAGATGATCGGGGCTCCGCCGGAGCTGATCGGCCAGAGCACCTGGCCCTGGACTCCCGATCAACCCTAGACGCCTGCGACGCCCTCCGCGATCTGCCGCAGGCCCGGCTGGCCTCAGCGCAGCCGCCGTATCTCGTCCACCGTTACGGTCGGCTTCTGGCCGCCCCAGTTCGCCCGCAGCCAGTTGGAGAGGTCGGCGACCTCCTGGTCGCTGAGCTGCGCGGCAAAGCCCGGCATGGGCTGCATCCGCTCGAGCCCGGGGAAGCGCTGGGCCGGGATGCCGGTCAGGATGACCCGGTTCAGGTTGCGCGCATCCGCCAGCCGCAGCGAGGCGTTGGTCGCCAATGGCACCACGACATGCGGGATGCCCTGCCCGTCGACCCCATGGCAGCTGGCGCAGACGGCGAGATAGGTGGCGCGGGCCGAGGTGGCGGTCTCGGCGGGAACGGCAACCGGCTGTGGCGGCGCCGGCGGGGTCGCGCGCTCCGGCAGTTTGTCGAGGTCGAAGAGATAGGCCGACATCGCCGCAAGGTCATCGGCGCTCAGATATTGCGTCGAGAAATGCACGACCTCGAACATCTGGTTGGTCATGGCGCCCTGCGCCGAGATGCCCGATTTCATGAAGCTTGCGAAGACCAGCGGATCAAAGCCCATGCGCGTCAGCCCGGCCTTGGTGATGTCGGGCGCCACGATGCCTTCCAGCTCCGCACCCTGGAGATAGGCGCTCTCCTTCATGCCCATCGTGAGGTTGCGCGGCGTATGGCATTCGCCGCAATGGGCGAGCGCGTCGGTGAGATAGCGGCCGCGGTTCCAGGCCTCCGAACGCCCGGCCACCTCCGTCCTGGTGTCGCCCGACAGGTTGACGAGGTTCCAGAAGGTCAGCCCTTGCCGGATATTCATGGGGAAAGGCAGGTGGTTGGCGCGGTTTGCCACCTTCATCGGCTCGCGGCTCATCAGGTAGGCGTAGACCGCGTCGACATCGCCCGCCGTCAGCTTGCGATAGGAGGCGTAGGGCATCGCCGGATAGAGATGGCCTTGCTTGCCGACGCCGTCGCGCACCGCGCGGTGGAAGTCGGCGCGCGTCCAGGCGCCGATGCCGTGCTCCTTGTCGGGCGAGATATTGGTCGAGTAGATCGTCCCGAACGGTGTCTCGAAGGGCAGCCCGCCGGCCCAGGGCGCGCCACCCTTGGTGACATGGCAGGCATAGCAATCGGCGGCCACCGCGACATAGGCGCCGCGCTTGACGAGGCCCTTCATCTGCTCCGCCGTCAGCGGCTGCTCGATATCCCGGGACACGACGCTGCGCTCCAGCAGGCCGAGGAAGACGGCTCCCGCCGCGAGCGCACCGATGAAGGCGACCGCCAGGACGGCCAGAAGCAGCTTCTTCGCCATGCGCGCTACGCCTTCACCAAGCCGGGTGTCCTGAGGACGAGATCGCGCACCGCCTCGAAATAGCGGACATAGCCGGTGCAGCGGCAGATATGCCGGTCGAGCGCCTCGCTGATCACCTCCTCCAGCGCCTCGCGCCGGACCGGGTTACGCTTCAGCTGGTCGAGCAGCACGGTGGCACCGGTGACGAAGCCGGGGGTGCAGTAGCCGCACTGGAAGGAAAAATGCTCGATGAAGGCCTGCTGGACCGGCGAGAGCTGCGTGATCTTGCCAGTGGCGTCGCGCCTGGCGTGCCCCTCCACCGTCCTCACCTTGCGCCCGGCGAACCAGTGGGCGCCGGTGATGCAGGTGCGCATCTCCTCGAGCGAGCCGTCGCCCTTCTCGACGACCACGGTGCAGGCATGGCAGATGCCCTGGCCGCAGCCCATGCGCGAGCCGGTCAGGTTGAGGTACTCGTAGAGGAAATCCTGCATCATCATCGTGTCGGGCACATCGATGGGACCGACGGCCTCGTCGTTGATGGTCAGGGAGAGCGTGCGGGTCGCGATGGTCATGCCAGCGCCTCTCGGATCTTCTCGGGCGTGATCGGCAGGCTGTAGAAGCGCTTGCCGATGGCGTGGGCGACCGCGTTCACGATCGCCGGCACGACCGCGATCATCACCACCTCGGCCATGCCCTTGGGTGGATCGGTCTCCGACAGCGGCGGCAGGATTTCGGCCGTCTGCGACCAGACCGCGACATCCCTGGAGGTCGGCAGCTCGTAGCGGTTCCAGTTCCAGGTGCCGTCGCCGGGCCCGTCCTCGTATAGCGGCAGATACTCCTTCAGGGCGTGGCCGATGCCCATCGCGAGCCCGCCCTGGATCTGGCCGGAGACCAGTTCCGGCACGATCTGGGTGCCGCATTCGAGGATGGAGTGATGCGACAGCAGGCGGACCTCGCCGCTACCGGTGTCGACGGTGATCTCGGCCAGCGTCGCCATCGGCGCGTAATAGGTGACACCGGCATTGTTGCGCTGGGCCGGCGGGTAGAAGACCGAGGCCCGCTCGACGAAATGCCAGCCTGCCTCCGTCATCAGGGCCTTGCGCTCGGCTGGTGCTCCGTCGCCGTACTGGACCGCCAGCGCATCGATGGCGAAGCGGCGGCGTCCGGCGCCCGGCACTTCGAACTCCGCCTCGGCCCATTGCCAGCGGTTGAAGCTGTGCACGGTGACGCCGGTGACGAGGCCGAGCCGGTGCGCCTCGGCCGCGACCTCGGCAAAGGACAAAGGCTGCATGGCGGCCGCGTTGATCATGCCGCGCAGGATGCGCAGATCCTCGCGGCGCACGGCCTCCGGCGCCAACTGGCCGCCGCCGATGCCGCGCGACCAGAGCGAGCGCGCGGCGGGCCAGATCGCGAGGTCGACAAGCGCGCGGGCCGCCTCGCGCGTCGCATGGCCGAGATAGTAGACGCTGTTGGAGGCGCTCATCGGCGAGGTAAAACTCGGCGTCCAGCGCGGGTTCGCCATGCGCCGGTCTTCCTCCTCCTGGGAGAGCGTATAGGGCTCGTCGGAGGTCTCGAGCGGCATCTGCGGCCAGCGCACCTTGCCGAATTCGGTCTCGTCGGGTTGCCGGCCGAGGATGCCGGCGGCCATCACCGCCTGCGAGGTCGTGGCGCCCGTGCCGATCTCATGGGCGACATGCGACAGGCTGAGCCGGCCGCTCGCATCGAATGCGAGCGCGCAGAGCGCCGCTTCGGCGCCGGTGCCGTAATCCTTGTGCACATGACCGTAGCCGACGCCGTATTTCTTGCCGGGATTGGCGGCCTCAAAAGCGGCCTTGCGCTCTCGTCGCCCGGCCCAGAGCGGGTGCTTTTCCGCCCGCGCCAGGATCTCGTCATGACGCAGCGCGCCTGAGGGAATCGCGCCCTGCGAGTTCTTCATTCCCGATTTCAGCGCGTTGCGCCGCCGGAACTCCATGGCATCGAGGCCCAGCGCCTCGGCAGCCTCGTCGACCATCATCTCGGTCGCCGCCATGGTCTGCAAGGTGCCGTAGCCGCGCATCGAGCCGGCATCGACGGCGCGCGACGACAGGATCGCCGCGGAAAAATCGCTCTTCGGCAGGTAATAGATCGACTGCGCCGCCGTCGCACCGACCGTGCCGACCGAGACCGAGAAATTCTCGCGCCCGCCGCCATCATTGCGATAGCGCCCGGTCATCGCCCGGAACTTGCCGGTCTTGCGGTCGATGACCATGACCTTGTCCATCTGGAAGGCATGGCGCTTCAGCGCGGTCTGGAACTGCTCGTAACGGTCATTGGCGAGCCTGACCGGCCGCCCCTCTGCGTAAAGTCCGGCGAGCACGCAGTAGAACGGGAAGATCGCGTGGTCCTTGGTGCCGTAGCCGACGGTGTAGCCGATCTTGAGATCGATGCTCTTCAGCGGGAATGTCGACTTCGACACCATATGGGCCGCCATCTCGGCGACCTCGTGCGGGGATTGCGTGGCGATCAGGGCATGCAGGATGCCGGTCGCGCGCTCGTACCAGACATTGCCATTATCGGCCTCCATGGCCGAGGCATCGGCCGACTGGCTGGTAAAGGAGCGCCGCAGCACCAGCACGTCGTCACCGGCAGTGGCGATCTCGCGCTCGATCTCGGCCGCGGCCGCCATGCCGCGCGCCATGGCGTCACCGTCTCCGGCGGCGGGCCATTGCGGCTCCTCGCCCTTGAAGCCGGTGCGGATCGTCGTGTCCTTGAGCGCGGAATAGCGGTCTTCGGCCTCAGGAGTGCCGCCGTCGATTCGGACATAGCGCGCCGCACCATAAGGGCCGGGCGTGGTCGACGGGCCCTCCGTGCCGTAGCGCACGACCTTATCGTTGAAGCGCAGCTTGCGCTTGGCCGCGTCATAGCGGGCAAAATCGTGATAGATCAGCAGCGCGACCGGCTGGCCGAGCAGGCGCGCGGTCTGGCCTTTGGGAACGAAGAAGACATCGCCATAGAAGCCGGGCGCCGGGATCGCGACGCCGTCGGCGACGAGGTCCTCGTGCAGCACCAGCCGATCGGGCTTCAGGTCCTCGCCGAGCAGGCTGAGATCGACGCCGTCGAAGACGCGGTCGACCCGCGTCGCATGGAGCATGAAGGCGTGCGCCTGCTCCTTCGGCCAGCCTGCGAGGTCGCGGGCGCGGTAATCGCGCGTAAAAGTCTTGCCGCCGGTGACCTTGGCGATGGCGTCGAGCCGGTACTTCGGCTTGCCGCCGGCCTCGAGCCAATCGGCTCCGGGATGCGGCGGCGTCTCGATCAGCTCCGCCCGGGTGGCCGAGGGCAGCAGCGAAATCCTGATGGCGACGCCGGCCGCTGCGGCCTGGAGGAAGGTTCTGCGGGATAGACCTGTCTTCACGTCGACACCCCGCTCGCTGACGAGCCGACTCTGCTCTCCCGCCGATATTATGAGCACAGGGCGGGCGCGTATATCGATATTCGAATTGGTCTGGTTTCAATGATGGGGACACTGCGCTCTCGCGCGAGTGGCGAGGTAACCGCATTCGTCGGCGGAGACGTTGGCCAGCGCCGACGAATGCGGGGCGAACGATCTCGCAGCCCCTTGCAAGCTCCGGCGGATGGAACCAGCGCCTTGCACCCGCCCAAGACCGCCCTTACGGCTCGGAGAATAGCAGCGCGGCCCCTTCGGGACCGCCAACGCTGGCTGCAGCTTCGCGCCACAACCAGACATTAAGGCACAGCCCGCAAGCGGACATTCCGCACTGCAGGGCTGATTAGCAGCTTCCGCCGCGCTAACGAATCCCAAGTTCCGGCCGTCTGTAGCTGCGTCCGGATGCCTGACCAATAGGCATTTCAACTTCTACGCGCTACATTCGATTCGCTTACCTAGAAGCGATGCAATGCGGGCGGGGGATTTGCACGATGGTCGTTTGTGGCGTCGAGCTTCGCAGTAGCGAAGCTCGCCTTGTACTTGTGACCGTTAAAGACGGCGAACTCGTCCATGTTCGGAGTAAGACTAAGGTTCTGAAGCTAGGTGATGACACGTCCAACGATTCCATCGCGACTTTCCTTCAAGCGGTAAAAACGTTCGCACATGAGAACGGGGTCGAGGCGTTTGCAATCAAAGCACGCGCCAAGACTGGGCAAATGGCCGGGGGCGGCATAACCTTTAAGATGGAAGCGATTATTCAGCTGTCCGGGGTCGATGTGACGTTGGTCAACCCTGTCGCTCTATCGAGCTTCTCGAAAAAGAACATTGCCGGAATTCCCGACACGATAAATGGCGTTGACCAAAACGCCTATCTTTCGGGTGTCTTCGACCTAAATCGCAAGAAGCTCGTGTAATGGCATTCGATCTAAACGTTCTAAAAGGCGACGTTCTCAAAAAAACTCAAGAACTTTCTAAAGACATCGAGTTCCGCTCGATAATTGAAAAGGGCGCGAACGGATATGTGCTTTTCGGCCACAACAAAGTTCTTAAGCGTGATGTGGTCGTCAAGTTTTATTATTGGGGGGGGGGGGGGGGGGGGGCAGGCGATCATGCAGAACCAGAACTTCTAGCTCGGCTGGAATCTGATCACATCTTGAAAGTTTATCACGCTGAAAGTTTGAACAAGGATGATGCCTACTTCATGACGCCGTATTGCGCTTCTGGCGATTTGCTCGACGCCATTGAGAAGCGCAGGTTCGGGAATGTTGAGGCGATCGACATTGCGGGGCAGATCGCCGCCGGTACGAGCTTTTTGCACGCGAACGGTTATCTCCATCGCGATCTGAAGCCGGAAAACATCTTCTGCATATCAGATTCGAAGTTCGTCATC
Organism: Bosea sp. BIWAKO-01; assembly: GCF_001748145.1. Classification (NCBI taxonomy): domain Bacteria; kingdom Pseudomonadati; phylum Pseudomonadota; class Alphaproteobacteria; order Hyphomicrobiales; family Alloboseaceae; genus Allobosea; species Allobosea sp. BIWAKO-01. Next base: position 218,450 of record NZ_BCQA01000001.1, read on the forward strand.
GGCGATTTCGGGTCAGTGGTGCCTCAGCATGCCGACGGGTCAGCCAATTCTCAAACAAGGCATTCGCTCATCTACCGAACGCCAGAAGAGATAACCGAGAAGAAATATTACAGGCAAGGCGACGTCTATCAGTTGGGAATCGTCGTATACCAACTTCTCGGCGGCGTCCTGTCCTACAATGAGCGGGATTGGCTCACTAAAAAAGAACAGGCTACCTATGATAAGCTAAGCGGAAATGATCCGCAGCTTTTCGCGACGGAAGCCATTGAGAAGCGCATCGTTAGAGGACGTGTCCTTGACCTCGATAGCCTTCCTCCTTGGGTTTGCAAACCTTTGCGAACGATGATCCGGAAATGCTGCTCAACCAACATCGCTGCGAGATACGCGCTCGTGTCGGACCTTAGTTCCGCACTGAATAACTTGCGCGCAAGAGTTCCTGACTGGCGAGTGGAAGAGCACCCCATCTTGCGGCGGGGCCGGAGGCAGTTCCGCATTGTGCCCGTCAAGGGCGCTTTAGCGATAGAAAAGAAAGCGGGCGAAAGCTGGCGGAGAGAGCGAGCCCTTAATCCAGCGCACCTAGCCGAGGCCGTAGTCATGGCTGAGGCGATCTGATCCAAGCATTGGGGCCTTTCTTGACTGACTGGTACAATCTCAAATTTCTAGAGAGCGCGACCAATCTCTCGAATGTCCTGAAGCGATCCTTCGACCACGAGCTTTCCGTGATCGTCGCCCGTGATGTAACGGTAGCTTTGCAGCAAGGGCGGCTGTTCTTTGAGCAGGCGCAGGAGTCGCCCATCCAAATCCGCCCACTGCTCGTCTACTACGGCGTCTTGAGCTTCGCCCGCGCCGTGACCATGGCGGTGAAGAACATCCCCCTAGCCGAGATCGTCCCCAGCCACGGCATCAGCGATGCGGGCGCGCCGACGAGCGTCGAAGGCCTGAGCCTGACCGTGAAGAAGAATGGGACATTTCAGCAGTTCAACGATGTCATCGCACCGCTGTCACGGTTCTATTATTCCGAGCACAGCATGCCTCAATCGGTCGTGCGCCCGTTCGATCTGGCTGCACCGCTCGAAAAGAAGACGATCACGATCCTCGACATCCTCTCGCGGCTCTCCGAGCCTCATGGCGCTATCGATGAGAGCCGGATCGCCGAGCCAAACTATCTGCATGTCGATGTCCGGCCTTACCAACTCAATAGCTGGCATCTGCGCCTTGACGAGCGCCCCCTGATCGAGAACCGCGAGAACCTAGTCGCGCTCGTTTCCTCCCTCCGGGATCGCTATCCCTTCTTGAAGCACTGGCGGCTTCAAAGCGCCCAACTCGCCTATAATCGGACGCTTCTCATGTTCGATAACCGATCGGAGAACATGGGCGACGACCTTTCCGAAATGGAACTCATCCGCCTCGACGAGACCACATACAAAAGTGCGGTCGATCGCACGGGCGGAGGAGAGAACTATGTTCGACCGGAAGACATCCTGCCGCCGCTGACGGGCGGCTATGGCCAGTACACCCTTCGGACGGCGGTTCGGCCCCTGCATGGCGTCGCTTTGAACGAATATCCGCTCCTGTTCTTGGGGAGCTTCCTGCTCAGTTCCCTCGTGCGGTATCGGCCGGAGCTTTGGCAGCACGCTCTTTCGCGATCGAACACGACCGACTTTCCGGCAGATGATCGTTCGCTTTCGGCGATCGAACGATTTGTGGGGACGGTTCTCGCCTCTTTCCCGCCTTTTGTCGTCAGCATCTTGGATTATCGCGGCAACCACTGAGCGAAAAGGTTCGCTCCCCTCCAAACGGCAAGCATCGATCATGTTGCGATCTACCGTTTGGAGTCATACCGCTTGAGGAGTGGCAATCGTCTGGAAAGAGCCGACCTGCCCCTGCTCAGTCAACGAGTGCCAATTTGAACTGCCCAAGAGCGGACGTTCGGACGGCGGCTAAGGGCCAACTCCGGTCACCAGACACCGCTCTTCAACAGTCTCAGATAGGTCGAACCCTCCTCATTGCCCTTCCCATGCCGCCCCCTAACTCAGCACCGCCGGCACCGGATCGAACGCCCCCACCACCGCCTTGATCTCCAGCATCCTCGCCATCGCCGGCGGCTTCTTCAGCCTGCCGTTGGCATCGTCGCCCACGGTTCCGCAGACCGGCAGGATGCTGATCTCGTCGTCCATGGCGATCGCGGTGAGGCCGAAGCTGTAATCGGGGAAGTGCGCCTTGAGATGAGCGAGCAGGCGTGGCTTGGCTGCGCCGAATTCCGCCTCCCGGCCGAGCGGCGGGAAGATGACGAACTGCGTGGCGTGTTCGAGCCCGTCGCTCCAATGGCGGTTCATGCGCTCCTCCTGACGGTCGGCACGAGGGTGATGGTCGTGCCGAGCCCGCCGCGCTCGCGGCAGGAGCAGGAGAACCGGTGCAGGCCCATCAGGCTGCGCGTGCCCTGCCCGATCACCTCCCGGATCGCGCCCGGCCCCATCCGTTTCGGGCGCCCGTAATCCTCGCATGGGATGTCCGGCAACGCCCCGATCTCCAGCAGCGAAGGCGACGGGGGTCTGATCAATCGCAGGGCTGCTGCTGGATATGCTGGAGGACGTGCCGGGGCATTGCCGGGGGATGTGCTGCAGGTATGCCAATCACAATCACAATCACCTAAGACAACAGTATCTAACGATCCTGTTGTCATGCGCGCCAAGGCGCTGCCGAACCTGTCCCGATTTTGGATGGCCTGACGGCGGTTCGCTCCGATGGTCATGCGCTCCTCCTGAAGGTCGGCACGAGGTTGATGTTCTTGCCGAGCCCGCCGCGCTCACGGCAGACCGAGCAGGAGAGCCGGTTGTGCAGGCCCATCAGGGTGCGCGTCCCCTGCCCGATCACCTCCTGGATTGCGCCCGGCCACATCCGCTTCGTGCGCCCGCAATCCTCGCATTGGATGTCCAGCGACGCGACGTAAGACAGTTCGGGCCGCTCACCACTTCCCGAATAGGCCAGGCTCATCACAAATCCCTTCAGTTCCTGTTTCGTTCTCATTTAAGCCAGAGGGTGGCGGACAAGTCGAGTCGGTTCGACGGCTTGACCCTGGGGATTGTTAATAACTTTTATTATTGACTGGACGATAATTAAAGTTATTCAATCCCCATCGATCGGAAGGGAAAGCCGCCACCGGCAGGCACCGCCGACCCGAAGGAGAGCGGGATGATGGGGATGAGCGAGACACGTTTCGGAACCACGGCAGGCGAGCGGACGCGCACCGGACGGCCGGCGGATCATGCCTCCCCGCGCTGCGTCAGCCGCGTCGCCGCGCCGGTCGGGGCCTGAGATGGCGCGCAGCTTCCCGGTGAGCATCGAGACGCTGGAACTCGGCCATGACGACCGGTCGGAGGGGTTTTACGAGCTGGTGGTCGCCACCGATGCGGAGGCCACCTTCTTCGATCTCCAGGCGATGACCAGCGACGGCAGGAGCGTCCGAGCCGAGGATTGGCGCTGGGGCATGGCGCAGGAATGGATCGCGATCCAGGCGCTGCGCAAATTCAGCCAGCTGCATGAGGCGATGATCGAGGCGACCAGCCCCGACGCGCGGGCCGCAGCTTACGCCGATTTCACCCGCGCCCGGCGCCTTGAGGCCGCGGAATGAGCGCGTTGGCGATGACAGGCCCTTCCAAACCCAACCCTTCCGAGGATTCGCAGATGACACCGATCGCCATCAGGGACGCCTTGCGGACTATTGCAGGGGAAGCCGGGCCGGCAGCCTGAGCCGATCTCTCGGTCAGCAGCGAGCACCCGGATCAGTCTGCCGTGCGCGGCGTGCTCTACCCCCAGGGTATCGCAGCCGGCCACTGCATCCATGGTCGTGGGCCGGGCTTTGCCGAGGCGCTGGACGATCTCCGCGGCAACTGGGCGCAGGCCCGTTCGCTCGCGGACCAAAACAGCATCCGCAGGATGGCGTTGGCGATCATCGAGATCACCGGCGACCAGGGCGAATGTGCTGATGCCGCGCTCCGCGGCGCCGGCTTCGACCAGGGGCAGATCGAGCGCCTTGGCGCGCTGGCCTGCTCGGAAGCGACCCGGCTCGCCGCCGGCGGGCCGTTCCGGATCATCGCCCTGACCGGCGCGAATGCGCAGGCCGCCGGCCTGCCAGTGCCCGCCGTGATCACCCATGAAACGCCGCTGGGAGGCTGACCGATGGCACCGACCATCCTGGAATATCTGATCGCCGCGCTGGTCGCCCTCATCCTCCTGGGGGCGCTGATGATGCTGTTCATTCGCGTGGTCTTCTGGAAGCCGATCCCCGACGAGGACTGGTCGCAGCACAGCGACGAGCGACGGTTCGACCAGCGCTATCGCGACGCGGGCGAATGATCGGGCTGCGCCAGGACCGCCCCCTCCTGGCCCTTCCCACGTCCTGCCGCGGCCCTGGCGCCGGCAGTCCTGGCTACCCAAGGGCGCATCGAAGCGTATGATGAGCCGCCCCATGTCCGGCGTATCCTTCGACGCGAGGCCCTCTTCTGCTCAGGCTTGAGACCTTCTTCTGCCCAAGGCAGAGACGTTCTTCTGCTCAAGACTTGGCCGGGCGCGGCACCGACAGGCTCTGTGGAGGGATCGATGAAGCCAGGATGGCGTCTCGTGCTCAGTCCCCTCCTCCTGCTCAGCCTTGCCCTGTCGGTCAGCCTTGTTCTCTCCAGCGGTTCCGCCCATGCGCAGCAGGCGGCGCGCAAGCCCGCACGGATCGGCTGGATATCCCTGTTCCCGCTGGCTCAGGTCGAGAGCTATCTTGGCGCCTTCCGGAGCGGCCTCGCGGCCGAAGGCTATGTCGAAGGCCGGGATGTCGAAGTCCTCGCCCGCTCGGCCGACGGGAAACCGGACCGGCTATCGGCCGTCGTCGACGAACTGGTTGGTCTGAAGCCCGATGTGATCGTCGCGCAAGGCACAGCCGTCTTTGGCCTGCGGCGGGTGACCCAGATCCCTGTCGTCTATGGCTTCAGCGGCGATCCCGTCGTGGCTGAGCTCACCGACAGGCTGGCCCGCCCGAGCGGGAACCTGACGGGTGTCAGCTTCATGGCGATCGAGTTGAACGAGAAGCGGCTGGATCTGCTGCGGATGGCTGCCCCCCACGCCAGGAGGGTCGTCCTGATGGGCGATCCCGTCCATCCCGGCGCCGCGCTCGAGATCGCCGCGTCCCAGGCCATGGCAAGCCGGCTCGGGATGGAGCTCCGGTGGGTGCCGACCCGCAACGTCCAGGAGGTCGGCGACCTGCTTGCGAGCCTTGCCAAAAACCCGCCGGACGCGCTCGTGGTGCTGCCTGACAGCGTCATGCTGCAGAGCCGGAGGCAGGTTGCCGCCTTCGCGTCCGAACACCGGATTCCAGCCATCTCCGGCTGGAGCGCATTTGCCCGAAGCGGTGGGCTCCTGACCTTCGGTCCTCGCCTCGAGGAGAGCTTCAAGCGGCTGGCCTATTATACCGCTCGCATCCTCAAGGGAGCCAAGCCCTCCGAACTGCCGGTCGAACGATCGTCCCAGTTCGAACTCGTGCTCAACCTCAAGGCCGCACGTCAGATCGGTCTCACCATGCCCGATACCCTGATCGCGCTCGCCGACGAGGTCATCGAATGATCTCGCAGCGGGGCTGCCACGCGGGCGAGGCCGACCTGAAGCGGGCACGCGCCGATGCGCGTGGCAGGGCTGCGATGGCCCCCGGCCCGATCAAGAGCCGCATCGTTTATCCCCTGAAGCCGCTTTGAAAATCGACAGTTGCCCGGGACTATGCTGAGTTTGTCGCTGTCCGGTCGCGGGGGCTGAGTCGTCATGAGAATTCAGGCATTGCTCGCGCTGGCGCTGGGGGCTGGTCTATCGGCCTGCGCCAATTCCGTGCTGATCGATATTCCCGACGGCATCAATGCCCCGACCGGGCCGATCAAATATTTCCATGAGAAGCTCGGCCTCAACAGCCATCTCCTGAAGATCCATACCAAGCGCGAGTTTGACGAGCCGCGCGCCTCGGTGGTGCTGCGCATGGATTCCTTCGCGAACCGCTATGCGTCGACGATCTGTCCGTTCGGCTTCGACTTCAACGACAATTCCGATCCGCCGGGCGGGCTGACCGACCGCCTGCTGCAGACCCAGAAGACCTATGCCTTCACCTGCTTCTGAGCCCGGGGCGGCCAGGTCATCGGACCGGATATCGTATCCGGTCCGATGACCTGGCCTTCTATGCTTGCATCGGCTTTGCCCCGAAAACCGCAATCCACTTTTCGGGCCGATGCTTTAGGGCGACGGCCTCCTGACCGGCCCACAGAGCCTGCGCTCAGAGCGTTCTGGTGCTCTTCACCCCGAAATAGCAGATGCCCTCGCCGGGCTTGGCCGTACTGCTGGGGAAGATGATGTAGCCGGCGTCGGGCGCCGTCACGGCCTCGCCATTGGCGCGGCGCGCGATCACCTGGCCCTTGGCGAGCGCATCGCCGGTCTTCCAGTCGCCCTCGACCTTGTCGCCCTCGGCCTCGCAGATGATCACCTCAGTGATATGGATGACGGTCCGGCCGGCGGTCGTCGGCGCCGGGGCATCGATCAGGCCGAGATGGGCGAGTGCATTGAGGATTGCGGCATAGCCGATCTCGATCGAGGCCGGATCGTCATGCGAGCCGCATTCGAGCGTCACGCCAAAGCCGCCGGCAAAGCGCATATATTCGGTCGTGCCATAGCCTTCGGTGACCGAGAGGCGCGGCAGGTTCAGCTCCTCGCGGGCCGCGATCAGCCTGGCGTAATTGTCGAGCCAGCCATGGATCACCACCGGCACGCCGAGGCAGGCGGCAAAGGCGCCTTCGGCCTGCGCCTGGCGGAAGGGCTCCAGCTCGCCCTGGTTGTCCTCGGGTCCGAAGAAGACGAAGGGCTCGCCCTCGCCCCGGAAGGAATGGACATCGAGCAAGACCTCATGCTGGCGCAGCAGGGCGCAGATGTGGTTGCCGATCCGGTCCTCGTAATTCGCCGGCAGCGGCTTCTCGCGCATGTCGCGGTTGAGGTTGCGGTCGCCCTCGCGGGTCTTCAGGCGGTAGGCCTTGGGGTTGGCGATCGGCAGGAAAGTGACCTCGCCGCGGCGAATGACGAGCTTGCCGGACCGGCACTCCTCGATGACGCGGCGGATCGCGTTCGGGCCGCAGGTCTCATTGCCATGGACGGCGCCGAGCACGATCAGTTTCGGGCCGGCGGCCAGACCGGTGAAACGGATGCTCTCGAGCGGCCCGTCATCGAGGCCGGCGGCCGCCTGAGGCGCGGATTGGTCTGGCATGGGTTTCGCCATGGTTCTTCTGTCCTTCGGATGATCAACAATGCTGAGGCGGCTCAATCATCGGACAGGACATCGTATCCCGTCCGATGATCCAGCCCTTTGTGTTTGCATCGGCCTTGTCCCGAAAACCGCAATCCGCTTTTCGGGCCGATGCTTGAGGGCCGCTCAGACGAGTTCTGCCGCCCTGATGCAGCGGACCTCGTGCGGGACGGCGTGCTCCTGTCCGACCGAGGCCAGCGGCGGTGTCGGCTGGGCGCGGCAGCCCTCGCGCATCTCCGGGCAGCGCGGGTGGAAGCGGCAGCCGGAGGGCGGCTCCAGCGGGTTGGGCACCTCGCCCGACATCTTCACCGCCAGACCATGGTTGAACGGGTCCGGGATCGCGGCGATCAGCGCGCGCGTATAGGGGTGGCGCGGCTCAGTGAAGATGGTGTGCCAGTCGCCGGTCTCGACGATCCGGCCGAGATACATCACCGCGACGCGGTCGCTCATATGCTCGACGACACCCAGATCATGGCTGATCATGATGTAGGAGAGCGAGAGCGTGTCCTTGAGCTCGAGCAGCAGATTGATGATCTGCGCCCGGATCGAGACGTCGAGCGCCGAGACCGGCTCGTCCAGCACCACGACCTTCGGCTTCAGGATCAGCGCGCGCGCGATGCCGATGCGCTGGCGCTGGCCGCCGGAGAATTCATGCGGATAGCGCTCCGCCTGCTCCACCCGCAGGCCGACATGGCGCATGATCTCGGCGATGCGGTCCTCGACCTCGCTCTTCGTCGTGACGCCATGCATGCGCAGCGGCGCTTCCAGCGTCCGGCGCACCGACTGGCGCGGGTTCAGCGAGGAATATGGGTCCTGGAACACCATCTGCGCGATGCGGGCACGCGCCTTGCGGTCGACGCCGGGCGCCGCGATGTCCTGCCCGTCGAGGATGACGCGGCCGCGCGTCGGCGCCTGCAGGCCGAGGATCGAGAGCGCCAGCGTCGATTTTCCGCAGCCGGATTCCCCGACCAGCCCGAGGCATTCGCCCTTGCGCAGCACGAGATCGACGCCGTCGACGGCATGGACCGTGCGGCGCTTGCCGCCGAACAGCCCGCCGCCGAGATTGAACTTCACCTCGAGGTCCTCGACCTTGAGGATGGTGTTGTCGCCCGTGTCACTCATGATGATGGCACCTCACCAGGCCGTCATGCGGCAGGGGTGTCTCTCCGGGATCCTGCGCCACGCAGATCTCGGTCCTGGCATAGCAGCGCGGGTTGAAGCGGCACCCGTCCGGGAAGGCCGTCACCGGCGGCACGACGCCGGTGATCTCCTTGAGCTTGTGGCGGCCATGGCGGGCGCGCGCACCCAGCAGCGGCAGCGAGGCGACGAGGCCCTTGGTATAGGGATGGCTCGGCGTGCGAAAAACCTCCTGCGCCGGGCGCTGCTCGACGAGGCGGCCGGCATACATCACGCCGACGCGGGCGCACATATTGGCGATCAGGCCGAGATCATGGCTGATCATCAGCACCGCCGTGCCCTGCGCCGCCGAGAGGTCGCGGATCAGGTCGAGAATCTCGGCCTGGACGGTGACATCGAGCGCCGTCGTCGGCTCGTCGGCCAGAAGCAGATCCGGCCGGCAGGCAAGCGCGATCGCGATCATCACGCGCTGGCGCATGCCGCCCGAGAGCTGGTGCGGGTAATCCTTGACGCGCCGGTCCGGCGCCGGGACGCGGACATTGGCAAGGGCCTCGACGGCCTTGCGCTCGGCTTCGTGCCAGGTCGCGCCCTTGTGCAGCACGAACATCTCGGCGATCTGGCGCCCGACCGGCGAAAGCGGGTTCAGAGCCGTCATCGGTTCCTGGAAGATCATCGAGATGGCGTTGCCGCGCAGCTTGCGCATCTCGCCAGCCGAGAGATTCTGGATCTCGCGGCCCTTGAAGCGGATCTTCCCGCCGCCGATCGCGAGCGGGTGGCGCAGCAGGCCGATCAGCGAGAGCGCGGTGATGCTCTTGCCGCAGCCGGATTCGCCGACGAGGCCGAGCGTCTCGCCGCGCCCGATGGTGAAGGAGACATCCTTCACCGCCGGAAAGCGCTTGGCTCCGACGATCAGGTCGAGCCGCAGGTTCTCGACTTCGAGAAGCGCCTCGCCGTTCATGCGCGTCGCGCCCGTGACTGCGGATCGAGGATGTCGCGCAGGCCGTCACCGAGCAGGTTCAGCCCGAGCACGGTGACAAAGATCGCCAAGCCCGGGAAAACCGAGATCCAGGGCGCTGTGGTGATCTGGTCGCGGGCATCCGACAGCATGCTGCCCCAGCTCGGGAAGGGCGGGCGGATGCCGAGCCCGAGGAAGGAGAGCGCAGCCTCGGCCAGCACGGCGCCGCCCATGCCGAGCGTGCCGATGACGATGATCGGCCCCAGGATATTGGGCAGGATCTGCGTCACCATGATGCGGATATCGCTGTAGCCCAGGACCTTGGCCGCCTGGACATAGCCCTGGTTCTTGAGCGAGAGCGTCGAGGCGCGCGAGAGCCGGCAGGTATAGGACCAGTTGGTCAGGCCGAGCGCGATCAGGAGGCTGGTCAGGCCCGGGCTGAGGATCGCCATGATCGCCAGGGCGAAGATCAGCGAGGGGATCGCCAGCATCATGTTGGTCAGGCCGCTGACCAGATCGTCCCACCAGCCGCCCCAATAGCCGGCCGACAGCCCGAGCGCGACGCCGATCACCGTGTTGATCAGCTGCGAGACGATGCCGATCGTCAGCGAGATGCGCGCGCCGTGCAGCACGCGGCTGTAGATGTCACGCCCCTGCGCATCGGTGCCGAACCAGAATTCGCTGCCGGGCGGAACCTCGGCATTCATCAGGTTGGCGTCCATGACCGGATCGGTATGGGCGAGGAAGGGTGCGAATGTACCGGCGACGACGACGGCCGCGAACAGCACGCCCCCGATCACGAGATTGGCTCTGAATTTCATCGGCACCCTCAGGTGTATCTGATGCGGGGGTCGATGATCGCGGCGAGAACGTCCACGAGCATGTTGACCAGCAGGAAGAACAGCACGATCACCAGGATGCAGCCCTGCACCACCGGGATATCGCGCAGCGAGACGCTATCGACGAGCAGCGAGCCGAGGCCCGGCCAGGCGAAGAGCTTTTCGACCACCACGGCCTGGCCGATCACCGAGCCGAATTGCAGGCCGACCGTGGTGAGCACGATGACGAGCGCGTTGCGCGCCAGGTGCCATTTCACGACGCGAAGCTCGCTCATGCCCTTGGAGCGGGCGGTGCGGACGAAATCGGCGTTCATGATCTCGAGCACGGAGGCGCGCGTGGTGCGCGCCAGCAGGGCGAGCGGGGCGACGCCAAGCGCGATCGAGGGCAGGATCAGGTTCTTCAGCGCGCCGTCGCCATAGCCGAAGCTCGGCAGCCAGCCCAAGGTCAGCGCGAAGAGATACATCAGCATCAGGCCGAGCCAGAACTTCGGCAGGGAGAGGCCGGAGACGGCCGCCACCATCGAGACCATGTCGATCCAGCTGCCGGGGCGCAGCGCCGCCAGGAAGCCCAAGGGGACGCCGATCGCGATCGCAAACAGCATCGAGGCGAAGGCGAGCTGCAGCGTCGGCCAGAGACGCTCGGCAATCAGGTGCCAGACCGGCTGGCGGGTGCGGAAGGAGGTGCCGAGATCGAGCGTCACCAATTGCCCGATATATTTCACGAACCGCGTCGCGACCGGCTGGTCGAGCCCGAACTGCTGGTTCATGCGAGCGACGGCTTCCGCATCCATGACGGTGCGCCCGTCAGCCATCTGGCTGGAGGCGAAACTGCCGGGAATGACGCTGAACAGCAGGAAGATCAGCGCCGCGACAGCGAGCAGAATCGGGATCGCCTGCAGCAGGCGCCGAAAGACATAGGACAGCATGCAGAACTCCTGGCCGCGAATTCCTGGCCGCGAACGCCCGGCAGCGAAGGCCGCCGGGCGTCGGGCTGGGATGCGCTCTGGATCACCGGACCGGAACCGTCCGATCCGATGGTCCAACCCTTTGTGTGTGCATCGGTTTTGCCCCGAAAACCGCGATCTGCGTTTCGGGCCGATGCTCCGGGTTACTTCGCGGCCGGGGACGACGCGTCGACCCAGAGATCCTCGTAGTACTGCAGAGCGAGTTCCGTCGCGTTGGGCTGCAGGCCCTTCAGCCAGGGCTGATAGGCCATGACCGCCTTATTGTAGTTGAAGAACCAGACCGGGGCGTCTTCATAGACGATGGCGTTGGCCTTCTTCAGCAGGTCGATGCGCTTGGCCGCATCGTCCGTCGCAGCGGCTTCGTCGATCAGCTTGTCGACCTGCGGATTCTTGTAGGTGGTGTAGTTGCAGGCGCTCTGGGGCGTCTGCGAGTAGAAGCACTTCATCTGGGTCAGCGGATCGGGACCCGAGGTATTCGACCAGATATAGGCCTGGAAGTCGCCCTTCGAGACGATGCCGCCCAAGGCCGAGCCTTCGACCGGCTTGATCTTCACCTTGACGCCGACCTTGGCCAGCATCGGGATCACCGCCTCGACGATCGGAACGCCCCAGCTCTCGTTCGGGGAAGCGGTCCATTCGAACTCGAAGCCATCGGGATAGCCGGCCTCGGTCAGGAGCTTCTTGGCCTTCTCGGGATTGAAGTCGTAGGGCTTCATGTCCTTGTCATAGGCCGGCGAGGAGAGCGGCAGCCAGCCGGTGGCGCGATAGGCCTTGTCACGAACGAGGCGCTTGATGATCAGGTCGCTGTCGATCGCGTGGTTGATCGCCTGGCGCACCCGCTTGTCGGAGAAGGGCTTGAAGTTCGGGTTCATGCCCATGTTGCGGGTGAAGACTTCCGCGACTTCCAGGATGCCCTGCTTCAGATTCGGATCGGCCTGATAAGCGACATATTGCGTCGGCCCCAGGATCGAGACGTCGATTTCCTTGTTGCGGAAGGCGATGTCGCGGGCAGCCGCCTCGCCCATCGGCGAGATCACGACCTTGTCGGCATAGGGCTTGCCGGCCTGGTAGAACTTCTCCCAGCGCTCCAGCACCATGCGCGAGCCCGGAACATGCTCGACGAACTTGAACGGGCCAAGGCCGATCGGCTTGTTGAAGAAATCGGGTTCCTGCGCTTCCTTGGCCGGGAAGATCGAGGTCGTCGCGGTGCGGAACAGGAAGCCGGGATCGGCCTTCTCGATCAGCGTGATCTCGAGGGTGAAGTCGTCGATCTTCTTCAGGCCCGAGATTTCCTTGGCCTCGCCCTTCTGGAACTCCTGGGCGCCCTTGACGCGCCGGACATAGGCTGCGCCCGGATAGTTCTTCGTGGGATCCATCAGCCGGGTGTAGCTCCAGATGATGTCGTCGGCCGTCATCTTGCGACCGTTATGGAAGAGCGCGTCGTCACGCAGCTTGAAGGTATGCACCGTGCCGTCGGCCGAGGCGGTCACGCTCTTGGCGAGTTCCAGCACCGGCTTGTTGTTGGTCGAGTCCCACTTGTAGAGCGCGCGATGCAGCGCATTGCCGTAGATCTCGTCCTGGATCTGGTTCGAGACATGGCTGTCATTGCTGACGAAGGATGCGGCATAGGGCGCCGTGAAGCGGATCGTGCCGCCACGGCGCGGTTCCTGCGCCTGGGCCGAGAACGCCATCGTCAGCGTCAGGGCAGTGGTCAAAGCCAGTCGTTTCAACACGTCAAATCCTCCCAAATTTCCCGTTGATTTTTTTAGTGGCGCCCCCGGTTCGGGGGAGCGCCGGTCAGTCCCGTGCGGAACCTTACTTGGTTTTTCCGGTCTGTCTCCGTCGTCTAGCCGGCTGTCCCCGAGCAATTATCCGGTCAGGCTTTCTGCGCGGCGCGGTCGAACACGACCTTGCCGTTCAGGATGGTGAGATCGCAGCGCGTGTCCTTCAGGATCTCTTCGGGCGCTGCGGTCAAAAGGTTGCGTGAGAACACGGCAACGTCGGCGAGATAGCCCGGCACGAGCCGGCCCTTCACGGCCTCCTGCTTCTGCGAGAAGGCGCCGAATTCGGTATAGGCCTGCAGCGCCTCGTCGATCGAGACGCACTGGGCCTCGTCCATCACCGTGCCGCGCCAGGTCTTGCGGGTCAGCATGGTGTAGAAGTTCGGGAACGGATTGGGGTCGCAGACCGGCGCATCGCTGCCGGTCGCCGGCTTCAGGCCGAGATCGAACCAGGTCCGCAAGGGATAGCTCGACAGCGCCCGCTCCGGTCCGAGCACCTTCACATAGGCATCGCCGAAATCGTAGATGAAGACCTGCTGCGGGCAGGGATAGATGCCGGCGGCGACCATGCGCTCATGCTGCTCGGGCGTCGAGAAGCCGCAATGTTCGATGCGGTGGCGACGGTCCGGGTCGGGATGGGCGGCGAGCGCCTTCTCATAGGCCGTGATCAGCTGCTCGATCGCCGCATCGCCAATGGCGTGGCAGGCAAGCTGGTAGCCCTTCACATGGGCGTCCATGACCTGGCGCTCGCAATCCTCGTTCGAGAGCATCTGCACGCCGGTGGTCTTGTCCTCGCCGAGATAGGGCGCGTTCATCCAGGCGGTGCGGCCGCCGGCCGAACCGTCGAGGAAGAGCTTGACCGCGCCGACCATCAGCATGTCGTCGCCGGAGCCGGAGATCAGGCCGGCATCGTAGCATTGCGGCACGATCGAGCGGCCCTCGTCGCCGAGCAGGGTCAGCCAGGTCCGCACCGGCAGGCGGCCGTCGCGCTTGGCGCGGTGATAGGCCGAGATCTCGCCAAAGGCGCCGCGCTGGCCAACCGCTGCATCCATGCAGCTGGTGATGCCGAGCGAGAGCAGATAATTGCCGCCACGTTCGATGCCCGCGACGAGGTCTTCCTCGGTCGGGCGCGGAATCGCGGCCCAGACCGGAGCGCGGGCATTCTCGGCCAGCATGCCGGTGAGCCGGCCGTTCTCCTGCTCGATCAGGCCGCCGGGCGGGGTCGGCGAGGCCTCGTCGATGCCCGCGAGCTCCAGCGCCATCGAATTACAGATCGAGACATGGCCGCAGGTCCGGATCAGCATGACCGGATTGTTCGGCGCGGCGCGGTCGAGCTCCTCGCGATAGGGATGCCGGCCGGTATCGAGCTTGGTCTGGTCGTAGCCGCGCGACAGGATCCAGTCGCCGGGCTTGGTGCCGGCGGCACGCTTGGCGATGGCATCGAGCAGGGAGGCGAGGTCGGGCGCGACCGCCGGGCGGGCGTCGACCCAGTCCCTGGTCATGCCGAGCGAGACGAGATGCAGGTGGGAATCGTTCAGGCCGGGCGTGGCGAGCCGGCCCTCGAGATCGATCACCTTGGTGCCTGGGCCGATCAAGGCGGCGATCTCGGCATCGCTGCCGGTGGCGAGCACCCTGCCCTGCCAGATCGCCAGGGCCTCGACGATGCCGTCCTCGCGGCCGCACCAGATCGGGCCGTTCCTGAGGACGAGATCGGCCTGCAGCCGGGCGCGGTTAGCCGGGGTTTGAGCGGAGAGCGTCATGGAAACTCCGAAATCCTGTAAGGCCTATGGTCCGAACGTCACGCCGGAGGCCAAGCCCCCGGCCGGGCGCTAGATGTCGTCGAGCGGGAAGATCGGCCGGCGGACGCTCTTGTAAGGGCGTTCCTTGAAATTGCGCGTCGCGAGCGCGCCGGTGTCGACCTCGACCACCTCGCGGGCGATCGGCTCGAAGGCGGCACGGAAATGCTGCATCGACTTGACGATGACAGTCGATTTCCGCGTCGGGTCGACGCCGAGCGAGGTGAACTGCGCGAGGTCGGTGGCCTGGCCGTTATGGGTGATGATGATGAGCTCGACGCCGCCGATGCGCAGCATGGCGCTGAGCCCGTAGCTGCGCCAGGCGCCGCCGCCCATCGGGCCATAGGCGATGAAATGGCCGTCGGTGATCGAGACGACGCGGCCGGTGACCTCGAGCGGGCCGCCGCCCATGCTCGGGTCGACCTTGCCGCCGAGCATCAGCGTCACCGTGTTGCCGACGCCGGCAGCCTGCGCCTGCAGGGCGGCCTCGCCGTCGCAGATCGCGTGGAAAGCGACATTCTCCAGGCCCGACGCCAGGACCGCGCGCAGCAGGTTCGTGGCATCGCCATAGGCGCCCGCACCGGGGTTGTCGGAATAGTCGGAGATCACCAGCGGCTTGCCGGGCTTCCCTTCGCCAGCTTTCGCCTTCGCCATGGCCTCGGCCAGCGGCGTGAAATGGATCGAGGAGAAATGCCGCTGCTCCCAGGCATAATCCATCAGCTCTTCGGCGATGGCCTGGGCTTGCTTCCGGTCATTGGCGGTGACGACGACGGAGGGGCCGATATCGTGCACGTCGGCCGAGGAGAACCCGGCCTGGACGCTGACGACCAGCGCCTCGCCCTTGGCCTCGATTTCGTCGCCGCGGCGCAGCAGCTCCTTGAACGGCGGGGAGGTCGTGCGCCCACCATCGAGAGCGTAGAGGATTGGCCGGCGGGCAACCGCGGCGGTCGGCGTGATCTCGCCATCCATCGCCTTCTGCAGCAGCTCGGCCGCCTGCCAGGTCCGCTCATACTGGTCGATATGCGGATAGGTCCGGTAGGAGATCAGCGCGTTGGCGCTGTCGGCCATCAGCTCTGTCAGCGTCGCGTGCAGATCGAGCACCGCGACGACCGGGACGGACGGGCCGACCTTGGCGCGGATGCGGGACAGCAGCTCGCCCTCGCCGTCATCGGAGCTTTCCGTCGCCATGGCGCCATGGAGATGCAGCAGCACGCCATCGACGCCGGCACAGGCCGCGACGATCTTGCCTGCGCACAGTTCAAAGGCCGCATCGGTGACGCGGCCTGAAGGATTGGCATGGGCGACGATTGGGTGGGTGAGGCTCCAGCCGAACTTCTCGGCCGCCTCGAAGGCTGCGCCGAGCGAAGTCCGCGTGCCGCTGAAAGCCGGGGGAATCTCGTTGTCGAGATAGAGGCCGGCGTTGCGAAAGACCTCTTCCCCGGTGAGCTGAACACTGAATGTGTTCGTCTCATGCATGAACTCTGCGACCAGAACCCGTCGTGCCATAATCCTCGTGTCCCTCCCGGACCCTTTTCGACTCTTTTTAACGGTCGTTCGGGTCTATGCCAGTTGTGTACAGCATGCGCTCCCTGCGTGGAGCGCCTGCCGTTCGTCGCAAGCGCGGCCTTAGGCCGCGCGGCTGCGCTCGATTTCGCCCTTGCCGGGGGCGCCGTCTTCGGCCCGCGCATGGGCTTTGCCGAAGCGGTTGGCGAGGAAGGAATCAAGCGTGATCTCTTCCTGACGGACGAAGCCCTGCTGCGGCAGCGCGCCCTGCGCCAGCATGTCCAGCACCGCGCAGATGCCCGAGGCCGTGGTGATCTGGATGGCGCTGCGCGTCACGCCGCCGACGGTGGCGCTGTAGACCTTGTTGGCATAGGTCTGCTGCAGCAGGCGGCCATCCTTCATGCCGCTGACGGTGACGAAGATCACGACAACGTCCTGCAAGGTGCTCGGCAGGGCGTTCTCGAAAATGTCCTTCAGCACGTCGCGGCGGTCGGCCAGGCGCAGGTCCTGGAGCAGCGCCTTCATGATCGCGCAATGGCCGGGATAGCGAATCGTGCGGTAGTTCAGCGTCCGGACCTTGCCGGCCAGCGTCTCGCAGAGCGTGCCGAGGCCACCCGAGGTGTTGAACGCCTCATAGGTGACGCCGTCGAGCGAGAATTCCTCGCGCTCTTCCATCGCCGGGACGAGGGTCAGCTCGCCGTTGACGACCGCTTCGCAGGGTTCGCAATACTCGTTGATGACCCCGTCCGTGCTCCAGGTCAGGTTGTAGTTGAGCGCGTTGGAGGGGTATTGCGGCAAGGCGCCGACGCGCAGCCTGAGGCTGTCGAGCGCGTCGAAATCACGCGCCAGATCGGCGGCGACGATCGAGATGAAGCCCGGCGCCAGGCCGCATTGCGGGATAAGGGCCGCCTTCGCCGTCTTGGCGAGTTCCTTGACGCGCCTCGTGCTGGCGACGTCCTCGGTCAGGTCGAGATAATGGACGCCAAGCGGGGCCGCCACTTCGGCGATCCGCGTCGTCAGATCGAAGGGGGCGGCGCTCAGCACGGCGAAACGGCCTTCGAGCAGGGCGGTCAGCGCTTCCTTGTCGGCGATGTCGACCTTGCGGGTCGAGACCGTGGCGCTGGTGCGGATGCCGGCGAGCTGCGTCTCGGAGCGGTCGGCGACCGTGACGCGGTAATCCCCGCTGCTGCCGAGCATGTCGGCGATGGTCTGGCCGATCTTACCCGCGCCAATAACGACGATTTCCTTCATTGTGGCGCTCCGTGCGTTCGTTGATGCCCTATGCTGGCTGACGATTTCGTCGAATAGAAGCGGCCATCACGACGATTCATATGGGATTTTACGGCGTTCTGCCGTAAGTACTCAGCATTATGCCGATCGACCGCACAGACAGACAGCTCCTCATCCTGTTGACCGAGAACGCCCGGGCGCCCGTGGCCGAGCTCGGCCGCCAGCTCGGCCTCTCGCGCACCACGGTGCAAAGCCGGATCGAGCGGCTGGAGCGGCGCGGCGTCATCACCGGCTACACGGCGCGGCTCTCCGACGAGCATGAGCGCGGGCAGGTCAAGGCCCATGTCCTGATCACCGCACTGACCAAGCTCGCTCCCAGGGTCGAGGCGGAGCTGCGCCGCATTCCGGAGGTCCGGACCCTGCATTCGGTCAGCGGCCATTTCGACATGATCGCGATCGTGATCGCGCCATCGATCGGCGAACTGGACGAGCTGATCGACCGGATCGGTGCGCTCGACGGTGTCGAGCGGACGATGTCGTCGATCATTCTCTCGACACGCGTCGAGCGCTGAGCCCTCGCCTGCTCGCGGCAATCGCGCGCTCGTATCCCGCCACAATCGGGCGTACACTCACGGCCAGGGGAAAACTGCGGTGGGAGAAGAAGATGGCAGGTGACGACCGTCGGCCACGCGTCTGGCATGACGTACACAGCGTGCAGGAGGCCCCGCGCGAAAGGCAGAAAGCCAGCGGGCGAATCGCAGCGGAAGAAGCTGCGGCACGCAAGAAGATCGAGGCCTTGCGAGCACAGAGACTGGCGAAGGAAGCGGCAGAAGCTCCACCCGAGCCCAAGCCGGCCGCCCGCAGCAAGCCCAAGGCGACAGTGCCCTAGGTCCGACAGCGTCCTAGGTCCGACAGCGTCCTAGGTTCGGCCGATATTCGACCCCGGAGCCATCGAACGCCGCAGGGCCTTGCGATGGAGCCGGGGTTTTTGTTGTGCCGGGGCTGAGAGGCGCGTGCCGCTCGCCTCGATTCGCCGAAGCGTTCAGGCCTGGTCGAGCCAGTCCGTCAGCAGCCCGATATCGGCCTGCGACAGGCCATGCCCCGCCGGCAGGATGCGGTGCTCGACCGTCGCACCATTGCCCGACAGCGTCACAGCAAGCCGTCCGGCATCAGATGCCGGAATGATCGGATCCTGCGCTCCCGACAGCATCAGCACCCGCTTGCCGGAGAGATCCGCCGCTGGCGGCTCCTTGAAGGGCGACATCGCCCGCAGCAGCGCCGCCCCGGCCAGCACCTCGGGGCGCAGCAGCAGCAGGCTCGCCGCGATATTCGCCCCGTTCGAGAAGCCGACGGCAATCGGCGCGGCAAGACCATAGCGGCGGCGCGCGTCCTCGATGAAATCCGCCAGCTCATGGGTGCGGCGGCGCAGGTCGGCCTCGTCGAAGACGCCTTCGGCGAGCCTGCGGAAGAAGCGCGGCATGGTGCCTTCCAGCACCTGGCCCCGCGGCGAGAGCAGGGCGGCGCCGGGCGCGACCATGCGGCCGAGCGGCAGCAGGTCATGCTCGTTGCCGCCGGTGCCATGAAGCAGCAGCAAGGGCTTGCGGGCGGCATCGCTGCCCGGCTCGAAGGCATGGATGAAGGGTGTGGTCGCGACAGCGTCCAGCATGGGTCACTCCTCGATAACGGCAGGGAACGGCCCTGCCCCGTCAGCGCGACGAGGCAGGGCGTGTTGCTTGGTCAGGTGTCGTCAGGCGAGTTCCGGCAGCACGGCCTCGATACGGCTGCGCTGCGCCTCGTATTGCGGCGGCAGCTTCAGCGCCTGGCCGAGGCTGTCGCTCGCCTCGTCGATGCCGAAGCCCGGCACGTCGGTGGCGATCTCGAAGAGGACCCGGCCGGGCTCGCGGAAATAGACGGAGCGGAAATAGTTCCGGTCCCGCTGCTCCGTGGCGCGGATGCCATGGTTCTCCTTGAGGCGGAGCACCATCGCGGCCTGCTCGGCGTCCCCCGCCGCCCGGAAGGCGATATGGTGCACCGAGCCTGCGCCCTGGCGCGCCGGCAGGAAGCCGCCGGCGGTGCGCAGGTCGACAATCCCACCAAACGCAGCTCCCTCAGTCCGGAAGCGGGTCACGCTTCCTTCCCTGGCGATCTCGGCAAAGCCGAAGATGTCGCTGAGGATCGCGCCGGTCGGCGCCGCATCCTCGAGCAGCAGGCTGACCGAGTGGAAGCCGCGGATCGCGTGCTCGGCCGGAATCGCGCCGCCCGTCCAGGCCGGCTCGGCGGCAATGCCGGGCAGGCCGATCAGTGCAAGCCGCATCCCGTCCGGATCCCGGAAGGGCAGCACGGTTTCGCCGAAACGCTTCTGCGGCGCCTCATGGGCGACGCCAAGCTCGACGAAGCGATGCGTCCAGTAGCCGATCGCCCCCTCCGGCACGCGAAAGGCGGTTTCCTGCGTCTCGCCGACGCCGAGTCGGCCCGGAGCCGCATGCTCCCAGGGAAAGAAGGTCAGGATCGTGCCAGGCGAACCGCCCCCGTCGCCATAATAGAGATGATAGCTGCTCGGATCGTCGAAATTGACGGTCTTCTTGACCAGGCGCAGCCCGAGCACGCGTCCGTAGAAATCAAGGTTGCGGCGCGCGGGGCCGGAAATGGCGGTGACGTGGTGGATGCCGTTGACCTGCATGGCCTGTCCTCCGGAAGGGCTTGAGGCGAGCGCCTCGTTCCGGCCAAAGATCGGAGTGCGGCAGGCAAAGCGCCAGCCCGAAGACATTGCATGGAAGCAATGAATATCTTGGCATCTAACAATTTGCATTGCAGACGGGAGAGGGCATTTTCAGTGCCGAGACCAACCCGGTCCCCTGCTCCTGGAGATGCAATCATGATCGACAATCGCCTCGCCCCTTACGGCGCCCTCGGCCTGCGTGTCGCGCTCGGCCTGATGTTCATCGCCCACGCCTATCTCAAGCTTGCCGTATTCACCCCCGCAGGTTTCGCCGGCTTTCTTGGCCAGGTCGGCTTGCCCGGATTCCTCGCCTGGCCGATCATCCTGGCCGAGTTCATTGGCGGCATCGCCATCCTGACCGGTTTCTATGGTCGCCTCGTCTCGCTGGCGCTGCTGCCGGTCCTGCTGGGCGCCCTGATGGTGCATGCTCCGAATGGCTGGCTCTTCACCGCGGCCAATGGCGGCTGGGAATATCCTGCCTTCCTGGCGCTGACGGCGCTGGCTCACGGCCTGATCGGCGACGGCGCACTGGCTCTGCGCCCGGTGCGGTTCAGCCCCCGCGGTGTGGTCGCCACGGCCTGAGCGCCGGAGAGAGACGATCGGTGAGCGCGGGCAGAAGGCCCGCGCCAAGTCTTCCCGATCACCACCGCATGGCCTCGATCACGTTTTCTGCGTTTGGACGAGGTCGTCCAAACGCAGAAAACGTGATCGACTTTCATGGTTTGGAGCATGCTTTATGCGAAAAACCGTTGCCACTTTTTCGCAGCATGCTCTAGCGCCATGACGGCGGCGGACGCATGATAAGGACGAAAAGCGGATGAGCGGCACGAGCAAGACCCTCGCCTGGGACGATTTCCGGCTGATCAAGGCGATCGCCGAAGCCCGCGCCCTTCCGGCCGCCGCCAGCCTGATCGGCCTGAACCATTCCACGGTATTTCGTCGCCTCGGCCAGATCGAGGACGGGCTTGGCCTGAAACTGTTCGAGCGGCATCGCAGCGGCTATGTGCCGACGCCCGCCGGCGAGGAGATGGTGCAGCTCGCCGGGCGGCTGGACGAGGACATCACCGCCTTCACCCGCAAGCTCGCCGGGCAGGAAATCCAGCCCGCCGGCGAATTGCGCGTCACCACCAACGACACCCTGCTGGTCGACCTGCTGACCCCGGTTTTTGGGGCCTTCCTGCAGCAATGCCCCGAGATCCGCCTCGACATCCTGCTCAGCAACCAGGCGCTGAACCTTTCCAAGCGCGACGCCGATGTCGCGATCAGGGCGACCGACAATCCGCCCGAGACCCTGGTCGGCCGGCGCGGCGCCCGCATCGCCTGGGCGCTCTACGGGCTGGCGAGCCGCTTCCCGCCCGATGCCGATACCAGCATGGAGACGCTCCGGGACCAGAACTGGATCTCGCTGGGCGACCAGTTCGCCTGGCTGAAAGCCGTCCGCTTCCTTCAGGATTACGTGCCGCCCGAGCGCATCGTCTACAAGGTCAACACGGTGCTCGGCCTGGCCGAGGCCGTCGAGGCGGGAATCGGCATCGGCTTCCTGCCCTGCTTCATCGCCGACACCAAGCCGGCCCTCGTCCGCCTGGCGGCGCCCGATCCCGAATTCGCGGCCGATCTCTGGCTGCTGACCCATCCCGATCTCAGGCACTCGCCGCGCGTGCGGCTCTTCCTCGATTTCATGGCGGCCGAGATCGGCCGGATGAAGCCGCTGATCGAAGGCGAGCGGGCGGTCGCTGCGCGGGGCAGCTGAGCACGGCACTGACAGTCGGGTTCCCTTACGACGTGGCTGGCGCTAGGCTCTCGTCATGGAGATGCTTATCCCCCTCGCGATCGGGCTCAGCCTGATCTGGCTGATCGGCCGCGGCGCGCCCTGGAACGCCAAGCTGATCACATTGGCGATCACGCTCGCCGTGGTCTTGCTGATCGTGCTGCTCGAAAGAAGCGGCAACTGGCCTGACGCCTTCCGCAGATGACACCGGTCAGCAGGTGACGCCAGCCAGCACCTGACGCTGGTCAGGAGACCAGCTTCAACCCGACGATCCCCGCCACGATGAGCGAGATGCAGGCGAGCCGCAGCGCACCCGCCGGCTCGCCGAGCAGCACGATCCCCAGTGCCGCCGTGCCGATCGTGCCGATTCCGGTCCAGACCGCATAGGCGGTGCCGACCGGCAGCGTCTTCAGCGCCAGCCCGAGCAGGCCGAGGCTGACGACCATGCTGGCGAGCGTCAGCAGGGTCGGCACGAGCCGCGTGAAGCCTTGCGTGTATTTGAGGCCGATCGCCCAACCGACCTCGAACAGGCCTGCGACGAACAGATAGAGCCAAGCCATGGCAGCGCGCTCCGCGTGGGAAGGGGGCCAGTCGGGACAGGGCAAACGCGTCCGCGCCCCGGGACGCGGCAGAAAACACCGCCCTTCGTCCAAACTAGGCCGCGCCTCTGCCGGCTGGGAAGGAGCGCGCCGCCGCGGCCGCCCCTGCGCGGCTCTCATGGCCCGCCCGCTTGGCCCGCTTCCATGGCCCGCTTTCATGGCCGGCTCCCTTGGCGGCACGGAGCCAATCTACCCCTACGTAAGTCTTGTGCATAAGGCGCGTGCCGGCCCCGGGCGCTCCGCGCGCCGCATGGCGCCGTGAGCAGGCGCTGATTACGGGCATTGCACCGGCATTGCGCCGGGAGGGGCACAAGGGGCTACGCAGAGATGAATCTGGGGAAATGGGTGGGCTTGATTGCGGTCGCCGGGATTTTGGGCGGCTGCGCCACTGTCACACGGGGTACGACAAGCCAGGTTACGATCGACAGCGTTCCGCCAGGCGCGGACGCGCGCACATCGACCGGGCATAGCTGCCCATCGACGCCCTGCACGATCGAGGTCAGCCGCAAGTCGGAGTTCACGGTCAGCTACAGCAAGCGCGGCTTCCACGACGCCCAGATTCCGGTCTCGACCCGGATCGCCGGGGCCGGGGCTGCCGGCTTCGCCGGAAACGTCATCGTCGGGGGTGTCGTCGGAATGGGCGTCGACGCCGTGACCGGCTCGACGCTGGAGCATTACCCCAATCCCGTCATCGCCACGCTGGTGCCGGTCAAGGTGGAAACCGGGACGCACAGCACGCGCTTCAGCCGCCGCCTGCGCGCGGCAAGGGCCACGCCGGTTTCCTGATCTCCGGGGAAGACAGCCAATCGCGATGCGGGCCTCAGCCCGCGTCGCCACCGAGTTCCGGCTGCAGCACGCCGCGCAGGACGCGCTGGCATTCCGTCATTTCGACGAGCGCAGCTCTCAACAGCAGGAGATCCTCGCCGAACTCGGCCCGGTTATCGGGTTCCTCCGGCTGCGCCGGTTCCATGTCGAGCTGCCAGGGCAATTCATCATCGGCGCCGTCTGCGGTGCTCGCTGGCACGGGCCGACGCTGCGCCGACGCGGGTGCGGCAACCGCGGTGGGACCCTGCCCCCCGATCGGGCCGCCCCGGCCAATGGCCTGGACATGGCGCGGCCCCTGGTCCTTCAGGATCCGCTGCAAGCCCTTGATGGTATAGCCCTCGCCGTAAAGCAGCCGGCGAATGCCCTTCAGGAGGGCGACATCATCCGGCCGGTAATAGCGCCGGCCGCCACCGCGCTTGAGCGGCTTGATCTGGGTAAAGCGGGTTTCCCAGAAACGCAGGACATGCTGGGGGATGTCGAGGTCGTCTGCGACCTCGCTGATTGTCCGGAAGGCATCTGGGCTCTTGGTGTCCAATTCGGCCTCTACGTTGCCGGTGTGGAACTCCAGACTCACTCCTCGTCGCCCTCGCCCGCTTGCCCGTTGATGCGCGCCTTCATCACATTCGAAGGCTTGAACACCATCACGCGACGCGGCTCGATGGGGACCTCAACGCCCGTTTTCGGATTACGCCCGATTCGCTCGCCTTTGTCTCGCACGACGAACGAGCCAAAGGACGATAATTTCACATTCTCGCCGCGCGCGACGGCATCGCAAATCTCGTCGAGCACCGCTTCGACAAGTTTCGACGATTCTGTCCGCGACAGACCGATCTTCTGATACACAGCCTCGCACAAATCGGCGCGAGTGACCGTTTGCCCCGCCATTCATAGCCTCCAAGGCGTTCATGGGCCGGTGACCTCGTCACCAGCCTTGCGCCATTACGGACGCCGGACGCTATGCGTCCCGGACGGTCCGGTCAATCCTCGAGCGCCGTTTAGTGGCGCGCTTGGTCGAAATGGCAGAAAAAGGGAAGAGAAACTGTCCTAAGTGCCAGCGTTCTCAGCTGAAATGCTCACCAGCGGATCAAGGCCGACCCCCAGGTGAAGCCGCCGCCCATCGCCTCGATCAGGACGAGCTGGCCGGGCTGGATTCGCCCATCGTGATGGGCCTCCGCCAGAGCCAGCGGAATCGAGGCGGCCGAGGTGTTGCCGTGCCTGTCGACGGTCACCACGACGCGGTCATGGGCGATGCCGAGCTTGTCGGCGGTGGCATCGATGATGCGCCGGTTGGCCTGGTGCGGCACGAACCAGTCGATGTCGTTGCCGCTGAGCCCGGTCGCGGCGAAGGTGTGGCGGACGGTATCGGCGAGGTTCTGCACCGCATGGCGGAAGACCTCCTTGCCCTCCATGCGCAGGAAACCGACCGTCTTGGTCGAGCCTGCGCCGCCATCGACATAGAGCTTGTTCTTGTAGCGCCCGTCGGAGCGGATATGCGTTGTCAGGACACCCCGGTCGGCCAGCGTGCCCTCCCCCTGCTCCGCCTTGAGCACGACGGCCCCGGCGCCATCGCCGAACAGGACGCAGGTGGTGCGGTCTTCCCAGTCGAGAATCCGGGAGAAGGTTTCGGCGCCGATCACGAGCGCGGCGCGGGCGCTGCCCGCCTTGATGAAATTATCCGCGGTCGCGAGGCCGAAGACGAAGCCGGAGCAGACCGCCTGCAGGTCGAAGGCCGCGCCTTCGGTGATGCCCAGCGCGGCCTGGATCTGGGTCGCGGTCGCCGGAAAGGTATGGTCCGGCGTCGCGGTCGCGACGATGATCAGGTCGATCTCGGAGGCATCCATGCCGGCATCGGCCAGGGCCGCCTGCGCTGCCTTGAGGCCGACGACCGAGGTCGGCTCGTCATCGGCCGCAATATGGCGCTGGCGGATACCGGTGCGCTGGACGATCCACTCGTCGGTCGTGTCGACGCGCTCGGCAAGCTCGGCATTGGTGACGATGCGCCCCGGCAGATAGGAGCCGCATCCGCAAACCACAGATCGCAGAATGGACAAGTCAGGGATCCCTATTCGACGGCAGCGGCCTGAGGCGCCGTCTCCGGCTGCACCGAGGCAGCCACCATCTCGCGCAGCTTGGCCATCAGGTCATCGCGCGCCATCTCATAAGCCAGTTCGGTCGCGCTAGCGAAACCGATCGCGTCCGTGCCGCCATGGCTCTTGATGACGATGCCTTCGAGCCCGAGGAAGACGCCGCCATTGACCTTGCGCGGATCCATCTTGTCCTTCAACGCGGCAAATGCGCCACGTGCGAAGAGATAGCCGATCTTGGCCATCAGCGACCGGCTCATCGCGGCGCGCAGATACTCGCCGATCTGCCGGGCGGTGCCCTCGGCCGTCTTCAGGGCGATGTTGCCGGTGAAGCCCTCGGTCACCACGACGTCGACCGTGCCCTTGCCGAGATCATCGCCCTCGACGAAGCCGCGATAGTCGAGATGCGGCAGGTTGCCCTCGCGCAGGATGCGCCCGGCCTCCTTGACGGCCTCGACGCCCTTGATCTCCTCGACGCCGACATTGAGCAGGCCGACGGTCGGCCGGTCGAGATCGAAGACGACGCGGGCCATGGCCGCGCCCATGACCGCGAGGTCGACGAGATGGCGCGCATCGGCGCCGATCGTCGCGCCGACATCGAGCACCACGCTCTCGCCGCGCACCGTCGGCCAGAGCGCCGCGATCGCCGGGCGGTCGACCTGCGGCATCGACTTCAGGCAGAATTTCGACATCGCCATCAGCGCGCCGGTATTGCCGGCCGAGACCGTGACATCGGCCTCTCCGGTCTTGGTCGCGTCGATGGCCCGCCACATCGAGGACTTGTAGCGGCCATAGCGCAGGGCCTGGCTCGGCTTGTCGTCCATCTTCACCGACACTTCCGTGTGGTGGAAGGTCGTCACCGCCTTGAGCTTCGGATGGGCCTCCAGAAGCGGCAGGACCTGGGCCTGATCGCCGAAGATGACGAAGCGCGCGTCGGGCCGCCGCTCGAGGGTCAGCGCCGCGCCGGGCACGACGACGGCAGGGCCATGGTCCCCGCCCATCGCATCGAGCGCGATTGTAACTGGTCGTTTCATGGGGTGCTGATTGTTCCCGAGGGGCTCGGCCGCTGTGGCGCAAAATGGGGCGGCGGCGGACAATAGCGACTTGGCGAGCCGCCGCAAGCCACTGCGCGTGCCGGCAAAGCCGTCATTCGCCGCGCTTCAGTTTGGCCAGGGCCGCGAATGGCGATGCAAGCGCCGGGTCGTCGACCTGCGCTTCGAAACTCACCCCGGGCTTGCGCGGATAGGGATCGAGCCCGAGCGCCAGGAACTCGAGGGTGATCGCGCCAAGGTCGATCATGCCGTCGATAATCGGCTCCGGCGGGTCCTCCTCGTTGAGCATGACCTCGATGTCGATCTCGCCCTTCTTCTCGTCCTCCTCCTCGCGGCGGGCGGCGGCGAGCACCTCGGCCTCCGGCGCGAAATCGAGTTTCACGGGCAGCTTGAGGCTGACCGGGAAGGCCTCGAGCGTGATGATGCAGGTCTGATGCAGCTGCGCCGCGATCTCGCCCTCCAGCTTCACGCGCTCGCCATTGCGGGCGAGTTCATAGCGCGCCTCGAGCGCTTCGATCGAAGGCAGGTCGAGCGCACGGGCGAGCCCGGCGAGCGCAGAGCCCTCGGGCCTGACCACGATATGGGTGCCACGCGGCTTGATCGTCTCGACGCGGACGGGCTGGCTCAGCGGCAAGGCACGAGCGGAATCAGACACTGGGGGTACTTTCGTGAACCGGGAACGCAGGAAAGAGAGTCTCCTGCCCCAAAATTGCGTCAAGATCGAGCTGCGCCAGACGCTTCTGCGCCTGGCCGACATAGTCGGCGAGGGCTGACGCCCCTTCGCCCGGGCTGACATTGCGGCGCAGGGCCTCGGCCAGCGCGCCCGGCTCAGGCGCGCCAAGCGCGCTCTCATAGGCCTTGATGCGGCCGTAGAAGCTCTGCCCGATCTTCTTCATGCGCTTGGGCACGGCGATATCGCTGATCCCACCCTGGCGGAAGCCGAGCTCGAGATAGGCGAAGCAGGCATCGACAAAATCCTGCGCCAGATCGCTGGCCGGCGCCGGAAGTTCGCGCAGGCGCCGCAGAATCAGGAAGGCATGCAGCGTCAGCGATTCGAAGCGCCCTTCGAATGTGTCGGGGATGCCGCCGCCGATATAGAGGCCGGGCTGGCGCGACGCGTCAGCCACGCGGGCCAGCAACGCCTCGACCGGCGCAAGCCTTTTTGCGCGTTTTCCGAACAAGCCGAAGATCACCAGCGCATCTCCGCTCGCCGCCACTGCCTTGCCAAAGCCATTCTCGGGCGTTACGCCAACCTCTACCCGTTTGACAAGCGGCTTCGGATACCTCCTTGCCCACTCTGCTCCTGGATTCTCCCGCATGATCGACATGACCCGCCGCGCGGCCCTCTTCGGCCTTCTCGCGACCTCGTCACTCGCTCTAGCCGGATGCGGAGCCGATCGGGGCGGCTTCGTCCTGCCGACATCGGCGGGGCTGAACGAACAATACACCCGCGGCTTCGTCATGGACGAGCGCCTGGTCTCGCAGGTGAAGACCGGCATGGACGTGCAGCAGGTGCTGACCATATTGGGCACGCCCTCGACGACCTCGACCGTCGGGAACCGGACCTTCTACTATATCAGCCAGACGGTGCGCCGCCGCTTCCAGTTCCAGGAGCCCAGCGTCATCGACCAGAAGGTGCTGGTGATCTATTTCAACAAGTCCTTCAAGGTCGAGCGCATCGCCCAGTACGGCCTCCAGGACGGCGTGATCTTCGACTTCATCAGCCGCACCACCGTCACCGGCGGCGAGGAGCAGAGCTTCCTGCGCAACCTCTTCCGCGGCGTCACCAAGTTCTCGCCGCTCGGCGGCCTGGGCGGCGCCAGCAACTGAGCCGCACCCGACCGGACTGACCGAACACGAAAAACCCCTGCGGCCCATGCCGCAGGGGTTTTTCCTTGGGGTCAGGATTTGTCTAGGCGGGCCGGGCTTGCTTGCGCTCAGGCAGCGTCATCGCGATCACGCCAGCGATGACCAGGGTGAGCCCCGCCCAAGCCGTCGGGCTCAGGCGTTCGCCGAGGAAGACGATGCCGATGGCGACGCCGACCGGCACGCGCAGATAGGACACCGCCGTTGTGCCGACGGGACCAAGCGTGCGGATCAACCGGAAATAGATGGCGAAGGCGAGCGCGGTCGAGACCGCCGCCAGCGCCAGCAGCGCGAAGAGCGAATCCTGCGAGGGGCTCAGCGTCCAGGGCCGGTCGACGACCAACGCGACCGGCGTGAGCAGCGCAGCACCGCAGATCAGCGAACCGGCCGCGGGGATGAGCGGATCGAAGCCGGTGAAGTTGCGGCCGAACAGGGCGGCGCAGGCATAGCAGACCGTGGCAAGCACGATGGCGAGCTGCGCGGTGAGCTCGCTGCCGAACCCACCGAGAGCCTGCATGCCGACCACCAGGGTGATGCCGGCGAGCCCGGCCGCGACGCCGAAGGCCTTGCGCAGGTCGACCTCGCGGCTCCGCGTCAGCGCCAGCGTGATCAGGAAGACGAAGACCGGGGTCGTCGCATTCAGGATCGCGGCAAGGCCGGCATCGACGCTGCGCTCGGCCCAGGCGATCAGGGTGAAGGGAACGGCGCTGTTCAGGCAGGCCTGGAACAGGAACTTCCGCCAGCTGTCGAGGTCGCGCGGCAGCCTCAGACCGCGCCAGGCGATGACGGCCACCAGGATCATGCC
The DNA here is from genome assembly GCF_001748145.1 of Bosea sp. BIWAKO-01. Lineage (NCBI taxonomy): Bacteria > Pseudomonadati > Pseudomonadota > Alphaproteobacteria > Hyphomicrobiales > Alloboseaceae > Allobosea > Allobosea sp. BIWAKO-01. Next base: position 247,689 of record NZ_BCQA01000001.1, read on the forward strand.
CGCGATCAGGGTGCGCCCGGCAATCAGGGTCAGCGGCGGAATCGTCTCCACGCCGATCTTGATGAAGGTGTAGGAGCCGCCCCAGAGGGTGGCGAGCAGGAGCAGCAGGGCAAGCTCGACGGCGTGCCCGGACTTGACCTCCCCGGACCTGACCTCGGCGGGTGCAGCAGCGGCTTGGGTCGTCATGGTGGCTCTCCTTCTGTTGGAGAGACCATGCCATCGCGGACCGCCCGGAGCTTGCAGGAACGCTACGGTCCCGGCCGTAGCTTCACATCCTGATTCAAGTGGTCGAGACCTTGATTCAAGTTGGCGCGCCAAGCCCTTGCGTCATCAAGGAAAAGCAGTGCCCATCAAAGAGGAACCCCGCGGATCGCTCCGCGGGGCTGTGTCTCCGTACCGTGCGGTCCGGCTCAGGAATGGGCCAGGATCGCCAGCAGCAGCAGCGCGATGATGTTGGTGATCTTGATCGCGGGGTTCACCGCCGGGCCGGCGGTGTCCTTGTAGGGGTCGCCGACGGTGTCGCCGGTTACCGAGGCCTTGTGCGCCTCGGAGCCCTTCATGTGGCGCACGCCGTCCTTGTCGACGAAGCCGTCCTCGAAGCTCTTCTTGGCGTTGTCCCAGGCACCGCCGCCCGAGGTCATCGAGATGGCGACGAAGATGCCGGTGACGATGACGCCCATCAGCATGGCACCGACCGCGGCGAAAGCCTGGTTGCGGCCGGCAATGGCGTTGATGGCGAAGAAGGTCACGATCGGCGCCAGGACCGGCAGCAGCGAGGGCACGATCATCTCCTTGATCGCGGCCTTGGTCAGCATGTCGACGGCGCGGCCGTAATCAGGCCGATCCGTACCCAGCATGATGCCGGGCTTTTCCTTGAACTGGCGACGCACCTCCTCGACGACCGAGCCGGCGGCGCGGCCGACCGCGGTCATGCCCATGCCGCCGAAGAGGAACGGGATGAGACCGCCGAGCAGCAGGCCGACGACGACGAAGGGGTTGGACAGGGTGAAGTCGACCGTGACGCCCTTGAAGTACTGGAAGCTGGTCGAGCCTGCCTTGTTGGCCTCGGCAATGAAGAAGTTCAGGTCCGAGGTATAGGCCGCGAAGAGCACCAGGGCACCGAGGCCGGCGGAGCCGATCGCATAGCCCTTGGTGACGGCCTTGGTGGTGTTGCCGACCGCATCGAGCGCATCGGTGGAGTGGCGCACCTCCTTGGGCAGGCCCGCCATCTCGGCGATGCCGCCGGCATTGTCGGTGACCGGGCCGAAGGCATCGAGCGCGACGACGACGCCGGCCAGCGCCAGCATGGCGGTGGTGGCGATGGCGATGCCGAACAGGCCGGCCAGCGTGTAGGAGACGATGATGCCGGCGATGATCACGATGGTCGGCATCGCCGTCGATTCCAGCGAGACCGCGAGGCCCTGGATGACGTTGGTGCCGTGGCCGGTGACCGAAGCCTGGGCGATCGAGACCACCGGGCGCTTGCCGGTGCCGGTGTAGTATTCGGTGATGACGACGATGAAGAGCGTCACGGCGAGGCCGACCAGCGCGCAGCCGAACAGGTTGGCGGAGGTGAAGCTGACGCCCTGCCCCGTCGTGAACGAGGCGGAGAAACCGCCGAACATCAGCCAGTTGACCGCTGCGATAGCACCGACCGACAGCACGCCGGCGGCAATGAAGCCCTTGTAGAGCGCGCCCATGATCGACTGGTTGGCGCCGAGCTTGACGAAGAAGGTGCCGAGGATCGACGTCACGATGCAGGCCGCACCGATCGCCATCGGGTAGAGCATCATCGTGCCGAGCACCGGCTGGCCGGCGAAGAAGATCGCCGAGAGCACCATGGTGGCGACCAGCGTCACGGCATAGGTCTCGAACAGGTCGGCGGCCATGCCGGCGCAGTCGCCGACATTGTCACCGACATTGTCGGCGATGGTCGCGGGGTTGCGCGGATCATCCTCGGGAATGCCGGCTTCGACCTTGCCGACGAGATCGGCGCCGACATCGGCGCCCTTGGTGAAGATGCCGCCGCCGAGACGGGCAAAGATCGAGATCAGCGAGGCGCCGAAGCCCAGCGCCACGAGCGAGTCGATGACGGTGCGGCTTGACGGGGAGAAGCCGAGGAACGAGGTCAGGACGCCGTAATAGACGGCGACGCCGAGCAGCGCGAGGCCGGCGACCAGCATGCCGGTGACCGCGCCCGCCTTGAAGGCGACATCGAGCCCGTCACCAAGCGACTTCATAGCCGCCTGCGCAGTGCGGACATTCGCACGAACCGAGACGTTCATGCCGATGAAGCCGGCCGCGCCGGAGAGGATGGCGCCAATCAGGAAGCCGATGCCGACCCATTGGCCGAGCAGGTAGGTGAGGACCACGAAGAGCGCCGCGCCGACCACGGAAATCGTCGCGTATTGACGCTTCAGATAGGCCTGCGCGCCCTCGGCAACCGCGCCGGAGATTTCCTGCATGCGCTGGTTGCCGGCGTCGCGTTTCATGACATCGCCATAGGCCCAGATGCCGTAGGCTATCGATAGCGCACTCAATACTATGATGATGAGCAAGGCTGACATTCGGGATTCCTGACCTCGAGCTTCCGTCCAACGGGGCTTCAGACCCCGAATTCATTCGGTTTCTTGGGTCCGGAGACGAAAAATACGGGTCGAGGGAATCGCGCCCGCGTCGCGCATCGCCAGTACCGGTCAACTTTCTGCCAAGCTTTCGACAGAATCGCAAACGCGGAAGCTGACAATTTTGCGCAGATGTCAGGCAGGGCCGGCGCGCTTTGCTGCGCAGCCGGCCGGTCGGGAGCAGTTTTCGGGCGTCAGAGCGCCACGTCCCGGTTGACGTTCTTGTAGAGCAGATAAGCAGCGTCGGCAAAGCCGGTGGGGTAGAATTGCTGCGGGCAGTAACCGCCCATCCAGATGAAATCGCCGGCCCAGATCTCGTGCCATTCGGTGCCGAGGAAATAGAGCCCCTGCCCTTCCAGCATGTAGAGACCATGCTCCATGACATGGGTCTCGACATCGGGAAAATGCGCGCCGGGCTTGAACCACATCAGGTTCATCTCGAAATCGAAGCGCATATCGCCCCAGGGCAGCAGGAACTGGAAGCCGCGCCCTTCCGCCCCGGTATGGTTGGTGACCGGGATCTCGTCGCGATGCGACAGGATCGGCTCGGGCGCCGGCAGGCCGATCGCCTCGAAGCGCTTGCGCAGCCCGAGCACGCGCAAGGGCTCCGAACCGGTATTGCTCAGCGTGAAGGCGGTTCCGGGCGGCACATAGGCGAAGCTGCCCGGACGCAGGGCGCGAACTGGCGCATCCGCCATGGCGAACTGACCCTGCCCCGAGAGCACATAGTAGAAATGCTGGATGCCTTCTTCCCGGAAGGCCTCGGGCGTGCCGCCGCCGGGCGCGATCTCGAGCAGGTACTGCGCGAATTGTGCACCCAGGACGGGCGCTGCCAGAATCCGCACGATCGTCCCGCTGAAATGCGGCAGCCGGCTGATTAGCACGCCTTCCGGCGGCATGAACGCATAGTTGGGCCGCACCACACCGCGGTTATGGCCGATGGCGCCGGGCGGAAACCGGCCTGTCGTGACGGGCAACTGGTGCGGGCGCATCGGATCTCCTGCCGGGTCCTGAGGGATGAAGCTTGTTCTGGGAGCCTATGGGTCGGCCACCTGCGGGGCCGCCCCTCAGGCCAGCTGGGCGCGCTTCTGCGTGGCCTGCCAGGCGACCAGCACCAGCGCAACCGCCACCGGCGGGAAGACCAGCCAGTTGACGCTCTCCCAGCCGCCGGTGTTCAGCAGCCCGCCAGCCGAGAAGGAGGCAATGGCGACCGAGCCGAAGACGAGGAAGTCGTTGGCGGCCTGGACCTTGACGCGCTCTTCCGGGCGATAGCAGTCGGTGACCAGCGCGGTCGCGCCGATGAAGCCGAAATTCCAGCCGATGCCGAGCAGGACGAGCGCGATCCAGAAATGCGCGACGCTGAGCCCGTTCAAGCCGACGACGGCGGCGCAGGCCAGCAGCAACAGGCCGGCCGCCGTGACCTTCTCCTTGCCGAAGCGGGCGATCAACCGGCCGGTGAAGAAACTCGGCCCGAACATCGCGAGCACGTGCCACTGAATGCCGAGCGCGGCGTCGCCGATGCTGTGACCGCAGCCGACCATGGCCAGCGGCGCAGCCGTCATCACGAAGCTCATCAGGCCATAGGAGACGAGCGCAGCCGTGACCGAGGCGATGAATTTGGGCTGGCGCATGATCTGCGAAAGCGGCCGGCCGCCGCTCGAACGCACGGCCGCGACCGGCGGGGCGCGCAGCATCATGACGACGCCGATGGCCAGCAGCGCCAGCAGCCCCTGTGCCATGAAGCTGGCGGCGAAGGGCGCGGCTGGCGTCAGATCGCGGGTCCAGTAGACCGATTGCGGGCCGATGACGCCCGCCGCGAGCCCGCCGATCATGACCCAGGAGATGGCGCGCGGCTTGAAGCTCTCGCTCGCGGTGTCGGCCGCCGCAAAGCGATAGCTCTGCACGAAGGCGCCGTAGAGGCCGCACATGAAGGTGCCAAGGCAGAACAGCCAGAAGATCCGGCTCCCCGTACCGGCAGCCGCGATGCTGGAGGCGATGACGCCGATCAGGGCCCCGATGAGATAGCCGTTGCGGCGGCCGAGCCGGCGCATCAGCATCGCGGCGGGGATGACGCCGCAGGCGATGCCGAGCTGCATCAGGCTGACCGGCACGGTGGCGAAGGTCTTGTCGGTGACGAGCTGCGAGCCGACGATGCCGCCGAGCGAGACCACGATCGCCGGGTTTGCGCCGCCAAACGCCTGGGCGCAGGCGAGGACGAGGGCATTGCGTTTCGCCAGGGCATCGCCCTCGGCCACGGAAACATGCTGGTTCATCGCTGGGGCCGTCGTTCACACACCGGGCGGCCTGAGCGGGCGGCCCTCAGAAATGGGCGAAGGAGCCTTGCGCGAAGCTGCGCGCCCTGCCCCGTTCAAGAAAACGCATCACACCCAACTCGGACGTGACCCGGCCGATGCAGGCGAGTCCAACACCCGCCGCCTCGGCCGCAGCAGCCATAGCAGGAAATTCCCTTTCTGAGGCCGTGCAGAGAATTTCGTAGTCGTCTCCGCCGGTCCAGGCCAGTTCCGTCAGAGCGGGGTCAGCCATGATCGCGGCGCGGGCCGCGACTGAGAGCGGAACGGCATCGAGGTCGATCTCGGCACCGATTCCCGACGCCGCGACCAGCTTGGCGAGATCGCCGACGAGCCCGTCCGAGACATCCATGGCGGCCGAGGCATGGGCTTGCAGGGCCTCTGCCAGCGCGAGGCGCGGACGCGGATGCAGGTAGCGGTCGGCGAGCCAGGCGCGATCGGCTTCCGAGAGGCCGGCGACCCAGTCCGGCTTGCCGGGCGCATGGACCTTGAGGCCGAGGGCACCGTCGCCGATCGTGCCGGAGACGAGGACGAGATCGCCTGGCCTGGCGCCCGAGCGCAGCACCATGCGCCCGGCCGGAACGCTGCCGAAGGCGGTGATCGAGAGTGTGAGAGGCCCTGGCGTCGAGACGGTATCGCCGCCGACGAGCGGACAGGCGCTCTCGCCGGCGATCTCCCCCAGCCCCTGGGCAAAGCCCGCGAGCCAGGGCTCGGTCCAGCCCTTGGGCAGGGCCAGCGAGAGCACGAAACCGGAGGGAGACGCCCCCTTGGCCGCCAGGTCCGACAGGTTGACCGCGAGCGCCTTGCGGGCGATCGAGGCCGGTGGATCGTCGGGCAGGAAATGCACGCCTGCGACCAGCGCGTCCGTCGTGACCACAAGCTCGAAGCCACGCGCCGGGCGCAGCAGCCCGGCATCGTCGCGCAGGCCAAGGCCGCCCGCACCGGCGATCGGCGCGAAATAGCGCGCGATCAGCTCGAACTCGCCGGGTCGTTGGGGAGCGCCGGCCATCAGCGCGTCAGGCGGCCGGCGTGTCGAATTCGTCGGCGCGGAAGTCGCGGGCCAGCTTGTCGAGCACGGCGTTGATCATGCCGATCTCTTCGCCTTCGTAGAAGGCACGGGCGACCGCGACATATTCCGAGATCACGGCGCGCGCCGGCACATCCTTGCGGAAGGCCAGTTCATAGGCGCCGCCGCGCAGGATGGCGCGCACCACGGCCTCGACGCGCTTGAGCGGCCAGCCCGCGGCGAGAACATCGTCGACCGAGCGGTCGATCAGGCGCTGTTCGCGGACGACGCCGCCGAGCAGATCCCGGAAGAAGGCGATCTCGGCCTTGGGAAGCTCGATATCCTCGACCTCCTTGCCGATCCAGAACGCCTCGAACTCGGCCATCGCCTCGATGACGCCGCGCCCGCCGATCTCCATCTCATAGAGCGCCTGCACGACGGAGAGCCGTGCACCGCGACGCAGTTCCGCGCGGCTCATGAGGATTTGTCCGCAAGCGAGCGCTTGTAACGCAGCACGGCGAGCGCCGCTTCCGCCGCGCCGCCGCCCTTGTCCATGTCGGCGCGATTGGCGCGGGCCCAGGCCTGGGCATCGTTCTCGACGGTCAGGATGCCGTTGCCGAGCGGCATGGCATAGGCAACCGAGACATCCATCAGCGCGCGCGAGCTTTCGCCGGCGACGATGTCGTAGTGGCCGGTCTCGCCCCGAATGACGGTGCCGAGCGCGACAACCGCCTCATAGGGGTCGACCGCCTCGTCGGCGGCCCGCAGGCCGATGACGATCGCTGTCGGGATTTCGAGCGCGCCGGGCACGGTCACGACGTCGACGCGGCACTCGGCCTTGTCGAGCACCGCGAGCGCGCCTTCGAGCAGCTCGTCGGCCAGCTTGTCATAGAAGCGCGCCTCGACGACGAGCACGCGTGCGCCGTCCAGGGGAGCGGCGGGAGTTGCGGCCTTATCGGCCGAGATCTGCCGGGGTCCGGCCATCGTTCTTATCCTTGTTGGATTTCAAGTCGGCTGGTTACCCCCCCGGGCTCGCCTCCGCAAGCCGCGCGGCATACCGCGCCATCAGATCGACCTCGACATGAATGCGGTCCCCCTGCTTGCGCTCGCCCCAGGTGGTGACGCTGAAGGAGTGCGGAATCAGCAGAACGGTGAAGATATCGTCCTCGACGCTGTTGACCGTGAGCGAGGTGCCGTCGAGGCAAATCGAGCCCTTGGTCGCGATGAAACGCGGCAAACCCTGCGGCGCGCGGATGTGGAAGCGCGCCGTTGCGCCCCAGGGCTCGTCGGGATCGGCCGCGATCGGATCGATCTTCAGGATCGTGCCGACGCCGTCGACATGACCGGTCACCAGATGGCCACCAAGCTCGTCGCCCATTTTCAGCGAGCGTTCGAGATTGACCTTCGTGCCCGGCTCCCACTCCCCGGCGAGGGTCTTGGACAAGGTCTCGGCAGCGACCTCGACCTGGAAGATGCAGCCCGCCTCGCCGTCTTGCCGGGGCTTCAGCGCCGTCACCGTCAGGCAGATGCCGGCGCAGCAGATCGACGCGCCGATCTCGATTCCCGCAGCCTCGAACGGGCTCGCAATCGCAAGCCTCTTCAAGCTCGGCCCCTTGTTCTGAGCCTCCACGATCGTGCCAATGGCGGTGACGATGCCGGTGAACATCAGGCGATCCTCTCATAGCGCTCGAAACGGTCGTGGCCGATCAGGCCGCTCTCCGCAAGCCGGTACAGATCGGGGTCGGCCAGCAATCCGGCAAGGGCCGGACGGACGGCGACGACGCCGGGCGAACCCAGCATACGCGGCGAGGTCGAAACGACGACCTCGTCGGCCAGGCCCGCCAAAGCCAGTTTCTCGCCGATCGTCGGACCGCCTTCCGAAAAGACCCGGTTGATGCCGCGTGCGCCGAGCAGTTGCAACGCCTCGCGAAGATCGAGATGGCCGTCCGCTCCGGCGGAGACGCGCATGACCTCGACACCTGAGGCGACCAGCTCGGCCTCGTTGGCAACAGGGGCCGATTCCGTAGCGATCACCCAGACCGGAACCTCGCCGGCCGACTGCACGAGCCGGGAGCCCGGCGGCAGGCGCAGGTGCGAATCGAGAATGACCCTGATCGGCGAGCGCTTCGCCATTCCCGGCAGGCGGACCGTCAGCATGGGATCATCGGCGAGCACCGAACCGATGCCGAGCATGATCGCGTCGTGATGCGCCCGCTGGAGATGCACCCAGCCATTCGCGGCCTGGCAGGAAACCGCGATGGGGCCGCCCGCGGCCGTGCCCGCGTAGCCATCGGCCGTGCGTGCCACCTTGAAGGTCACCATCGGCCGCCCCTCGGTGATGCGCAGGACATAGCCGCGATGGGTGCGCCTGGCCTCCTCTTCGAGAACGCCGGTGGTGACGCTGATGCCGGCGCTGCGCAACAACGCGAAGCCGAGCCCGCGAAAGCGCGGATTCGGATCCGCCATCGCCACCACGACCCGCTTCACGCCGGCCCGAATGGTGCGTTCGACGCAAGGCGTCGCGGCGCGGATGGTGCGGTGGGAGCAGGGTTCGAGCGTGACATAGAGCGTGCCGCCTGTCGCGGCAGCGCCGGCCCGGTCGAAGGCATGGGCCTCGCCATGGGGCCGGCCACCGATCTGGGTGTGGCCGCGGGCGATCACGACGGGGCCGTCCGGCGTGTCCTGCGTGATCAGCGCGCCGACGCTAGGGTTCGTGCCGGTGGTGCCCAGCCCGCGCGCGCCATAGGCGAGGGTCTGCTGCATGAAGGCGCGGTCGAGCGCGCTCTGCTCAGTCATCGCCACGAATGGGCGGAACCACGCCGGCGCCCTCGATCTCGTCGCCGCTGAGCTGTCCGAGCAGCTCCTCGAAATCGCGGGCCTCGCGGAAATTCTTGTAGACCGAAGCGAAGCGGACATAGGCGACATCGTCGAGGGATTTCAGCCCCTCCATCACCAGCTCGCCGATGGTGGAGCTCGAAACCTCGCCCTCGCCCGAACTCTCGAGCTGGCGGACGATGCCGTTGACCATGCGCTCGACGCGCTCCGGCGCGACCGGGCGCTTGCGCAAGGCGACCTCGATCGAAGTCTGCAGTTTGTCGCGGTCGAAGACGGTGCGCCGGCCGGAGCGCTTCACCACCGTGAGCTCGCGCAGCTGCACGCGCTCGAATGTGGTGAAGCGGCCGCCGCAGTCAGGGCAGACGCGGCGGCGGCGGATCGAGGCGTGATCGTCGGTGGGACGCGAGTCCTTCACCTGGGTCTCGAGGGAGCCGCAATAGGGACAGCGCATCGCGGCTCTTCTCCTTCAGGCGACGGGTCGCCTTGCCTTCAATAGATCGGGAAACGTGCCGTCAGCTCGTGGGCCTTGGCCTTCACCGCCTGCTCGACGTCGGCATTGCCCTCATCGCCATGCGCGGCGAGCCCGTCCAGCACCTCGGCGATCAGCTCGCCGACACGCTGGAACTCGGCGACGCCGAAGCCGCGCGAGGTCGCAGCCGGCGTGCCCAGGCGGATGCCGGAGGTGACCATCGGCTTCTCCGGATCGAAGGGGATGCCGTTCTTGTTGCAGGTGATATGAGCGCGACCAAGCGCTGCTTCCGCCGCCTTGCCGGTGACCTTCTTCGAACGCAGGTCGACCAGCATGAGGTGGTTGTCGGTGCCGCCGGTGACGAGGTCGAAGCCCTTGGTCTTCAGCGTCTCGGCCAGCGCCTTGGCGTTCTCGACGACGGCGCGGGCGTAGATCTTGAACTCCGGCTGCAGCGCCTCGTGGAAGGCGACCGCCTTGGCGGCGATGACATGCATCAGCGGGCCGCCCTGGATGCCGGGGAAGATCGCCGAGTTGATCTTCTTCGCCAGCGCCTCGTCATTGGTCAGGATCATGCCGCCGCGCGGACCGCGCAGGGTCTTGTGCGTGGTGGTGGTGACGACATGGGCATGCGGGAATGGCGAGGGATGCGCGCCGCCCGCCACCAGGCCGGCGAAATGGGCGATATCGACCATGAAATAGGCGCCGACCTTGTCGGCGATCTCGCGGAAGCGGGCGAAATCCCAATGACGGGCATAGGCCGAGCCACCGGCGACGATGACCTTGGGCTTGTTCTCAACGGCGAGGCGCTCCATCGCATCATAGTCGATGGTCTGGTCGACGACGCAGACGCCGTAGGGCACGACCTTGAACCACTTGCCGGACTGGTTGACCGGGGCGCCATGGGTGAGGTGGCCGCCGGCAGCGAGATCGAGGCCCATGAAGGTGTCGCCGGGCTGCATCAGCGCCATGAACACGGCCTGATTGGCCTGGCTGCCGGAATTCGGCTGGACATTGGCGAACTGGCAGTCGAACAGGCGGCAGGCGCGCTCGATCGCCAGCTTCTCGGCGATGTCGACGAACTGGCAGCCGCCATAGTAGCGGCGGCCCGGATAGCCTTCCGCGTATTTGTTGGTCATCACCGAGCCCTGCGCCTCGAGCACGGCGCGCGACACGATGTTCTCCGAGGCGATCAGTTCGATCTCGTCGCGCTGGCGACCGAGCTCGAGAGCGATGGCACGCGAGATCTCCGGATCGGAATCGGCGAGCGAAGCGCCGAAGAACGAGTTCGAGAGATGCTTCTCGGCGGCGGCGTCACGACTCATGGGATGCTCCATCGGCGCTTCGGATTGCCGCAGGGGCCGGCAAAGGCCATGCGGCAGCCACGCAGTTCTGGCTGTTGCGGAATCTCGCGGCCGAGCCCGCTATCGCGCGCTCCGTAGCACGGTGGAGGCCGCCATTCCAAGGGCCGATGCGGGGTGACATGAGCGCACGTCACCTGCACAAAGGGCGGCGACAGCAGCCAGCAAGGAGTTGAACGTGACGCAAGACATCGCCGGGAATGCCCCACCTGCGAGGCGCTCGCCGTTGAAGGCCCTTCTGGCGAGCGAAGCAGCTGGCGGTCTCCTGCTCATGGGCGTCGCTGCGATAGCCCTCCTGATCGCCAATTCACCGGCCGCTCCCTCCTATTTCAAGCTGCTCGGAAGCTATGTCGGCGGGCTCAGCGTGCTGCACTGGGTCAATGACGGGCTGATGGCGATCTTCTTCCTGCTCGTCGGGCTGGAGATCAAACGCGAATTCATCGAAGGGCAGCTCTCGACCTGGTCGCGACGCGCCCTGCCCGGCATTGCGGCGCTCGGCGGCATGATCGCGCCCGCCCTGATCTATCTGGCGCTGACGCGCGGAGACCCGGTCGCGATGCGCGGCTGGGCGATCCCGGCGGCAACCGACATCGCCTTCGCGCTCGGCGTGCTCGCCCTGCTCGGGCCGCGCGTGCCGGTCTCGCTCAAGGTCTTCCTGACCGCGCTTGCGATTCTCGACGATCTCGGCGCCGTCCTGATCATCGCCTTGTTCTACACCAGCGAGATCTCGCTGCCGATGCTCGGCATGGCGGGCTTGTGCCTTGCCGTCCTGATTACGCTCAACCGGATGAACGTGACGCGGATCTGGCTCTACCTCGCCATCGGCGCGCTGCTCTGGTTCTTCCAGCTGAAATCGGGCGTGCACGCGACGCTCGCGGGCGTCATCCTGGCACTGACGATCCCGATCGGCGACGGCAGCGACAGCGACGAGCCCGAGCATTCCCCGCTGCACATGCTCGAGCACAAGCTGCACCCTTGGGTGTCCTTCGTGATCGTGCCGATCTTCGGCTTCGCCAATGCAGGTGTGTCCTTTGCGGGCATGTCGCCGTCGAGCCTGCTCGCGCCGATTCCGCTCGGCATCGCGCTTGGACTGTTCGTCGGCAAGCAGGTCGGCGTCTTCGGCTTCGCCTGGGTGGCGGTGAAGACCGGGCTCGGCACCATGCCGGCCAAGGCGAACTACCTGCAGCTCTATGGCGTCGCACTGCTCTGCGGCATCGGCTTCACGATGAGCCTGTTCATCGGAGCGCTGGCCTTCCCGCAGAATCCCGAACTCGGCGACGCCACCAAGATCGGCGTGCTGATGGGCTCGCTGCTCTCGGCGCTCGCGGGAGCGCTCGTGCTGAAGCTGGCTTCGGCAGGCCCGACCGGCGGCAAGCGCGGGGCCTGAACAGCGCTCTCCCCCTCCTCGGAGGGGAGCAGCCCTAGTCGCCGGTCACCAGTCGCCGCAGCCGCTCGCGCTGGGCCGAGCGGATATGGCTGCGCGCGGCTGCATCGGCTGCAACCGGGTCGCGGCGCTCGACTGCCACGACCAGGGCCTCGTGCTCGGCATGGGCCTGCGCGGCGCGGACGGGGTCCAGCAAGGTCGAGGGGCCGAGCAGCGCGCGGGCGTCACGCAAGGCGTTCAGTGTCTTGAGCAGGTAGCGATTATGCGCCGCACCATAGAGCGCGGAATGGAAGCGCTCGTTGTGGCGCGCCAGCTCCTGCGGCTGCGCCAGCAACCCGGCCTCCAGCGTATGGAGATCGCGCAGCGCCTCGATCTCGACCTCTGCGGCATGGCGCGCGGCGAAGGCTGCCGCCGTACCCTCGAGCGCCTCACGCATCGCATAGAGTTCCGAGACCGCCTGATGATCGAGCGAGGCGACGACGAGACTGCGCGATTCACGCGTGAAGAAGCCTTCCGCCTCGAGCCGGCGCACCGCCTCGCGCAGCGGCGTGCGGCTCATCTGCATATGCTTCGCCAGATCCTCCTCGCGCAGCCTGGCGCCGGGCCGAAGCTCTCCGCTGGCGATCGCGTCGCGCAGGCGCGCATAGGCCTGGCCCGCCAGCGAGGGCGCGGGCTGCATGTCGGCAAAATCACCCAAGACCATCTCCTCGCTTCGCCCGGCGCGCTTTCGCCTGTCACGCGTGATCGCGTGAGCCAGCCGCGAAATCAACGCTTGCCTCGCATCGAGTCATTTCAGTATTATTCGGTATACCGAAAACAAGACATCGTCGGCGAGAGACCGACGGGAAGAGCTCGACGGGAGGAATCGATGATGCGGAGATTTGCAGGATTGCGACTGGGCGCCGTGCTCGGGGCGATGCTGGGCATGACCGGCATGGCCGCAGCCCAGGACTGGCCTAGCCGGCCGATCACCATGGTGGTGCCCTATGCCGCGGGCGGCGGCACGGACGTGATCGCACGGGCCGTGGCCGAGAAGCTGCAGTCGCGCCTCGGCGTCGGCGTCGTGGTCGAGAACCGCGCCGGTGCGGGCGGCAATCTCGGCACGACCGCCGCGGCGCAGGCGCCGGCCGATGGCTACACCGTGCTGATCAGCAATATCGGCCCGATGGCCGTGAATCCGAGCCTGTTCAAGAATCTCAAATACGACCCGGCCGAGGTGCTCGAGCCCGTCACCCTGATCGCCAAGGCGCCGTTGCTCCTGCTGGTGCACCCATCGGTCAAGGCGAACTCCGTCGCGGAGCTGATCGCGCTGTCGAAGGCGCAGCCGGAAGGCCTGACATACGGCACGGCCGGCCATGGCTCGGCCAACCATATCGCGACCGCGCTGTTCGAACTGATGGCGCAGACAAACCTGAAGCACGCGGCCTATCGCGGCGCCGGCCCCGCCCTCAACGACCTGATCGGCGGCCATATCCCGATGATGTTCGCGACCCTGCCCTCGGCGATCGGCCATGTGCATGGCGGCACATTGCGGGCTCTCGCCGTCACGACCTCCGAGCGCGCACCGGCCCTGCCGGCCGTACCGACGCTCACTGAGGCCGGGGTGCCCGGCTACGAGGCCAGCGGCTGGTATGGCGTCTTCGTCCGCAAGGGCACGCCGCAGCCGATCATCGACAGGCTGCGCAGCGAGGTCGCGACCATCATCAACCTGCCCGAAGTGCGCCGGAATCTCGAACTCGAAGGCGCGCAGCCGATCGGCAATACGCCGCAGGAGTTCACGGCCTTCGTCAAGGCGGAGCGCGAGAAATGGGCGAAGGTGGTGGCGCAAGCGAATATCAAGGTCGAATGATCCCTGCTGCCCGCCCCGCGCGGCGACGCGCAGGCCGGGCAGCTCCATCCCAGTTCCGGACGAAGCCCTGCAATGACCGATACATCACAGAAAAACGCCGCCCTGCGGCTTCTCGTCCTGGACGGAGACGGCATCGGCCCCGAGATCAGCGCGGCCACCCGCCGCGTGCTCGACGAGGCCAGCGGGCTCTTCGGCTTCGCGCTGAGCTATGAGCATGCCGAGATCGGCTTTGCCGCACTCGGCAAGGTCGGCTCGACCTTCCCGGAGGACGTCTTCGCGGCGGCGCGTCAGGCCGATGGCGTCATTCTGGGACCCGTATCCCATAATGACTACCCGCCGGCCGAGAAGGGCGGACTCAATCCCTCCGGCCAGCTTCGCAAGCGGCTCGACCTCTACGCCAATATCCGCCCTGCCCGCTCGCGCGAGGGCTTTGAGCCGCGCTGCGGCAAGCCGCTCGACCTCGTCGTGGTGCGCGAGAACACCGAGGGCTTCTATTCCGACCGCTCGATGCATCTCGGCCCCGGCGAGATGATGCCGACGCCGGACCTGGCCCTCTCCTTCCGGAAAGTGACGCGGCAGGCCTCGCTGCGCATCGCCGAGAGCGCCTTTGCCCTTGCCCGCCAGCGCCGGCGCAAGGTCACGGCCGTGCACAAGGCAAACGTGCTGCGGATCTCCGACGGGCTGTTTCTGGAATGCGTGCGGTCCGTCGCCGAACGCTATCCCGACGTCGCCTATGAGGAGAAGATCATCGATGCGATGGCGGCGCTGCTGGTCCGCGATGCCGGCGTGTTCGACGTCATCGTGACGACCAACATGTTCGGGGACATCCTCTCCGACCAGGCCTCCGAGATTTCGGGCAGCCTGGGGCTTGCCGCCTCGCTCAATGCGGGACAGGACCATGCGGTGGCCCAGGCGCAGCATGGCTCGGCTCCCGACATCGCCGGCCGCGACCTTGCCAATCCCTGTTCGCTGATCGGCTCGGCCGCGATGCTGCTGAACTGGCTGGGCGAGCGCAGGCAGGACCCTGCCCTGCTGCGTGCCGGACAGGCGATCGAGGCCGCGCTCGACCGCACGATCCGCCTGCCGGAGCAGCGCACGCGCGACCTCGGCGGAACGCTCGGGACCAAGGCCTTCAGCGAGCGCGTCGTTGCCGTGCTGCGGGAGACCGCGACGGCAGCCTGACCACAGCCCACGGAGGCCAAACGAAAACGGCCCGCCAGAACTGGCGGGCCGTTTCAGCGTGAGAGAGCTTGCGCTCAGATGTTCTGGTCTTCCTGCAGCGCCGCGACCGGCGCCGGGCCCAGGCCATCCTTGTTGTAGATGTCGTCGCGGAACTGGACGCCGCCATCGGGCGTCGCCCAGGCGGTGATATAGACCCAGTAGCACGGCACGGGATTGCTGATCCGGGCGTTGATGCGCTCGCCGGACTGGATCACCTCGTCGATCTTGGCGCGATCCCAGCCGGGCGTCTCCTTGAGCAGCCAGGCGATATAGTCGCGCACGTTCTGTACGCGGATGCAGCCCGAGGAGACGAAACGGAAATCGTCGCCAAAGATGCCCTTGGCCGGCGTGTCATGCATGTAGACGCCGTGCGGGCTCGGGATATTGATGCGCACAAAGCCGAGCGAGTTGAACTCGCCGCCGGGATCCTGGCGGAAGGTGTAGCGGGTGGCCTCGTCCGAATTCCAGTTGACGCGCTCGGGCGCGATCTCGCCGGCGGGACCGATGATGCGGATCTTGTTCTCGGTGAGGTAGTTCGGCTCCTTGCGCATCTTCGGGATCAGATCCTTGCGGATGATCGAAGCCGGCACGGTCCAGGTCGGGTTGAAATTGACCTCGGGGATCTTGGTCTGCAGCAGCGGCGACTGCCGGTCGGCCTTGCCGACGCCGGCGGCATGCCGGGTCGCGACATGGCCGTTCTCGACCGTCTCGACCGAAGCCGCCGGGATATTGGCGACGACATAGCGGTTGCCGAGATTGCCCGACCAGGAGCGCAGGCGCACCACATTGGTCTCGAGCTGGCGGATGCGCCGCTCGACCGGCACGTTCAACGCCGTCAGCGTCGCGCGGTTGATCGCGCCGGTCGTCGAGAGCCCGACGCGCGACTGGAAGCGGCGCACCCCGGCTTCGACATAGGAATCATAGATATTGCTGGTGCCGGCAGCCGAATCGAGATCGCCGGTGATGATCAGGCGCTGGCGCAGGGCGACGACGCCCGGACCGCGCGAGCCGACGCCGAGCCGGTCGTTCAGCTGGATCGGGGTCCAGCCGCCGCGGGCGGCAAGGTCGCGATAGGCGACGATCGCCTGCTCCGTCGCCTGCAGCGTCTCGGGAGACAAGGTCGGGGTCGAGGACCGGGCAACAGCATTGCGAGCGCCTGAATCATAGCTCTGGCGCCACTCCGCCTGCTGAGCCCAGGCTGGCGCGGCCGCGGCCGTTGCTGCACCCGAAAGCAGTGCCAGCACGGTTTCGCGGCGGGTCAGGCTGAAATTCGACATCGTATCCCTCTTCCCTCGTCCTCAAGGTGCAAGACCGCGCATCAGCGCCGCAAACAACAAGTCCGGCTCCGCCATGGATGGCGGCCCGGTTGCGAGCGACGATCCAATACCACAGTTAACGTCTCGTGATGAGCGCGGCGTTTTTAGGGCATTGGCGACGAAGGGGAAGCAGGGAATGCAGCATGGGCGCCCTGCGTCGCCCAACTGCAACAGCAGCGGACCGGAGAGCAACAGCGGCCCGAAAGACTCCCGCAGCGAGGGCGGGAGTTTGCAAGTTCAGGTCAGGTCAGCGCCGATTGTCTGGCGGTTCAGGCCAGAAATTAGAGCTTGTAGCGGATCTGGTCGGTCCAGAAGCGCTCGAGACGCAGCAGCGCGTTGTTCATGCGCTCGAAGTCATCGGCCGCGATGCCGCCGATCTGCTCGACCGTCTGGACATGCTTGTCGTAGACGCCCTTCACGAGATTGTGCACCTCATGGCCCTTCTCGGTCAGGCTGATGCGGACCGAGCGGCGGTCGATGCGCGAACGGGCATGGTGGAGATAGCCGAGTTCGACCAGCTTCTTGACGTTGTAGGACACGTTCGAGCCGAGATAGTAGCCGCGCGTCCGGAGCTCGCTGGCGCTGAGCTCGGCATCGCCGATATTGTAGAGCAACAGCGCCTGGACGCTGTTGACGTCGTCACGGTTGCGGCGCTCGAATTCATCCTTGATGACATCGAGCAGGCGGCGATGCAGCCGCTCAACCAGGGTGAGAGACTCAAGGTAAAGGGGCTTCACCTTGAGTTGAATTTCTTCCGACTTCACAGGAGCCAAAGTCTTTACGCTCGTTGTCATGGTATATCCCGCCTGTTGCATGCCGGCCAGGATTTATCTCCCGGTCCGCTTCTGAAAACACCATAGGCTGGACGGATGAAAACGAGTTTAAATATCAGGATGAATCGGAGATTTACCCCTTTGGGTGAATCGTAAGTGAAGCCAGAAACGCTTAAGCTAAAGCGTTTATTACCATGACTCGACGCAATCGAGGCGCTTTGCGGCGAAACGGGGCTCTCCGCGCCAGGACGCGAGTGCCCGCCCGAACAGCGCCATTGCCAGGACCGGCACCGTGCGCCGAGCGCCCCGCAAGCCCGGATCTGCCGGTCTCAAGTCTCCTCGTTCTCCGCCGCCCAGGTGGCCAGGAAATACGCGGCCATCAACCCCACATAGGTCGCGATCAGATAGGGCGTCACCGGCAGCAGCCGCGGAAAGAAGAAGCCGAGCAGCAACTGGCTGACCGCCGCCAGAAGCCAGAGCACCCCGCCCCAGGTGCTGGTCAGCCAGAGCCCGACCGCGGCGACGAGATCGATCACCGCGAAATAGACCGTGATCGCCTGATAGCTCAGCAACTGCGCCTCGAACGGCGTCTGCCCCTCCATGCCGATGCCGAAGATCACCGCCCAGGCCATCAGCCCCTTGGCCATCCAGGCGAGCGACAGCAGGCGCAGCAGCCAGACCAGCACGCGCCGCCAGCGGGTCAGCTTGCCCTTCTTCTCCTCGAGGCCGGCCGAACCGATGACGCGCTGCCCGCGCAGGGGCTCGCCATCTCCCCTCCCCATTCCCATCGCTCAATGCTCCAGGACGAGTTCGTTCGCGCCAAGCGAAGCGAAGTAGCGAGCGATCGCATGCGGATCGACCTCATCGAGCGTGGCCGGCTGCCAGCGCGGGGCATGATCCTTGTCGATCACCACCGCCCGCACGCCTTCATAGAAGTCATGGCCCTCGGCAATGCGCGAGACGATGCGGTACTCTGTGCGCATCGCTTCCGCGAAATCGAGCCCTGCCCCGCGGCGCATCTGCTCGAAGGCGATGGCAATGCTGGTCGGGGATTTGACGGCAAGCGTCTGCAGGGTCTTGCCGGCGAAGGCGTCGCCGGATTCAGCCTTCAGCTTCAAGCGCCCCCTGATGCCGTCCAGTTCGGAGGCGCCAAAGCATTCGGCGATGGTCGCGCGTTCGGTGGCCAGCTTTTGCGGGCCGGGATCCTGGGTGTACCCGGCCAGGATCTCGTCGACGGCACCGCGGCCGGTCAAGGCATCGGCGAGTTCCGCCATCCGGCTGCTCGGTACGGCATGGGTCGCAAGACCCAGCGCCAGGGCGTCCGCTGCCCCGACGCGGTCTCCCGTCAGGGCGAGATAGATGCCGGCTGCGCCTTCCAGGCGCGGCAGGGCATAGGTCGCGCCGACATCCGGGAAGAAGCCGATGCCGACCTCGGGCATGGCGAAGAGGTAGCGGTCGCCGGCGATGCGGTGGCTGCCATGCAGTGAAATGCCGACGCCGCCACCCATGACGATGCCGTCGATCAGCGCGATATAAGGCTTGGGATAGTGCTTGATACGGTGATTGAGGATGTATTCCTCGCCCCAGAAGGCGAGCATCTCGCCCTGACGGCCGGCGCGGCCGAGATCATGCAGCGAGCGGATGTCGCCGCCCGCGCAGAACGCCTTCTCGCCGGCGCCCATCACCACGATGCGCGTCACCAGCGGGTCATGTTCCCAGGCATCGAGCGCGCGTGCCAGTTCGCGGACCATGACCAGGCTCAGCGCATTCAGCGCCTTGGGGCGGTTGAGGATGACGACACCCGCCGCGCCCCGGATTTCGCAAATGATCTCTGGTTCCTGCGACATGCCGTGCTGTTCCCTGATAACAGGGTCCGGTTCTGGGCCGGGGCTCGGGCGCTTGTCAACGCGCGGCGCCGCCTGACCCTGAGCGCATGGTTGCGACCATCCACCTCTATTTTGGAACGGTTCCGATGTGCTAAGCATCCGGCAAAGGACAAGCCAACGCGCCCAGGCGGCGGAGGATTTTATGGCATCTCGGGTTGTAAGGCCGTTTCCGGCGCCCGTCGCGCGGCAGGATGATCTGGCGGCCACTGCTCTGCGCAGCAAGGATTCGCTCGACCTGACCCGCCGGATGCGGCGCAACCGCAAGGCCGAATGGTCGCGCCGGCTGGTGCGCGAGGCGGTCCTGACCGCAAACGACCTGATCTGGCCGATCTTCCTGGTGGATTCGAGCGAGGCCCGCTCTGCTGTCGACTGGATGCCGGGCGTCGACCGGCTGAATATCGAGGAGGCGGTGCGCCAGAGCGCCCATGCCGCCAGCCTCGGCATTCCGGCGATCGCGCCTTTTCCCTATGTCGAGAAGTCGTTGCGCGACGCGACGGCGTCCGAAGCGCTGAACACGCGCAACCTGATGTGCCGCGCCGTGCGCGCCATCAAGACCGAGGTGCCCGAGATCGGCATCATCTGCGACGCCGCGCTCGACCCCTACACCTCACATGGTCATGACGGCGTCATGGCGGGCGAGCGCATCCTGAACGATGCGAGCGTGCGTGTTCTGACACAGCAGGCGCTGGCGCTTGCCGATGCCGGCGCCGATGTCATCGCCCCCTCCGACATGATGGACGGCCGCGTCGGCGCTATCCGGGTCGAACTCGACGAGGCCGGCTTCGAGGACGTCCAGATCATGGCTTATGCGGCGAAATACGCATCGGCCTTCTACGGCCCGTTTCGCGACGCGATCGGCACCAATGCGACGCTGATCGGCGACAAGCGCACCTATCAGATGGACCCCGCCAATTCGGACGAGGCCATTGCGGAGGTCGCGCTCGATCTCGAAGAGGGCGCCGATATGGTGATGATCAAGCCCGGTATGCCCTATCTCGACGTGATCGCGCGCGTGAAGGATCATTTCCGGGTGCCGACCTTCGCCTATCAGGTCTCCGGCGAGTACGCGATGATCCAGGCCGCCGCCCTGAATGGCTGGATCGATGGCGACAAGGCCATGATGGAGAGTCTCATCGCGTTCAAGCGCGCCGGCGCCGACGGGGTGCTGAGCTATTTCGCGCCGCGCGTCGCCGAGAAGCTGAAGATGAACAGCTAAAGGCCGCCGGCTGAAGCGCGTGCGCCTTGGGGCGCACCGCCTCACGTCACGGGCGACCGGCAAAGCGCTGAATTGCGCGACGCATCGAGTATCAACGCGTCGCAACTGGCGCTAGCCTTCGCGCAATGCGCGCGCTCCTCCCGATTCTCATGGCCTTGCTGCTGACCGGCTGCAGCGAACGCTTCGATACGGACCAGACGCGGCTTTGCCGCCAGGCGATCCCGGCGCTCAACTCGCAGGAAGCGCGGATCACCATCGACCGCGCGACCAATGGCCAGCGCGCCAACACCCTGCGCATCCTCTACCATGTCGAGTCCGGCGGCGGCCCAGCGCGCCAGCGCATGATCGATTGCCTGTTCGCCGGCGAGGGCGCGGGTCTGCAGCGCGGCGCGCTGCTCGGCGTCGCGGTCGACGGACGGCCGATGAACGATGCCAGCTTCTACCTGCTCCGGCGCTTCTATCTCGAGAACCGCGAGGAGCCGCCGGTCGATCCTGGCTCGGCCCGCATCGACGGCCTGCCGCAGCTCCCAGCCGGCCTCGCCTATGCCCTGCAGCAGGGCTTGAGCGCCCTGCCCTCGGCGGCGGTCTACGCGCTGCTCGCCTCGGCCTATGCGCTGATCTATGGCCTGACCGGACGCATCATCCTGAGCTTTGGCGAATTCGCGGCGCTGGGCGCGCTCTCCGCCGTCATCGGCGTGGCGTTGCTCGTCTCGACGGCGATCTCGACGCCGGTCTCGGGGCTGCTGGTCGCCTTCGTCATGGCCATGCTGGTCGCGGCCTTTCACGGCTTCGCCATGGGGCGCTTCGTGCTGCGCCATCTCGAGCGCGCCAGCGGCCAGCAGATGCTGATCGCGACGATCGGGCTCGCGATTGCGCTGTCCGAATATCTGCGGCTGGCGCAGGGGCCGGACCTGCGCTGGCTGCCGCCGGTCTTCAACGAGCCCTGGGCGCTGGCGCGCTCGGGCAGTTTCATCGTCACCGCAACCCCGGTCGGGCTGGCGCTCGCGGCCGGCGGGCTCAGTGCCGCGCTCGGGCTCGTGCTGCTGATCCGCCGTTCCGCCTTCGGACGGGCCTGGCGCGCAGTCTCGGACGATGCCGGCACCGCGGCCCTTTTCGGCGTCAACGCGCGTGCCGTGCATGATCGCGCCTTGATCCTCGCCTGCGCGGCCTGCGGCGCGGCCGGCGTCATCGTCACCGCGATCTATGGCGGCATGGGCTTCGCTGGCGGCTTCACGCTCGGGCTGAAGGCGCTCGTCGCCGCGATCCTGGGCGGCATCGGCTCAGTCGCCGGCGCCTGCCTCGGCGGCCTCAGCATCGCGCTCTTCGAGGTCATCTGGTCATCGACCATGCCTATCGAACAGCGCGACATCGCCGTCTATAGCTTGCTCGCCGTGGTGCTGATCCTGCGCCCCGGCGGTTTCTTCGGCGAGGGCGCGCTTTCGCCTCGTCAGGTCTGAATGGAACTCCACGCATGAGCGAGCCTTTCTCGATCACTCCCGCCGATATCGAAGCGGCCGCACAGCGTATCGAGGGGCATGTGCTGCGCACACCGCTGGTGCCCGCGCCGCGCCTCTCCGACCTCACCGGCGCGACCGTGCTGGTCAAGCACGAGAACATGCAGGCGACGGCCTCCTTCAAGGAGCGCGGCGCGGTCAACAAGTTGCTAGGCCTGACGGAAGCCGAGAGGGCCCGCGGCGTCATCGCCATGTCCGCCGGCAACCATGCACAGGCCGTCGCCTATCACGCGCGCCGCTTCGGCATTCCGGCGACCATCGTGATGCCGGAGACGACGCCGCTGGTGAAGGTCGAGAACACAAGGGCCCATGGCGCGCGCGTCGTGCTCTATGGCGAAACGCTCTACGAATCGGCCGTGCGTGCCCGCGAGCTGGCGCAGGCCGAGACCCTGGTCTTCGTGCACCCCTATGACGATGCCGCCGTGATGGCGGGCCAGGGCACGATCGCGCGCGAAATGCTGGCCGACGCACCCGATCTCGACGTGCTGATCATTCCGCTCGGCGGCGGCGGCCTGATGGCCGGCAACGCGATTGCGGCCAAGGCCCTGAAACCGGAGATCGAGCTGATCGGCGTCGAGGCTGAGCTCTATCCCTCCTTCTACAACGCCGTGAATGCCGAGGACCGACCGATCGGTGGCGCGACCCTGGCCGAAGGCATCGCCGTGAAGACGGTCGGCGAGCAGACCTTGCCGATCGTCTCCAGCCTGGTGTCCGACATCGTCCTGGTTGGCGAGGACCTGATCGAGCGCGCGGTCAATGCCTATGCCAGCCTGCAGCATTCTCTGGCCGAGGGCGCCGGCGCCGCGGGGCTGGCCGCGATGCTGAAGGAGCCGGAGCGCTATCGCGGCCGCAAGGTCGGCCTCGTGCTCTGCGGCGGCAATATCGACACCAGGCTGCTCGCCGCGATCATGGTGCGCGAACTGGAGCGCGAGGATCGCATCGCCGCCTTCCGCCTCACCGCCAGCGACCGGCCGGGCCTGCTCGGTAAGGTCGCGAGCCTGCTCGGCGACCACGGCGCCAACATCCTCGAGGTCAGCCATGGCAGGCTGTTCCTCGACGTGCCGGCCAAGGGCGTGACGCTCGACGTGACCGTCGAGACACGCGGCGAAAGCCATACCCGCGCCATCGAGGACGCGCTGCGGGCCAACGGCTTCCAGCCGCGCCGTATCTTTCCGCGTGGCCTTGCGGAACAGGACCGCTGATCAAACATTATGGCAGCGGAGCGCACCACCACCGGACGCGCCCGCGAAACAAGGGGTCTCGACTTTCGATGAGCGAACGCAGCTATCAGCAACCCGCGATCACGCCGATCGAGCAGCGTCCGCTGCAGAATGTCAGCGGCGTGCTGGGGTCGCGCCTGTTCGCCTGGATCGGCGACATCGTCGCCCTGTTCATCCTGGGCTGGCTCGTGGTCGCGCTCCTGATCTTCCTCGGCCTCGTCACCTTCGGCGCGACCTGGTTGCTCCTGCCCATCGCGACGGTGGCGACCGCGCTCGGCTACGCGGCGCTGACCGTCGGCGGCCGGAAACAGGCGACCTGGGGCATGCGCATGGCGGGCCTCAGGGTCGAGACCGTGAATGGCGGCCGTCCCGACGGGCTCGCAGCCGCCGTCCACGCCCTGCTGTTTTATGTCGCGGCAGGCACGGTCGCGCTCTGGGTGCTCGATATTCTCTGCGGACTGGTGCGCGATGACCGCAGGCTCGGCCACGACATCCTGACCGGGCTGGTGGTCGTTCGCGCCTGAGCATCATCGCAACTCTTGTTGCCGGCTGCGCTGCTGCTACACTCGTGGTTCAGGTCGTTTCCGGAGCGATACGAACGTGACGCGCCCGTTGCGGGATGCCCCGCAATTCTATCTGACGTCACC
This sequence comes from Bosea sp. BIWAKO-01, assembly GCF_001748145.1. Classification (NCBI taxonomy): domain Bacteria; kingdom Pseudomonadati; phylum Pseudomonadota; class Alphaproteobacteria; order Hyphomicrobiales; family Alloboseaceae; genus Allobosea; species Allobosea sp. BIWAKO-01. The sequence goes on from NZ_BCQA01000001.1 coordinate 271,316, forward strand.
GACCTCCTGCCCGTATCTGCCCGGGCGGGAGGAACGCAAGGTGTTCACCCACCTTGTCGGCGGACGGGCGCGCGACCTCAACGACGTGCTCTCGCAAGGCGGCTTCCGGCGCTCGCAGAGCATCGCCTATCGTCCCGCCTGCGAGACCTGCCGCTCCTGCGTCTCCGTCCGCGTCTGCGTCGACGATTTCCGGCCGTCACGCGGCTTCCGGCGCGTACTCGCGCGCAATTGCGACCTGATCGGCGAGGAACTGCCGCCGGAGCCGCGCTCCGAGCATTACTCGCTGTTCCGCAGCTATCTCGACGAACGCCACCCCGATGGCGGCATGGCCTCGATGTCGGCCCTCGATTTCGCGATGATGATCGAGGACACCCATGTCGCGACCAGCCTGATCGAGTACCGCCGGCGCGGCCCCGATAGCGGCTTCACCGGGCGCGGCGTCGGCGATCTCTTCGCCATGGCCCTGACCGACCGGCTGAATGACGGGCTTTCCATGGTCTACTCGGTGTTCGACCCGACGCTGGAGCAGCGCTCGCTCGGCACCTTCATGGTGCTCGACCATATCGAGCGGGCGCGCAAGCTCGGCCTGCCCTATGTCTATCTCGGCTATTGGGTCGATGGCTCGCCCAAGATGGCCTACAAGGCCCGCTTCCTGCCGCAGGAGCGCCTCTCGCCCCAGGGCTGGGAACGGGTCGACTCGGACGCTTAAACCGTTTGAAACGCATCGTCGAGGCGCGAAAAACGCGCTTGCGGCCCGTGCTTCCTGCCGGCACCCTGGCCGCAATGGCAGCGGTCGGAGCGCCAATTCCAGCGCGCCCCGGCACAGCGACGTGCCCATACGGAGGAAGCCTTGAGCGATCAACTGACCGAGCGGCTGGAACGCTGCTATACCGGCATCATCCACGATGTCATGCGCGCCATGGGGCTGAAGGACTTCACGCTCCCGCCCGATCTGCGGCCGCTCCTGCCCGGCCAGAAGCTTGCCGGCCCGGCCTTCACCGTCGAGGGCAAGACCGATCCGGATTTCGACGCGCATGAGACCCTACTCGGCTGGACCGGCCTGCTTTCGCGCGCCAAGCCCGGCCATGTCTGGGTCTGCCAGCCCAATACCGACGAGGTCGCGCTGATGGGCGAGCTTTCGGCCGAGACGCTCAAGAACAAGGGCGTGCGCGGCTGCGTCATCGACGGCCTGTCGCGCGACACCGAGTTCATGGTCGACATGGGCTTCCAGGCCTATTTCCGCGCCTATACGCCTCGCGACATCGTCGGCTTCTGGATGCCGAAGACGATCGACGAGCCGATCAAGATCGGCGCGGTCTGGATCCGGCCCGGCGACTACATCCTCGGCGACCGCGACGGCATCGTGCGCATTCCCGTCGAAGTGATCGAGGAGGTGCTCGAGAAGGCGGAGACGGCGATCTCGGCCGAGAACAAGGTCCGCACAGCGATCCTCGCCGGCACGGACCCGCAGGAAGCCTATCTCCAGTTCGGCAAGTTCTGATCGCTTGCGGCCTGCCTGCCCCGGTCGCGCGGACTGCGCGGCCGGCTCCCCCAAGGAGTTAAGCCCATGGCTCAGCACGATCCCCGACTCATCCTGCTCGATCCGCGCGACAACGTCTTTGTCGCACGGATGCGCCTCGCCGCCGGCGAGACCGTGGAAACCGGCGCAGGCCCGGCCGTGCTCGACCGCGATATCCCGCTCGCCCACAAGGTTGCGCGAAAGCCGATCGTGCCCGGCGAAAAGATCCTGAAATACGGGGCCCCGATCGGCGTCGCGACCGAAGCGATCGCGCCCGGCCAGCATGTCCATGTTCAGAACATGAAGAGCGACTACACCCCGACCTATCATCTCGAAGACGAGCGCAAGGCGGGAGCCGTCCAATGAACGACATGCGCGGCTATCTCCGGTCCGACGGGCGCAAGGGCATCCGCAACACCGTCGCCGTCGCCTATCTCGTCGAATGCGCGCATCACGTCGCACGCGAGATCGCCCTGCCCTGGCGCGAGAACGGCGTCCACGTCATCGGCTTTCCCGGCTGCTATCCCAATGGCTATGCCGAGAAGATGATGGAGCGGCTCTGCACCCACCCCAATGTCGGGGCCGTGCTGCTGATCTCGCTCGGCTGCGAGAGCTTCAACAAATATGCGCTCGAGCGCGTCGTGCGCGCCTCCGGCCGGCCGGTGAAGACCATCATCATCCAGGGCACGGGCGGCACGCGCAGCTCGATCAAGGAAGGACGCGCCTGGGTCGAGGCCGAGCGCGCACGGCTCGACGAGCAGGAAACCGTGCCGATGGCGGTCGGCGAGCTCGTCGTCGGCACCGTCTGCGGCGGTTCGGACGGCACCTCGGGCATCACCGGGAACCCTGCGGCCGGGCGCGCCTTCGACCTTCTGATCTCCGAGGGCGCCGCCTGCATCTTCGAGGAAACCGGCGAGCTGATCGGCTGCGAGCACATCATGGCGGCGCGCGCTGTGACGCCGGAGCTGGGCGAGGAGCTGGAAAAATCGGTCGCCAAGGCGGCCCGCTATTACGCGACGCTCGGCTATGGCTCCTTCGCCGCCGGCAATGCCGAGGGTGGCTTGTCGACCATCGAGGAAAAATCGATGGGCGCCTATGCCAAATCCGGCGCCTCTCCGATCTCGGGCCTGATCAAGCCCGGCGACATCCCGCCCCATGGTGGTCTCTATCTGCTCGATGTCGTGCCCGATGGCGAGGTGCGCTTCGGCTTCCCCAATATCAACGACAATGCCGAGATCGCGGAACTGATCGCCTGCGGCGCCCATTGCGTGCTCTTCGTCACGGGCCGCGGCTCGGTCGTCGGCTCGGCGATCTCGCCGGTGGTCAAGATCTGCGCGAACCCGGAAACCTATCGGCGGATGGCAGACGACATGGATGTCGATGCCGGGCGGATCCTCGAGGGCCGCGCCGGGCTCGACGAGGTCGGCAGCGAGATCCGCGACCTCGTCATCTCGCTGGCCAAGGGCGGGCGCACCAAATCGGAAGAGCTCGGCCACCAGGAGTTCATCCTGACCTATAAGAGCTTCGAACCGCTCGGCCCCGCCTGCCTGCCGGCGGCGTGACGAGAGAGCGCAGGGGCTTCATCACGTAAGGTCATTGACCGGCGCGCTGCCGCGCCGTAGCGCGGAAACCATGGGCGCGACGGCGACAGGGGTGAGATGGGGACGCGGCGTCGTTGCCGTGCTCTGCGCCTATGCGCTGATCCTCAACGCGGTCCTGCTGTCGATCGGCGCCGGGCTCTCGGCTGCTCCCTCACCCTTTCCGCAGCATGTACTCTGCGCGCCCGGCGGCTCGTCCGAACCGACGGCCCCGGCGAGCCCGGAGCAATCCAAGACCTGCTGCGCGCTCGGCTGCCTTGCGAGCGCCAGCGGCACCCCTCCTGTCGCGGCTGCGGCGCTTCCGCTCCAGCGCAGTGTCAGTGTCGCGAAAGGCGTCACCGACCCACCCGCAGCGCGCGTCGCGACCGGCCGCAGCGTCTACCCGCTTGGAGCGCGCGCGCCACCTGCCCTGGCCTGAAGCCAGACTTTCCCCCTTCAGGACAGGACATTCCTCATGACCATCGTTTCAACGACGCAGGCTGTGCCTGCGGGCGCGGATGCACGCGCCGCTTCCCTCTACCGCGCCGTCTGGCGCTGGCATTTCTATGCCGGGCTGTTGACGCTGCCCTTCCTCATCCTGCTCGCGGTCACCGGCGGGCTCTATCTCTTCCGCACCGAGATCGACGGGCTCATTCATCGTGATCTCAAGCGGGTGGAGATCCGATCGACCGTACCGACCCCTGCGACGACACTGGTCGCCAACGCGCTTGCGGCCTTTCCCGGCAAGGCCGTGAAACTCGTGCCCGCGGCAACAGCGTCATCGGCTGCGGAGGTCACCGTCCGAGATGCCGCTGGTGGGCGCAAGGTCGTGCATGTCGACCCCTATGACGGGCGTGTACTTGGCCAGATCCCCGACAAGGGCACGGTGATGTGGGTGGTGCGGCAGATCCACAGCCTCGCCTATTTCGGGCCCATCGCGAATGGCGTGATCGAGATCGCCGGCGGCTGGTCAATCCTGCTGGTCGGGACCGGGCTCTATCTGTGGTGGCCTCGCGGTCGCAAGGGCGGCGTAGTCTCGCTGCGTGGCGATGCCGGCAAGCGCGTCTTCTGGCGCGACCTGCATGCCGTCACCGGCGCCTTCGCCGGCTTCTTCATCGTCTTCCTCGCGATCACCGGCATGCCATGGTCCGTGCTCTGGGGCGACCAGGTCAATCGCTGGGCCAACGGGCATAATTTCGGCTACCCGGCCGGCATCCGCGTCAACCTGCCGATGTCGGATGAGCATCTGCACCATGCCGGGCCGACCTCCTGGTCGCTGGAACAGGCGCGCGTGCCCGAATCGATCGCGACGGCGGCAGCGCCGGTCAGCCTCGACACGGCCGTGGCGCGGTTCGACGCGCTCGGCCTGGCGCGCGGCTACGCCATCAACCTGCCAGCCGGCCCGAGCGGCGTCTTCACCGGTTCGGTCTATCCGAACGACCTGTCGCAGCAGCGCGTCATCCATCTCGACCAGTATAGCGGCGAGCCCCTGCTCGACATGTCCTTCGCGGATTACGGCCCGCTCGGGAAATGGCTGGAATGGGGCATCAATGTCCATCTGGGTCAGGAATTCGGCCTGGCGAACCAGCTCTTCATGCTCGCCGTCTGCCTCGCGATCGTCCTGCTCTCGGTCTCGGCCGGGGTGATGTGGTGGAAGCGGCGCCCAGCCGGATCGCTCGGCGTGCCGCCGCTGCCGCCCGAGCGCCGGACACTCTACGGCGTCTTCGCCATCCTGGCGGTCGGCGGGCTGATCTTCCCGCTGGTCGGCGTGTCGCTGATCGTCATGCTGGTCGTCGACCGCTGCTTCTGGCCGAAGACCGCGCGCTAGCGGCATCGCGGGCCGGCATGCATCCCGGGCATGCCGGCCCGTTGATCGCACGGAAGATATTTCTTCGCTTTCCGGGAAAATCCGCGACGGATTTAAGACTAAATCAAACCGGATCGTCGCAGGTTGCCGGCTCTTGCCTGACGCCTATCTGGGGGGCCAATGCTGAGTTCCTTGACACGGATGCCCTCCGAGATGTCCTCGGAGGCACGCCGGCAGCTGCTCAATGCGGTCACAGACCTGTTCCTGCTCGACCAGGACCCGACCGAGCCCTCGAAGGCGCATTACGGCGAGATCGCGCTGCGTTCGCTGCCGCATCTCGAGGACGAGGCGCGAAAGGCCTATGCCGGTCAGGTCGCGGCCGTGCCGAGCCTGCCGCACGAGGTTGCGGTCACGCTTGCCGGCGATGCCGATTCCGAAGTCGCACGCCTGGTGCTGAAACTCTCTCCGGTGCTGACCGATACCGACCTCGCAGCAATCGCGGTCAGCCAGTCGCAGCACCATCTCGTGGCGATCGCCGAGCGCGCCCGTCTCTCGGAAAGCGTCACCGACATTCTCGTCCAGCGCGGCGACCGCACCGTGCTGCACACGGTCAGCGCCAATGAAGGCGCGCATTTCTCCGACAAGGGCTTCGACACGCTGCTGGAACGCGGCGGCAAGGATGCCGAGATCAGCGGCGCGCTGGCCAAGCGCTCCGACCTGACCCCGAACCGGGCCAGCCGCGTCCTCGAGATCGTCGAGGGGCTCAGCGGCGGCGCCTGGTCCAAGCCTGCCGACGAAGCCGCGACGCTCGCCCGCCGCGCGCGCCAGCAACGGCTGGAGGTCAAGCTCCTGCTCGCCGATCTCGGCGCCGGCAAGCGCGAGCTCGACGAGATCGTGACCATGCTGGCCGAAGAGGACCGGGCCTATCATCTTGCCGAGGTGATCGCGCAGGCCTCGGGCATCACCAATGAGCAGTCCCTGCGCGTCCTGCTCCAGCGCGATGTCAGCGGCATCGCCGTGACCTGCCGCTCGCTGAATCTCGGCACCGAGGCCTTCAAGTCCGTGCTGGAGCTGCGCTCGCGACGGCTGCTCTTCGGCGCGCGCGATGCCGAGGGCGACCTGAAAAACTATGCCGGGCTCGATATCGCAACCGCCGAGCGGACGCTGCGTTTCCTCAAGCTGAAGACGAAGATCGGCTAAGGCATCGGCCCGAAAACTGGATTGCGGTTTTCGGGCAAAGCCGATGCGAAGACAAGAGGCTCTAGCATCGGACCGGATACGATATCCGCCCGATGACAGAGCGGCACGCGCCCCCCGGCGACGCTCCCGCCACAAATCCGCGACATTCACGCGACCTTCTGCTAGGCTTGTGCCCAGGTGTTTGACCGAGAGGATGCCTTCGACGTGAGACTACCGATCCTTTCCGGCGCGCTCTGCGCGCTTGCGCTCAGCGCTGGAGCCTCGCAGGCACAGGCCTACCTGCCCTTCACGGGTTTTGCCGCCGTGCCGTCCTTCGCCTGGTCGGAGCCGACGCTGTCGCCCGGCGGCGTGAAGTGGGAAGGCTCCTATGCCCGCATCTCCTCTGGCTTCCAGGTGACCAGCACCAAGGGGCTGGGCACGTCGGCCGGCCCGACGATCGGGCTCGAAGGCGGCAAGATGTGGCGCGATGGCGACTTCCTCTTCGGCGTCATCGGTGCGCTCGAATACGCCCCTGCGATCGGCGGCTACGGTACGCCGAGCTTCAACACGGCGGCCTGGACGCGCGATGTCGTCGGTGCCTTCCAGCTCAAGGCCGGCGTGTTCGCAACCGAGAACGTGCTGCTCTACACCAAGGTCGGGCTCGCTGCCGCGAACGAGACCTGGCGCTACGGCCCGACGCCCTTCAGTTCGCCGTTCAACCGCAGCGAGATCGCGGTCAGGCCCGAGGCCCGCGCCGGTGTCGAATGGGCCGTGACCAACAACCTGACGCTCGGCCTCGAGGTCGGCGTGGTCGGCCAGGCGATCAGGTAGGCCCCTCCTCCCGGCGCCCTGGCCGGGACCGCCCGCGCTGGCTGAGAGATTGATTCAGCGACCGGAGAAATCGATTCAACGCCTTGTCGCGCTGATTCAACGCGCCCGGTCAACTGGTTGAAAATTCGTTACTTTCGGCAATGGCGAGGCGCGGGCTCAAGAGCTTGCGAGCGGCTTTGCGCGTGAACGGGATATTCTGCGACCACAGCCAAGCGGGACAAATGCCCGGGCGCTAAGCCCGGGCATGGTACGGCCTCAGCCGCCGAACCTGTTGTTCTTCGGGAAGCCCTTGGGCGGCAGGCGGCCCGATTCCGCACGGTGGCCGAGCCACTCGATCAGTTCGGCCGCCCCGACCGTCCAGGTCCGGTTCGAGGTGTCGAGCCAGGTCAGGCCCTCGGCCAGCTTGAAGGTCTTGGCGTCGGAGACGCCGCCATCCTTGTAGCGCTGCAGGCGCACGCCCTTGCCACGCCCCATCTCCGCGACCTCGGAGAGCGGGAAGCAGAGCAGCTTGCGGTTCTCGCCGATGATCGCGACATGGTCGCCCTCGGCCGGAACGGCGAGCAACGCCTTGACCGGCTCGGTGACGTTGAGCACCTGGCGGCCCTTGCGGGTGTTGGCCACGACATCGTCGCTGGGGGCGACGAAGCCGCGCCCATCCGTCGTCACCATCAGGAGCTTGAGACCGGGCCGGTAGGGGAAGGCGGAGACGATGTCGGCCGTCTCCTCCAGCTCGATCATCAGGCGGATGGGATCGCCGAAGCCGCGGCCACCCGGCAGCTTGGACGCCTCCAGCGTGAAGACCTTGCCGTTCGAGGCCAGCACCAGGAGCTTCGCCGTGGTCTCGGTGTGGAAGCCGAGCTGCAGCGCGTCATCACCCTTGAAGGACAGGGTCGAGAGATCCTGGACATGGCCCTTCAGCGCCCTGATCCAGCCCTTCTTGGAGACGACGACCGTGATCGGCTCACGCTCGACCATGGCCTGCGTCAGGTCGATATCGGTCGTCTCCGGCATGTCGGCGAAATCGGTGCGGCGCTTGCCGATCACGGTTTCCGGGCCGAAGAGCTTCTTCACCTCGCGGATGTCCCAGGAGATGGTCTTCCACTGCGTCGCCTCGGAGGCCAGCAGCCCCTCGATCTGACCCTTTTCGGTGGTGAGCTCGTCGAGTTCGGTCTTGAGCTGCATCTCCTCGAGCTTGCGCAGCGCACGCAGGCGCGTGTCGAGGATCGCGTTGGCCTGGACTTCGCTGAGCTCGAAATAGCGCATCAGCTCGAGCTTCGGCTCGTCCTCCTCGCGGATGATCTTGATGACGCGATCGAGGTCGAGATAGACGATCAGCAGGCCGCGCAGAATCTCCAGCCGCTTCTCGATCTGGCCGAGGCGGAAGCGCGAGCGGCGCAGCAGCACTTCGCGGCGATGGTCGAGCCAGGCGCGCAGGGCCTCGTTGAGGCCGAGCACCCGCGGCACCAGCCCGCCGGTCAGTACGTTCATGTTCATCGAAATGCGCGATTCGAGCTCGGTGAGCTTAAACAGCGATTCCATCATCAGATTGGCGTCGACGGCGCGGCTGCGCGGCTCGATGACGACGCGGATGTCTTCGGCCGACTCGTCGCGCAGGTCCCCGACCAGCGGCAGCTTCCGATCGTTCAGCAGCTCGGCGATCTTCTCGATCAGCCGGCCCTTCGAGACCATGTAGGGAATCTCGGTGACCACTGCGAGCCAGGTGCCACGGCCCTGGTCCTCGACATGCCAGCGCGCCCTTGTGCGGAAGGCGCCGCGCCCGGTGCGATAGGTCTCGGCCATCGAGGCCCGGCTCTCGACGATGATGCCGCCGGTCGGGAAATCCGGCCCGGGCACGAAGGTCATGAGCTGCTCGGAGGAGGTCTCCGGATGCTGGATCAGATAGAGCGCGGCATCGCAGAGTTCGGCCGCGTTGTGCGGCGGGATCGAGGTCGCCATGCCGACCGCGATGCCCTGCGAGCCATTGGCCAGCAGGTTGGGGAACGCCGCCGGCAGGACGATCGGCTCCTCGTCCTCGCCATTATAGGTCTCGCGGAAATCGACCGCGTCCTCCTCGATCCCGTCGAGCAGGAGGCGCGCGACCTCGGTCATGCGCGCTTCGGTATAGCGGTAGGCGGCGGCGTTATCGCCGTCGATATTGCCGAAATTGCCCTGGCCGTCGACGAGCGGGTAACGCTGGGCGAAATCCTGGGCGAGGCGCACCAGCGCGTCATAGACCGACTGGTCGCCATGCGGGTGGAACTTACCGATGACGTCGCCGACGATGCGGGCGCATTTCTTGTGCACCTGGCCGGGGTCGAGGCGCAGCAGCCGCATCGCATGCAGGATGCGGCGATGGACGGGCTTCAGGCCGTCACGCGCATCCGGCAGGGCACGGTGCATGATGGTGGACAGCGCATAGGCGAGATAGCGCTCTTCGAGCGCCGATTTCAGATCGATGCGCTCGGTCTCGTCCTCCGGTGGCGGCTCGACCGGCTTTCCCATGTGTCACTCAACCTCGATCTACGTTGCAGCCGCCGGGAAACGCCGGCCGCGAATCACTTCCTATGACGATGCCGGCCCGATGCAAGCCGCGCAAAGCGTCATACCCGCAAACGCGCCAGAAATCAGTGAATTCGTGCGACCAGCTCCAGCAGCCGCGCGCGCTCCGGCGACTCGAGCAATCCCCGCGGTTCAAGCAGGTGGCGGCGCAGGAAGAAGCCGGTCAGGGCGAAGCCCGCCGCGATATCGGCGGCCGAGGGCTGCCGCCCGCCCTGCCCTTCGCTCAGGAAGCGCGGCAGCGCCAGCAGACGATCCTGATAGGGCTCGGCCACCTTGCGGCTGACCGCCTTGCCCGATTTCGGCGAGACATGGGTGAGATCGTCTGGCGAACCGGTGACGGCGCAGCGCGTCAGATCAAGCCCGAAGCCGAGTTCGGCCAGCATGGCGACCTCGAACCGCACGACAAGGGCCGGCGCCAAGGTCAGCTCGTCGAGATGTTCGATCAGAACCGCCAGCCCCTCATGCAGGGCCGGATGAGGATCGCGCTCCGGCAGCAGCCGCAGCAGGGCGCAGATCACCCCCAGCCCATAGAGGGCGACGGGCGCCGCCATCAGCCGCGCCGCATGCGAGGTGATGAGCTCGACCTTGTATTCGCCGAGATGCTCGTCGAGCCGGGCCCGCCAGGTCAGCGAGACCGCATTGCCGGGCTGCAGCACCGGCTGCGCCCGGGCCGAGCGCCCTCCGCGCACGAGCCCGAGATGGCGGCCATGCAGACGCGTCAGCACCTCCAGGATCACGGCATTCTCGCCATGCTGCCGGATGCCGATGATGGTGCCGTCGTCGCTCCACTCCATGACAAGGAGTTAGGCGGCGCACCCGGCCGGGTCAATTTCCGCAGGCGCCCCCTCCCGACAGCGCGCGTCAGCGGCGCCGCTCCGGGATACGGAGAAGACCGCAGCCGAGATGCGGCAGCCAACCTCAGACATACTGCGCGATGCCGCCGCCGAAGGACCAGTTCTCGCGCGCGGTCTCGATCAGGTTGATGAAGATGTCGTCGGGCTTCAGCCCCGGCTCCCGGCGCAGATTCTCGGCGATCTTGGCAAAGAGCGCCTTCTTCTGGGTGACGCCGCGGCTGTTGTTGCAGGTGATCTGGATGATGACGAGACCGGCCGTGCGCTCGAAGCCGAAATAGCGGGCGTTGAAGATGAACTCGTCAGGGTCGTGCTGGTGGATCACGGCAAAGAGATCATCCTCCGGCACCTCGAAGGTCTCGCGCATAGCCCGATAGACGCCATCGACAATGGCAGCCGGCTCGGAGGCGGGACGGCCGCGCCTCATGGAAATGCGGATCAGGGGCATCGTTGGATCTCCGGTTTGCGCGAGGGCGTTCGCCTCGCTGTCCAGACCAAACTAGCGCCGCTCGAAACATCGGTGTAGTGTATTATTATAGATATCAATCATATGGATTTTTGATCTATGATCGCCGCCTCACTCGATATCGATGCGGTCGCCGCCTTTCTCGGTGCGGCCGATCTGCGCAGCTTCACGCGCGCTGCCGAGGCGCTGGGCACGACGCAGTCGCTGGTCAGCACCCGGGTCAAGCGGCTCGAGGAGGTTCTCGGCCGGCCCCTGCTCCAGCGCCATCCGCGTCTCGTCAGGCTCACCGCCGAGGGCGAGCGTTTCGTACCGGCGGCACGCGAACTGCTCGCCGCACATGAACGGGCGCGTGCGGCCTTCACAGAGGCGCCGGAGCGCATTTCAGTCGGGATCAGCGAGCAGGCGGTCGGCGCCGATGCGCCGGCCCTGCTGGCGCGCCTTGCCGGCCATGACCCGACGCTGGTGATCAGCCTGCGGATCGAACGTTCGAGCCTGCTTGATGCAGCCTTCGACCGTGGCGAGCTCGATGTCGCCGTGATGCTGCGGATCGGAGCAGGAAAGACCGGCGAAACGCTGTGCCGCGACGCCTTTGGCTGGTTCGCCGCGCCAACGCTGACGCGCGATCCGGCGCAGCCGCTGCCGCTCGTCAGCCTGATGACGGAGTGTGCGCTCAGGCGTCATGCCATCGAGGCGGTTGGCGGCGCCGGGCTCAGCTGGCGCGAGGCCTTTGTCGGCGGCGGCATGGCCGCCGTGCTGGCGGCCGTGCAGGGCGGGCTCGGCGTCACGCCGCTCGCCGCGCGCATCGCGCCGCTCGGCGCCGTCGATGTCGGCGGGGACTGGGGCCTGCCTGCGCTCGGCTCATCCGAGGTCGTGCTGCGCAGCAATGTCGCAACGCCGCGCGCCAACGCCTTCGTCAGGGAGCTGGCGGCGGCGTTTCGCGGGCCGGTTCAGCGCTCATCGGCTCAGCCCTTGCCGGCTCAGCCCTTGGGGAACTCCAACCCCATCTCGCGATAGCGCTCCGGATCGTCGCTCCAGTTCTCGCGAACCTTGACGAAGAGGAAGAGATGGACCTTGGCCTCGGCCGCCTCGGCGATCTCGACGCGGGCTTTCTGGCCAATCGCCTTGATGGTCTGCCCGCCCTCGCCGAGCACGATCTTCCGCTGGCCCTCGCGCTCGACATAGATCGTCTGCTCGATGCGCACCGAGCCATCGGGCCGCTGCTGCCATTGCTCGGTCTCGACGGTCGAGCGGTAGGGCAATTCGTCGTGCAGGCGCTCGAAGATCTTCTCCCGCGTGATCTCGGCGGCGAGGAAGCGCAGCGGCGCATCCGAGATCTGGTCCTCCGGGTAGAGCCAGGGGCCGAGCGGCAGGCGCGTCTCGAGCCAGTCAAGAATGTCCTTGACGCCATAGCCGGTCAGCGCCGCGACCATGAAGGTGGTCTCGAACTTGCCCCGCTCGTTCAGCTGCGTCGTGATGGCGAGCAGCTTCTCCTTCTCGATCGTGTCGATCTTGTTGAGCACCAGGAACTTCGGCTGCTTCAGCTCGGCGAGCTTTTCGAGCAGTCGGGTGTTCTCCTCATTGTCGAAGCGCTCGACATCGATCAGCACGCCGATCAGGTCGGCGTCGGTCGCGCCGCCCCAGGCGCTCGTCACCATGGCGCGGTCGAGCCGGCGCTTGGGTGCGAAGATGCCGGGCGTGTCGACGAAGATGACCTGCGCCGCGCCGGCGAGCGCGATGCCGCGCACCTGGGTCCGCGTCGTCTGCACCTTGCGCGAGACGATCGAGATCTTGGCGCCGACGAGCTTGTTCAGCAGCGTCGACTTGCCGGCATTGGGCGCGCCGATCAGCGCAACGAAGCCGCAGCGTGTGGGCTTGTCGGCCTCAGCCATTGTCATCTCCCATGGTTTCGTTCCAGAGCCCCTCGCGGCGCAGGAACGCCTCGGCAGCAGCTTGTTCGGCGAGGCGCTTGGAGCGCCCTTCGGCTTCGGCGTCGATCAATCCCGCGATCCGGGCCGCAACCCGGAAAAGCGGGGCATGGTCCGGACCTGAACGGCCGCGCTCGGTATAGGTCGGCGTCTGGTAGCCCTTGCCCTGCGCCCATTCCTGCAACGCGGTCTTCGCATCGCGCAACGGGCGCACCGGCTTAAGCAGGCGCTCGCCAAAGGCGCGTTCGACCAGTCCTCTTGCTGCAGCATAGCCGCCATCGATGAAGACCGCACCGATGATCGACTCGCAGGCATCGGCCAGGATCGCCTTGTTCTTGCGGGCGCCACCCAGGATCTCGCCGTCGCCGAGCTTCAGGAAGCTGCCGATATCCCAGCCCATCGCGACTTCGGCGCAGGTCTCCTTGCGCACGAGATCGGCCAGGCGGCGCGACATGTCGCCCTCCTCGGCCTGCGGGTAGCGCTCGAAGAGCATGTCGGCGACGCTCAATCCGAGCACGCGATCGCCCAGGAACTCGAGCCGCTGATAGCTGCCGAGCCGCGAACTCTCGGCGCTCATATGGGTCAGAGCGGTTTCAAGCAGGGCGCGATTGGCGAAGACATGGCCAAGCCTCGCCTCAAGCCGAGCGAGTTCGGGCGTCTTACGCCCGCTGTCCCCCGGCTTCGTCACTTGATCGTGCTGAACAGGCGGTTCCAGCGCACGGTCCAGGGCCATTCCCAGACACGCCAGGCGGAGGCGCCTTCGTCGATCGAGAAGAAGATGATCTCGGCGCGGCCGACGAAGTTCTCGAAAGGCACATAGCCGACGCTGCGGTCACGCGAGTCCAGCGAATTGTCGCGGTTGTCGCCCATCATGAAGAAATGGCCCTCGGGCACGCGGAAGACCGGCGTGTTGTCGAAGGTGCCGGTATCGCCCTCGCGCTCGATGATGTTGTGGCTGACGCCCTCGGGCAGAGTCTCGCGATACTGGATGACCTTGGTGCTGCGGCCCCAGTTGTCGGTGGTCTCGAAGTCGGCGATGCGCTCGCGCTTCACCGGCTGGTTGTTGATGTGCAGGATGCCGTCGATCATCTGGATGCGGTCGCCCGGCAGGCCGATGACGCGCTTGATATAATCGGTCGAACTGTCGCTCGGCAGCTTGAAGACGGCGATATCGCCGCGCTTCGGTTCGGCAGCCCAGACCCGGCCCTTGAACAGCGGCGGGCTGAACGGGATCGAGTGCTTGGAATAGCCGTAGGTGTATTTGGAGACGAAGAGATAGTCGCCGATCAGCAAGGTCGGGATCAGCGAGCCCGACGGAATGTTGAAGGGCTGGAACAACAGCGTGCGGATGACAAGCGCGATGAGAAGCGCCTGGACGACGACCTTGATCGTCTCAAGGATGCCGCCCTCGTCCTTGGCCGTCTTGCTCTTGATTTCGGCGTCGTTGGCCACCCGGGGCGCTCCTTCATCGGTTCCGAGGCGCGGCATAGCGGAATGTACGGCCGGGGACAACGCGATATCCGCGCACAAGATGGCGCGAACAGGGCCACCCGGCCCCGCAATGCAACATTGGTGCTGCAATCGCGAATTTCCCCTGCCGCTTGCAAGTCCGGACCTGCCGCAACTGGGGCACCGCAATCCCGCCGGCCGGACACGGCCCCGTGCCGCGCGGCAGCGAGCGTAGATTGCCCCCCTGCCGCTGGTGAAGGGCGGCCCCGCAGTAGCGTAATTGACGCATTCCAAGCACAGGTTCACTGATAGTTGGTCACAACCTTTGGGGGAATCAGCATGAGCTCGAAGAAATACGCGGCTGAAGCCATCGGCACATTCTGGCTGACCTTCGCCGGCTGCGGCAGCGCGGTCATCGCTGCAGGTTTCCCGCAGGTCGGTATCGGACTGCTCGGCGTCTCGCTTGCGTTCGGCCTGACTGTCGTCACCATGGCCTATGCCATCGGTCATATTTCGGGCTGCCATCTCAATCCGGCAGTCACCGTCGGGCTCGCGGCCGGCGGGCGTTTCCCCTCCGGAGAGGTCTTCCCCTACATCGTCTCACAGGTCATCGGTGCGGTCGCCGGCGCCTTCATTCTCTATCTGATCGCCAAGGGTGCGCCTGGCTTCGATCTCGCCAAGGGCTTTGCCTCGAACGGCTATGGTGAGCATTCGCCGGGCGGGTACAGCCTGCTCTCCGGCTTCCTGATGGAAGTCGTCATGACGATGATGTTCCTCTTCATCATCATGGGCGCGACCCATGGCAAGGCGCCGGTCGGCTTCGCACCGCTCGCCATCGGCCTCGGCCTTGCCCTCATCCACCTCGTCAGCATTCCGGTGACGAATACCTCGGTCAATCCCGCGCGCAGCACCGGCCCTGCCCTGTTCGTCGGCGGCTGGGCGCTGCAGCAGCTCTGGCTGTTCTGGGTCGCACCGCTGATCGGCGGCGCTCTCGGCGGCGTGCTCTATCGCTGGCTGAGGTCCGACAAGCCGGAGTGAGTAGTCAAGACGGCGCCGGCTCGGTCCGGCGTCTCGCTTCCTCAGATCGGACGGGCCGGCGCACGCAGCTCCGGCCCGTTTTGCGTTGCCGACCCCGCCCGCCTCAGTGCCACTCGACCCAGCGGCCGTGATAATCGGCACGCCCGAGCTCACGCTCCACAGCGCCCGGCCATTGCGTCAGGGTGACCGCTGCATGGCCAGGCTTGCCGTCCGGCTCCATGCGCAGCCAGGCCAGCGGGCGCTCGGCGGTCGCGGCAGCGCCCGCCGCAGCCATGGCCGCACGAATGCGCTGCTTGGTCGGCTCGGGCAGATATTGCCACATGATGGTGTGCATCAGCATGCGGGCGCAGCCCGGCGCGGCCGCCTCGGCCAGCCGTGCCTCGACCCAGACGGCTGCATCGGCTCGCTCGACGCGCCATGAAGCAGCAGAGGCGGCATCGAAGGCTGCTTCCGTCGTGCGCAGGCGGTCGGCCTGATCCGGCCAGATATAGGAGAGGACGCGAGCGCGATCGGCCGGTTGCGATGGGTCGAGCGGATTGAGGTCGCAGGCACGCCGCACAGCCACCCGAAGCGTAGCATCAAGCGGAGGCAACCTGCCGCGCCATTCGCTGCGGATCGTGACCGGCGCATCGTCGCGCCCCCAGGTCGCGGCACCGAGTGCGTAGCGATAGCGCTCGAAACCGAGATTGAGCCCGGCACTGGCGCCGATCTCCAGAAGATCGAGCGGCAGGCCGGTGTCGCGGGCAACGATCAAGGCGCCACCGAGCAGCACGGCGCAGCGCTTCACCTCGTTGGTCTGCGGGGCGCTGTCGAGATAGGCGGCAAGATCCGCGTCATGGGCGTCGATGGCCGCGGCAAGGCCGCTCCACAATGCGTCCGCGCTGGCAAGAGCCGGCGGGTAGATTGCCTGCAGCGACGGCATCGTTCCGGAGCGTGCCAGGGCGTTGAAGGCACCGGCTGCCCGCAAGGGCAGCGCGTCAGCAGTGGGGTCGTCCGGCCAGCCAAGCGCGCGCCGGCCAAAGCCACTGGTTTGATCGAGCCGCGCCGCCATTACCCCGCAAAACAGCGCCGTGAAGGGCGAGCCAAGCCTGCGGCAGGCCTCCGCCTGCCCCCTGAAGCTCGCACGGACACGCTCCCAGGGGTCCGCGCCAACGACATCTGCCATGCCCGTACTCCCTGTCAGGGAAGCCGCGGTCGCGCCTCGATCACGACGAAAGCCTGCGCCAATGGCGGATCATCGGTCAGCGAGACATGGACGAAGGCTTCATGCCCTGGCGGCAACATCGCCGCGAGGCGCTCGGCGGCGCCGCCGGTCAGCCGCATCGTCGGCTGGCCGCCGGGCAGGTTCACCACCTCCATGTCACGCCAGAACACGCCGCGGCTCAGACCGGTGCCGAGTGCCTTGGAGCAGGCTTCCTTGGCGGCGAAGCGGCGGGCATAGGAGGCAGCCCGGGTGGCGCGGCGGTCCGACTTGGCCCGCTCGCCCTCAGTAAAGATGCGGTGGGTGAAGCGCTCACCGAACCGCTCCAGCGATTGCTCGATGCGGCGGATATCGCAGAGGTCGGAGCCGATGCCGAGGATCATGCAACGGGTCTACTTGGCGGCGCGCCCTTCGTCCATCGCTGCACGCATCTGCACGATCGCCTGCTCGAGGCCGATGAAGAGCGCCTCGCCGACCAGGAAGTGACCAATATTGAACTCGACGAAATCGGGAACGACCGCCAGTTCGCGCGCGGTGTCGTAATCGAGCCCATGGCCAGCATGAACTTCGAGGCCAAGCGAGGCCGCAAGCGCGGCCCCTTCGGCAAGACGGCGGAACTCGACAGCGGCCTTGTCCCGCTTGCCGTCGATAGCGGCATGGCACCAGGTCCCGGTATGCAGCTCGACCACCGGCGCGCCGAGCTTGGCCGCCATCCTGATCGGCGCCGCATCCGGCTCGATGAAGAGGGAGACCCGGGCGCCCGCCGCCCTGAGTTGCTCGATAGCCGGCGCCAGGGCGCGCTCCTGCCCGACGACATCGAGCCCGCCTTCCGTCGTGCGTTCCTCACGCTTCTCGGGCACGAGGCAGGCCGCATGCGGCTTAAGGCGCGCAGCCAGCGCGATCATCTCCGCCGTGGCTGCCATCTCGAAATTCAGGGGCACGGTGAGTTCGGCCACCAGCCGCTCGATATCGGCATCGCGGATGTGGCGCCGGTCTTCGCGCAGATGCGCCGTGATGCCGTCGGCCCCGGCCTCGACCGCAAGATGCGCGGCGCGGATCGGGTCGGGCAGGGCTCCGCCACGCGCATTGCGCACCGTAGCAACGTGATCGATGTTCACGCCCAGTCGCAACCGGCCATTTGTCATCACAAGTCCCCTCGACCGTGGCCAGCCTGCATACCGCCTGCTCCGGTCTGGCTCAAGGCAAGGAAATTGATCGGCAAGACCACGTTCGCTGATGGATATCGCGAGAGCTTTCCCGGGTTTCTTCGTGATTTGCTAACCGCGCCGGCAAGCTGCCGCAGCCTGGAAACCAATCTTAAGCGCGCGCCCCCCTTTCATTCCTGACCCAGATCAGATCGAGAGACCCAGGGCCGTGCAGATTTCCGTCAATCAGGGCCAGTTCGAAAACGATATCGTTCCGGACCGTCGCACCGCCGGCCAGGTGGCCGACCGGTCGATCGGCCGCGTTCTGTCATGCAATGGCGCGCGTGCGACGATCGGCACCATCATGCCACGCGCCGGCACGGCAACGCCCGAGGCCTGGACGATCGGGCGGATGATCTCGATCAATCTCGGGCGCAGCCGCATCGTCGGCATGGTCTATGAGATCAAGGCTGTCAGTGAATTCTGGGACGAACTGGCCGACAATCCCGTCCATATCGAAGTGGAACTGCTCGGCGAGGTGCTGGAAGCCGAGGGCGGACGCACCATTTTCCAGACCGGCATCACCACCTATCCGCCAGTCGGCGCGATCGCGCACCGTATCCGGGCCCATGATCTTGCCCTGGTGCATGACCTCGGCGCCAGGGCCGGCGTCGCCATCGGGCACCTGACGCAGGACCCCGCCATTCCGGCGACCGTCTGCATCGACGATCTGCTGTCGCGCCATTTCGCGCTGGTCGGCACGACCGGTGTCGGCAAGTCCAGCGCGGTCTCGCTCCTGCTTCGCAAGGCGATTGCCGCGAAGCCGCATCTGCGGGTGCTGATCCTCGACCCCCACAACGAATACGCCCACGCTTTTCCCGACAAGGCCGTCGTCACCGATGCGCAAAGCCTCGACCTGCCCTTCTGGATGTTCCGCCTCGAAGAATTTGCCGATGTCGTCTTTCGCGGCCGTCCCGATATCGACGAGCTCGACATCCTGCGCGAGGTCATCGCCGCAGCCCGCGCCCGCTATCGCAAGCCGGCAACCCAGGATTTCGCACGCGACCTCGGCTCCTCGCTGCTGAAGCGGCCGCTCGACCCGACCGCGCGGCGGCCGACGGCCGGCGGCGCCGCCGCAAGCGGCGACGCGCCCCTGCCCTACAGAATGGCCGACGCGATCGCGGTCCTGGACGAGTTGATGGGGCTCCATGAGATCCGTTATCCGCGTGCCGCACTGCGATCGCTGAAGGTCCGTCTCGAAGCTCTCTATGGCGACCCGAGCTACCAGTTCATGTTCGCACGCGCGAACATGGTCGAAGGCATGGGCCAGGTGATCGGCCAGATCTTCCGGATTCCGCAGCATGGCCGGCCGATCTGCGTGTTCCAGCTCGCCGGGCTGCCGGCCGATGTCGTCAACGCCGTCGCATCCGTGCTGTCGCGCATCGCCTTCGACCTCGCCATGTTCAGCCATGGCGGCTACGAGGTGCTGCTGCTCTGCGAGGAAGCCCATCGCTATGTGCCGGCGGATCAGTCGCTCGGCTTCACGCCGACCCGGCAGGCCATCGCCCGCATCGCCAAGGAAGGCCGCAAATACGGCGCATATCT
This sequence comes from Bosea sp. BIWAKO-01, assembly GCF_001748145.1. NCBI lineage: Bacteria > Pseudomonadati > Pseudomonadota > Alphaproteobacteria > Hyphomicrobiales > Alloboseaceae > Allobosea > Allobosea sp. BIWAKO-01. The sequence goes on from NZ_BCQA01000001.1 coordinate 290,468, forward strand.
CGGCGTTGTGACCCAGCGGCCGGGCGAACTCGACCCCACGATCCTGTCGCAATGCTCGACCATTTTTGCGATGCGGCTCGCCAATGACCGCGACCAGCAGATCATCCGCTCAGCCATTGCCGATGCTTCGGCGAGCACGATCGGCTTCCTCTCGGCCATCGGCAATCGCGAGGCGATCGCCTTTGGCGAGGGCGTGGCGACGCCGATGCGCATGCGCTTTGCCGAGCTTGCGCCGCATGAGCTGCCAGCGATGGCAGGGGGCTCCATCCTCGACGGACTGGTCCACCGCGAACCGGGGCTCGACGAACTGGTCAGCCGGATGCAGGGCGAAAGCCGGTAAGGCCTGAACCTGGCGCGCGCAGCAAAATCTTGCATCCGCCCGGCTTTGCCTGTATGGCCGGCTCACATCAATCTTTCCCTGCATCGCCAAGATCAGAAGGAGCCGTTCAATGGCTCGCGTCACCGTTGAGGACTGCATCGACAAGGTCGAGAACCGCTTCGAGCTGGTTCTGCTGGCCAGCCACCGCGCCCGCATGATCGCTTCGGGCACGCAGATTCTCGTTCCCCGCGACAACGACAAGAACCCCGTCGTGGCGCTGCGCGAAATCGCCGAGGAGAAACTCACTCCCGAAGATTTGAAGGAAGAGCTGATCCACTCGCTGCAGAAGCATGTCGAGGTCGACGAGCCCGAGGCCGAGACCGTGCCGCTTCTGACCAGCGGCCCGTCCAGCGCAGCGACGCCCGATTCGGAAGTCCAGTTCGACCGCATGAGCGAAGAAGATCTGCTGCGCGGCCTCGACGGCCTCGTGCCGCCGACCGAGAGCGCCGACGACGAGGACTGATCAAAGCGTTCACCAGTCCAAGCTAAAGCCCGGCATTGCCGGGCTTTTTCATGCCTACCCTGCATAGAATCGCCTTGCCCCGCCGGAACGCCGTGCCGATATTGAACCATTGCAATTCTTGGCAGGCGTTACAGGGGCCCGCATGGGCATGATGCGGCAATACGAGCTCGTTGACCGGGTCAGGAGCTATAATCCGAATACCGACGAAGACCTGCTCAACCGAGCTTATGTCTATGCCATGCGCGCGCACGGCACACAGAAGCGCGCCTCGGGCGACCCGTTCTTCGCTCATCCCCTCGAAGTCGCGGCGATCCTCACCGACCTCAAGCTCGACGATGCGACGATCGTCGCCGCCGTGCTGCACGACACCGTCGAGGACACGGCTGCCACTCTCGAAGAGATCGAGGGCATGTTCGGGCCGGATATCCGCCGGCTCGTCGACGGCCTGACCAAGATCAAGAAGCTCGACCTCGTCTCGAAGAAGGCGGCGCAGGGCGAGAATTTCCGCAAGCTGCTGCTGGCCATCGCCGAGGATGTCCGGGTGCTGCTGGTCAAGCTCGCCGACCGGCTGCACAACATGCGCACGCTGCATTTCGTGCCGCCTGAGAAGCGGCTGCGCGTCGCCGAGGAGACGGCCGAGATCTACGCCCCGCTCGCCGGGCGCATGGGCATGCAGGAATTGCGCGAGGAGCTGGAGGAACTGGCCTTCCGCCATATCAAGCCGGAGGCCCACTCCACCATCACCAAGCGCCTGGAAGAGGTGACCGAGCGCGAAGGCTCCGTCATCAGCGCGATCGAGATCGATCTCAAGGAGAAGCTGGCGGCGCGCGGCATCCAGGCCGATGTCGCCGGGCGGCGCAAGCGCCCCTATTCGATCTGGCGCAAGATGGAGCGCAAATCGGTCTCCTTCGAGCAGCTTTCGGACATTTTCGGCTTTCGGGTCATCGTCGACCAGCTGGAGGATTGCTACCGGGTCCTCGGCATCGTGCACACGACCTGGCCGATGGTTCCAGGGCGCTACAAGGACTACATCTCGACGCCGAAGCAGAACGACTATCGCTCGATCCACACCACGGTGGTCGGCCCGGGCCATAGCCGCGTCGAACTGCAGATCCGCACCGACAAGATGGACCGCATCGCCGAATACGGCATCGCGGCCCATGCCCATTACAAGGACGGCCGGACCACCGAGCTCTCCGGCGCGGCCGATGAAAGCCGGGCCTATCAGTGGCTGCGGCGCACCGTCGACCTGCTCGCCGAAGGCGACAATCCGGAAGAGTTCCTGGAGCATACCAAGCTCGAGCTCTTCCACGACCAGGTCTTCTGCTTCACGCCCAAGGGCCGGCTGATCGCCCTGCCGCGCGGGGCGACCCCGATCGACTTCGCCTATGCGGTCCACACCGATGTCGGCAACACCGCGGTCGGCGCCAAGATCAATGGCCGTATCGCGCCGCTGCTCACCGAGCTGCAGAATGGCGACGAGGTCGAGATCACCCGCGCCGACGGCCAGGTGCCCCCCGCAGCGTGGGAATCGCTCGTCGTCACCGGCAAGGCGCGCGCCGCGATCCGAAGGGCGACGCGCGCGGCGGTGCGCCGGCAATATGCCGGGCTCGGCCGTCAGATCCTCGAACGCGCCTTCATGCGCGCCGAGCGCGTCTTCACCGACGAAAAGCTCAAGGCGGCGCTCAAGCGGCTCGCCCGCACCGCCGTCGACGACGTGTTCGCCGCTGTCGGGCGCGGCGAGATGTTCTCGGGCGACGTCGTCAAGGCGGTCTACCCCGATCTCGAGCCGGAAAAGCGCTCCACGCCCGAAGCCCGTGGCGAAAGCAACGGCAAAGGCTGGTTCGAGCTGCGCAAGGGCGACAATCTCAAGTTCAAGCTGCCCGGCGAGACGCCGGGCGCCAATGCCATCCCGATCCGCGGCCTCGGCGGCGATCTGCCGGTGCGCTTCGCGCCGAATGGCGGCGCCGTCCCGGGCGATCGCATCGTCGGCATCCTGACGCCGGGCGAAGGCGTGACGATCTATCCGATCCAGTCGCCTTCGCTGGCGGCCTTCGACAACGAGCCTGATCGCTGGCTCGATGTGCGCTGGGACCTCGACGACAAGACGCCGCAGCGCTTTCCGGCGCGCATCGCGCTCAACTCGATCAACGAGCCCGGCTCGCTGGCGCAGATCACCACCACCATCGCCGAACATGACGGCAATATCGATGCGGTGACGATGGTGCGGCCGACGCCGGACTTCACCGATGTCACCATCGATCTCACGGTCTGGGACCTGAAACATCTCAGCGCCATCATCAGCGAGCTGCGCGAGAAACGGGTGATCAGCCGGGTCGAGCGCGTCGTCGGCTAAAGCATCGGCCTCGACGGGAGATCGCGGTTTTCCGCAAGAGCCGATGCAATCACAGAAGGCCGGATCATCGGACCGGAGACGATATTCCGGCCGACGCGCTGGCAGCCTTCCACAGCTCCGCTGGGGCCCACGCTTGAAACGCAGGCCATTCCGGCGCAAAAGCACTCGCCTGTGCCCGTCGCAGGCAATGGGATCAACACCATCTGCGAGGCGCACCGATGACCGACGACGAGGTCCTGGCCGAATTCCGCGATGCCGGCGCATTGCTCGAAGGTCATTTCATCCTGTCTTCCGGCCTGCGTAGCCCGGTCTTCCTGCAGAAGATGTTCATCTTCCAGGACCCGGTCCGCACCGAGCGGCTCTGCAAGGCCCTCGCCGCCAAGATCGAAGCCACATTCGGCAAGGTCGACTATGTCGTCTCGCCCGCGGTCGGCGGCATCGTGCCGGGCTACGAGACAGCACGGCACCTCAAGGCCAAGGCGGTGTTCGTCGAACGCGAGGACGGACAGTTCAGGCTGCGCCGCGGCTTCGCCATCCCCGCCGGTGCGCGCGTGGTGATGGTCGAGGACATCGTCACCACCGGCCTCTCCTCGCGTGAATGCCTGGCCTCGATCGCTGGCGAACCTGGCCAGATTCTCGGCGCCGCTTGCTTGGTCGACCGTTCCGCCGGCAAGGCCGATCTCGGCGTCAAGCTGGTCAGCCTCGTCGCTCTCGATATCCCGGCTTATGCTCCTGACGCGCTGCCGCCCGAGCTCGCCGCCATCCCAGCGATCAAGCCCGGCAGCCGGGGGCTCGCCAGCTGAAGGGCCCCGGCCGACTCAAGGAAACTGACCAGCCTGAGCAAGCGCACTTGCAAGACTCCAGCAAGTGGCCACATAATTAGTGCTTGGCTGACCAGAATTCGCCGGTCTTTCGACATTGCCTGACTGCTATCCTTTCGATCTGACGTATTTGAGTCGTTTTTTACTGGAGTCGTTGCCATGGCGGAGCCGCGCATCGCGCTTTTTATCGATGGGGCAAACCTCTATGCCACGTCGAAGCAGCTTGGCTTCGATATGGATTACCGCCGACTGCTGAAGGAATTCCAGACACGAGGCAACCTCATCCGGGCCTTCTACTTCACCACGCTCGTCGAAAGCGAAGAATACTCGTCGATCAGACCACTGGTCGACTGGCTCGACTATAATGGCTATCGGGTTATCACCAAGGCAGCCAAAGAATTCACCGACGCGACTGGTCGCCGCCGGGTCAAAGGCAATATGGATATCGAGCTCGCCATCGAAATGCTCGAACTTGCTCCGCATCTTGACCAGATCTACTTGTTCTCGGGCGATGGTGACTTTCGCCCACTGGTTGAAGCGGTGCAACGCAAGGGTGTGAAGGTCTCGGTGGTCTCGACCATCACGACCAATCCCCCCATGGTGTCAGACGAGTTGCGCCGCCAATGCGACGAGTTCCTCGACCTTTCGCATCTCATGGCAAAAATCGGGCGCGACCCCTCGGAGCGCGCTCCGCGCAGTGCCGCGGCCGGCACGCCCGGCCATCCCGGACTGGAACGCCGTTATGGCATCCGCCAGGGTGACGAACCGGTTGAAGGCTGATGTCGGCACACCACTGACGTGTGGTCAGGGGCTGTGATACGACCGTTGGAGCGAGGCCCCAGGCTGCATGTGATTCGGCCGGGCCCGGCTATGGCTACAACGGGACTGGGAGGCCTCATCATGCATCGCCGTCATTTTCTCGCCGGGCTCGCGGGGAGCTCCGCGGGCGTTTTCGTCATCGCCAAACCCGCCCTCGTCCTGGCGCAGGCTACGCCTGCTCCCGCCGCACCGGCGGCTGCACCCGCCTTCACGCTGCCGCCGCTCGGCTATGCCTATGAGGCACTGGAGCCCAATATCGACGCGGCCACCATGCGCATCCATCACACCGCCCATCATCAGGCCTATGTGAACAACGCCAACGCGCTGGCCAATCAATGGGCGGGCCTGAGGACGACGCCGATCGAGACCGTATTGGCCGACCTGAGCGCGGTGCCCGAAAACGTTCGCACCGGCGTCCGCAACAATGTCGGCGGCCACTGGAACCACAGCTTCTTCTGGGAGCTGATGACGCCGGGCGGCGCGGAGCAGCCCTCGCCCGAGCTCAAGAGCGCGATCGAGGCCTCGCTCGGTTCGATCAGCGATATGGCGACCAAGCTCAACGCCGCTGCCCTGGGCCGCTTCGGCTCCGGCTGGGCCTGGCTGGTCGTCGGCAAGGACAAGAAGCTCGCGATCGTTAGCACCGCCAATCAGGACACCCCGCTCGAACTCGGCGCCAAGGCGATCGTCGGTGTCGATGTCTGGGAACACGCCTATTATCTCAAGCACCAGAGCCGCCGCGCCGACTATCTGGCGGCTTGGTGGAAGACGGTGAACTGGGACAAGGCCAACGCCAATTTCATGAAGGCGATGATCTAGCCTTCCCTGGGTGCATCGGCGTTCCCGACCGCAAGCCACTTTCGGGCCGATGCAACCTTCCGTGATTGCATCGGCCTTCCCGAAAACCGCGATCCACTCTTCGGGCCGATGCGACCTTTCCGTGTGTGCATCGGCCCTCCCGAAAACCGCGATCCACTTTTCGGGCCGATGCGACCTTTCCGTGTGTGCATCGGCCTTCCCGAAAACCGCGATCCACTTTTCGGGCCGATGCTGTGGCTGCAGACTTACCCGGACGCCCCGACAAAGGAAAAGGGCCGCTCGCGCGGCCCTTTTGCCTGACGATCGCCTTGCGGAAAGACCTGTCGGCTCAGCCGCCGGTCTTCATGATCCGCGCCTTGTCGCGGTTCCAGTCGCGGGTCTTTTCGGTCTCGCGCTTGTCATGCAGCTTCTTGCCGCGGCCAAGCCCGAGCTCGACCTTCGCCCTGCCCTTGTCGTTGAAATAGACCTTGAGCGGGATCACCGTGAAGCCGTCGCGCTGGATCGCGCCCATCAGTTTGTTGATCTGACGGCGATGCAGCAGCAGCTTCCGCGGCCGGCGAACATCGTGGTTGAAGCGGTTGGCTTCGAGATATTCCGGGATATGGGCGTTGAACAGAAAGAGTTCGGTCCCCATCGGTCCGGCATAGCTCTCCCCGATCGTCGCCTTGCCGCCGCGCAGGGATTTGATCTCCGTGCCCTGCAACGCGATGCCGGCCTCGAGCGTTTCGATGATCTCGTAATTGTAACGCGCCTTGCGGTTATCGGCTGCGAGGCGGTAGCGCTCGGGATCAGGCTTGCTCATGCCGGGTGACCAAATCCATAGGTCTTCACGAGACCCGCCATGGCCTGCGACTCCATTTCGGGGTCAGTACTCAGGCCGTTGAGAACTCCCAGCCTGTCGGCGTCCTGCCGGTTCTGGCTGAGTTTGAACTTGCCGATGATCGAGGCGATCTCGATTTCGATGCCGACAATGCCGCGGGCCTGCGCCGCAATGAAGGGCTCGGGCGCGTCGGAGACAGACCACGGCTCGGTGCGCGGCGCTTCCTGCTGCCGCGTCAAGGACTCGAGCTGATCGCGCAGCCACGCGCCATCCTCGATGGCGCGGGCCGGGCCTCGCACTTGCACGGTGACATAGTTCCAGGTCGGCACGACCTTGCCGTGTTCCTGCTTCGAGGCATACCAGGCCGGCGTGACATAGCGTTCGACCCCGGTGAACACGACCAGCGTCTCGGCCCCGGCGGCAATGGCGCGCCATTGCGGGTTTGGGCGCGCCAGATGCGCACGCAACAGCCCCTGCTCGCCGAGTTCCGGATGCAGCACGAACGGCACGGGGTTGGCGAGAAGGCCGTCGGCGCCGGCCGTCACCAACAGGGCGAGCGGATTCGCGCGAATGACGCCGTGCAACGCGTCCCGGTCTTCAACCTTGAAATGGCTCGGTTCGTACATCAGCGGCTCCGGGGCGGTTCGCCGAGCACCCCGGGCGAACGCAACTCTCTATCTAGGCATTCAACAGCCCGGCGTGAACCATGGCTTCGCGGATAACCTTGCCGGTCGGGGGCGTCACCGGCACCAGCGGCAGGCGAAGCTCCTCCTCGATCCGGCCGAGCAGCTTGAGCCCATGCTTGGCACCGGCAAGACCCGGCTCCTTGAACACAGCGTCGTGCAGCGGCACGAGGCGGTCCTGGACCTTCAGCGCACCAGCGAAATCGCCCTTCAGCGCGGCCACCATCAGTTCGGAGCAGAGGCGCGGCGCAACATTGGCGACAACCGAGATGCAGCCATGGCCGCCGGCCGCCATATAGGCCAGCGCCGTCATGTCCTCACCCGAGAGCTGGATGAAATCCGGCCCCATGACGTGGCGCTGCTGCGAGACACGGGCGAGATTGGCGGTCGCGTCCTTGACGCCCGCAATGTTCTTCAGCTCGTAGAGCCGCGCCATGGTCTCGACCGACATGTCGACCACCGAGCGCGGCGGGATGTTGTAGATGATGATCGGGATGCCGACCGCGTCGTTCACCGCCTTGAAGTGCTGGTACATGCCCTCCTGGGTCGGCTTGTTGTAATAGGGCGTGACGACCAGCAGCGCCGGCGCACCGGCCTTTTCGGCGTGGATCGCGAGGTCGATCGCCTCGGCGGTGTTGTTCGAGCCGGCTCCGGCAATGACCGGGACGCGACCCTTTACCGCATCGAGGCAGATCTCGATGACTCGCTTGTGCTCGTCATGGCTGAGCGTCGGGCTCTCGCCGGTGGTGCCCACGGGGACAAAGCCATGGCTGCCGCTGTCGATCTGCCAGGCGATCAGTGCGCGCAGGCCTTCCTCGTCGATCCGGCCGCCCTTGAACGGCGTCACCAAGGCTGTGAGCGAGCCGGTGATAGGCGCATGCTTGGTCATGATCGAGCCGTCCTAAGAACAAAATCCGTGTGTAGCGGGCGACAGACATACCGCCTCCCACCGCATGCGCAAAGACGAAAACCCGTCAAAAAACGCTTGCACCTCAGTTAACGGTCCATCAAGACCCTTCGCCGACCATCGAAGTCCAAGCGCCATCCCGGGGAAATCCACCATGGTACGGCTGCCTGCCTCTCGACGGCTCCTTTCATGGGCCGTGCCTGCGCTCCTTGTGACTGCGAGCGCCCAAGCGACCAACGACGCCGACCATGTCCTGCAGCGGGACCGTGTTGCGGCCATTGCCGATCCCTCGACGACGGCTGCGCTCCTGCGCTCGCCCGACGAGCCGTTGAGCGCCGGCGCGCCAGCCAATCAGGGCGCCCTCAAGACTGCGGTCGAGGCCTACCGTCGTGGCGCTGTGGCCGAGGGCGATGCCCTCGCCTCGGCCTTCGACGACCGTGCGACGCGCGCCATGCTCGAATGGGCCGCGATCCGCTACGGCGGCAGCACGGTGGGCTTTGCCCGCATCAACGCATTTCTGGAGGCCTATCCGAACTATCCCGCGACGTCATTGTTTCGCCGCCGCGCAGAGGCCGCGCTGATTGCAGAGAAGAAGAGCGTGACCGTGATCCGGGCCTTCTTCCATGCGCAGCGACCGGTCAGCCCGGTCGGCCGCGTGGCGCTCGCCATGGCCCTGAAAGCGGACGGCAAGCCCGACGATGCGATGGTGCTGATCCGCGAGACCTGGCGGCGTGACAATCTTGGCCAGCCGCTGGAAGCGATCGTCCTGAACAGCTTCGGCGACCGGCTGACGGCGACCGACCATCGCTTGCGCACGGAACGCTATCTCTTTGAGGAGAACAATGCGGCGGCGCTGCGCAATGCCGCGCGCGTCTCCGCCGATTATGTCCTGCTCGCCAAGGCGCGGCTCGCCAGCGCGCAGTCCAAGGGCACGATCGCGCCCGCGCTGATAGCGGCCGTGCCGGCGTCGCTCCGAAACGATGTCTCCTTCGCCTTTCTGCAGGCGCAGCAGGCCCGGCGCGCCAACAAGGCCGGCGAAGCCGCGCAAATTCTCGCCAAGGTGCCGCGCGACCCGGCCCTGCTCGGCGATGGCGACGAATGGTGGACGGAACGTCGCCTGATCGCCCGGAAGCTTCTCGACGAAGGCGATGCCGCCAAGGCCTATGAGGTCGCAGCCGGTCATGGCGCCGAAGGCGCCGCCGAGCGCATCGACGCGGAATGGCACGCAGGCTGGATCGCGCTGCGGTTCCGGGACCAGCCCGGATTGGCTCTCGCCCATTTCGACGAGGCAGCCAAATGGGCGGAAACGCCGGTCTCGGCCTCGCGCGTCGCCTATTGGCAAGGCCGCGCTGCCGAAGCGATCGGGCTGACCGAGCGCGCCCAGGAAGCCTATGAGCGCGCGGCAGCTCATCCGGTCGCCTATTACGGTCAGCTTGCCCGGGCCAAGCTCGGCCTGCCGGACCTGCCGATCCGCACAACGGAATCGGCGGCGCTTGAACATCTGCCCGGCCATCAGGGTGTGCGCCTGCTCTACCAGATCGGCGCGCGCGACCTTGCCGCCACCATGCTGGTCGACCTGTCGCAGCGCCTGCATACGACGACCGCGCTGGAAGCCGTGGCCGCGATCGCCAGCCGTGAAGGCGATGTCAGGACCCTGCTGACGATCGGCAAGACCGCCCTGCAGCGGGGCTTCCCGCTCGACACGGCCGCATTCCCCACCTCCGGCGTGCCGGACTTCCCGGTGCTGGGCGACCCCATGGAACGGGCGATCGTCCACGCCATCGCCCGGCAGGAAAGCGCCTTTGATCCCAATGCGGTCTCGCATGCCGGCGCACGCGGGCTGATGCAGATGATGCCGGCGACGGCCCGCGAGACGGCACGACGCGCCAATATGCCGTTCGACCTTCCGCGGCTCGGCAGCGACGCGCTCTATTCGGCACAGATGGGCGCCGCCCATCTCAATGACCTCATCCGGGAATGGCGCGGTTCCTACATCCTGAGCTTCGCTGCCTATAATGCCGGTTCCGGCAATGTGAAGCGCTGGATCGACGCCTATGGCGATCCCCGCAAGCGCGATGTCGATGCCGTCGACTGGGTCGAGCGCATCTCGATCTACGAGACCCGCAACTACGTCCAGCGCGTGATGGAGAATCTGCAGGTCTATCGGCAGAGGCTGAACCAGCGTACCGCCTATCTGATCGATTACGACCTGAAGCGGACCTGGACGAGGGATTAGCTGAGATTTCCGCCCCTTCGGGGTCGGAGATCCCCTGGCCTGCTCCGTTCCGGCGGATTTTCTTGACTGGGGCCAGTGCCCATTTCGCCTGAAGATGCTTTAGTCCAGCCTCTTGCAGCGCCGCCGGAGGGCGAATGGATTCTGATAGCGGTTTCCGCTCCTTCTTTATCAGTGCCCGCGACGGCCTGAAGCTCCACGCCCGCGATTACGGCCCCCTCGCCTCGCACGCCCTGCCGGTGATCTGCCTGCCGGGGCTGGCGCGAACGGCTGCCGACTTCCACGAACTGGCGACGGCGCTCGCCCAGGATGAAGCCAAGCCACGGCGTGTCCTGGCGCTCGATTACCGCGGGCGCGGGCGCTCCGACTACGACAGGAACTGGGCCAATTACGATATTCGCGTCGAGCTCGACGACCTGATGCAGCTGCTCACGGCGGCCGGTATCGAGGCCGCCGTGTTCGTCGGAACCTCGCGCGGCGGCCTGCTGACGATGGCGCTGGCTGCGGCGCGCCCGGCCATGATCAAGGGCGTCGTCCTGAACGATGTCGGCCCGGTGATCGATGCGCGCGGATTGCTGCGGATCCGCGGCTATGTCGGCAAGCTGCCAAGCCCGCGCAGCTTTGTCGAAGGCGCCGAAATCCTCAAACGCCTGTCTGATCAGCAATTCCCCGCTTTCGGCGAAAGGGAATGGGAGACAATGGCGCGACGGACCTGGACCGAGCGCGATGGACATCTCGTCACCGATTACGACCCCAATCTGATGAAGATCCTGGAGGAGCTCGACCTCGAGGCCCCGCTGCCCCTGCTCTGGACCTATTTCGCCGGGCTGAACGCCGTGCCGATTCTGGCGATCCGTGGCGCCAATTCCGATCTTCTCTCGGAGGAGACGCTGCGCGAGATGGGAGAGCGCCATCCCGATTGCGAGATCTTCGTCGCACCGGGACAGGGCCATGCGCCCCTGCTTGGATCGAAGGACATGGTGCGGCGCATCGGCAAGCTGATCGGCAAGGCGGAAAAGCGCGCCGCCTGAGCCGTAGGACCAGCCCCTCCTCTGCCATCGCCCGGCGGGAGCGACACGCCGGGGCCGACTGGAATCGAGGACTTACGGCCGCTTGCCGTCGGCTCCGTCTTCGGGGATGCCGGCGACATTGCCCTGCCCCTGCGTACCATCGTCACGCGAGGTCGCGACCTCCCCGGCCCGGGCCCGTGCCGAAAACTCGGTCTCGATGCCGGCTGCGAGCGAATGCGCCTGGGCGACCCAGTCCTCACGCTCGATCCGGCCGGGAAAGGCGAGATAATGGCCGACCCACTCGATGTTCTGGGGTGTCCAGGCGGCGATCTGCTCGAAATGCCAGATCCCGAGGCCATGGAGCCTGCCTTCGTTCTGCTGACCGATGCCCTTGATCAATTTGAGATCGTCAGCCTTTCCGCTGCGCGGCGCGACAAGGCCGGATGGCCGCCTGCCGGGGATCAGATCCTCACCCTCGACCTTGCCCGGCAGCGAGGCCGACTGCGCGGGTGCCGGCTTCGCGACAGCGACAGCCGGCGCAGGCGGCGCCTCCGGGATCGAGCCGACATTGGCGCCGGCAATGGCAACGACGGAATCGCGATGGGCGAAGATCGAGCGGGCAAAGCAGGCGAGACAACAGCCCGCCAGATAGGCTGCGACATAAAGGAGCGCGGTCTCCAGCCAGAGCGCCGCGACACCATTCACCACCTGCAACCAGGTGAGCGCGGCGACTACAGCCCAGACGCCCACCAGCAGGGTGATCGGACTGGTCCAGAAACGGACCTTCCCGCCTGTGCAGGTGATCCAGCCCATGGCGAGGCCGATGCCGAAGGCCGCGAGCAGGAACCAGGCGAACTGGGTGGCCAGGTAGAGCATGCCAGCAATCCCTACTTCTCGACCGTGAACTGGACGCGACGGTTCATCGCCTTCGCCTCCGGCTCGTCATGGGGAACGAGCGGTCGTTGCGCGCCAAAGCCCTTCGGTTCGAGCCGGGCAGCACTGATGCCGCGCATGACCAACTCATCAAGCACGCGCCGAGCGCGCCGGTTCGAAAGATCGACATTGTCGAACCCGCGCCGCTCGCCATCGAGATTGGCATGCCCCTCGACCGTGACGCGCACATCCGGGCATTGCTTGAGGATCGCGGATGCTTCCGCCACGGCCCGTTCCGTGGTCGCATCGAGCACGACCATGGCTGTGCCCTGGCCGAACAGCACGGACTGGCGCTTGGTCAGGGCATCGAGGTCGTTCTGGCACGTGTTGGGCGGTTCCGTCACGCAGCCGGTCTGGCGCAAGCCGATCTCCGCCTGGCCTGAAAAGCCCGCAGGCAGCCCGCTCGCGGCGCTGGTCTCGACCTCGCCCTTGATCAGCTCGCGGCAGGTCAACCCCTGGAGCTCGACCCTGTTATCGACCAGGCGCGCGGTGCCGAGATCCAGCCTGAGCAGATCCGTCACCGCGACGCGCGCCGCGCCTCCAAAACCGACGGGCGCGCCTGGCAGGATGCGGGTCTCGTCCAGAATCTTGCCCTGCAAGGGCGAGCCATCCAGCAATGCCAGAAGCGCCGAGCGCGTCTGTTCATCAGGCAAATAGCCGGACAGGCCAACGCCAGAGCGATCCGCCGAAATCGTAAGTCCATAGGGGCGCAGGCCAAGGCCGGCCAGCTCCGGCGCGCCGGTGAGGCCTCCCGGCAGGGGCTGCTGCCGGAGCGCCGCCTCGATCGCGCGCCAGGCCTCTTCATCGGCAATGGCACCGGACAGAGATGCCTGCGTTCCCTCGATGGAAACCACGCCGCCGCTCATCTTAGCCAGCAGATCCAGCAGGAAGCCGGTCGCCGTTCCAAAATCGGGAGCATCGCGCAGCTTCGCTTCGCCCGTCATGCGATCGGTGACCCGGCCGGCCGTCGCCCCCCGGCCAGCAGATTGCAGCACTCCCTGCCTCGCCGCCTCGTCGGGAACGAGGCCGCTCAGCACGACGCCCTGCTCGGTCTTCTCCGCCCGCCATTGCAGAGGAACCGTGCGCTCGGGCAGAGCGAGGACCGGGATGGGCGCCTTCACCTCACCGGCACTGGCGTGCGAGCTGCCGGGTGTTGGCAATTCACCGCGCTGAGACGCAGGGGGCGTTGAAGGCTCCGAAGGCGCTGGAGGCTCTGCCGGGACGAAGAGTGGAGGAATGTCCGGCAGGGGAGGCATGGGCGGAGGCGCCGGCGGGCAGATGATATTGGCCTGCGCAACCGAATCCGGCCCGTCGGTCTGTGCGATCAGCAGTTGCAAGGCCTGGCAGGATTCAAAATCCTCGGGCCCGTCTCCAGACAGCCTGTAGCTCCCGGCATCGAGCTCGGCCTTGCCGCTGCGGAGCCGGGCAAGATCGCCAATGGCGCGCGTGACCTTGGCCAGGAAAGCGCCCGGCTCGCCCAGGGCCGGCTTGCTTTGATCGTCGATGCGGGCGGGCTCGGGAAAGCTCTTTCGCAAGGCCGCTGAAATCTGTTGCCTGGCGTCATCCGACGGGTAGAAACCGGTGACGCCCACCCCACCATCCGCGCTCTTCTCCACAGCCCAGCGATAGGGCGTGATCGTCGGCGGCTCGAGGCTGCACTCGACTGGCGTGAATGCCCCCTGCCCGAGGGATCCGGTGGTCTCGCGCAACGCAAGGAAGCGCTCCGGCGTCGTCGCCTTGCCCTCGATGCAGAAACGCGTGTCGTCCAGCGCCACCTTGCCGCTCGAGAGTCCGGACAGCTCGCCGAGGATCTTCTGCGTCACGGCGGCAAAACCGGCGGGCGCGCCGAATGCGAGCATCTGGCGATCGTCGACGCGCAGTCCCGGCACGGCCGCACTCGCCGCAGCAATATTGGCAGTCGCCGTCGCCTCGTCGGGAACGAAGCCGCTCAGCGTCACCGCATCGCGCTCGCGCGTCGCCGACCAGCTATAGGGCTTCTGCGCGACGACCTGGGACAGGCCCCCGAGCGCCCGGCGAATGCCGAATTCACCGCGCAACTGCACCATGGCCTTGGCCGCGCCATCGGCCGAAAGGGCCTCCCCCCCGATCAGCACGTCGCGCCCGGCAACCAGCGCCATGACAGGTCTTGCGCCAGGCGCCTCGCCCGCAACCTGAGTCGCCACCGCTATGGCGCGGCGGCTGACATCGTCCTGGACCGCATCGTCGAGATAGAAATTACCGGCGCTCCAGAGCAGCGCCAGCGGCACGAGCCCCCATAACCAGTTTGCCGGCTGCGCCATTCCCGCTCCCCGCGTCGGCGCAGACTTGTCAGGCCCTTACCGATCACCGTCCCCACGCTGACAAGTCAGGACGGTTCGGATCACCATGTCAAGGGAGTGAGCCGGCCTAACCCACGATATCCAAACGAAAAAAGCCCCGGGTTTCCCCGGGGCTTCCGACTAGGATCGGAGAACCGATCAGAAGTCGCGCTGGATGCGCAGACGGCCGGTGAGGGCGTCGTCGCTCTTGATCAGCAGGTTGCCGTTGCGGACGCCGAAGTTGTCGACCTGACCGATGCGGTTCTTCAGCTCAACCTTGGAGTAGAGAACTTCCACGCCGATATCGAGACCCGAAACCGGGGTCCAGACGAGGTTGGTGCCGATGATGAACTCCTTCGGGCTCAGCTTGACCGGAACGTTCCCCTGCTGGGCGAAGAGGCCGTTCTGGATCGAGGCGCCCATGTCAAGTTCAGAGTACGAACCATAGATTTCCGAACGGATGGTCGGGGTCCAGTAGTGCTTCAGGCCAGCGGTGAGGGCGAAGCCCTTCGTCAGCTTCGAACGACCAGTGGTCTGGTCGATGACGATGTCCGCAGCGGCGAGGAAGCCGAGACGGCCGTAGCCATAGTTGCCGCCGTAGCCGAGGTAGGAGCCCATGCCCTCAGCGTAAGCTGCCTGCAACCACAGGACGTCGCCAGCGGCGAGCATCGGCAGGTTGAACTTCAGACCGCCCTGGATGGCCCAAGCGGTCTCGTCGCCGCCACGAATAGCGTTGACATTGCCAATGGTACCAGGCGCGAAGCTGGCAACGTTACGCTGACCGATAGCACCCGACAGCTGAGCGGAGCCCCAGCCCTGGGTCACGTTCAACGCACCGACGAGGTCCGGATACTCGCTGCCCTCGAGGACAGGAGCAGCGCCGTTGAAGGCGAGAGCGTTGCGGACGACCGCGTTACGGCCGGCCAGGCGGTCTTCGAGCGAGATCGTCGCCGAGAAGCCCGAGCCGAAGGTCGCGGTGTAGGCCAACAGGTTCGGGCTGTTGTCCGAGCCGCGCAGCGAGCTGAAGCCGAGGTCGTTGGCGTAGAAGTCGAAGAACGACTGCGCGCGACCAGCGGTGATCGGTCCGAACTGGATGAAGCCCTTGTCGAGGCTGATGCCGGTCGAGTTGCTGTTGGCGCCAGCAGCGCCGTTCGCGAAGATCGCGCCGGAGTTCAGCGCGCCGTAGCCGTACGGGCCGGTCGAAACCGTCACGTCATAGCGGATGAAGGTGCGCAGGGTGCCGTAAGCGGTGGCGGTGCGCAGGTCGATGTTCAGACGACCGCGAGCGCGGGTGCCGTACGAATCCTGCAGGTCGCCCCAACGCTCGCCGAAGGTGTACTCAGCGCGGAGACGGCCGCCGATGCGAAGGCAGCTATCGGTGCCCGGGATGTAGAAGAAGCCGCTGCCATAGGCGGTGCAGACGCGAACGTATTCGACCGGAGCGGCCTTCCGCGAGGGAAGATCGGCGGCCTGAGCCCCGGCGACCGCGGCGAAGCCGGCGGCAGAACCGAGGAGGAGGCTCTTAACGAGCTTCATTGGTAACCTCCAAAAGAGTTTCGAGACCCTCGGGCTTCGGCGTGTTCTTGACGATCGGCCCCAGGAGACCAAACCGGCGAACCCGCCTATCCCGGTCTTTCGCCCACGTCCCTGAACCATTCAGAGGCGAAGACGAAAAACAGCGACCGGGAACGTCCCGACGCATCTTCACCATACGAATGCCGTGTGGCCGATCAACCGAGATCACGCCGCCGCGAGGCCCAAGGGGGTGCTTTGAAACCCGGTGTTGCAGGCGCGCCACGCTTTGAGGGTCGAAATTTACCAGCCATTAACCGCGCGCCCCGGCTGGACCTGTCCTGAAGGCAAAAGGCGGCAGAATCACGGCCTGTTCGAATCGGAATCGGCGACTCAGCTGCAGGCATCCGGAACGGAGCGCCCTGGCGCGGTCAGTATTCCCACTCGGCGCCGACGCCGACGGCGGCGCTGCCATCTGCACCGGACTCGGCCTGGATGCGAAGCCGCTTCGTTACATCGATGCCGATCGAGATGCCGCTATCCTCGGGCTTGGCGCCGGCCTTGATTCCGATCGAGACATTGTCGCCGATATAGCGGGAGACACCGACGGTGGGGCCGCCGGCACCCATCTGGATATCGAGATTGTCGACGCCGAGCGACTTGCGCAGCTTCTCGAAGGCATCGTCGCCGCCGGTCCCCGCGAATTGAGCGGCCGTCTGCGCCAGTTGCAGGGCCTGGAACGGCGAGAGCGAGCCGGAGGCACGGGCAAAGAGCAGACGCGACAGCACCTCGTCCTGCGGCAGCTCGGGCTGGGAGGTGAAGGCGAAGACGGGCTGGTCCGCTGGCCCTGTGACGAGGATTCGCGCGGTCACGTCCGAGGCGCGGGTCTCGGCAACGAAATCGAGCTCCGGAATCACCCCACCCGTGAAAGTCAGTCGGCCGCGACTGAAATCGAGCCGCTGGCTCGCGACCGACAAGCGGCCGCGCCGCAGATCGAAGCCGCCATCGAGCACGGGGGCAGAGAGCGTGCCGCCGACGCGCAGCTCGCCACCAAGCTCGGCGTCGATCCCGCGTCCACGGATGAAGACGCGGTTCGGCGCAGAGATGGTCACGGCGAGTGCGGCATCGAAGGCAGGCGCCGCCCGCCCGCCCCGGCCGGCGTTGCGCACCGCCTTGCGTTGCGCGGCAAGCCGCACAGCCGCAGCGCCCTTCGCATTGACGTGACGAATTCCGTCGACGGGACGCAATGAGGCCGGCAACCGGTCCGGCACCGCGACATCGAGCGAGATGATATCGACACGCCCATCGACGCGCGGGCGCTGCGCCAGGGGACCGGCAATCGCGAGATTGAGGTCGGCGACCGATGTCACGATTCCGTTCGAGACAAGCTGGGCACGGCGTCCCTCGATTCTGATCTCGCCCGGGAAACCGGCGGCGGGGTCGACGCGGACCTGGCCCGACGCCGACAACGTGCCGCCATTGGCCGCGCGGGCAACCGCGCGCTCAATCCGCAGATTGTCGCCATTGGCAGCAATGCGCGCTTCGATCCCGGTCAACCGCACGCCCTGGAGAGCGTCGGTGAAGCTGCCATTGGCGAGGGTCGCAATGCCATGCAGTTCGGGCGCGGCCGCCGTGCCGCCGGCCCGCAGGTCGAGCGTCACTGCGCCGGTCAGCCGCTGCCCCTGCGCCGCGAGCAGTGCATTGGCGAGAGCAGCGTCGAGCTTGCCCTGAACAGAAAGAGCAAGCGCACCGCTTGCGCTCAGGGGCGCCGTGCCACGAACCGCGAGATTGGCGCCGCGTCCGGCCGTCAGCGTCGCTTCGACGCTGGTCTGCCGGCCAGAGAATTGACCGTTGCCGCTGATCTCGACCGGAGGCAGGCCGGCACTCCGGGTTTCGGGTGTGACCAGCCGCGCGATCCGGATCTGCCAGGGACCGGCGAGATCATCCGGCTTGCCGGAAATCTGGGCCTCGGCGTTCAAGGTGCCGGACAGATCGAGCTTCGGGGCTACCAGCTTGACCGCCGAAAGCGGGATGTCCTTCGCATTCACGCGCAGATCGAGCGTCTCGCCCGCCCGGCCATCAAGACTGAGCCGGCCGGCATCGATGGCGAGCACGAGCTTCGAGATCTCGACACCGCCAGTGGGGAAACTCAGCGAAGCGGGGTTGGCGAGAGTGATGCGCTTGCCCTCGCGCCGGGCATCGAAGGAAGCGATGTCGAGCCGCAGCGGATCGCCGGGAACAAGCTGGCCAGCGCCATTGAGCGTGAAGCCCCGGGCATTGGCGCTGAGGGTGAAGGCGCTCGCATCCCGCCCGCCCTTCGAATCGAAGCGGATCGCGTTGATCGCCTCGCCGGAGATAACCGCGCGATCGATGGCGATCGCGGCGTCGATCGCCGGGCGGCCATGGAGATCCGTGGCTCCGACGCTGGCATCGAGCTTGTCGAGCGAGACCCCGGCGGCATTGATGCGCGTGCCCTTGGCTTTCAGGTCCAGGTTCTGCCGCCCCTCGACAAGAGCGAGCGTGAGGTCCGCATCAAGCTGTCCGCCGAGCCTGGTGAGGGCCAGGGCCGAGAGATCGTCGAGATTGCGAGCGGCGAGCGTCAGCCGGCCGGCGGCCCGCCTGGCCTGGTCGAGCGTAACCGCGCCGGTCAGCTTCACCGAGCCGATGGCGAGATCGAGCTTCGAGAGGTCCCAGGCATCGTCGGGCAGGCGTGCGAATTGCAGTGTGCCGGTCGCGGGCTTGCCCTCGATCTCCCCGGCGAGCGTCGCCCGCGTCTCGAGCGCGCCCTGCAGGTCACGGATCGCGGCATCGATCGACAGCCGCGGAATCGGGCGACCGAGCGCACTCGCATTGGTCACCGCGATCCGTGCCGAGGCGTCGAGCTTGTTCTGCGGTCCGGTAAGCTGTGCCGTGACCTCGCCCTTGCCGGAGAGGCGTGGATCGGCCCGTTTCAGGTCAGGCAGCGAGATGGCGGCCCGCAGATCCGAGCGCTCGCGGCCGATGCCGCCATCGGCGGTGAAGGCGACATGTTGCCCGGCGAGACGCAGGCCACTGACATTCACGCCGCCATCGGCCAGCGTCCCGACCCGCCCGGCAAGCGTCAGGTTGCCGGCGAGCAGGCGGTCGAGCGCCGGCTCCCCGGTCCCGATCTGCTCGCCGCGGCCATCGAGGCTCGCAGAATAGATGTTCTGGCGCGGCACCGCATCGAGATCGGCGCCGAGTTGCGCCTTGCCTGAAAGCTTGCGGCCGGCAAGGCCGCTGAGGCGCGAGAGATCGGGCAGGACCGCGCGCGCCTGCCCCAGGATACGCGCCTTGCCGAGCTGCCCCTTGTAGTCGAGTTCCACACCGGACATCGCGAGCCGCAACGTCTCGAAATCGACACTCCCCTCGCCCCGCCCTGTCCCGCGCAGCGTGAAGATGATGCGCTCGCCGACGACGCGGGCGATCTTGGGATCGGCCAGGGCCACGCCCGTCGCCTCGCCGTCCGAGACAAGCGCGATGCGCGTGTCGGCATTGCCGATCGATCCGTTCGGCGTCGCGGTGAACTTCGCCACGAGCTTGCCAAGGCGACCGGCCGGCAGGCGCAAATCCTGCGCGTCGAGCGAGGCGACGACGCGCGGCCCGTTCACCGGGCCGTTGACGGTGGCATCCAGAGCCAGTTTGCCGATCTCGCTGCCGGCGGCAACGGTGCGGCCATTGGCATTGGGCACGGCTGCAGCCGTGACGCGAATATCGAGGTTCTTGTCGGCCCCGTAGCGGCCGGCGACATCGAGGCGCGCCAGCGCCGAGACAAGGGCGATGTTGCGCAGGTCGACGGCACCGTCATCGACGAAGCCGACCGTGCCGTCGAGACGGGTCGAGCCGGCAAAGATCGGTGCGGCCGGCGCCGGCATCAGCCCCTCGATGCGGGCATCGAGCGCCAGGGCAAGGTCGCGGCCAGTACCGACGCGCGAGAGATTGGCCGAGCCTTGCGCCCCAATGGTCGGACCGGCCGTGAAGGTCAGGGTCGAGCGGAAGGCGTCGAGCGGGCCATCGCCATTGAGGTCGAGCTTGACCGGGGGCTGGTCCGGAAGATCGGCGACACGCGCGATCAGGCCACCCTGCGGCTCGTCGACCTTGCCGGCGATCTGCAGGCGAGTGGTCTGCGGCACGAAACCGAGCCTGAGCGTGTACTCGCCCGGCGCGTCGAGACGGCGCGCCTCGAGACGCAGCGACAGCCCCTCGGATGGAGCGCCCAGCGATGCTGCCCCGGTTGCGCCCAGCCGGGCCGGCACGCCGACGATCGGGGCGCCCAGCGACAACTCGTTGAGCTGGAAGGCGGTGATGTTCACCTTGACCGGCAATTCCGGCAGGAGCGGCTGGTCGCTGGTCGGCGCTGCGGCTGGATCGGCGATCGGCTTGCGCAAAATTTCGAGCTTGCCGATCTCGAGCCGGTCGACCTCGAGCCTGCCGAGCAGCAGAGCCGTTCGCGTCCAGATCAGCCGCACGCGGTCGACCCTCAGCCAGGCACCGTCACGATCGGAGAGAACCACATCGCGGATCGTCGCGTCTGACGACAGCGCGCCGTCGACCGCACCAATCGAGACCTGGCTGTTCGGTGTCGACAACGCGCGCGAGATCAGGTCGGCCAGAACCCCGCGATCATTCTGGGCATTCTGGGCAAAGCCGCCGAAGCGCGCCGAGACGACCAGCCCCGCGACCAGCAGCAGGGCGAGAAGCGCCAGGCGCGAAAGGGTAAGCCGGTTGCGCATCAGAAGGCCTGCCCGATGCTGATATAAACCGCGACCGGCTTGTCGCCCTTGCGCGGATTGAGCGGGGCGGCGACGTCGAACCGGATCGGGCCGATCGGCGTATAGTAGCGCAAGCCGAGGCCGGCCGACATCCGCAGCGCTTGCTTGAAGTTGGGGAAGCTGTCCTCGAACGCCATGCCGGCATCAAAGAACGGCACGATGCCGATGGTGTTGGTGATCTTGATCCGCGCCTCGACCGAGCCTTCGAACAGGCTGCGCCCGCCGATCAACTGGTTGTCGGGGCCTAGCGGCGACAGCGTGCGATAGGCGTAGCCGCGCACCGAACCGCCGCCGCCCGCGTAGAAGCGCCGCGTCGCCGGGATCTCGTCGAGCGCGGCACCGGCCAGCGAGCCCAGGCCGATGCGGCCGGCCAGCACGTAGCGGGCATCCTCATCGAGGGCATAGTAGGAGGAGATCGCGGCCTTGGCCTGGACGATGCCGACGGTCGAGCCAAGGAAGGTCGGGTAAGGCGCCACCGAGGCTGTCAGGCGAACGCCGCGGGTCGGATCGAGCAGGCTGTCGGTCGAATCGTACCTCACCGAAAGCGGGATGCCGACGAGGGTGTAGGTGATCTGGCCGAGGACGTCGCTGGTCTGGCCGCGCTCGACCTCGAGCCCGGCCTGAACCGAGAAGGTGTCGCTGAAGCGCCGGCGGATGCTGGTAGTGGCATTGGCGTAGCGGGCCGTATAGCCGCCATAGCGATTGGTGCCGACACGCTCACGCGTCGCGAAACCGTCGACCAGCAGGTCGTAGCGGGTGCCGTTCAGCGCCGGCTTCATGAAGCTGAAGGCAAAGCGCCCGCCAATATCCGACTGCTCGAAATCGCCGAAGCTCTGGATCTTGGTGCCGTCGATGCGCGGGGCGAGGAAGAGATCCCCCTCCAGCCTGAGCCGCTCGGCGCCGCCGAAGAGATTGCGATGCTCCCAATAGGTCCTCACTGCGGGGCCATCGATCGTCGAGTAGCGGGCCGAAAAGCCGATCAGCCGTTTCGGCCGCTCGGTGATATCGACGAAGATCGGCAGGTTGCCATTGACGTCGAGCCGATCGGCCTCGCGGATGCGGGCTGAGCCGATGGCGGGAATCGAGGCGATCGATTTGCGCGTGTCGGCCAGCGCCTTGGGCGAATAGGGGTCGCCCGGCTCCAGGTAGATGAAGGAACGAACGACATGGGGCGGGACATCGACCGTACCCTCGATCCCGACATCACCGAAACCGGCGACCGGCCCGGGCTCGACGACATAGGTCACATCCATGATCTTCGCCGCGTGATCGACGACCGGACGCAACGCAACCACCCTGGCGAGCGGGCGCGACTGATTGCGCAGGTAATCGACCAGAGACGACTGCGCGGAACGCAAGGCGGCGGAGGTCGCCGGATCGCCCGATTTCAGGCGCGCGACCTTGTAGGGATCGGCAATGGCGCCGCCCCCGCCCTTGCCCTGCTCGACGACCTCGACATTGCGCAGGCTGAAGAGCGGGCCGGTCGCAACCCGCACGGTGACCGGCGCCGGCGCCTTGTTGCGATAGGCCTCGAGCGCGCGCACCAGCGCCGGGCCCGGCTCATTGCCGAGGCGCAGACCGTTGCCGTCGACCGCGATCGTCACATCCGCGTTGAAGTAGCCCTGCGACCACAGGGCATCGATCAGCGGGTTGAGATCGGCGACCATGCGCCGGGCCAGGGTCTCGCCATCGGGCGGCGCATCCTGCCTGAGCCGGTAAAGCAGCGAGGCGTCGCGCAGCGTCTGCGTCAGGGCCTTGGCATCGGTGGCCCCGCTCACGTCGAACTCGAGCTGATAGGGCAGCGTCGTGCTGCTGACCGCAGGCGGCTTATCCTTGGAGCCGAACAGGCCGAATATGTCGAGCGAGGAGAGGTCGAAAGCCCCGGCAGGCACCGGCTGGATCGCAAGCATAGCGGCGAAAGCGAAACCGCCTCCGCCTGCAACCCCGCGCACCCTACGCCGCAAACCCCGCATCAATCCTCCAACGCAACACTATCAAGACCAATAGAATGAGATGATTTTGTGGTCATGCCTCGTCATGACCACAATTCTGCTCGTCAAAGCTGTCCCTGGCACTCCTGCCGCCCGGGATAATTGCCTCGGGCCGCGCGGCGAAATCGGGCTCGATTGCAAGCTGCCTCGCACCGACGTCAGGCGAGCGCGAAGGAAATCGCGGCCAACGGATCGAGCCTGGCGATGACCGGGCCGAGATTGGGCGCCAGAACACCGCCGCAAAGGCTGCCGGTGGTGATGATCTGGCCGGCCACGAGGCCGCCAAGCGCACTCTCGGTCTCACGATTGGCCCAGGCCAGCACCGGGGTCAGCGGGTCGCCATTGGCGTGGTAAGCAGGCTTGTCATAGAGAACGTCACCGTCGAGCTCGACCGTGCAGGTGAGATCCGCGACCTCGTCGAAGACCTCGAAGGGAACGTCCTGGCCGATCAGATAGCCGCCATGGCCCATGGCATCGGCCAACCAGAGCGGGAATGGGACATGGGTCCAGTCGGCGATACGGCTTTCGATGATCTCGATGCCGACGAAGGCGCTGTGGCAATGCTCCAGAAGTTCGGCCCGGCTATAGGGTTTGCCGGGACGGCGCGGCATGTCGCGCCCGAGTCTGATGGCGAGCTCGACCTCGAGCCGCAGCTCGGCTCCGGGCACCGAGCGATAGGTATCGCCGGGCTTCAGGAACGGCCCGGGCATCAGTCCGACGAGCCCGCGCCCATCCGTGATCGAGACCTTCCAGCCGAGATGCGCATAGCCCATGTCGCTGCTGACATCGGCCTGCACGGTCAGGGCCGATTCGAGGTCGGCTGGAACGGGAAGCGTTTCGATGTCGACCAGGCTGCGGCTGCGGCGCGCCCGCACAAAGGCTTCACGCAAGGAGGTTTCGGTCGTCGTCGGCATGCGTCTCGCCCCTGTCGGTCTGAGCCTGTGGATGTGCATCGTGCACAGGAGGCCCGGTGATTGCCAAGCTGCTACTGCAGCACGGCGCCCTTGAACAAGATGCGCGTCAGCAGCGCCCCTGATCCTTCGCCTCCTGCCGGATCATGACCGGAGGCTGCTCCATCAGATCAGACGAACATGAATCGAAGGAGAACGTCATGAGCCCATCGCCCAATGACCGGCGCATCGACTATGTCGAGTTCGTCGTTTCCGATCTCGGCCGGGCGCGCGCCTTCTACGAAAAAGCCTTCGGCTGGACGATGACCGAGTACGGCCCGGAATACTGCGCCTTCGCCGACGGCCGTCTCGAAGGCGGATTCACCACCCAGGGCACGCCGCAGCCCGGCGGGCCGCTGATCATCCTCTATGCCGATGATCTTCCCGCGTCGCAGGCGCGGGTCGAAGCCGCAGGCGGGCGCATCGTCAAGCCGGCCTTCGATTTCCCCGGCGGGCGGCGTTTTCACTTCGCCGATCCGGACGGCTACGAGCTCGCGGTCTGGACGAAGGCATAGGCGCCTCGGTCCGAAATCCCGGGCAAGACGCCGCATTTCGTGCTAGGGTTGCTTCTGCAAATGTGGAGGCAACCCATGCGTGCCATCGAGCAGTTGCTGTCGGCCTATATCACCTGGCTGTCCCGGGTGTTCCAGGTGACGCCGGAATTCATCACAAGAGACCGTCGCGGCAACCTGCCGCCGCCATCGGGCGGCATCGGGTCCTATTGACCCGACGCTGATCGTCTCTCAGGCGGGCGCCGCAGCGGCGCGCCGCCTCATTTCCCCCAGCGCAGCGCCAGCGGGTCGAGTTCGCGCGCCAACTCGATCAGGCCCTCGCGGGTCTTCGGGTGCAGCGGGGTCAGCGGGTGGCGGACGGCCTCGCTCCTGATCACGCCGCCCTCCTTCATCACCGCCTTGGCCGAGCGCAGGCCGCATTGGCGGTTCTCGTAATTGATGATCGGCAGCACGTCGCGATAGAGCGCCGCCGCCGTCTTGCGATCGCCCGAGGCATGCGCGGTCAGGATCGGCTTGATCAGGTCGGGGATCATGGCGCTGGTCATCGTGCCGGTCGCGCCGGCATCGAGATCGGCCATCAGCGTGATCGCCTCCTCGCCATCGAACGGACCGACGACCGCCTCGCCGCCCGCCTCGATCAGGGCGCGCAGCTTGTTCGCCGTGCCGGGAACCTCGATCTTGAAATAGCGGACGAGCGGGACCTCCTTCGCCAGCCGCACCATGAAGGGAACCGTCATGGTGACGCCCGAAAGCGGCGCGTCCTGCAGGATGACCGGAAGGCCACAGGCATCAGTGACATGCTTGAAATGCTCGACCATGCCCTGCTCGTCGGCCTTGAGCAGCGCACCGTGATAGGGCGGCATCATCATCAGCATCTTCGCGCCGGCATCCGCCGCGGCCTTGGCGCGCTGCGCCGCGATCCGTGTCGAGAAATGCGAGGTCGTGACGATCACCGGCACGCGGCCGGCGACCTGTTCGATCGAGAGACGCATGACCTGGTCGCGCTCCTCGTCGGTCAGCAGGAACTGCTCGGAGAAATTGGCCAGGATGCAGATGCCGTCGACGCCCTGATCGACCATCAGGTCCATGACGCGCCTGTTGCCCTCGATGTCGAGGTCGCCATTGTCGTGGAAGATCGTCGGAGCGATCGGCAGAATGCCCTTATAGGGTTCGGTCATGGTCGGACTCTGTTTTCGCTAGGAGATGGAGGATCGAGGCAACGGTCAGGCCGGGCGCGTGGCGCGGCCGCCCTTGAGACGACGCAGGCCTGAGCCGAGCAACGGCATGACCAGCAGCAGGACACCGATCGACATCAGGGTCGAGACCAGCGGGTTCGACCAGAAGATCGAGAGCGACCCTTGCGAGAAGATCATCGATTGCCGGAACGCATCCTCGGCCTTGTCGCCGATGACCATGGCGAGCACCAGCGGCGCGATCGGATAATCGAGCTTCTTGAAGAGGTAACCGACGATCCCGAAGATCAGCGCCAGCCAGATGTCGAATTCCTTGCTGGCCACGGTGAAGGCACCGATGAAGCAGATGATCACGATCAGCGGCCCGACGATCGAGAACGGGATGCGCAGGATCGAGGCGAAGAGCGGCACGGTCGCCAGCACGACGATGACCGCGACGACGTTGCCGAGATACATCGAGGCGATCAGGCCCCAGACGAAATCCGGGCGCTCGATGAAGAGCATCGGGCCGGGATTGAGCCCCCAGATCATCAAGCCGCCCATCATCACGGCAGCCGTCGCCGAGCCGGGAATGCCGAGCGCCAGCATCGGCAGCATCGCGGCCGAACCAGCTGCGTGGTCGGCGGTCTCGGGGGCGATCACGCCCTCCGGCTCGCCCTTGCCGAACTTCTCGGGATTGCGCGAGGAGCGCTTGGCCATGGCATAGCTCATGAAGGAGGCCGCGGTCGGGCCTCCGGGCGTGATGCCCATCCAGATGCCGATGACGCTGGAGCGCAGCAGGGCCAGCCAGTAGCGCGGCAGCTTGGCTGCGGTTTTCAGAACGTCGGTGATCCTGACCTTGGCGTGGACACCGTCGAATTTCAGGCCCTCCTCCATGGTCAGCAGCAATTCGCCGATGCCGAACAGCCCGATGACCGCGATGAGGAAGCTGACGCCAGCAAGCAGCACGTCGAGATCATAGGTCAGCCGGATGCTGCCGGAGACCGAATCCATGCCGACCGAGGCGAGCGCAAAGCCGACGCCCATCGAGACGATCGCCTTCAGGGGGGTGGCTCCGCCAAGGCCGATGAAGCTGGCAAAGGTCATGAAATAGACCGCGAAATACTCGGGCGAGGAGAATTTCAGCGCGAATTTGGCAACCCAGCCGGAGAGCAGCGTGATCAGGATGACGCCCGCCATCGCGCCGAAGCCGGCGGAGAGGAACGCGAAGGACAGGGCTTCGGTCGCCCTGCCCTGCTTGGCCATCGGGTGTCCGTCGAAGGTGGTCGCGACGGAGGACGGTTCGCCCGGGATGTTGAACAGGATCGAGGTGGTCGAGCCGCCGAAGAGCGCACCCCAGTAGAGCGAGGTCAGCAGGATGATCGCGGAGACCGGGTCCATCGAGAAGGTTAGCGGCAGCATCAGCGACACGCCGTTGGGCGCGCCGAGGCCGGGCAGGACACCGACCAGGATACCGAGCAGGACGCCCGCCATCATCAGCAGGATGTGGTGAGTGGTGAGCGCGACCGAGAAGCCGTGCATCAGGGAGGCGACATTATCCATGAGGCGGCACCGATCCGGAAAGGGAGATGATCACAGGCCGAGGAACGATTCGAGCGGCCCCTTGAGCAGGCCGATCTGGAAGAATTTTTCGAGCGCGAGATAGAACAGAACAGCCGTCACGAAGGCGGTGCCGAGCGAGGCGAACCAGCTGTATCGCCCCTGGAAACGCATGGTGAAGACGAGGTAGAGGACCGTCGCGACATACATGCCAAGCGTGACGCTCAGCACTACGAAAGCCAGCATTGGCAGGAAGAAGGCGGCAACGCGCTTGCCCTGCTCGCGATCGAGAAAGACGTCCTGCAGATTGCCGGTTCCGGCAAAGCGCTTGCCGAGCGTGAGCACCAAGGTGCCGAGGCTCGCGGCCGCAACAAGCAGGCCGGTATAGAAGGGGAAGGCGCCCGGCTGCGGCCCGGACGAATCCCAGCCGACGCCGAAGTCCAGCGCACCATGGACGATGCCGAGCCCGAAGATCATCGTGGCCACGGCCATGGCGCATTCAGCCCAGAAGCGGGTGATCATGGCAGCCTCCTCCAGCGAACGGCTTCAAGCCGTCTCTTCACATTCAATGCGCCTGCCCCGGCCCTGTCGAAGGTGCCGGGACAAGGCCAATCGGGAAACGACCTGCCGCCGGCCGGCCCGTGGGCCGGCCGGCGGCAGGGAACCGTCTTACTTGACGACCCAGCCTTCGGCTTCGAAGGTCTTCTTGTTCGCGGCTTCGTCCTTGGCGACGAAATCGGCGAATTCCTTGCCCTTCATGAAGCGGCCGGTCTGCGAGGTGCGGGTGATGAACTCCTGCCACTCAGGCGTCTTGCTGACCTTCTCCATGATGTCGGCGTAGTAAGCGACCGCATCGGCGGGGACTTCGGCCGGCAGCCAGACGGTGCGCGGCATCTGGAAGGTCTCGAGCGGGAGGCCGGCTTCCTTGCAGGTCGGGATATCGCCCCAGCCCTTGCCCTCGAAGACCGCCTCGCCCTTGGCGAGACGCACCGGGCTGAACACGCAGAGCGGCTTCACCTGGCCGGCCTTCCACTGGCCGATATTCTCGTTGGGGTTGTTGACGTTGGAGTCGATGTGACCACCGGCGAGCTGCACGGCGGCTGCGCTGCCGCCCTGGAACGGCACGTAGATCCACTTCACGCCAGCGGCTTCCTGGATCATCGAGGTCAGCGTCTGGTCGGTGTCCTTCGACTGGCTGCCGCCCATCTTGAGCGAGCCGGGCTTGGCCTTGACCGCATCGATATAGCTCTTGGCATCGGCATAGGGGGCCTGGCCGTTGACCCAGAGGATGAACTCGTCCAGCGCCAGCGCCGAAACCGGCGTCAGATCGGAGAGCTTGTAACCAAGCTTGGCGACGTAAGGCAGCAGGTAGGCGTTATTGGTGCCGAAGATGACGCGGTGGGCGTCGCCCTTGCCGGCGCGGCCATGGATGTAGCCTTCAGCGCCGCTGCCGCCACCCTTGTTCACCACCACGATCGGCTGATCGAAGAGCTTGTGCTTGGTGATGATCGACTGGATGACGCGGGCAAAATTGTCGGTGCCGCCGCCGGCGCCCGAGGTGACCACGAATTCAACCGGCTTGGTGGGCTGCCAGGCCTGCGCGGCGGTTGCACCGGCCAGGCTGAACGCGACTGCAATACCAGCCGCAATGCTCGTCTTTTTCATTCGTTTCTCCCTTCGTGATTAGATGCCGGGCGGCTCATGAAACGGCTGCCCGGCCGCGGAAAACTCAAGCCGCCTTGCGTGCGGCCCTTCCTTCATTCGCCATCTTGATGGCGAGGCTGAGCGCCGCACGGGTCGCGCCGAGATTGGCGATGCCCTTGCCGGCGATCTCATAGGCGGTGCCGTGCGCCGGCGTGCAGATCGGGAACGGGAAGCCGCCGATCAGTGTGACACCACGATCGAAGCCGATCAGCTTCATCGCGATCTGGCCCTGGTCGTGATACATCGTCAGCACGGCATCGAAATCGCCGTTCCTGGCGCGCAGGAAGACGGTGTCGGAGGGGAACGGCCCCTCGACGGTGAAGCCCCTGGCCTTGGCCTGCTTCACGGCGGGCTCGATCGTCTCGATCTCGTCCCGGCCGAAATTGCCGCCATCGCCGGCATGCGGATTGATACCGGCCACGGCAATGCGCGGCGGGTTGAAGCCGGCAGCACGCAGATTGCCGTCGGCCAGCGTCAGCGCCTTGAGGATGCGCTCCTGGCTGATCGCAGCCGCAACCTCGGACAGCGGGATATGCGAGGTGACACGGGCGTTCCACAGACCGTCGAGAATGTTGAACTCGCTGGCATCGCCCTCATAGCCGATGGCATCGCGCACGAAGCGGATCTCGTCGTCATAGCCGGGATAGGCGAAGCGCATCGCAGCCTTGTTAAAGGGCGTGAAGAACACGGCATCGGCCTTGCCGTCCGCGGCGAAGCGCAGGGCGCGACGGAAATTGTCGGTCGCCGCCTGACCACCGGCGAGTGTCGCCTTGCCACGCTCGAGCGCGGCCGGATCGTGATTGGCAAGATCGATGAAGACCGGCTTCGCCGACTGGGCCGGAATCTCGTCGCCTTCGCCAATGACCAGCACGTCCGGGTCGACCTTGGCGTCCGCAGCTCCGAGATCGAGCAGGCGCTTGTCGCCGAAGACGACGTAGCGGGCAGACGAGCGCAGATCGGGCTCGAGCAGGATGCGCGCCAGCAATTCGGGGCTGATGCCGGACGGATCCCCCATCGCGACGGCTATCGTCGGCAGTGATCCGTTTGCGCGCATGTCCATCGCTCTCATCTCCTACGTGGCCGGATGTGATCAGGGCCAGACTTGGCCATCGACCTAGCATAGCCCTCTAAACGCTACAAGTATGCTGTATGCAGCATATCCATCTTGCTATAGGCTGAGCGCAAAGTGGCGGCCGGTTCAGAGTCGCGACGCGGCGCCCCGGAGGATCTGCCCATGAATTTTCATTCGCTCTACAGCGGCCTCAAGACCCCGATCGAGACCTGCCTGGTCGGCAGCGGCGGCTTCGGCCAGAGCTTCCTCGGCCAGGCAAGGCGGATCAGGCTGGTCAATGCGCGGATCGCGGTGGACATGACGTCTGAGGGCGCGGCCCGTGCGATGGCGGCCGCCGGCATCCCCGCCTCCGAAATCGTCGCCTGCGAAACGCCGGCGGAAGCCAAGGCGGCCTGGGCGGCCGGGCACCATATCGCCGCCGGGCGTCTGGAGACCGTCATCGACCTGCCCTTCCACCTGCTGATCGAGGCGACCGGCAGCCCGGAAGCCGCAACCCGCCACAGCCTGGCGGCGATCGAGGCCGGGCGCCATGTCGCGCTCGTGTCCAAGGAAGCAGACAGCGTCGTCGGCCCCGGCCTCGCCCGCCTGGCGCAGGACAAGGGCGTCGTCGTCACGCCGGTGGACGGCGATCAGCCGAGCCTGCTGATCGCCCTCGTCACCTGGGCCGAGTTGCTCGGGCTGGAGATCATCGCCGCTGGCAAGTCGAGCGAGTATGATTTCGTTCTCGATGCAGCGACCGGTGCGGTGACCTGCAACGGCGTGACCCATTCGCTCCCTGAGTTGCGCGACCATTGGCTGCCCGGTTCGCGTTCGATCGTCGGCAACGCCGCCGAGCGCGCCCGCATCCTGGGCAGCGCCTTCCCGCTCAGGGCCGTGCCCGATCTCTGCGAAATGACGCTTGTCGCCAATGCGACCGGGCTTGGGCCCGATACGCCCGGCTTCCATGCGCCGCCGGCCCGCATTCCCGAAATCGCCGATCTGTTCGCCGAACGCCGCCAGGGCGGCCTGAGCGCCGGCACGCGCCGGGTCGACGTCTTCCATCACCTCCGCCTGGCGGAAGAAGCGAGCTTCGCCGGCGGCGTCTTCATCGTCGTGCGCTGCGAGGACGATGCCACCTGGGACATGCTTGCCGGCAAGGGCCATGTCGTCAGCCGCACCGCCAAGACCGCGATGCTGTACCTGCCGCGCCATCTGCTCGGCGTCGAGGCCGCGACCAGCATCCTCGATGCGGCCGGGCTCGGCCGGTCCGGCTATGGCGAGGATTATCGTCCGCGCTGGGACCTGGTTGCCGTCGCGGAGCGGGACCTGCCGGCCGGCACCGTGCTCACCATGGGCGGCCATCACCACAGCATCGACAGCGTCGGCGCCGAAATGCGTCCGGCCGCGGCGCTCGCCGATGACCGCCCTGCCCCGTTCTACCTGGTTGCCAACCGCAAGCTGGTTCGCCCGGTGGCGGCCGGAGCCGCGATCAAACTCGGCGATGTCGAGATCGATCAGGGCTCGGTCCTGCTCCAGACCCGACGCAGGCAGGACGAGATCTTCGCCGAAAGCCCGGTGGAGCGCGCAGCTGCGGCGCGTTGACAGCCTGACGACCCCATGCCGTAACGATGAAAACGAGGGACGGCGATGACAAACGAAGCCGACATCACCCGGGCCACGCCGGATATCTATCCGCGCATCACCCGGCGCACCCTGCATGACGAGGTCCTGGAGCGCCTGCGCGACATGATCATCGAAGGCCGGCTCGCGCCTGGCCAGCGGATCAACGAAGGGCAGGTCGGCGCCCAGCTCGGCGTCTCGCGCACTCCACTGCGTGAGGCGATCAAGACGCTGGCGAGCGAAGGCCTGGTCGAGATCCTGCCCGCCAAGGGCGCGATCGTGCGCCGCTTCACCGACAAGGATCTTGCCCAGATCCTGCAGGTGCTGAAGACGCTCGAGCAGCTCGGCGGCCGGATGGCCTGCCAGCTGGCCAGCGACGAGACGATCGAGGCGATCCACGCGCTGCACAGGCAGATGCTGGAGCTCTATGAAACCAAGAACCGGCTCGAATATTTCAAGCTCAACCAGGCGATCCACAGCGCCATCGTTGCCGCCTCCGGCAATGCGGTGCTGATGGAGATGCACGAGACCCTGCAGGCGCGGATCAAGCGGCTGCGCTTCATCGGCAATGAGGGCCCGGTGAAATGGGCCGGGGCCGTGGCGGAGCATGAGGAGATGATCGTCGCCCTGAAGAAACGCGACGCGGACGCGCTGGTGGACGTCATCGGCCGGCACATGGACTCAACACGGCTGCGCGTCAGCGACGTCCTCTAGGCTCAGGCCCGGCGCTCGGAACCTCCGGGCGGATTGCAGGTTACCCCTTACGGGCCCGGCACATTCGCGAGGAATTGATGAGAGCAGTCCTGCTTGCCCTGGTGGCACTGGCGTTTTGCGTTTCCCATGCTCCGGCACAGGAGCCGCTCCAGGCCGATGAATTCGTCAAGAAGGCCGCGATCTCGAACATGATGGCGATCGAGCTCGGCACGCTCGCCTTGCAGAAAAGCTCTTCGCCCGAGATCAAGGCCTTCGCTCATCAGGCGGTGAACGACCGCACGACCGCCGGCACCGGCCTGCGCCAGATCGTGGCGAAGCGTTCGGGCATCGCCCTGCCCGAGCGGCCCGACCAGGCGCATCAGGACATCCTGCGCCAGCTCGGCGACAAGCAGGGGCCTGAGTTCGACCGCGCCTATGTCGCCGCGCAGAAGCAAGCCCAGGACGAGGCGATGGCGCTTTTCTCAGGCTATGCCCAGACTGGCTCGGATGCCGAACTGAAGGGTTTTGCCAGCAAGAGCTTGCCGCTCCTGCAAGCCCAGGGTGAGCTGACCCGGAAACTGCCGGGTGCCGACTGAGGCGCACGCGCGAAGGCACGTCGTCGTATCGAACCTC
This sequence comes from Bosea sp. BIWAKO-01, assembly GCF_001748145.1. Classification (NCBI taxonomy): domain Bacteria; kingdom Pseudomonadati; phylum Pseudomonadota; class Alphaproteobacteria; order Hyphomicrobiales; family Alloboseaceae; genus Allobosea; species Allobosea sp. BIWAKO-01. Next base: position 323,214 of record NZ_BCQA01000001.1, read on the forward strand.
TTCGCCCGGCCCAAGACCCGGCGCGCCCCTTGCGCGAATTCGTAGGAAGAGCCGGGCACTAGCCCCGGAGCCTGGTGTCGAGTTCACGGAGGAAATCTCCCATGCGGCCTCGACCGGCGGGGACGTTGGGCATGCGCCGCAAGACGTCGCGAACGGCCGGAGGCGCGTGTTCCAGGGCCCAGCCCAGCTGCTCATTGCCGACCGTCTCGTCCTCTCCCGCTGCGATTTCCAGGGCCCGGGCCTGATGAGCCGCCGAGCCGAGGATGTGCCTGACCTGGTGCGGGCTGGCCTTGGGGTGCAGATACGCGGCCGCGGCCGCGAGACTGGCGGCCCGGGCGGCATCGGAGGCGGCAGGATCCTGCGTTTCGCGAGCGGCCGCATGCGCCGCCCAGGCAAGAGAACGCAACTGAGCCGTCCGCTTGCCGCCTTGGGCAAAGGCCTCCGCGCCTTCGATCGCGTCCCGCGGACGACGATCGGCGGGATACCTGGATTCGAAGAGCGACAGCGCCTGCCTGGCGCAGCTTGCGGCATAGAGTGTGATCTCGCGCAGCTCGTTTTCTCCGAGCTCCATCGCAGTCACGTCGTCATCCATCTGTCGGCTCTTTGGCGATGCGCGCGAACGGACCCCATCGATCGGACGGATGTCACGTTTGAAGCCCTTGCCGTCTCTCGCGGCACCCCATTCTCGGCCGGTCTCTTGGCTTCGCTCAACGTCTCAACCGCACATGTCTCGTAACCTGCACGTTATTCCAAACCTGAATCGATCAATCCCAAGGGTTAAGTGAGCGTCTCACGTGCCATTTCAATTTGCGTCTTCACGGAATTGGCAATGAAGCACTGTTCATGCGCCAAGTGGTGCAGTTCCGCCTGCTTTGCGGCAATTGGTGGCTCCCCGGCGTAGGCGATGGTCGGATTGAGCTCGACGCGGCTGACGATCATTTTTCCGTCGACCTTCTCCACCACGCCAGTCGCATTGTCCGGATAGCTCTCCACGACGATCCGTTGGGGCGCCGCGAGCGCGAGAAAGGTCAACATGTGGCAGCTGGAAATCGCCGCGATGTAGGCCTCCTCCGGATCGACGTTGGCTTCCACAGAATAGGGAAGCGGAACGATATGCGGCGAAGCAGACGCCGGTACGACCTGGCCGCCGTCAAAGCGCCAGATATGCGCGCGGCTGTAACGCTTGTCGGTGAAGACCGCTCCTTCGCGCTCCCAATGTACCTCAACGGTCATTTTCATGATCGATCCTTTGTCGGCATGGAAAGAAGCCTTGCCGTCGTTTGAGTGAGATGGCGGCGAAGATGCTGAGCCGCAGCGCTGAAATCTTGCTTTGCACAAGCAGAAATGATCGCAGCGTGTTCCTCGAAAAACTCGATACGTTCCTGGGCGCCACGCGTTTGATGAATAGTCGCGCGCCGGGATTCTTGTCGAAGCGTTGTAATGGATTTCAGCAATCGAGTATTTTTACATCCGATGTAGAGAGTAAGATGAAAATTCTGATCCAGCTCTTCAATCCGCAACGGATCGTACTCGGCGATCAGCTCATCATTGAGCCTTTCGGCCGTCCGCAAGATGAGAGGCGAGAGCGACGGGGCCGATTGCTCGAAGGCCGCAACCTCCAGAATAGCCCGAAGCTCGCAAAGTTCAGTCGCCTCCTGTTCTGAGAGGATGGCGACCGCCAGGCTTCGATCGGGACGCCGCACGACCAAGCCACTCCCCAGCAGCCGGTCCAAGGCCTGCCGGACCGGCTGGCGGCTGACGCCGAAACGCTCGGCGATCGTTTCCTGCTTGAGAACCGAGCCTGGCGGCAATTCACCGGACTCGATCTCGTCTCGCAGCTCGCTGAAAATCGACTTTGGATCCATGGATCCAAAGTAACTGTCTTTGAGAGTTGGTCAAGCCTTGATCAGCTGACGAATGTTCCCCGCGGAGCGCGGCGTGCTCGCACCTCCCTCCGGCTCAAGAAACGAAGCGACCAGGGGGCGCTGCGCCGGCGCACGAGCGCATGTTCTGAAGGTTCGAGGAGCCACCGCCTCACCGCTACCCGCTACGACAAGTGCGCAGACATCGTGCGCTCAGCCGTCCGCTGCGCAGCAGCGGTCACTTGGTGGGCGATCTGAGTCTCAACCCTAAAGCAGGCGGGCATACATGACGAAGACGCCGCCCGATCCGAATGGCCGCTCGTAAAGCGCGCGCGCCGGCTCATTATCGAGCTCGGTTCCGACCCAGACCTCCTCGCAGCCGAGCTCGCGCCCCCAGGCGAACATGTCGTCCAGCATCCGCCGCGCCAGGCCCTGGCGCTGCAGCGCGGGGGCAACGGCGACCTCATCGATATAGAGCTCCGTCCTCTTGTCGGGATGGCGATGGATCACGGCGGCGACCTGCGCCATCACCACACCCTCGTGAAGTCCGACAAGCATCATATGCCCGGGCGAAGCGAGATAGGCGCTGAGCCTTGCCGGATCGACCGGCTCGTCGAAGACATCCTCGTCGACGCGCTCGAACAAGGCCATGTCCGCAGGGCCTACCCGTCTGATCTCGACGTCCACGATCTGCTCCCCCCGTCCGGCCCGCTTGACAGTCACCCGGCCCTCGCCTCCGCTTGTCGCAAAACAGAATGGGGAAGGATACGCCGGTCATGCTGACCTTGCGCCAGATCGAGGTGATCCGCGCCATCATGATCACCGGCACGATTGCCGGGGCGGCCAAGCTGCTCAGCGTCTCGGCGCCGGGAATCAGCCGCCTGATGAAGCATACCGAACGCACGCTGCGGTTGAAACTGTTCGAGCGCCGGCACGGGCGCTACATTCCGACCCCTGAGGCCAACGATATCTTCGAGCAGATCAACGGGGTCTACAAGAAGGTCGACGACCTGCATTACACGCTCGCCCGCATCGAGCGCGGCGGCGAGATCGAACTCAAGCTCGGCTCCGTGCCGAGCATCTGTCATGTCATGGTGCCGCGTGCGATCGAGCGGCTGCGGCGCAAGCATCCGGACCTGCGCATCGACATCAACATCCTGAAGATCGAGGAAGCGCTCGACTATCTCCTGCTCGGCAAGGGCGAGATCGCCGCGATGAGCTACAAGCTCGACCATCCCGGCATCGATTTCATCCCGCTGGCGATGGGCGAGCTGCTCTGCATCGTCCCCGACGGCCACGAGCTTGCCGGCCGCACTTCACTGTCGGCGCGCGAGATCGTGCGGCACGAACTGATCGGCATCGATCCCAATGATCCCTATGGCCGGGTCATGAGCGAGATCTTCAGCCGTCAGAGCCTGGCCTATGACATGCGGATCAAGGCCCGCTTCGGCACCACCGTCTGCTCGCTCGTGCGAGCCGGCCTCGGCATCGCGATCATCGACCAGTTCACCGTCGCGCATGGCTCGATGCAGGGCATCACCGCGATCCCGATCGAGGAGCCGACCCAGTTCCAGACCTATGTCGCGATCAAGAACGACAAGGCGCCTTCGCTCTATGCCGAGACCTTCGTCACGCTGCTGCGCGAAGAGATGAACGCAGTGGTTTCGCCGCGCCTGCGTGCCTCGGCGAAGGCAGTGGAAAAGATAACATCAGGTTAGGTAATGCGGATGGATTGGTTATCGCGTTACTAGCTGAAATTGGTTTATGTGACGTATGGCAACGCCTGCGACCATGACGGGCGAGCCAAGAGGGATCGGACATGCCGGCAATCGCCGTCGCCAACAAGACCAAGCGTGTGCTGCTCGGGCTGCTAGGCTCGCCGATCGCGCATTCGGCGTCGCCGGCGATGCATGAGGCTGCCGCACGGGCAGCCGGGTTTGAGGCGCATTACCACCTGATCGAGGTGACCGGCGCAAGCCGCGTCGATCTCGCTGCCACACTGGACGGGGTCAGGCGGCTGGGCTTTTCCGGCATCAACGTCACCTTCCCCTATAAGGAGGCCGTGACCGGCCTGCTCGACGGGTTGTCGCCGGAGGCCGAGGCACTTGGCGCGGTCAACACCATCGTGGTCCAGGACGGCCGGCTCATCGGCTACAACACCGATGCAAGCGGCTTTGCCACGGCCTATCGCGGCCTGAAGCGGGAGGATGGCCACCAGCCGGTGGCGATCCTCGGCGCAGGCGGCGTCGGCAAGGCGATCGCCTTTGCGCTGGCCGCCTCCGGAGCGATCCGGCTGCGCCTGTTCGATCTCGACCGCGCCAAGGCGGCGACGCTTGCCGGGCTGCTCGGAACCCGGGCGGAGGTCGAGATCGCCGGCAGTGCGGAGGCCGCGGTCACCGGCGCCGCCGGCATCGTCAACGGCACGCCGATCGGCATGTTGCCAGACCGGGGCACGCCCGTGCCGGCAGCGCTGATCCGGCCCGGCCAGTGGGTCGCGGACGCAGTCTATCATCCGCTCATGACGCCCCTGCTGATGGCGGCGCAAGCAGCCGGGGCGACGGTCATGACCGGGCGCGAACTGGCAATTCACCAGGCTCTGGACGCCTTCCGGCTGTTCACCGGCGCAGAGCCTTCGGACACCGCGATGGCCGAGGCCTTCGACAGGATCATGGCGGCGCGCACGACGATCGATCGCGCGGCCTGAGCGACGCCCCGGCAAGACCGGGCGGAGACAAGAAACCGGACAACTGGAGGAAACATCATGAAATCCAAGTGGATCATCGCCGCGGCGCTCAGCGCAGGGCTCGCGACACCGGCCCTGGCGCAGGACAAGGTCAAGCTCGTCAACGTCGTCGAACTCTCGGGTGCGGGTGCGACCGCCGGCACCAACTGGAAGAACGGCATCGATCTCGCCGTCGCCGACATCAATGCCAAGGGCGGCATCCTCGGCAGGAAGATCGAGATCGTCCATTACGACACGCAGACCAACCCGGGGAACACCCGCGCCGCGGTGCAGCGCGCCATCGACGAGGGCACCTATGCCGTGCTCGGTCCGGTCTTCTCCGGCCCGATCGGCGCCTCGATGCAGATCGCCCAGCGCGCGGAGATCGCGCAGTTCGTCGGCGGCGAGGCCGCCGGCCTGACCAAGCAGGGCAACCAGTACCTGTTCCGCACCTCGCTCAGCCAGGCGGCGGCGATGCCGAAGATCGCGAACTACCTGAAGAACACGGTCAAGGCGGGTTCGGTCGCGGTCGTCTGGGTCAATAACGACTTCGGCAAGGGCGGGCGCGACGCCATCATGCCCGAGCTCGAGAAGGCCGGCATCAAGGTGGCGGCCGATGTCGCGACCGAGCAGGGCCAGGCCGATTTCGCCGCCGACGCCATCAAGATCAAGAACTCGAATGCCGATGCCATCTTCGTCTATCTCAACGAAGAAGAGAGCGCCCGCTTCCTGCGCGCCGCCAAGCAGCAGGGCATCAGCAAGCCGATGGTCGGCGAGACGACGCTGCTCGGCGCCAAGGTGATCGAGCTCGCGGGCGAGGCCGCCAACGGCGTCAAGGGCCATGTCGGTCTCTCGATCGACGCGCCGATCCCGGCCTTCCAGGAGTTCGGCAAGAAGTACCAGGCCAAGTACAACTATGCCTCCGACCATAACGGCCTGAAGGGCTACATGGCCGTCTACATGATCAAGTGGGCGACCGAGAAGCAGAAGAAATTCGACAGCAAGGGCGTGGCCGATACGCTGCGTGGCGCGACTATCAAGCCTTCGGACGAGCCGGGAATTCTGATGGAGACCACCATCGAGAGCAATGGCGACCTCGACCGCGAGAGCTTCCTCGCCGAGGTGATCAACGGCAAGCAGGTGATCAACGCGACCCTGCCCAAGATCAAGCCGTAAGCCCAAGCCGTAAGACGAAAACACCTCGCCACGTCATCCCCGGGCGACCGAACGGACGCCCGGGGTCCAGAAGCGGACGCAACGCGCCGGGCCTGGATTGCGGCACCGCGCGGCCAGTGGCCACCCGGGCCGCGATGACGACGGCAGGTCGGAACACAGGCAGCGCCAACAGGACGAGGACGCGCCATGGCTGAATTCATCGCCTATCTCATCGCCGGCATCGCCACCGGCGCGATCTACGCGCTGGCCGCGATCGGCTTCACGCTGGTCTGGCAGACCTCGCAGACGATCAATTTCGCTCAGGGCGAGTTCGTCATGCTGCCGGCAGTGCTGGTGCTGCTCGCCATCAAGCTGTTCGGCGCGCCGATCTGGCTGGGTGCGCTGATCGGCATCGCCGCCTTCATCCTGATCTTCGGCGTCGGCTTCAAGGTCGCAGTGGTCGATCCGATGATCCGGCACGGCGTCCTGCCGCTTGCCATCGCCACGATGGCGCTCTCGATTATCATGAAGGAAGGCGCCAAGGATGGCTTCTCGGCGGAGGCCCAGAACTTCCCCTCCTTCGTGCCGACCCAGACGATCTCGGTCTTCGGCGCCTCGATCTCGCTGCAGCATCTCGCCATCATCGTCGTCGCCTTTGCGGTCATCGGCCTGCTGCAATGGTTCGTCGGCGGCACGCGGCTTGGCCGGCAGATGCAGGCCACGGCCCAGAACCCGACGGTCGCGCGCATTCTCGGCATCCCGGTCGAGCGCATGGTGCTGCTGACCTTCGTGATCAACGCCGCACTCGCCGTCGTCGCCTCGGTGCTGATCTCGCCGATCTATCTGGCGAAATTCTCGAATGGCGAGGTCATCGGCCTGTTCGCCTTCATCGCCGCCATCGTCGGCGGCTTCAACCAGGTCCGCGGCGCGCTGGTCGGCGGGCTCGTGGTCGGCATCGTCGACAGCATGGCGGCGGCCTATATCTCGACCTCCTATCGCCTGGCCGTGCCGCTCGTCCTGCTCGTCGTCATCATCCTGCTCAAGCCGGAAGGCCTGATGGGCCGCAAAGAGGAGCGCCGCGTATGACTGCGCCCGCGACCGAGGGACGCCTGCCGCAGCAGCGCGGCCGCCTTGAAAGATTGCCGTCCTTTGCGACCTTCGCCGACGGCACGCTGATCACGCTGATGCTCGGTGCCGCGATCCTCTGGTTCGCTCCGGCCGGCATGGGCCGCTACGGCACCTATGTGCTCTCGCTCTGGCTGGTGATGAGCATTGCCGTGATGGGCCTGAACCTGACGCTCGGCTATGCCGGCCTGAAGTCGCTGGCGCAGGCCGCCTTCATGGGGCTCGGCGCCTATGCAACCGCGCTGCTGACCACCAAGGTCGGGCTGAACTGGTACGCTTCCTTCGCGATCTCGGGCCTGCTGACCTTTGCGGTTGGTCTGGTGCTCGGTTTCCCGGCGCTGCGGGTCAAGGCGCATTATCTCGCCTTCGTCACGCTCGCCTTCTCCACGCTGATCTGGCTGATCCTGCGCAACGAGCAATGGCTGACCGGCGGCGTCTTCGGCCTCTCCAACATCCCGCGCCCCAGCATCTTTGGACTGAAGCTCGACGGCGCGCTCGCCTTTCACCGTTTCGTCGTCATCGTCACCCTGATCCTGGCGATCGCGCTATGGTGGATGATCCGCTCTCCCTGGGGGCGCGCCTTCACGGCGCTGCGCGAGAACCCGATCCGGGCCGCCAGCCTCGGCATCGACACGCGCATGTACACGCTGCTCGCCTTCGCCATCGGCTCTGCCTATGCCGGCTTTGCAGGCGCGCTCTACGCTCCGCTTGTCGAGTTCATCGACCCCTCGCCGTTCTCGCTGTCGCAGAGCTTCTTCCTGCTGCTGATGGTGGTGGCGGGCGGCGCCGGCTACCTGCTCGGCCCGTTCATCGGCGCGCTGCTCGGCGTGGTGCTGCCGGAATGGCTGCGCGTCGTAGGCTCGCTCTACCTGATCATCTTCGCGACCATCGTCATGCTGCTGCTGATCGCCTGCCCGCAGGGCGTGAGCGGCCTGCTCGAACGCGGCTGGGCGAAGCTCACCGGCAAGGGCAAGAACGACAGGAATGTGGCCAGCAAGAGCGTGGCCGCCAGCACCGGAGACCGCTCATGAGCCCGGTCCTCGAAGTCTCGAACATCCACAAGGCCTTCGGCGGCATCAAGGCGGTGAACGGCGTCTCCTTCTCCGTCAAGGAAGGCGAGATCCTCGGCATCATCGGGCCCAATGGCTGCGGCAAGTCGACCTTGTTCAACTGCATCCTGGGCCAGCTCGACCCGACCGAGGGCAGCGTCAGGCTCGACGGCAAGGAGGTCACGGGCATGCGCCCCTCCGACCTCAACCGCCTCGGCGTCAGCCGCACCTTCCAGCTGCTCCAGGTCTTCCCCGAGCTCTCGGTGCGCGAGAACCTGATCCTCGCAGGCCAGGAACATGAAGGCACGATGCTCTCGCGTTTCTTCGGGCGGCGCGATGCCGGGCTGACCGAGAAGGCCGACCGGATGATCGGTTTCTTCAAGCTCGGCCATCTCGTCGACGCCAAGGCGGGCGGGCTCTCCTATGGCCAGCAGAAGCTGCTCGATGCCGCGATGGCTTTCATGGCGGGGCCCCGCCTCGTGCTGCTCGACGAACCGGCAGGCGGCGTCAACCTGACGATGCTCGGCGACCTCAAGGAACGCCTGCGCGCCATCAATGCCGAGCAGGGCGCGACCTTCGTGGTGATCGAACACAACATGGATTTCGTCATGTCGCTCTGCACCCGCGTGCTCGTGCTGGCGGAAGGCAAGGTCCTGGCCGAAGGAACGCCCGCCGAAGTCAGGGCCAATCCGCAGGTCATCGAAGCCTATCTCGGGCATTGAGGAACGACTGGAATGGACGCCCATATCCTCGAACTCGACGGCGTGGTCGGCGGCTATGGCGCCATGACCATCCTGAACGGCACGACCTTCAAGGTCCGGCGCGCCGCCATCACCACGGTGATCGGCCCCAATGGCGCGGGAAAGTCGACCGTCTTCAAGGCGATCTTCGGCCTGCTCAAGGTCCGCGAGGGCCATATCCGGCTGGACGGCACCGAGATCACCCACTGGAACCAGCGCAAGCTCCTGGAGGCCGGCATCTGTTATGTGCCGCAGGGGCGCAACATCTTTCCCGAGCTCTCCGTGCGCCATAATATCGAGCTCGGCGCTGTCGCCGCGGGCTCGCACATCACGGATATGCCTAAGCGGCTCGAGGCCGCGCTCGATCGCTTTCCGGCGCTGCGCCGCAAGGCCGACCAGCAGGCATCCACCCTCTCGGGCGGCGAGCAGAAACAGCTCGAGATCGTGCGCGGATTGCTGCTCGACCCCAAGCTCGTGCTGATCGACGAGCCCTCGATCGGGCTTTCGCCGATGATGGTGCAGGAGACCTTCGGCATCCTGCAGGATCTTCGCACCCGCGGCGTCACCATCCTGATGGTCGAGCAGAACGCGCGCTCGGCGCTGGAGATCTCCGATGAAGGGCTTGTGCTTGAACTCGGCCAGACCAGGATGCAGGGACCAGCTGCCGACATCCTCGCCGACCCACGCGTCGGCCAACTCTTCCTCGGTGGCGCCATGACGGAGGCCGCATGAGCAAACGTCTCCAGATCGCGCTCGTCGGCGCCGGCCTGATCGGCCGCGCGCATCTTCTGCGCATTGAGGCCTCGCCGGATTGCGCGCTGGCCGCCATCTGCGACCCGACCGAGGCGGCGAAGGCGATCGCAGCCGAGCGCAGCGTGCGCTGGTTCCCCTCGCAGCGCGAGATGCTGGCTGCGATGAAGCCGGACGGCGCCATCATCGCGACGCCCAATGCGCTGCATGTCCCGGGCGCGATCGATTGTCTCGAGGCCGGCGTGCCGGTGCTGGTCGAGAAGCCGCTGGCCGAGAGCGTCGCTGCGGCGCAAAAGCTCGTCGATGCCCAGGCGCGCTCGGGCGTCGCCGTGCTTGCCGGCCATCACCGCCGCCACAATCCGATCGTCAAGGCGGCACGCAGGATCGTCGGCGAGGGCGGCATCGGCCGGCTGGTCGCGGTCAATGCACTGTTCCTAATCAAGAAGCCGGACGACTATTTCGACGTCGCCTGGCGGCGCGAGCCGGGCGGCGGGCCGGTGCTGATCAATCTGATCCACGATATCGACAATCTCCGCTTCATCTGCGGCGAGATCGACAGCGTGCAGGCCATCACCTCCAACGCGACACGCGGCTTTGCCGTCGAGGACACCGCCGCCCTGATCTTCCGCTTCAGCAACGGCGCGCTCGGGACGGCCACCGTCTCGGACGTGACGCCCTCGCCCTGGAGCTGGGAGCTCAGCTCCGGCGAAAACAAGGCCTACCCGCAACGCGAAGGCCATTGCTACCTGATCGCCGGTAGCGAAGGCTCACTGGCTTTGCCAAAACTCGATTTCTGGCACTATCAGGACAAGGCCGGCTGGTGGGAGCCGCTCCAGCATGAGAGCCGCGGCGTCGAGCCGATCGAGCCCCTGGCCGAGCAGCTCAGGCATTTCTGCGCCGTCATCCGCGGCAGCGAAGAGCCACTGACCGGCGCAGCCGATGCGGCCCGCACGCTGGCCGTCGTCGAGGCCGTCGCGGAAGCCGCCCGGACCGGCGCGACCGTCACGCCCGCTCCGCTCAGGGTCCCGTCCGGGACAGGTGCAGCATGAACCCGACCTCGATCGCCACCGTCTCCCTCAGCGGCGATCTTGCCGAGAAGCTGCAAGCCATCGCGGCGGCCGGTTTCGACGCGGTCGAGGTCTTCGAAAACGACTTCCTGACCTTCGACGGCAGCCCGCGCGATGTCGGCCGGATGATTGCCGGTCTCGGCCTGGGCATCGCCGCCTTCCAGCCCTTCCGCGACTTCGAGGGTATGCCGGAGCCGCAGCGCGCCCGGGCCTTCGCTCGGGCCGAGCGCAAGTTTGCGATCATGAACGAGCTCGGCGCCGAGCTGATGCTGATCTGCTCCAATGTCTCGCCGCAGGCGGAGGGCGGCGTCGACCGCGCGGCAGCCGATCTGCGCGAGCTCGGCGCCCTGGCTGAGAAGCATGGTGTCAAGGTCGGGTTCGAGGCGCTGGCCTGGGGCCGGCATGTCAACGACTACCGCGACGCCTGGGAGATCGTGCGCCGGGCCGACCATCCGCGCATCGGCCTGATCCTCGACTCGTTCCACACCCTTGCGCGGCGCTCGCCCCTGGGGCCGATCACCACGATTCCCGGCGACCGGATCTTCCTCGTCCAGCTCGCCGATGCGCCTGCGCTCGACATGGATGTGCTGAGCTGGAGCCGGCATTTCCGCTGCTTCCCCGGACAGGGCGACCTGCCGGTGGCGGATTTCGTCAGGGCCGTCGAGGCCACGGGCTATTCCGGCCCGCTCTCGCTCGAGGTCTTCAACGACCAGTTTCGCGCCGGCTCGGCCCGGCGGCTTGCAAGCGACGGCGTGCGCTCGCTGATCCAGTTGGCCGACCAGGTCACGCCGGAGCTGCCCCCGCGCGCGCCGTGCCTTGCCGTCGAGTTCATCGAGTTCGCGCTGGACGAGGAGACCGCCCATAGCCTGGCGGAACTCTTCGCCGCGCTCGGCTTCCGGCAGACCGGGCACCATGTCAGCAAGGCGGTCACGCGCTGGAGCCAGGGCGGCATCAATCTCGTGCTCAACACCGAGAAGGACGGCTTTGCCCAGTCGCATGCGATCATGCACGGGCCCGGCGTCTGTGCGATCGGCCTGCGGGTGGCGGATGTGGCGCAGGCCATGGCGCGGGCGAAGCAGCTCAGGATCGCAGCCTTCGAGCAGCCGGTCGCACCGGGCGAGATGCATATCCCGGCGATCCGCGGGGTCGGCGGCGCGCTGATCTACTTCACCGAGCCGAAGGGCGAGCTCGGCCATGTATGGGAGAAGGAGTTCATCGCGGCCACTGACGCGTCAGCACCTTCCCCCGCCCTGCTGGATAGCGTCGACCATATCTCGCAGTCGATGGACTACGAGGAGATGCTGTCCTGGCTGCTGTTCTATACCTCGCTCTTCGCACTGGAGCGCATCCAGCAGACCGACGTCGCCGACCCCGCCGGATTGGTCGCGAGCCGGCCCATCATCAGCGACGACGGTGCGGTCCGCTTCGTACTCAACGGTTCGCAGGCGACACGGACGCTCTCCTCACGCTTCGTCTCCGAGCATTTCGGCTCCGGCGTGCAACATATCGCCTTCAGCGCACCCGACATCTTTGCCGCCGTCACGGCGATGCGCGCTGCAGGGCTGTCCTTCCTCGACATCCCCGCGAACTATTACGACGACCTGGAGGCCCGGCACGGGCTGGAGCCCGACGTCATCGACCGGCTGCGCGAGCACCACATCCTCTACGACCGCGACGGTGAGGCCGAGTTCCTGCAAGTCTACAGTCATGTCTTCGCCCAGCGTTTCTTCTTCGAGATCGTCGAGCGCCGCGGCGGCTATGCCGGTTTCGGAGCGGTCAATGCGCCGATGCGCCTTGCCGCCCAGGCCCGCGAGGCACGCCCGGTGACGGTGCCCCGCCCCCTGCGGGACTGAAAGGCTTGGCCACAAGGGAAGGCCGGAGCCTGCGCGAAGGCCGAAGCATTCGTGCAGACCCCGGCCCCGGTGAGGCGCCGCAGAGGGGAGGAGCACCGCAGCGCAGCTCACTCACCCACACAGCATGTCCATAGGTGCGGCGAAATAACGGTAGCCATCGCCTGCTTGGCAAGATTACCGAAACCTGGCCAGCCAAAGTGGTGAGACAGATCGCCGAGCGCAGGTCTCTGGCCTTGGAGCGCCGCGGACGCTACCACCATACGCGATCATTCACGGGCGAAAGGGAGAGATGAAGCCGCGATGGATCTGCGCCAGCTCCGCTATTTCACGGCGATCGCCGAACAGGGCTCGTTCTCGAAGGCTGCGACCAAGCTGCGCGTCGCCCAGCCGGCACTCAGCCAGCATCTGCGCCATATGGAGGATGAACTCGGCGTGCCGCTCCTGCATCGCGGCACCCGCGGCGTCATCCCGACCGAAGCAGGCGAGCGCCTGCTCGCGCGGGCTCGCTCGATCCTCGCCGAATTCGCCGAGCTGCGCGACTCCGTGCGCGGCGTATCGGCCTCGCCCGGCGGCGAGGTCCGCATCGGCCTGCCAGGCACCGTCAGCGAACAGTTCAGCGTGCCGCTGATCGAGGCGGCGCGGGACCGCTACCCCGCGGTGCGCATCCGCATCGCCGAGGCGATGAGCGGCTTCGTGCTCGACTGGCTGCGCCGCGGCGAGGTCGACCTCGCGGTGATTTACTCGACCTCCGACCCCAATGGCCTCGGCATCCACCATGTCCTGACCGAGGAGCTCTGCCTGTTCGGAGCGCCTTCGCTGAATGCTGTCGCGGCACCGGCCGGCGGCACCGTCAGCCTGACCGAGGCGGCCGGGCTCGATCTCATTCTGCCCGGCCAGGGCCACGGGCTGCGCGACCAGATCGACGAAGCCGCGCTTGGCGTCCACACCGTGATCAACCCGGCGATCGAGATCGAATCCTACTCGCAGATCAAGCGGCTGGCAGAGCGCGGGCTGGGCTACGGCATCCTGCCCCGCATGGCCGTCAGCGCGCAGGCCAGGGCCGGCATCTTCCAGACCTGGCGGATCGACGGGCCGTCGCTGCACCGAAAAGTCTATCTCGCCTACTCGACCGAGCGCCCGATGCCGGCCGCGGCGCGCGCCATCGGCCAACTTTCCTGGGAGATCCTGCGCGGGCTGGTGGCCGACCAAATCTGGACGGCGACGCTGGGGGAGGACGGTGATCGCCCGGCCTTATACGGCTGATCGCGATTTCCTCTTTGACAGGGGTCGCATCGCGCCCGACCTTCACACCGGCCATAGAACTCAGCCTGCCCGAGGAAACGCCCGTGAAGATCCGCGCCGCCGTCCTGAATGCCAGCCCCGTCGCCGCGCCCTATGCGCGCTCAAGGCCGCTTGCGCTCGAGGAGATCGAGCTTGCGCCGCCCGGCCCGGGCGAGGTTCTGGTCCGCGTGCGGGCCGCCGGGCTCTGCCATTCCGACCTCTCGGTGATCGACGGCAACCGGCCCCGCCCGGTGCCGATGGTGCTCGGCCATGAGGCGGCCGGCGAGGTCGTCGAGCCCGGCCCCGGCGTGCAGGACCTGAAGGCGGGCGACCGCGTCATCATGGTCTTCGTCCCCTCCTGCGGCCACTGTGCGCCCTGCAGCGAGGGTCGCCCTGCCCTGTGCGAACCCGGCAATGCGGCCAATGGCGCAGGCGAGCTGCTGGGCGGCGGGCGCCGGCTCTCGGCCAATGGCCGGGCGGTGAACCATCATGTCGGCGTCTCCGCCTTTGCCGAGCATGCGGTGATCTCGCGCTACTCGCTGGTGAAGATCGAGGCCGATATCCCGCACGAGATCGCGGCGCTGTTCGGCTGCGCGGTGCTGACCGGGGTCGGCGCCGCCGTGAACACCGCAAAGGTCCGCGCCGGCGAGACCGTCGCCGTCGTTGGCCTTGGCGGCGTCGGGCTGAGCGCGCTGCTGGGCGCAGTCGCCTGCGGCGCCTCCCGCGTGATCGCGGTCGATCTCTCCGAGGACAAGCTCCGGATCGCCCGCGATCTTGGCGCGACCGATACGTTCAATGCCGGCGATCCCGGCGTCGTCGAGGCGATCCGCGCGGCGACCAAAGGCGGCGTCGACCACGGGCTGGAGATGGCCGGCTCCGTCAAGGCACTCGAGCTTGCCTATCAGATCACCCGTCGCGGCGGCACGACGACCACGGCTGGCCTCGCCAACCCGGCCCACACGCTCGCGCTCGCTCCGGTCAAGCTGGTCGGCGAGGAGCGGACCCTCAAGGGGTCCTATGTCGGGAGCTGCATTCCCGGCCGCGACATCCCGCGCTTCATCGACCTCTACCTGCGTGGCAAGCTGCCGGTCGACAAGTTGCTGACCAGCACGAGCAGTCTCGACGAGATCAATGAGGGTTTTGACGCGCTGGCCGAGGGCCGCACGATCCGCCATGTGATCCTGATGTAGGCATCCGCCTCGACGATCATGCCATGGGAGCGGCCGGCGCGCGCCGCGCCAGCGCGGCCGCAAGCGTGGCCGCGAGCATCAGGGCAGCAGCCGCCCCTGCCAGCGCCGCGAACCCGGCATGATCGTAGAGCGGCCCGAACGCGGCCGTGCCGGCGAAAAGTGAGAGATAGGTCACGCCGCTGTTGAGGCCCATGATCGCTCCCCGCCGGGTCGGATCGAGCGAGCCGAGCCTCACGATCAGCGCGTTCAGCGCAGCGTGATTGGCCAGCCCCCAGGCGAAGGCGATCCCGAACAGGCCGTAGCGCGTGCTGGATGCCGCCACCATCGCAAGGTAGATGGCGGCGACCGTCAGAAAGAGCCCCGGCAGCAGCCGACCAGCACCGAAACGGTCGATCAGCCGGTTCAGAAACGCCGCCGCGCCGAAGCCAAGGCCATAGCTGAGCGCCAGCAGGCCATTGGCACCGAGCGGAAGGACGAGGCGCCGGCGCAGGTGATCGCCGATATAGGCATAGACGCCGTAGAACGAGATCATGAAGGCGGCGCAAGCCACGAGCAGTGGTGCAATGCCCGGCACCTGCAGCGCCGACAGGGGCGACTGCGTCGCGGCCGAGCGCCGCGGGGTGAGCGCCATCGGCCCGGCCGCCGCGCTGAAGGACAGAAGCGTCGCGACCAGGACGACCGCATAGACCACGCGCCAGCCCGCTGCATCGGCGAGGACGGCGGAGAGCGACACGCCTGCCACCATGCTCAAGGTCCAGCCGAAGAGGACGACGCCGAGCGTATCGCTCTCCCGGCCAGGCGGTGCCGCGACCGCAGCCAGCGTATAGATCGAAGGCAAGGCGAGCCCCGCGGCGATCCCGGCGACGAATTGCGCGCCGACGAAGATGGCGAGCCCCGGCGCGGCAGCGCAGCCGGCGAGCGCACATGCAAAGAGCAGCAATGCGCCCCGCAAGGTCCGGCCGGCTCCAAACCGGTCGATCGCGCCGGCGAGGAACAGGGCGCTCGCGGCGGTGCCTATTCCGAACACGGCCGAGGCCGACATCACGGCCGGGACCGACACCATGAAGCTCTCCGCGACACGCGGCGCGATCGGCCCCAGCGCCAGAGAGTTCGCGCCGATGATGCCGATGCACAGGCACAACGCGTAAGCCGCGAGCGGAATGCGTGCAGCATGATCGGCCGTGGCCAGATTCATTTGATCAAGGTTCGACATTTCTTCAGAATGACCGAATGGAATTCGGCTTCAACCCACGAGGGACGAATGAACGAAAAAACAGACATCATTCGGCGTGGCAGGGCAGACGGGCGCGATCTCGATGCCATGGACCGAAAGCTGTTAGGCATTCTCGTCGAGGACGCGACCACGAGTTACGCGGAACTGGGCGAGCGCGTCGGCCTTTCGCCCCCAGCGGCACATGAGCGGGTGAAGCGGCTGCGCCGCTCCGGTGCGATCCGGCGGGTCGCGGCGCTGATCGATCCGGAAGCCACGGGCAAGACGCTTCTCGCCTTCGTCCATGTCGACACGACCGGCTGGGGCAAGACCACAGCGCTCATGGCGATCGAGACCCATCCGGAAGTGGAGGAGATCCACTCTGTCGCGGGCGATACCTGCATGCTGTTGAAGGTACGAACCGAGAGCACGCATGCGCTGGAAGGCCTGCTCGCCCGGCTCTACGACACGCCAGGCGTGAAGGCGACGCGCAGCTATGTCGTGCTCTCGACCTATCTGGAACGCCCGGTCCAGCCGGGCGTCACCCGGGAGTGGCCGTCCCGCGTCAAGCACGTCTGAGAGGTGATGCCTGCAAACAGGCGCGAGCGGCCCCCTCTCCCCTTGCGGGAGAGGGTTGGGGTGAGGGGTCGCGCGACGTTGGAAGGTTTCAGGCTTGCGAGGCGATAACCGGCAAGGGCGGCGCGACCCCTCATCCGGCCCTTCGGGCCACCTTTTCCCGCAAGGGGAGAAGGTAGGGTGCGATTCCCCTCCCTATAGCTAGCGGAGAGGGTTTTCGGCGAGGCTCCGGCGCTCCACCGTGAAAGAGTCAGCCGTGCTTGTGGACGATCGTCTTGGTCACCGCGAACTCTTCCAGCGCCATGAAGCCCTTCTCGCGGCCATGGCCGCTCTTGCCGGTACCGCCGAAAGGCAGCTCGATGCCGCCGCCGGCGCCATAGCCATTGATGAAGACCTGTCCGGCCCGGACGCTCTTCGCCACGCGCTGCTGGCGACCGCCATTGCCGGTCCAGATACCGGCCACGAGCCCATAGGCCGTGGCATTGGCAAGCCGGATGGCGTCGCTCTCGTCCTCGAACGGGAATGCCGAGAGCACCGGCCCAAAAACCTCCTCCTGCTCCAGGCGATTGCCCCGCGGCACCGGGCCGAACAGGGTCGGCGTGACGTAGAAGCCGCCATTCGGCACGCCCTGCGCGATCTGCCCCTCGGCGAGAACCGGAATGCCCTGCTCGCGGGCCTGGTCGATGAAGCTCTGCACCCGGCCCTGCTGCCTGGCGTTGATCACCGGCCCGCAATCGAGATCCATCTCCGGCGTGCCGGCCCGCAGCGTGGAGAACTGCCTGGCTACGGCGCCGACGAACGCGTCATAGACGTTCTTCTGGACCAGCACGCGGCTGCCGGCGGAGCAGGTCTGCCCGGTGTTCTGCACGATGGCCTTGCAGACGATCGGGACCGCCGCGTCGAAATCGGCATCGTCGAAGACGATCTGCGGGGATTTGCCGCCGAGTTCCAGCGTGCAGCCGATCAGGTTCTCGGCGCAGGCCTTCTGCACCATCTTGCCGACCTCGGGCGAGCCGGTGAAGGACATGAAGCCGATGCCGGGATGGGCCGAGAGTGCGGCGCCCGCCTCATGGCCGCGCCCGGTGACGATATTGATCGCGCCGTCGGGGAAGCCGACCTCGGAGGCGAGAACGGCCAGTCTGAGCGCCGTCTGGCAGGCCTCCTCGGCGGGCTTGAGCACCACCGCATTGCCCATGGCCAGAGACGCCGTCAGCGAGCGACCGAACATCTGCGCCGGGTAGTTCCAGGGCAGGATATGGCCGGTGACGCCATGGGGCTCATGCACGACGCTGACGCTGTAGCCGTTCATGAAGGGGATGACATGGCCATGCACCTTGTCCGCCGCGCCGCCATAGAATTCAAAATAGCGGGCCGTCGCCTCGATATCGGCCCTGGCCTGCGCCATCGGCTTGCCGGTGTCCTGCGCCTCGATCCTGGCCAGCTCGTCGAAATGGTCCTGCACCTTGATCGCGAGCTTCGCAATCAGCCGGCCCCGTTCGGCCGCCGTCAGCTTGCCCCAGGCGCCCTCATAGGCGGCTTGCGCAGCCTTTACCGCATCGTCGATATCCTCGGCCGTGCCGCAGGCGATGCGGGTGAATTCCTCGCCGGTCGCGGGCGCGAGCACCGCCATGGTTTCGCCTGTCCGGCCGGCGACGTGGCGGCCATTGATGAAATGCTGAGTCATAGAATGTCCTTCCGAAGTCAGTGCAGGCCTGCAGCTTCCAGCGAACTCGCCGCCAGGCCGCCGGTCGTCCCGATCACCTCGCCGCACTCGATCGCATATCTGCGCTCGGCGACCAATTCATCCTCATCATGGCGCGTCTCCATCATTGCGCTGGCGGCGGCGTGTCTCCCTGGAGCCGAAAGCGGCGCTTAGGCGAAAGAGGCCGACAAGAAGAATAAAGCGATGAAGGCCATAGCGATTTTCGGTGGTCCGCCCGGCGGACGCGCTCGGTTCGCCGCGCTATGGATGCCATCGCAAAACTCTATTTGACTTGCGTGGCTCGAAGGGTCCGTTTCGCCGGCAGGACAAGACCAACTGGCTGGACATGATGACGAATGCTCTCGAAGGAATCCTGGTCGTGGCGCTGGAACAGGCCGTCGCCGTGCCTGTGGCGACCTGCCGGCTGGCCGATGCGGGGGCGCGCGTCATCAAGCTCGAACGGGCCGAGGGCGACTTCTCGCGCGGCTATGACGACTACGCCAATGGCCTGTCCTCCTATTTCGTCTGGATCAACCGCGGCAAGGAATCCTGCCGCGTCGACCTGAAGCAGCCCGACGACCTCGCCATGGTCGAGGCGATGCTCGCCAAGGCCGATGTCTTCATCCAGAATCTCGCTCCCGGCGCGACCGGCCGCCTCGGCATCGGCAGCGCCGAGCTGCGCAAGCGCCATCCGCGCCTGATCACCTGCGATGTCTCGGGCTATGCGCCGGGCACGCCGCATTTCACGCGCAAGGCCTATGACCTGCTGATCCAGGCGGAGGCCGGCTTGTCCTCGATCACCGGCAACGAAAGCTCCGGGCCGACGCGGATCGGCGTCTCCATCGCCGATATCGCCACCGGGAATGCCGCCTATGCCGCGATTCTCGAGGCCCTGCTCCGGCGTGCCCGCACCGGCGAAGGCTCGCAGATTGCGCTCTCGCTGTTCGACACCATCGCCGACCTGATGAACGTCCCCTATCTGACCCGGCGCTATGGCGGGATCGAGCCGCCGCGCCTCGGCCTCGCCCATCCCTCGATCGCGCCGTATGGCGTCTTCGAGCTCGCCGATGGCAACGTGCTTCTGGCGGTGCAGAGCGAGCGCGAATGGCAGGTCCTGGCGCGCGAGGTGCTTCAGGACGAGGCCCTCGCCAACGACCCGCGCTTCGCCAGCAATGTGCTGCGCGTCCGGGAGCGGGCCGCGCTCGATGCCGCGATCCAGGCGATTCTGATCGCAAGGCCTTTTGCGGCCGTCACCCCCGCGCTCGATCAGGCCGCGATCGCCTATGGCACGGTCTCGAGCGTCGGCGACCTGATCACCCACCCGGCCGCGACGACGCTGACGGTCGAGACGCCGGCGGGTCCGATCGAGGTCCTGGCCCCTCCCGCCATCGTTGACGGAAAGCGCTCGCAGATGCGGCGCGTACCCGAACTTGGCGAGCATGAAGCCGCGCTGCGGGCCGAATTCGCCGTGACAGCCGCCGCCCGTTCCACCTGAGACAAGCAGCCATGCAAGACCTCGATCACGCCGAGATCCGCGACGCCGTCGCAAAACTCTGTGCCGGCTTTCCCGGCGAATACTGGCGCAAGCTCGACCGCGAGATGGCCTATCCCGCCGCCTTCGTCATCGCGCTGACCGAAAGCGGCTTCCTCTCGGCCCTGATCCCGGAGGAGTATGGCGGGGCCGGCCTGCCGCTCTCGGCCGCCACCGTGATCCTGGAGGAGATCCAGCGGCAGGGCTGCAATGGCGGGGCTTGTCACGCCCAGATGTACATCATGGGCACGCTGCTCCGGCATGGTTCGGCCGAGCAGAAGCGCAGCTACCTCCCCAGGATCGCGTCCGGCGCCTTGCGATTGCAGGCTTTCGGCGTCACCGAGCCGACGAGCGGCACCGACACCACCTCGCTACGCACCTTCGCCCGGCGTGAGGGCGACCATTATGTCGTCAACGGGCAGAAGATCTGGACGAGCCGCGCCGCGCAGTCCGACCTGATGCTGCTTCTGGCCCGCACGACGCCACGCGAGCAGGTCGCCAAGCGCACCGAGGGGCTCTCGGTCTTCATCCTCGACATGCGCGAAGCGCTGAAGGCCGGCCTCACCATCGCGCCGATCCGCACGATGATGAACCATGCCACGACCGAGGTGTTTTTCGACAATGTCCGCGTGCCTGCCGAGAACCTGATCGGTGAGGAGGGCAAGGGCTTTCGCTACATCCTGTCCGGCATGAATGCCGAGCGCATCCTGATCGCGGCCGAATGCGTCGGCGACGCGAAATGGTTCATCGAGAAAGCCTCGAACTATGCCCGGGAACGGCAGGTCTTCGGCCGCCCGATCGGCCAGAACCAGGGGGTCCAGTTCCCGATCGCGAAGGCCTACGCCAATATGCGCGCCGCCGAGCTGATGGTGCGCGAGGCGGTGCGGCTCTACGAGCAGGGCAAGGATTGCGGGGCCGAAGCCAATATGGCGAAGATGCTGGCGGCCGACGCCTCGTTCGAGGCGGCCAATGCCTGCGTGCAGACGCATGGCGGCTTCGGCTTTGCCGAGGAATACGACATCGAGCGCAAGTTCCGCGAGACACGGCTCTACCAGGTTGCGCCGATCTCGACGAACCTGATCCTGTCCTATCTCGCCGAACATGTGTTGGGCATGCCGAGGTCCTACTGAGATGAGCATCGATCTTGACGCCCTCAAGCGCTGGACCGGCAGGACCGAGGAGGCCTCCGACCTCGTCACACCGCGTCTGGTGCGGAGCTTCGAGGCGACCTTCGCGCCGCACCTGGCGCCCTATGCCGAGGGTGAGGCGCCGCTTGCCCTGCACTGGTGCCTGGCCCCGCCAATCGCCCCGATGGGAGCGATCGGCACTGACGGCCATGCCGCCAAGGGCGAATTCCTGCCGCCCGTGCCGCTACCGCGCCGGATGTGGGCTGGCGGAACGATCGAAACCCTTGCGCCGCTGCGCACGGGCGACGACGTCACGCGCCGCTCGGTGATCGGCGACATCTCCAACAAGCAGGGTCGAACGGGACCGCTCTGCTTCGTCGCCGTCGACCACGAACTCGTTACGCCGCGCGGTGTCGCGCTTCGCGAGCGCCACAACATCGTCTACCGCGAGGCCGCAAAGCCTGGCGCACCGGCCTCCCCCACGCCGGCGCCAGAGCAGCCACGGCCCGCCGATCTGGTCTGGCAGGTCGCGAGTTCACCCGTCTTCCTGTTCCGCTACTCCGCCATCACCTTCAACAGTCATCGCATCCATTACGACTATCCTTATGTGACGGGTGAGGAAGGCTATGACGGCCTCGTCGTACACGGGCCGATCCAGGCGACGCTGCTGCTCAACATCATCGCGACGCTGTCGGGCGGCGAACCGATCAGGCTGGATTACCGCGGTGTCGCGCCACTGATCGCAGGCGACGACTTCCTGGTGAAGGCCAAGCGCCTGCCCGACGGCGGCATCGCGGCGTGGACCGAAGGGTCCGATGGCCGGGTACGCATGGAAGGCGTCAGCCGCGTTGCGTAGTGGTCAGGCCGGTGGAATGAAGGGCTGCGCGATCGCCTGAAAGACCGGCAGGGCTTCCAGGCGCGCGGCCTCCCTGGCAAGCGTCGGATAGTCACCGGGCGAGGCGATCCCGGGATGGGCCTCC
Organism: Bosea sp. BIWAKO-01; assembly: GCF_001748145.1. Taxonomy (NCBI): domain Bacteria; kingdom Pseudomonadati; phylum Pseudomonadota; class Alphaproteobacteria; order Hyphomicrobiales; family Alloboseaceae; genus Allobosea; species Allobosea sp. BIWAKO-01. The sequence goes on from NZ_BCQA01000001.1 coordinate 345,134, forward strand.
ATCAGGAAGCGCCAGGCCACCGCGAGGGCGATATCGGCATGGCCGATGCGTCCGGCTGGACCGTCGCCCTGCTGGCTGCGCTCTGTCTCCAGGACGGACAGCGTCGCGAGAATCTGGGCGCGGCAGCGCTCGGCCCAGACCTGCGACACCTCCCGATGCAGCTTCAACTCGTAGAACAGGCTGACGGCCTTCTCGGCGAAGCCCATCGCCAGCCCGGCCGTGCGCACCGCCCAGTGTCGGGCCGGCTCCGTGACCGGGAACAATCGGCGTTCGGCGGCGACGCGGCCGTCGAGATAGTCGAGGATGCCGTGGCTTTCGACCAGCACGAGGCCGTCATCCAGCACGAGCGTCGGTACGCGCGTCAGGGGGTTGTAGGGCCGGATCTTCTCGGCGTCGCCGAAGACCGACCATGGCCGATGCTCGAAGGGCAGTTCGTACAGCTTCAAGGCGATGCCGACGCGCCGCACGAAGGGGGAATCATACTGGCCGATCAGGATCATGCGGGGCGCCTCCTGTCGAAGCCTGCCATCGGCCGACGCGTCCAGGCAAGCAAGGCGGGGAAGCCGCAGGCAGCCCGCATCTTTGGCGCGCCATGCGCCCGGCGCGATGCCAGACCAAGCGGCGTTTGAACGAAATCATTCAAACGCAGGAAACGTGGTCGTCTCTAATAGTTTAGAGCATGAACTACGCGAAAAACCGTTGCCCCTTTTTCGCGGCATGCTCTAGCCTCCGGACATTCAGAACAGATATCCAGAGGCTGGGTCCGATGTTACGCGCAACCGAATTCAGCCGCCGTGAAACCTTGAAGGCCGGAGCAGCCATGGCCGCCGCAGCGACGCTGCCTTCCGGCCTCGCCGCGCAGAGCCCCGTGAAGCTCAAGCTGCGTGTGCTGGAGACCACCGATCTCCATGTCAATGTCGTGCCCTACGACTATTTTCGTGACGCCGCCGACGACACGGTCGGTCTCGCCAAGACGGCGAGCCTGATCAAGCTGGCGCAGGCGGAAGCCAGGAACAGCATCCTGTTCGACAATGGCGACTTCCTGCAGGGCTCTTCGCTTGGGGACTTCATCGCCTACAAGAAGGGGCTGAAGCCCGGCGAGACGCACCCGATGCTCGCTGCCATGAACGCCCTGCCCTATGCCTGCGGTACGCTCGGCAATCACGAGTTCAATTACGGCCTCCCGTTCCTCGAGAACGGCCTCGCCAAAGCGGAATTCCCGCTGGTCTGCGCCAATGTCACGCGCCCCGAAGGCACACCGCTGATCGACCCCTGGATCATGCTCGACCAGAGCTTCGAGGACGAGGCCGGCCAGAAGCAGTTGCTCAAGATCGGCGTGATCGGCTTCGTGCCGCCGCAGATCATGCAATGGGACAAGGGCAATCTCGACGGTAAGCTGGTGGCGACGGACATCGTCGATGCCGCCCGCAAGCACCTGCCCGACCTGCTCAGGGCCGGTCCCGACCTGGTCGTCGCGCTCTGTCATTCCGGCATCGCCGGTGGCGTTCGCAAGGGCATGGAGGAGAATGCGGCGCTGCATCTCGCCAGGCTCGACGGCATCGACGTGATCCTGACCGGTCACCAGCATCTGGTTTTCCCGGGCGGCAAGGCCTTTGACGGCATCGAAGGCGTCGACAACAAGCTGGGCTCGCTGCATGGCAAGCCGGCCTGCCAGCCCGGCTTCTGGGGTTCGCATCTGGGGCTGATCGATCTCGAACTGGAAAAGCGCGACGGGCGCTGGAAGGTTGCCGGCTTCAAGGTCGAGCCCCGCCCGATCTTCGAGCGCACGCCGGACCGCAAGATCGTATCGAAGGCCGCCACCGAACAATCGGTGCTCACAACCGTGAAGGCCGATCACGAGGCGACGCTGATCTATATGCGCGAGCCGGTCGGCTCCACCGCGAGCCCGATCAACAGCTATTTCGCGCTGGTTGCCGACGATCCCTCGGTCCAGATCGTGGCCGAGGCACAGACGGCCTATGTGCAAGGCCTGATGGCGCAGACGCAGTGGAAGGGGCTGCCCGTGCTCTCTGCGGCCGCGCCCTTCAAGTCCGGCGGGCGCGCGGGGCCGAGTTTCTACACCGATATCCCGGCCGGCCCGATCGCGATCAAGAACGTCGCCGATATCTACCTGTACCCGAACTCGGTGCAGGTGGTGAAGGTCACCGGCGCCGAGGTCCGCGAATGGCTGGAGCGCTCAGCCGGCATTTTCAACCGCATTGACCCGGCTAAGACCGAAGAGCAGCCACTGATCGACCCGGGCTTCCCCCCCTTCAATTTCGATGTGATCGACGGCGTGACCTACCGGATCGATGTGACTCAAGCCTCGCGCTATGACGGCAATGGCGCGCTTGTCGCGCGCGACGCTCGCCGCATCGTCGACCTCGCCTATGCCGGTAAGCCGATCGACGACCAGGCCGAGTTCATCATCGCGACCAATAATTACCGTGCCTCGGGCGGCGGGAACTTTCCCGGCACCAGGACAACCGTGGTGCTGGAGGCGCCCGATCTCAACCGCGACGTGATCGTACGCTACATCATCGAAAAGAAGACGATCGAACCCAAGGCCGATGGTAACTGGTCGCTGGTAGCACTTCCGGCCGGCGTGAACGTCACCTTCCTGACTTCGCCAGCCGCGGCAGGAAAATTGCCAGCTGATTTTAAGGCGCAACCGGCCGGCGATGGTGGTGAAGGATTCGTGAAGTACCGTCTTCTGTAAGACAACCTTACGACATCACGCACAGCAAACAATCATTAATACAGAGATAGAACCACCGATAAATTACCTTACCTTGCCAAACCTCAGCTTAGATGAATTCTAATGACGATTATCTTCGTTGACAGCGATATTTTAAAGCAAATACGTATTCGCACGATATCAACTGTCGCGCCCATAGATTTCAACCCAGAGACACGCCATGGCTTTCTCCTTCCGACATCTGGCGTCCGCCCTGATGCTGGGCATCCTCTCGTCCGGGGTTTCGAGCTTTGCGCTCGCCCAGGCGGCGCCGGCACCCAGCCCCGAGGGAATCGTCGTCTACAACGCCCAGCATGAGAGCCTGACGCGCGCCTGGTCGGACGCCTTCACCAAGGAAACCGGGATCAAGGTGACGCTCCGCAAGGGCAGCGATACCGAGCTCGGCAACCAGATCGTCCAGGAAGGCGCGGCCTCCCCGGCCGATGTCTTCATCACCGAGAACTCGCCCGCGATGGTGCTGGTCGACAATGCCGGCCTGTTTGCCCCTCTCTCGCCCGCCACGCTGGACCTCGTCCCCGACGCGCTGCGGCCGGCAAACGGAAAATGGCTCGGCGTTGCCGCCCGCTCGACCGTCTTCGCCTATGACAAGACGAAGCTGAGCGAGGACAAGCTGCCGAAATCGATCATGGACCTGGCCTCCCCGGCCTGGAAGGATCGCTGGGCTGCCTCGCCGTCCGGCGCCGATTTCCAGGCGATCGTGGGCGCCATGCTCGTCCTCAAGGGCGAAGCGGAGACCGCGACCTGGCTCAAGGCGATGAAGGCAGGCTCCAAGCCCTATCGCGGCAACAGCGTCGCGATGAAGGCCGTGAATACGGGCGAAGTCGAAGGCGCCGTGATCTACCACTATTACTTCTTCGGCGATCAGGCGAAGACCGCCGAGAACAGCGGCAATGTCGCGCTGCACTATTTCCGGCAGCAGGATCCGGGCGCCTTCGTCAGCGTCTCCGGAGCCGGCGTGCTGGCGTCCAGCAAGCACAAGCCGGAGGCCGAGGCTTTCGTGAAATGGGTCGCCGGCAAGGGAGGCCAGGACATCCTGAGGACCGGGGATTCCTTCGAATACGCCGTCGCCAAGGGCGCGGAATCCAACCCCAAGCTCGTGCCGCTGGCGCAGCTCGACGCCCCGAAGGTCGAACCCTCCAAGCTTGACAGCAAGGCGGTCACCGAGCTGATGACCAAGGCCGGGCTGCTCTGACAGCCCCTCTGCCGGGCAGTGAGCCAGCCTCGCTGCCCGTGCCAGTCGAGAATTCCATGAGCACGGTATTCCAGCCCGCTGTCAGCACATCGCTGCGGAGACACCCCGCGCTGCGGCCGCTGCACGGCCGGCTGCACGAGGTGGTGACGGCGGCTGCTGCGCTCGTCGCCCTGTTCTGCCTGGCACCGCTCGCGTTCCTGATCGCGATCACCATCCAGACCGGTGCGGACACGGTCGTCGCGCTGGTTTTTCGCGCGCGGGTCGGCGAACTCCTGTTGAACACGCTGCTGCTTGAGCTCTCGGTCGTCCCGGCAGCAGTTGCGCTCGGTATCCTTCTCGCCTGGCTCACCGAGAGGACGACGATCCCCGGGGCACGCGCCTGGTCATGGCTCGCGGTTGCGCCCCTGGCGGTGCCGGCCTTCGTCCAGGGCTATGCCTGGGCGAGCTTTGCCCCGCATCTTCATGGCCTGCCCGGAGCGACCCTGATCTCCGTCCTGGCCTATACGCCCTTCATCTATCTGCCCGTGATCGCGCAATTGCGCCGGCTCGACCCGGCGCTGGAAGAGATTGCGACCTCGCTCGGACGCTCGCCCCGCCAGGTCTTCACCCAGGTCGTGCTGCCGCAGCTGCACCTCCCGGTTTCCGGCGGAGCACTCCTGATCGGCCTGCATCTTCTGGCCGAGTACGGACTGTTCGCGATGATCCGCTTCGACACCTTCGCGACCGCCATCATCGACCAGTTCCAGTCGAGCTATAACGGCCCGGCGGCCAATATGCTGGCCGGCGTTCTGGTGCTGTGCTGTCTCGGCCTGCTGGTGCTCGACCGTGCCTTCCGCGGCCGCGAGCGTCAGGCCCGCGTCGGCAGCGGGGCGCCACGGGCCGCTACCCGGCTCAAGACCGGCCGGATCTGGACCGTGCCGTGCCTGGGCCTGCTTCTCACTTACGCACTGCTCTCACTCGGCGTCCCCAGCCTGACGCTCGGACGCTGGCTCGTTCTCGGCGGGGTGGAGGCCTGGCGGATTTCCGATCTCGCCGCCGCCTTTGGCACGACCGTCTTCTATGCCGCGGCCGGCGCCGCCCTCACCAGTGCTGCCGCCATCCCGATCGCCTGGCTCTGCGTGCGACGACCGGGGCTCTGGCAACGCCGGCTCGAAGCCTGCCATGTCTATGTCGGCTCGCTGCCGGGCATCGTGGTTGCGCTCGCGCTGGTCACGATCACCGTCCGCGTCGCGCTGCCGCTCTATCAGAGCTGGTTCATGCTGCTCGTCGCCTATGCGCTGATCTTCCTGCCACGCGCACTCATCGGCCTGCGCGGCAGTCTCGCGCAGGTGCCGGTCGAGCTCGAATGGGCGGCTTCGGCTCTCGGGCGGCCGCCCTTGCTGGCGGTGCTGCAGGTCACGCTGCGCCTGGCGGCGCCGGGGCTTGCCGCGGCGATGGCGCTCGTCGGACTTGGCATCACCACCGAGCTGACCGCCACGCTCCTGCTCTCGCCCAATGGCACGCGGACGCTGGCGACGGAGTTCTGGTCGCTGACCGGCGAGATCGACTATGTCGCGGCGACGCCCTATGCGGTCCTGATGATCATCCTGTCCATCCCGATGGCCGTGATGCTGCATCGGCAGTCGCGAAAGGCGAACGGCCTGTGAGCGTCCTGACCGTTTCCGGCCTGAGCAAGCAGTACGGCGCGACGCTTGCCCTCGACGACATCAGCTTCTCGGTCGCGCCCGGCATACGGGCCGCGATCGTCGGCCCCTCGGGATCGGGCAAGACGACCCTGCTGCGCATCATCGCGGGCTTCGAGACCGCTGCCGCGGGCACCGTGACCATCGGCAACGAGATCATCGTCGATGGTGGCCTGGGCGTCCCCGCGCATCTGCGCGGGATCGGCGTCGTGACGCAGGATGGCTCCCTGTTTCCGCATCTCAGCATCGCCGAGAATATCGGCTTCGGGCTAACGCGGAACCAGACCGACCGGGATGCCCGGATCGCAGAGCTGATGGACATTGTCGAACTGCCGCGCAGCATGGCCGACAGACGCCCTCACCAGCTGTCCGGCGGACAGCAGCAGCGCGTCGCGCTCGCCCGCGCGCTCGCCCGGCGGCCGCGGCTGATGCTTCTGGACGAGCCCTTTTCCGCCCTCGATACCGGCCTGCGCGAGACCATGCGCCGCAAGGTGGCCGACGTGCTGCGGGAGTTCGCGGTGACCGCGATCCTCGTCACGCATGACCAGGGCGAAGCGCTCGGCTTCGCCGACCAGCTCGTCGTGCTGAAGGAGGGCCGGCTGGTCCAGGCGGGGCCGCCGCGGCTGCTCTATCTGCAACCGCGCAATCCCGTGATCGCGCGTTTCCTCGGCGACGCGATCCTGCTGCAGGCAGAATTGGCCGATGGAGCGGCGCGCTGCGCGCTCGGGCAGATCGCGGTCGCCGACCGAACCCGCCGCGGCCCGGCGACGATCCTGCTGCGGCCCGAACAGCTGCGCCTGCGGCCATCGGGCGGCCCGGAGCTCGCTGGCGGCACCGGGGGGCGGATCGTCGAAGTCGAGTTCGGCGGCGCCAGCAGCCTCGTCACGATCGCGCTCGATGCGGACGCAGACACCCTGCTGCAGTTGCGCTCATCCGATCTGTCGCCGCCGGAACCGGGAACGCATGTGGCGATCGAAGTCTCCGGTGCGGCCTACCCGTTCGACGGCGCGGTCGCCCTGGAGCCTGCCGGCAAGGCGAAGCGTTAGCCGCCGGCTTCCTCGGGCGGCTCCGGGCGCTCTCAGCCCTCGACCAGCCGTCGCGCGATCACCTGCGCCTGAATCTCCGCGGCGCCCTCAAAGATGTTCAGGATGCGGGCGTCGCAGAGGACGCGGCTGATCGGGTATTCCAGGGCAAAACCATTGCCACCATGGATCTGTAGCGCGTTATCGGCTGCGGCCCAGGCGACACGGGCGCCGAGCAGCTTGGCCATGCCGGCCTCGAGATCGCAGCGGCGCTCGGCATCCTTCTCGCGGGCGGCGAAATAGGTGAGCTGGCGGGCGATCAGGATTTCTGCCGCCATCATCGCGAGCTTGTCGGCGACGCGCGGGAAGGCGATCAGCGGCTTGCCGAACTGGATGCGCTCCTGCGCATAGCGCAGCCCCAGATCGAAAGCCGATTGCGCCACGCCGATGGCGCGCGCCGCCGTCTGGATGCGGGCCGCCTCGAAGGTCTGCATGAGCTGCTTGAAGCCCTGGCCTTCGACGCCACCGAGCAGGTTCCCGGCCTTGACCTCGAAACCGTCGAAGGCGAGTTCGTATTCCTTCATCCCGCGATAGCCGAGCACCTCGATCTCACCGCCGGTCAGGCCGGCAACCGGGAACGGGTCTTCGTCCGTGCCGCGCGGCTTTTCGGCAATCAGCATGGAGAGGCCGCGATAACCCGGTGCGTCCGGGTCGGTGCGGACAAGCAGCGTCATGATATCGGCGCGAACGGGATGGGTGATCCAGGTCTTGTTGCCATGGACCTTGAAAACATCGCCGTCCCTGACCGCCTTGGTGCGCAGTGAAGCGAGATCCGAGCCGGTATTGGGCTCGGTGAAGACGGCCGTCGGCAAGGTCTCGCCCGCGGCGATCTTCGGCAGCCAATGCGCCTTCTGCTCCGGCGTGCCGCCGCAGAGGATGAGCTCGGCCGCGATTTCGGAGCGGGTGCCGAGCGAGCCGACGCCGATATAGCCGCGCGAAAGCTCCTCGGAGACAACGCACATCGAGACCTTGCTGAGGCCCATGCCGCCGAATTCCTCGGGGATGGTCAGGCCGAAAACGCCGAGCTCGGCCATTTTCTCGACGACCGGCATCGGGATGTAATGGTTCTCCAGATGCCATTCATGCGCATGCGGCGTCACCTCCGCCTCGCAGAAGCGGCGCATCTCGGAGCGGATCGCTTCGAGCGTCTCGTCGAGGCCGGGATCGCCGACGCTGGCCAGCCCCTGCGACTGGCTGAACAGGGCAACGAGGCGGGCACGGTTTTCCGGCGTATTGCCCTGCGCGATCAGGGTTTCGGCCGCTTCGCCGCGGGCTGCGGCAATCGCCTTCTGGCCAAGGCCGAGCGCCGGGAGCCGGACGATCTCGCCCTGGCTCATCGGGATGCCGCCAAAGATCTGGGCTGCATATTCACCGGCGCCGACGCGCAGCGCGCAATCCTCGGTGGCGCCGTAGCGGTCCTCGACCTGCAGGCGCTCGCCATAGGCCTTCATCTCGCGCAGCGCCATGACATAGGTCGCGAGCCAGGACAGGCCATGCGCCGCGTGCTGCTCGGCCTCGAGCCTCGAAGACGAGATCTTGCCGTCGACCAGGACCTTCTGGCGTACCGCAGCGACCGCCTGGTCCAGCAGCGTCTCGAAACCCGGCAGTGCGGCACCGATCAGGTCGACGGCGGAGCCAGGGGCTTCGGAGTTGCGGGCGACGTTGGCGCTCATGATCTCTCTCCCTTTGTTGCGACGCAGCATAGGAGAGAATCTGGCGAATCCGAAATCCACCTTTCGGCTGGGGGCCAGACTATTTTCGACTGGCCAGCACGACGCCAAGCACAGCAACCGCCATGCCGACGAGCTGGAGCGGGGTCAGCGTCTCGCCGAAGAGCAGCCAGGCCTCGACGGCCACGGCCGGCGGCACGAGATAGAGGAAGGTCGCGGTGCGCGAGACTTCGCCACGCCGGATCAGCCAGAGATAGAGCCCGATTCCGCCCAGCGAAAGCGCCAGGACCGACCAGGCCAGCACCAGGGCCATGGTCAGGTTCCACTCGATCCGCATCGGTTCGAGCGCATAGGCGACGGGCAGCGTGACGAGGAAGGCGGCGGTGTATTGCCAGGCGGTCACAGTCCGCAGATCGCCGGTGACGATGCGCTTCTTCTGATAGAAGGAGCCGAAGGTCACGGCGAACATCGCGACGATATTGACGCCGACCGGCAGCAGGATGCCGGCGAGCGCCTGTGGATCGACGCCGACCAGCTTCGGCTCGAGCACCAGGGCAATGCCGAGGAAACCGCAGAGGATCCCGGCCCAGCGCACAGGCGAAATGCGTTCGCCGACCAGAAGCGGGGAAAACAGCGCGGTCAGCACGGGCTGAAGGCCGGCAATCAGGCCGGAAACTCCGGCCGGCAGGCCATGGCGCACCGCCCACCAGACGCCGCCGAGATAGACGGCATGCAGCAGGATACCGGTGACGACGCAGTCGATGATCGCGCGACGGCCCTTCGGCCAGGGTGCGCCGACGGCGAGCGCCAGGCCGATGAGCAGCAGGCCGGCACAGGCATAGCGCACGGCCAGGAAGGTCAGCGGGTCGGCATAGCGCGCGGAATAGCCGGCAACGATCCAGCCGCTCGACCAGAGCAGCGTGAAGACGAGCGGGATGATGCGGAGGAACAGGGGCGATTCGAGCATGGGCACCGGCTTTCGCTGATCGTTCTGATAAGCTCGGCGCAAGCGCTTGTCGCCGTCCGACGACGCCGGGATGGCATGTCCGGGCGAGGGAACGAATGCATCATCTCGGGCCAACGAGGTGACGGCGAGGCGGGTTGAGGCCACAATCACCGCCCGCTCGCCCGAGTCTCCGCATGTCGCTGCTATCCGTCCCCGCCCTCGCCTTCGAGCGCTTCGTCGCCCATGATTCCTGGGCGATCGCCAGCCATATCGCGCTCTCCGTGCTGATGTCGCTCTTCCCCTTCCTGATCCTGGTGACGGCACTCGGCGGCGTCTTCGGCACGCAGAATGCGGCCGACGAGGCAACCGCGCTGCTGCTCGAGGCCTGGCCCAAGGAGATCGCCATCCCGATCGCACTCGAGGTGCGCTCGGTGCTGACGGCGGTGCGCAGCGATGCACTCACCTTCGGCGCTTTGCTGGCCCTGTATTTCTCGTCGTCCGGCGTCGAGGCGCTGCGCATCGGCCTCAACCGGGCCTATGAGGCCTATGAATGGCGGGCCTGGTGGCACACCCGGCTGGAATCGATCCTCTACGTGGTCGGCGGCGCCATGTTCATGCTCTCCTTCGCCTTTCTCGTGGTGCTCGGGCCGCTGGTGCTGCGCTGGCTGATCGGCTTCGCGCCCTGGCTGGCGCCGCTCTCCATCCTGCTCAGCTTCCTGCGCGTCGCCGGCGCGACCATGCTGATCGTGCTGGCGCTGATCGTCGCGCATAGCACGCTGCCGGCCCGCGCCCCACATATCCGGACGCTCTGGCCCGGCATCCTCGTCACCCTCGCCTTCTGGCTCGTCGGCGGCCTCGGCTTCGGCTGGTATCTCGACGGCTTTGCCGGCGCCTATGTCACGACCTATGCCGGCCTTGCGACGGCGATGATCGCGCTCGTCTTCCTGTACTGGCTCGCCGCGATCTTCCTCTATGGCGCGGAGCTGAATGCCGCCTTCGCGATCGCGAGGGCGCCAAGGGCCGACCCCGGTGAGGCGATCGCCGGGCTATAGGGCGCTCTCCTGCGTTGACGAAGAGTGACGCGGCTGCTTTCTGTCCGCCTATGATCGAGACGCCACGCCTGCTCCTGCGCCCTCATGCGCTGGAGGATTTCGAACCCTGGTACGCGATGTTCTCGGACCGGGACCTGTTCCGGTTCATTGCCGTGCCGCAATTATCACGGGAGGACGGCTGGAACAGGCTGCTGCGCTATGCCGGCCACTGGTCGCTGCTCGGCTACGGCATGTTCGCCGTCTTCGACAAGGCAAGCGGCGAATTGGTCGGCGATGTCGGCCTCGCCGATTTCCACCGCGGCCTGGGCGAGCGTTTCGACGGCTTCCCGGAAGCCTCCTGGATCATGGCACGCTCGACGCATGGACGGGGCCTGGCGGCGGAGGCGGTCGCAGCGAGCCATGAATGGCTTGCCCGCGCGCACGCCCCTGCCCGCACCGTCTGCATCATCAACCCCGACAATGCCGCCTCGCTGCGTCTGGCGGAGAAGTTCGGCTACCGACCCTTTGGAAGCTCCACCTACAAGGGCGGCCCCTACACCATGCTGGAGCGACTGGCGTCGTGAAAGGCGATCATCTGCGCCCATGCTGATCGAAGCCTGCACGCATGAGATGCTGGACGACTGGATAAGGCTGCGCCTGGCGCTGTGGCCGGATTCAACCGCACAGGAGCATCGCGACGAGGCTTTGAGCATTCTCGTAAGCCCCAGCGATACCGCGTTCTTCGCGCGGGACGGTTCTGGCGCAGCGATCGGCCTCGCCGAGGCGGCGCTCCGGCACGACTACGTCAATGGCTGCGAGACCTCGCCCGTCGGCTTCCTCGAAGGCATCTATGTCGCGCCCGAATGGCGGCTTCACGGCGTTGCCCGGGCGCTGTGTGCGGCTGTCGAGACCTGGGCAAAGCGCCATGGCTGCCTCGAACTCGCCTCCGACACCGATCTGTCCAATGCCGTCTCGCAGCAGGCCCATGAGGCGCTCGGCTTCGAGGAAACCGAGCGCGTGGTGTTTTACCGCAAGCCGCTAGACGTCGGCTGAGAGCCTGCCCGGCCTTTGCTACCGTGGGCGACCATCCAGGCGCCGCACCGCCACCATCACTTGCCGAGCAACGACATCGCCCTGGTGATGTCGTTCTTCTCCAGCCGGCAGGCCACGCAATAGGCGGGGTTGAAGATGTTGGCGACGTCGTAGCGCACCAGCTGGCCGAGCAGGTGGCTCGCCTCGGTGGCGTCGACACCGAGGTCGTCGACGATCCAGCGGAGCATCTCGGTCGTGGCGAACTGCAGCGGCTGGTCGAGCGGGCGGCCGCTGGCCAGGGTCATGATCTCGGTCGCGGTCTCGCAGCGCGGCCAGCGGCCCGGAGCATTCTTGCGCAGATGCAGGGTGAACTCGATCTCGAAGCTGGTCTCGATGCCGGTGCCGACGATCTCGCCATCGCCCTGGCAGGCATGCCCGTCGCCCAGGAAGAACAACCCGCCGGCCTCGGAAACGGGAAAGGCGATGCTCGCACCGGGGCCGAAGCGGCGGTAATCCATGTTGCCGCCATAGGACCCGCTCGTCGCAGTCGAGATCGCCTGGCCGCCGGCCGGAGCCACGCCGAAGCAGCCGATCATCGGTGACAGCGGAAAGCTCCAGCCCGAGATGCGCTCCGAACCACCAATCAGCTTGACCGTGCCCTTTTCGGCGTCGATCGCCCATTCGAAGCGCTCGCTCTTCGGCAGATCAGCCACGGTGCGCGGATCGACCACCTGCTGCGAAAGGGGTGAATAGGTCCAGCCGGTCTTGCGGTTCGGGGTCATCCTGTCGATCGTCACGACCAACGCATCGCCCGGCTCTGCTCCGGTAACGGCGAATGGGCCGGTCATCGGGTTGCCTCGCGGGGCCCGCTGGGTGCCCTCATGGTCGATGCCGGCGGCATCGAGCGTCGTCGCCACGATCGTGTCGCCGCTGGCGACCGTGAGAACCGGGGGCAGCGTGGCCATGACATTGGAATAGGAATTCGGGACGAAACGATGAAGCGCCATGAATCTCACCTGCCAGTCTTGCGGGCGCTTCAGGGAGCAAGGATCAGCCCTCGCGAAGCGTCCGGCCCGAATCCGTTGCGGACCGAGCCTTGCCTCACCGTAATCGAAACATTTGTTGGCGCGCTAGCCGGCCCCGGACATGCGCGTGACGCATCCGACCTGGACGGGGCGCTTCCCCCGATCAGGCTGGTGTGGCGGTCCTGACGGAGCCTTTGCCGGCCCGAGCGCGGCTCAGCCGCCAAGCGCCTCCGCGACATCGTCAAAATTCCGCAGGCCGGTGCGCGGGGCATAGACCAGCACGGCCATGTTGCCCGGAGCGTGCTCGTTCTTCCACATCTTGTGGTGGGCGAGCGGGATCTTGTCCCAGGGGAAGACCTCGGACATGCAGGGATCGACGCGTCGGTCGAGCACGAACTGGTTGGCCGCGCTCGCCTGCTTGAGATGGGCGAAATGCGAGCCCTGCACGCGCTTCTGCCGCATCCAGACATAACGGGCGTCGAAGGTGATATTGAAGCCCGAGGTGCCGGCGCAGAAAACGATCATCCCGCCGCGCTTGGCGACGAGGCAGGAGACCGGGAAGGTCGCCTCGCCGGGATGCTCGAAGACGATATCGACATCCTTCTTGCCGGTGATGTCCCAGATCGCCTTGCCGAACTTGCGCGCCTCCTTGGTCCATTCGGTATATTCGGGCGAATTGACCTTGGGCATCTGGCCCCAGCAGTTGAACTCCTTGCGATTGATCACGCCCTTGGCGCCGAGGCCGAGCACGTAGTCGCGCTTGCTCTCGTCCGAGATCACGCCGATGGCATTGGCGCCCGAGGCCGCGCAGAGCTGCACGCCGAAGACGCCGAGCCCGCCCGAGGCCCCCCAGATCAGGACGTTGTCGCCTGGCTTGATCGTATGCGGGGCGTGCCCGAAGAGCATGCGGTAGGCAGTCGCCAGCGTCAGCGTGTAGCAGGCCGATTCCTCCCAGGAGAGGTGCTTCGGCTTCAGCATCAGCTGGCGCGACTGCACCCGGCAGAATTGGGCGAAGGAGCCGTCCGGCGTCTCGTAACCCCAGATGCGCTGGGAGGACGAGAACATCGGGTCGCCGCCATTGCACTCCTCGTCGTCGCCATCGTCCTGGTTACAATGGACGATGACCTCGTCGCCGACCTTCCAGCGCTTCACCTTGGAGCCGACGGCCCAGACGATGCCGGACGCATCGGAGCCGGCGATATGAAGTGATCCCTTGTGGACGTCGAAGGGCGAGATCGGCTGGCCGAGACCGGCCCAGATGCCGTTGTAGTTGACGCCGCCGGCCATCACGAGCAGCAGCACCTCCTCCTCGCCGATCGCCCAGGTCGGCACGACCTCGACCTGGAAGCTCTCCTGCGGCGGGCCATGACGCTCACGCCGGATGGTCCAGGCATACATGGTGGCGGGGACATGACCGAGCGGCGGCAGTTCGTTCAATTCGTAGAGATCTTTGAGCGGGCGGTGCGGAACAGGCTGCGGCTTGGACATGGCTCTCTCCCCTTGGTCTTCCTCGCCGCCTTGCGCCGCGAAGGCGGCCGACGGAGTTGAGGTGATCATGCGGCTCGATGCTGCGCTGCGCTATCCTCCTAAGGAATTATGTCGCACTGCAAAAAACAAGTCCGAATCCGGGCTTATGTTCCGATGGGACACGGAGATTGGCTTGGGGACGATCGCCAATCTCCGCCCGAGCGTCCTCGAAGCCCGTTGATACGCTGCAGCCAAAGATCACCCTCGCAGCCTTGCGTCCTTCGCAACGAATTTTGGAGCGATCTGCAGACGTTTCTTAACCTCATCAGCACTGTCCTGCATGGCCAGCCGCCCAGTCGTGTTAATTTCAGCGAGCAAATACTCCGGAGCGATCGACCATGCGTCCTTTGCTACTGCTGCTTGGTCTTCCTGACCTTCCACTCCCCGAATTCCTGATCTTCCTCGGATTCGCAGCCGGCTGCGCGCTGCTGGTGGGCTGGATCGCCGACGGCATCCTTGGGGAGCACGGCTTCGGCATCATTCCCAATGCAGTCATCCTCGTCGGGGGCGCCGTCATCGGCGCGATCCTGTGGCGACGGCTTGGCTATGTGGTCATCGCCAACCGCCAGATGGCAACCGCCATTGCCGCCGCCGCAGCCGGCATTCTCACACTTGTAGTGGGTGGGGTCGCCAAGCGGGTGATCTGAGGCCGCTTGTCTTCCTGCCGCTGGGTCAAGACAATCGCGGACATGGATAGACCCACAGTGATTCGCGGCCGGCGCGTGCTGATATGCGCCGAGGACGGCCCCCTGCTTGCCAGCGAGCGCGACATCGGCGATTTCCTGGGCGCGGCCTGGGCCGCAGAGGCAGGCCTGGTCGTGATCCCGGTCGCGCGCCTGAGCGAGGACTTCTTCAAGCTCAGCACGCGCCTCGCCGGCGAAGTCGCCCAGAAATTCGTCAATTACCGGATGCAGCTGGCGATCATCGGCGACATCTCGCGCTGGAGCGCAGAGAGCAAGGCGCTGCGCGATTTCGTCCACGAGGCCAATCAGGGCCACGCCCTGTGGTTCCTCCATGACATGAACGCCCTGGAACAGCGACTGGCCCCAGCCGAGCGCTGACGGGACCGGCCGCTAGACCGGCCGCGCCGCCGCCAGCATGTAGTTCACGTCCATGTCGCGCGACGCCGACCAGCGGTCGGTGAAGGGGTTGTAGACCACCCCGGTGCTTTCGCCGAGCTCCAGCCCGTTGCGCGCGATTGCAGCCTCGAGTTCCGCTGGTGTGACGAATTTCTCCCAGTCATGCGTGCCGCGGGGCAGCCAGCGCAGGACATATTCGGCCCCCACGATCGCCAGCGCATAGGATTTCAGCGTCCGGTTGAGCGTCGCCATTACCAGAAGGCCGCCGGGCTTCACCGCCTCGCAGCAGGCGCCGACGAAGGCCTCGACATCGGCGACATGCTCGACCACCTCCATGGCGAGCACGATGTCGAAACGCCGCCCCTCGGCAACGAGGCTCTCGATCGTCGTCTCGCGATAGTCGATCGCAAGCCCGCCGCGTTCGGCATGAGCGCGGGCGACCGCGATATTGGTCGGGGCGGGATCGAGCCCCGTGACCTCGGCGCCGAGCCGCGCCAGGGGCTCCGACAGCACGCCGCCGCCGCAGCCGATATCGACCAGCGCCAGCCCTTCCAGTGACCGCAGCGACTTGGGATCGCGCCCGAAGCGTTCGCAGGCGAGATCCTTGATGAAACCGAGCCGCACCGGATTAAACTTGTGCAGCACGGCCATGGGCCCCTTCGGGTCCCACCAGGTCCTGGCCATGGCATCGAAGCGCGCGACCTCGGCAGCATCGATCGTCGAGCCGGTTTGAGACGCTGCGGATGCCATGCGTGATTCCCTCTTTGTGCCAATCGGGCGCGGACCGCATTGACACTTGCGGTGCTGCCCGTCATCTACACCCGCCCTTCGCCCGGCGCGAGGGGGACCTTTCGTCCCGGTACGTCGCCGGGCGTTTCTAGAGAGCCCTTGGACCGCTATGGCCCGTCTGGTGATGAAATTCGGCGGAACCTCCGTCGCCACTGTCGAGCGTATCAAGAATGCCGCCCGCCACGTCAAACGCGAGTTCGACGCCGGCAACGAGGTCGCAATCGTCGTCTCCGCCATGTCAGGCAAGACCAACGAACTCGTGGCCTGGTGCAAGGAGGCGGCGCCGTTCTTCGACCATGCGGAATATGACGCCGTGGTCGCATCCGGCGAGCAGGTCACCTCCGGGCTGATGGCAATCGTGCTGCAGTCCATGGGCCTGCCGGCGCGCTCCTGGCAGGGCTGGCAGATCCCGATCTTCGGCTCGGACGCCCATGGCTCGGCCCGTATCGAGGGCGTCGACGGCGCCGGCATCCTCGCCGGCTTCGACCGGAATCGCGAGATCGCCGTCTGCTCCGGCTTCCAGGGCCTGCACGCGACGACGAACCGCATCGTCACGCTCGGGCGCGGCGGCTCCGACACCAGCGCGGTCGCGCTTGCCGCCGGCCTGAAGGCCGATCGCTGCGACATCTACACCGATGTCGACGGCGTCTACACCACCGACCCGCGCGTCGTGCCGAAGGCGCGGCGCATGGACAAGGTCTCCTTCGAGGAGATGCTGGAAATGGCCTCGCTCGGCTCGAAGGTGCTGCAAGTGCGCTCGGTCGAGATCGCCATGGTCCAGCGCGTGCCGACCTATGTGCGCTCCTCCTTCGACGACCCCGACAATCCCAATCCAGGCACCCTCATCTGCGACGAGGACGACATCGTGGAACAGCAGATCGTCACCGGCATCGCGTTTTCGCGCGACGAAGCCCAGATCACGCTCCGGCGTGTCGCCGACAAGCCGGGTGTGGCCGCGGCCATCTTCGGCCCGCTCGCCGATGCGAACATCAATGTCGACATGATCATCCAGGTCGTCTCGGACGACCAGGCGACCACCGACATCACCTTCACCGTCCCGACCGCCGATTACGAGCGCGCCAAGACGCTGCTCGAGAGCCGCCACGACAGCATCGCCTATCAGAGCTTGCAGGGCGCGACCGATGTGGTGAAAATCTCCGCCATCGGCGTCGGCATGCGCAGCCATGCCGGTGTTGCGGCCCGCGCCTTCCGCGCGCTCGCCGAGAAGGGCATCAACATCCGCGCGATCACGACCTCCGAGATCAAGTTCTCGGTGCTGATCGACGCGGCCTATACAGAGCTCGCGGTGCGGACGCTGCACTCGCTCTATGGGCTGGACGCGGCCTGACCCTCGGCGCATCACAACCGCGCGCAGCACGCGCGCGGTTTGGATCCCAGCAAGTGCAACACGCGGCCTAAGCAGCCTAGCGGCGCGAGAACTGCAGCCGATGGGCGGTTGGCGTGGTGCGCAGGCGCTGCCGGAAATGGTGGCGCAGCGCCGCCGCGGAACCGAGCCCGGCGCGATAGGCGACCTCGTCGACCCCGAGCGTGGTCGTCTCCAGCAGATCGCAGGCATGGGCGACACGCTCGTTGAGGATCCACTCGCCCGGCGCGCTGCCAGTGGCCTCCGTGAAACGCCGGAAGAACGTGCGCTGGCTCATGCCGGCCCGGTCGCTGAGCCGCTGCAAGGTCAGGTCCTCGGCCAGCGACGAGCGCATCCAGTCGA
Organism: Bosea sp. BIWAKO-01; assembly: GCF_001748145.1. NCBI lineage: Bacteria > Pseudomonadati > Pseudomonadota > Alphaproteobacteria > Hyphomicrobiales > Alloboseaceae > Allobosea > Allobosea sp. BIWAKO-01. The sequence continues at coordinate 362,673 of NZ_BCQA01000001.1, forward strand.
GCAATGGCGACAGGCGCGCCCCGGTCTGCGGCGGTAGCGGGCGACGGACGAATTGTGCCTGGCCACCGCTGCGATGCGGAGGCACGACCATGCTGCGCGCCACCAGGTTCGCGGCCTCGGGCCCAAGGTCGCGGCGGACGATATGCAGGCAAAGGTCGATGCCGGCCGCGCTGCCGGCCGAGGTCAGGATGTCACCCTCGTCGACATAGAGCACATCGGGCTCGAGCCGCACCGCGGGATGGCGTTTCGCAAAATCCGCCCCGTACTGCCAGTGGGTCGTCGCCCTGCGCCCGTCCAGCAGGCCGGCAGCCGCCAGCACATAGGCTCCACCGCAGATCGAGACGACGCGGCTGCCGCCGCGATGCGCCGCGCGCAGGGCGCCCGCCAGCGGCTCCGGCACCGGCTCGTCAAGGCCACGCCAGCCGGGAACGATGATGGTTCCCGCCCCCTGCAGCAGAGCGAGCCCACCATCGGCCTCGACCGCAAGGCCGCCATGGGCGCGCAAACGCCCGGGCTCGCCAGCGGCCGTGCGGAATTCGTACCAGTCTTCCGGCAGGCCGGGCCGGCGCGAGCCGAAGACCTCGGCGACAATGCCGTATTCGAAGGTGCAGAGCCGGTCGTAGGCAACCGCGACGACGCGATGCGGGGCCTGCGGAGGTGGCTCCAGGCGATTTGGCATGATCTTTACGATAGTCGTCCTTCTCGCCACTTACCAGCGTCGCGGAGGCCGCGCATGGTCCGGCCCGTGATCGCGAGGTGCCGGGCATGGTGATGCAAGTCGAGTTGGTCAGGGAGAAGCAGGGCGGCCGAACGATGCTGCTGGCGGTCGGCCTCGTGCTGTCGTCCAGCCTGCTCTATGTCCTGGGCTACTCCCTGTCGAAGACCCTGGTCTCCTCCTACGGATTGAGCGCGCTGCAGGTGACCTTCCTGCGCTGTCTTCTGGTCCTGGTGGGAAGCCTCGTCCTGCTGGCCTGGCCGCGGAGCGGCGTCACGCAGGCGCGGTTGCTGCACCCGCCGCGCGCCTGGGAGCAGCGCGCCGCGGCGGCTGCGCTGGTCGCCTCGAACGTCCTGGCTATCGTCGCCTATAGCCTCATGCCGGTCACGGCAGCCTCGGCGCTCGGCTTCACCGCACCGCTCCTGCTCACTGCTCTGGGCGGACTCTTGCTCGGGGAGCGCATCTCGCTCGGACGTTGGCTCGGTGCTGCAAGCGGCTTTGCGGGCATGCTGCTGATCGTCAGGCCAGGCGAAGGCGGAGCCTGGCCGGGTATCCTCGCCTCTATAGGCGCGGCCGCCAGCTATGCGCTGTATCAAATCCTGGTGCGCCGGCTGCGCGATGTCGCAAACAGCCTCGATACCGCCATGCAGGTGGCGGTTGTCGGCTTCGCACTGCTGGCGGCAACGATGCTCTGGTTCTGGCATCAGGTCAGCGCCGAGGCCTTCGCCCTCGTTTTGCTCTTCACTGTGATCCAGACGGCTGCCCTCGCCTGTATCGCTGGCGCGCTCCGGCGCGGCGAAGCCTCTCGACTCGCGCCCTGGCAATTCTCCGGCCTGCTCTGGGCCATGCTGATCGATGCCCTGCTGTTCACGACGCTGCCCTCCCCCGTCTCACTCCTCGGCGGCGGCCTGATCATCGCGGGAGGCTTGCTGGCGCAGGGCAGAGAACGAAGAACCGCCTGAGGCGATCGGAGGGGAGCCCGGCTACGCCGCCTGCCGGAAGGCGGCGGCGACCTCCCGCATCCACGCGCAGAACGCCGCAACCCCGGGCCGCGCCCGGCTCGTCTCGGGACAGACGAGAAAATAGGCGAAATCCTCGAGCAGCACGACATTCGCGAGCTGGACCAGCCCCCCTCCGCGAGGTCGGATTCGATCATCGCCGCCGGCAGCAATCCAGCGCCCTGACCGGACAGCACCGCTTTCAGCATCAGGCCTGAATCGTCGAAGGACGGTCCGCGCGGCGCACCGAATTCCTCGATGCCCTGCGCCTGAAACCAGCGCTGCCAGGCCTTGCGCTCGCTGTCATGGACATGGGGCCAATGCGCCAGGGCAGCCGCATCCTGCGGCCTGCCGAGGGAAGCCAGCAGGGTCGGGGCCGCGACGGGAACGACCTCGACGGCAACCAGAAGCTCGCTGCGCAATCCGGGATAATGGCCAAAACCGTGCCGGATCGCGACATCGACCCCGTCGCGGCTGAAATCCGCCAGCGCAGTACCGGTCACGACCCGTAGATCGATATCGGGATGGGCATCGTGGAACTGCTTGAGGCGCGGCACCAGCCAGGCGCTCGCGAAGAATGGCGTCGTGCTGATCGTCAGCGGGCCCGTGCCGGGATCGGCGGCGATGCGCCTTGATGCCTCGGCGATCTGCCGGAAGGCGTTGCGCACCGGCGGCATCAGGCTCTGTCCGGCCGGCGTGAGGACCATGCCGCGATTGATCCGCAGGAAGAGCTGCGTACCGAAATGAAGCTCCAGGGCCTTGAGCATCTGGCTGACCGCGCCCGGCGTCACGCAGAGCTCATCGGCAGCCTCCTTCACGGAGAGATGCCGAGCCGTGGCTTCGAAGGCCCGCAGGGCATTCAGCGGTGGCAGTCGATCGATTTTCATTTAGTTTTTCTAACTTATTTTCATAGAGATCCTAGTTTGCCTCCGGCATGTTCATTCGTCAAATTGCCGAAATACCGACAAAACTCGTGAACCTCTGCTGCCTTATCGAAATGATCAGCAAGAGAAAAACTGAACTTTTATCTCACCCTTCCCCCTACCCGCCGGAGCCCATGCATGCCCAACCTCCCCGACGCGTCCCATTACCTCTCATTGTCGGAGCTCGCGGCGCGCATCCAGGCACGCGACATCTCGCCGGTGGCGGTGACGCGGTCGCAGCTCGAGCGCATCGAAAGCCTGGACACGGAGCTTCACAGCTTTGCCGGCGTGATGGCGGATACCGCGCTGGCCGAGGCCGAGAGCGCAGAGGCAGAGATCGCCGCCGGGCGCTATCGCGGGCCTCTGCATGGCGTGCCGATTGCCGTGAAGGACCTGTTCTGGACGCAGGGTTTCCCGACGGCCGGTGGGATGACGATCCATAAGCAGCACCGGCCGCAGGAGGACGCCACGGCTGTGCGCCGCCTGCGCGAGGCGGGAGCCGTCCTGCTGGGCAAGCTGGAGATGACGGAAGGGGCCTATTCCGACCACCACCCCATGGTGACGCCACCCCGCAATCCCTGGAATGCCGCGTACTGGACCGGCATCTCGTCGAGCGGCTCGGCCGCGGCGACGGCGGCCGGCCTGTGCTACGGCGCGCTCGGTTCCGATACCGGAGGGTCGATCCGCTGGCCCTGCGCGGCTACAGGCCTGACCGGGCTGAAACCGAGCTGGGGCCGCGTCAGCCGTCACGGCACATTCGAGCTGGCCGCGACGCTCGACCATCTCGGGCCGATGGCGCGCGATACCCGGGATGTCGCCGCGATCCTGCAAGCCATCGCCGGTGCCGATCCCGCCGATCCGACCGCGCTCGGCGCACCGGTTCCGGACTATCTCGCAGCGACCCGGCAAGGCGTCGGCGGCGTGCGGATCGGCATCGATCCAGCCTGGAACAGCGAAGGTGTCGATGCGACGACGCAGGCGGTTCTGAACGAGGCCATCGCGGTCTATCGGGCGCTCGGAGCCGAGATCGTCGAGATTCAATTTCCGGATGTAAAGCAGATCGTCGCCGATTGGGCGCCGAACTGCGCGGTGGAAGCCGCCATCGCCCATGAAGCGACCTATCCCGCCAGCAAGGACGAATACGGCCCGGTTCTGACCTCGGTCATCGAGACGGGGCGCGCGCTTTCGGGCCTCGACTATCAGCGCATCCTGCTGCGGCGCATGGCCTTTCGCGGGCGCGTCGCCGCCCTGTTCGGTACGATCGATCTGCTGCTGACCCCGGTTCAACCCTTCCCGCCGCTGACGCTTGCGACGATCAGCACATTGGGAGAGCAGCCCGGGCTGATCGCCGACCTGCAGCGCTACACCTGCCCCTTCAACATGACAGGCAACCCGACGCTCACTTTGCCCGGCGGCTTCTCCGAGGGAATGCCGATTGGGCTCCAGCTCGTTGCAGCGCAGCTGGACGAAGCCACACTGATCCGCGCCGGCGCAGCCTTCCAGGCTGCGACCACATGGCACCGACACCACCCGGCCCTTTGAGGAGCCCGCGATGAGCACGCATCCAACGGGTCACGCCTCCCCGATCTTCCATGGCTGGCTTGTGGTCGCGGCGGCGTTTGCCGTCACCTTCGTCGGCTTTGGCAGCGCCTACACCTTCAGCGCCTTCGTCGAATCCCTGCAGACGGATTTTTCCGCCTCCCGCGCTTCGGTTTCCCTGGTCTTTTCGCTCGCCGGCTTTCTCTATTTCGGCTTCGGACTGATCAGCGGCCCCCTTGCGGACCGCTGGGGCGCCCGCAGGCTTGTCTTTCTCGGCATGCTGCTCACCGGGCTTGGCATGGCCGCGGCGGGAGCGGCGCGGAGCCTGACCGAGATCTACCTGGCCTATGGCCTCGGCGTCGGGCTCGGCATCGGCTGCTCCTATGTTCCGGCGTTGGGCGCGGTGCAGCGCTGGTTCGTCAAACGCCGCGGCTTCGCGTCGGGTCTCGCGGTCAGCGGCATCGGTGTCGGCACTCTCGTGATGCCGCCCCTCGCCTCGCTGCTGATCGAGCAGATCGGCTGGCGGAACGCCTATTTCGCGCTTGGCGGGCTCGCGGCGATCATTGGTGCAGCGATGGCGCTCCTGATCGAAAGCGACCCGCGCAAGCGCGGGCTGCTGCCGGACGGGGACGCCCTGCCCCCAGGCGGCATCACGGCGCAGGCGACCGGCATGTCAATTCCTGAGGCGGTGTGGTCACAGCCCTTCATCAGGCTCTACGCAGCCTGCCTGATCGGCTCGTTCGGGGCCTTCGTCCCCTTCGTCCATCTCGTGCCCTACGCCCTGGACCGGGGCGTCCCGCAGGGCCGGGCCGTCCTGCTGCTCGCGCTGATCGGCGTCGGCAGCACGGCCGGCCGCTTCTGCCTCGGCAATCTGGCGGACCGGATCGGCCGCCACCGCGCCCTTCTCGTCATGTTCCTGGGCATGGCCGGCGCGCTCGGCATCTGGTGGCTCTCGAGCGGCTTCGCGATGCTGGCCGTCTTCGCGCTGCTTTATGGCGTCTTCTATGGCGGCTGGGTCGCTGTGCTGCCGGCGGTCGTCATGGATCGTTTCGGCGGGCGCAATGTCAGCGGGATCATCGGCATTCTCTATACGAGCGTCGCGTTTGGAACCCTGATCGGACCGCCAGCCGCCGGGCTCATCTTCGATCTGACCCAGAGCTATGCGATCGCGATCCTCGCCTGCGCCGGCGCCAACATCCTTGCGGCCCTCATCATGGCGCATTCCGCGGGGCCCCCACGCTCCCTGCCGCGTTGACCTCGCCTCCTACCGCACCGATGATGCCGGCATGTCCGCCGGCCCCGCCTCCGCCGCCCCCGAATTCGACCCTGCCAGGCTCGAAGCCTTCCTGCGCTCCGCCCTGCCCGGCCGGGCGGCCGGCGCGATGGCGCTGGAGCGCATCAGCGGCGGCCAGTCGAACCCGACCTTCTTCCTCTCCTTTCCCGAAGCCGGCACGCGGCTGGTCATGCGCAAGAAGCCGCCGGGCCCGCTGCTGCCCTCGGCCCATGCGGTCGACCGCGAATACCGCATCCTCAAAGCGCTCGCGGGTTCGCAAGTGCCGGTGCCGCCGGTGCTGCTGTTCCATGCAGAAGACGATATCGTCGGCACGCCCTTCTACCTGATGGAACGGCTCGACGGCCGTGTCTTCCATGACGCGGCACTGCCGGGCGTGGCGCCGGCCGAGCGCCGGCAGATGTATTTCGCCATGGCCGAGACCCTGGCCGCCCTGCATCGCTTCGACTGGCAGGCCGCCGGCCTCGCCGATTACGGCAAGCCTGGAAACTATTATGCCCGCCAGCTCGCGCGCTGGGGCCGGCAATGGCGCGAGACCAGGACCCGCGACATCCCCGAGATCGATCGGCTGATCGACTGGCTGAGCGCCCATCTCGACGAAGGCGCGGAGACGACGATCGTCCATGGCGATTTCCGGATGGGCAACCTGATGTTTCACCCGGTCGAGCCGCGCGTCGTCGCCGTGCTCGACTGGGAGCTCTCGACGCTCGGCCATCCGCTCTCCGACGCTGCCTTCTCCTGCCTGCCCTGGCATTCCGGCCCCGCCATGTATCAGGGCATCATGGGCCTCGACCGCGAGGCGCTCGGCATCCCGGCCCAGGCCGAGTACCTCTCCCGCTATTGCGCGGCAGCCGGCCGCAAGGACGGCCCGGGACGTTTCCACCTCGCCTTCTCGCTCTTCCGCTTCGCCGTCATCCTCGACGGCATTGCGGCGCGCGCCAGGGCCGGCAATGCCGCAGCCGAGAATGCGGTCGCGGTCGGCGGGATGGCCGAGAGCTTTGCCCGGCAGGCCGCCGCTATCATCGACCAGAGTTGAACGGGGTTCACCATGGATTTCGCCTATTCCGCCAGGGTCGAAGAGCTGCGCTCGCGGCTGCAAGCCTTCATGGATGCCCATGTCCAGCCGGCAGACGCCACGTGGAAGCATGAGGTCGAGGCGGGGCGCTATCCGCTGACGCTGATCGACGGGCTGAAAGAGAAGGCGAAATCCGAGGGCCTGTGGAACCTGTTCCTGCCGGCGCTGAAGCCCGACGAGCCCGGCACGCGGCTGAGCAATCTCGAATACGCCCCATTGGCGGAGATCATGGGCCGAATCTTCTGGTCGTCGGAAGTGTTCAACTGCAACGCTCCCGACACCGGCAACATGGAAATCCTGCACATGTTCGCGACGCCGGCGCAGCGCGAACGCTTTCTCGTTCCGCTGATGAAGGGCGAGATCCGCTCCTGCGTTGGCATCACCGAGCCCGGTGTCGCCTCCTCCGATCCGACCAATCTGCAGACCACGATCATCCGAGACGGCGACGACTATGTCATCAACGGCCGGAAGTGGTGGACCACCGGCGCCCTGCATCCCAACGTCAAATTCTGCATCGTCATGGGTCTCTCGGACACGCGCCCGGAGGCCGATCCGCACAAGCGCCATTCCATGGTGATCGTGCCGATGGATACGCCCGGCGTGAGCGTGATGCGCAACCTGCCGCTGCTCAACCACCACTCGCCCGAAGGCCATACCGAAACGGATTTCGACAATGTCCGCGCGCCAGCCGCCAACATGCTTGGCGAGGAAGGGGCGGGCTTTGCGTTGGCGCAGGCGCGGCTCGGGCCCGGCCGCATCCACCACTGCATGCGCACGATCGGCCAATGCGAGGTCGCGCTCGAACTGATGGTCGAGCGCGCGCTGCAGCGGAAGGCCTTTGGCCGGCACCTCTCGGACTATGCCAATGTCCAGGACTGGATTGCCGAAGGGCGCATGGAAATCGACCAGGCGCGGCTGCTCTGTCTGCGCGCCGCCTGGATGATGGACAAGCACGGCAACAAGGCCGCGCGCACCGAGGTCTCCTCGATCAAGGTCGTGGCGACGCGGCTGCAGACCAAGATCGCCGACCGGGCGATTCAGGTCTTTGGCGCCGCCGGTCTCTCCAACGATACGCCGCTCGCCTTCATCTATAGCTGGGGCCGGGCGCTGCGCTTCATCGACGGGCCGGACGAGGTGCATCTGCGCACGGTCGCCCGTGCCGAGATCAAGAAACGGCAGGCGAGCAATCGCAGCACGATGGCCGAGCAGGGCGTGACGATGCCCTATCTCAAGCCCGCGGGTTAAAGCATCGGCCCGAGACGTGGATTGCGGTTTTCGGGCCGATGCAGTCACAGAAGGCCGCGCAGAAACCGGGTGGAAGCCCATGCCCGAGGCATGGGAGCCTCTTTCGACACGCTGACACCAGTCGAAGAAGGCTCCCGCCATGCCCGCCGCAGCAAGACTGCCCGAAGTTCCATCCCTCGCATCCCGCGTCGACGCGCTGCACTGGCGCCGGATCGAGGCGGAACTCGACTCGCATGGCGTCGGCCTGACCGGCCCCTTGCTCAGCCCGGAGGAATGCCGCGCGCTTGCCGCGCTCTATGCCGACGAGAGCCGCTTCCGCAGCCGCATCGTCATGGCGCGTCACGGCTTTGGCAGCGGCGAGTACCAGTATTTCGCCCATCCGTTGCCGGAGATGCTCGCGGCCCTGCGGCCGGCCATCTATGAGCGCCTCGCCCCCGTCGCCAACCGCTGGAACGAGACGCTCGGGATCGCCCAGCGCTATCCAGCCGAGCTCGACGCCTTCCTGGCGCTCTGCCACGAGGCCGGGCAGACCCGGCCGACGCCGCTGCTGCTGAAATACGGCGCGGGCGACTATAACTGCCTGCATCAGGACCTTTACGGCGACCTGTTCTTCCCGTTCCAGATGGTCATCCTGCTCTCGCAGCCAGGCGTCGATTTCACCGGTGGCGAGTTCACCCTGGTCGAGCAGCGGCCGCGCATGCAGTCACGGCCCGAGGTCGTGCCCCTGGTCCAGGGAGAAGCCGCAATCTTCGCCGTGCAGCACCGGCCGATGCGGGGTTCCCGCGGCACCTATCGCGTCAATCTCCGCCATGGCGTCAGCCGGGTGCGCTCGGGCGAGCGCTACACGACCGGGCTGATCTTTCACGACGCGCGCTGAGGCAAGCGCGGCTCGCTCCGGCGAAGACGCTGTCCGCGTCAACGCGACAGAGAGGCGCGCGCCTCCTGCTCCATGCTGCCGCGCAGGCCGCCGGGAACGCAGAGCTTCGGATAGAGCCGCGACATCTCGCTGATCAGGAACTTCACCGGCACGTCGAAGAAGCTGCCGTGCTGGGCGATATAGTCCATGAAACTGCGGCCTTGCCCATCGAAGCTCTGCAGCAGCGCATCGCTCTTGCCGTCGAAGCCGAGGGTCGCGACGCCGAGCCTGTCGCAGAGGCGCGCGTTGAAGGTCGGCGACGCCTTCAGCCAGCGCCCGTCGAGGAAAATCTCGGTATAGCCGTGATAGGCGAAGACATTGGTGCCCACCGCCTCCAGCAGGCGCGGCGTGGCGAGATGGTTTTTGACGTCGGCGAGCCCGATGCGGGCGGGAATGCCGATGGCCCGGCAATAGGCAGCGTAGAGTGCGGCCTTGCCGACGCAGTAGCCAATGCCGGCCGCCAGCACGGAGCTGGCGCGATAGGTCTCGGGGTTGAGATAGTCGCCATAGGGGTCATAGCGGATGCCGTCGCGCACCGCCTGATAGAGGATGCCGGCCTGCTCCGCAGGATCGCTGATGCCCGAAGTCAGCAGCCGCGCCTCGGCGATCACCATCGGATGGTCGCTGTCGACGAACTCGGCAGGGCTCGTGAAGAGAACGCGGTGGGAATCCTGCATTGCCAATCCTCTCAAGCATCGGCGGGAAAAGTGGTTTGCGGCCTTCGGACAGAGCCGATGCAAAGACTAAAAAGGCGAGATCATCGGACCGGACCCGATATCCAGCCGGTGATCTACTGGCCTGTGAACCGAGTTGGCCGCTTCTCCAGGAAGGCCGAGACACCCTCGCTGAAATCCGCGGTCCGGGTCGAGGCGTGGAAGGCGTCGCGCTCGGCGTCGAGCTGGGCGATCAATGTGTTGCTCAGCGAAGCGCCGAGCAGCGCCTTGATGCGGCCATAGGCCTGGGTCGGCCCGGCAGCCAGCTTGCGCGCCAGCGCCATGGCTTCGGCATCGAGGCTCTCGGCCGGCACGAGGCGATTGATCAGGCCGAGCCGCAGCGCCTCGCCGGCATCGATCGTCTCGGCGAGCAGCGCCAGCTCCTTCGCCTTCTTCATGCCGACGATGCGCGGTAGATGATAGGTCCCGGATCCGTCCGGTGTCGCACCGATCCGGGCATAGGCCAGCGTGAATTTCGCGTTCTCGGCGGCGATCGCCAGATCGCAGGCAAGCGCCAGGCTGAATCCGGCTCCTGCCACCGCGCCATGCAGGCTGGCGACCACAGGCTGGGGCAATTCATCGAGCCGTTTCAGCCCGGCATGCAGCGGAGTGATGATCGCCTCGATCGCGGTCTCGGGATCGCCACCAGAGGTGAATTGCGAGACGTCGCCACCGGCACAGAAGCCCCTGCCCGCGCCCTTCAGCAGGATGGCACGGACATCCCGCCGCGCCGCGATCTGCTCGATCCGGGCCAGGAAGGTTTCGGCCATGGCCGCATCGAACGCGTTCAGCACCTCGGGGCGGTTCAGCGTCAGCACCGCGACGCCGGCATCGACGGCCAACAGGATGGAGTTGGAGGGATCGGTCATCGGCAGGTTCCGGAGCAGCGATTGCCCCGGTTCTACCATGGGTATTTCGGCCTGCGGCACTCCGATTCCTGCGCAGCGGACGCGCAGAAATGCTCGCGGCGCGAGCGCGAAGCCCCGGGAGCTCTCTCGGTTCAGAGGCCCCCCGGGACTTCCCCCTCGTCAGGCGACCGCAACCTTGGGTGTATTGGCTTCCTCGCGGCTTTCGAGCGCAGCCATCGCGGCCTGCACGCCGCCGCTGCGATGCGGCACGCCGGCCGCCGCCAGCCCCATCTCGACGCCGGACAACGCGCCAAGCAAGGTCAGTTCGTTGCATTCGCCGAGATGGCCGATCCGGAAGACCTTGCCGGCCACCTTGCCGAGGCCGGAGCCGAGCGAGATGTTGAACTTCTCGAGCGCCACCTTGCGGTAATGGTCGGCATCATGGCTCGGCGGCATCAGCACGGCGGTCAGCACCGGCGAATATTCCGCCGGGTTCTCGCACAGGATCTCCAGGCCCCAGGCCTTCACCGCGGACCGCGTCGCCGCGGCAAGGCGCTCATGGCGGGCGAAGACGGCATCCAGCCCCTCCTCATGCAGCATCCTGACGGCTTCGCGCAGGCCGTAGAGCAGGTTCGTCGCCGGCGTGTAGGGGAAGAAGCCGTTGGCGTTGATCTTGACCATCTCCTGCCAGTCCCAATAGGAGCGCGGCATCTTGTTCGCCCGGGAGGCGGCCATCGCCTTTTCCGAGATCGCGTTGAAGCTGAGGCCCGGCGGCAGCATCAGGCCCTTCTGCGAACCGGAAACCGTGACGTCGACCTGCCATTCGTCGTGCCGGTAATCGACCGAGGCGAGCGAGGAGATGGTATCGACCATGAAGAGCGCCGGGTGCCCGGCCTTGTCGATCGCCTTGCGGATCTCGGCGATCCGGCTGGTCGAGCCGGTCGAGGTCTCGTTATGGACGACCATCACCGCCTTGATCTTGTAGCCGCGGTCCTCGGCCAGCTTTGCCTCGATCGCGGCCGGATCGGCGCCACGGCGCCAGTCGCCCGGAATGAAATCGACCTCGATGCCGAAACGCCCGGCGATCTGGCGCCAGAGCGTGGCGAAATGGCCGGTCTCGGCCATCAGCACGGTGTCACCCGGCGAGAGCGTATTGACGATCGCAGCTTCCCAGGCACCGGTCCCGGAGGACGGATAGATCACCACCGGCTGGCTGGTCTTGAACACCGACTTGGCGCCGTCGAGCACCTCGCGCCCGAGCTTCGCGAACTCGGCGCTGCGGTGATCGATCACCGGCATGTCCATGGCCCGCAGGACCCGGTCGGGCACCGGGCTCGGGCCGGGAATCTGAAGGAAATGGCGGCCCTGCTGCGATGCCATGGCGATAACTCCCTATTCGGACGTGGCGGCGCTTCAGGCTCGCCGCTCGTGATGGCCGATGTTTTGCATTCATTTTTGTCTTTGGCAACACCGTTCGCGCGTGCAATATTATCGTGAGCGATCTCGACACGAGACCGCCCACTCGCGTAGCAAACCACCATGACGACTATCACGCCCGACGCCGAAACGACCGAAAGCCCGCCGCTACGACGCGAGGACGGCGCCGGGCAGACATCGCTGCACGGCGAACTCCTGGCTGCACTGCGCGACTATATCGTCGAGGGCAATCTCGCCGATGGCGCGCGCGTGCCCGAGCGCCTGCTCTGCGACCGGTTCGGCATCTCGCGCACGCCGCTGCGCGAGGCGCTCAAGGTCCTGGCCGCGGAAGGGCTGATCGACCTCCTGCCCAATCGCGGCGCACGCGTGCGCGCCCTGAGCGCCGATGATCTGCGTGAATTGTTCGACGTGATGGGCGGGCTCGAAGCCCTGGCGGGGCGACTGGCCTGCGAACGCATCAGCGACGAGGAAATCGCAGAAATCGAGCAGTCTCATCACGAGATGTACCGTTTCTACCTGCGGCGCGACATGCACGGCTATTTCCAGTGCAACCAGGACATCCACCGCATGATCGTCGCAGCCGCCGGCAACGCGACACTCAGCGCGACCTATAACAGCATTGCCGGCCGCATCCGGCGCGTGCGCTATTCCGCCAATCTCGACAAGGAGCGCGATCGCTGGGGCGAGGCGATGCGCGAGCACGAGGCCATCCTCGACGCCCTGCGCCGACGCGCCGGCAGCGAGCTCAGCGACATCATGTTCCTGCACCTGCGCAACAAGCGAAAGGCCGCGCAGCACCAGAGCGCCGCACAGACGGACGGCGAAAGCAACTCAGACTGAGGCCAGCCCCAGCCGGAGATCTTTTCGGCATTGATACGGGACGGCAATCGGACACTTCTCGTCGCCAATCCTGTCATCATCATTTTTCAGATTGAATGCAAAATTTTTTGATTCTAGGCTCTCGCCACGGCGCCGACAGAGCGCATTGCAGGGAGGTTGGAAGAGATGAAGCAGCATTGGCTTGCCGCTGGCGCGGCGCTCGCAGCCGCAACGACACCCGCCCTCGCCTGGGAGCCGACCAAAGCCATCGAAATCGTCGTGCCCTTCTCGGCCGGCGGCGCCTCCGACCAGATGGCGCGGACGATGCAAGGCATCATCCAGAAGAATAACCTGACCTCCCAGCCGATCATCGTCGTCAACAAGCCGGCTGCCGGTGGCGCCGAGGGCATGCTCGACATCCAGAAAGCGGCGGGCGATCCGCATAAGCTGATCACCACGTCGAGCGGCATCTTCATGACCCCGATGGCGACCAAGCTGCCGCTGAACTGGACCGAATACACGCCGATCGCGATGATGGCGCAGGATTCCTTCGTGCTCTGGGTCAACGCCAAGGCGCCCTACCAGACCGCCGGGGACTTCATGACGGCGGCCAAAGCCGCCTCGCCCCCGCTCAAGATCGGCGGCACCTCGTCGAAGCGCGAGGACAACCTGATCGTCTTCGGCATGGAGAAGGCCGGCGGCGTCAAGTTCGCCTATATCCCGCATACCAGCGGCGGCCAGGCCTCGACCCAGCTGTCCGGCAATCACATCGACGCCAGCACCAACAACCCGGCCGAGGACGTCGCCAACTGGCGGGGCGGCGCGACACGGCCGATCTGCGTCTTCTCCGAGCAGAAGATGACCTACTCGACGCCGGTCGCCGACGGAAAATCCTGGGCCGATATCCCGACCTGCGCCTCGCAGGGGCTGAATGTCACCTACCAGATGCTGCGCGGCATGTTCATGCCCGGCAAGGTCACCAAGGAGCAGCAGGCCTTCTACGTGAACCTGTTCAAGAAGGTCTCCGAGACGCCGGAATGGAAGGACTATCTCGCCCGCAGCGCGCTGGTTCCGGACTATCGCGACGGCGAGGCTTTCGTGACCTTCCTCAAGGCCGATGAGGAGAAGCACGCCAAGCTGATGGGCGAAGCCGGCTTTACCGCAAAGTGAGCCGTCAGATCATCGGATCGGATATCGGATCCGGTCCGATGATCCAGCCTGTCCACATTTGCATCGGCCTTCCCGAAAACCGCGATCCACTTTTCGGGCCGATGATCCAGCCTGTCCACATTTGAATCGGCCTTCCCGAAAACCGCGATCCACTTTTCGGGCCGATGCGTTGGCCTGAGCCCGACCGGCCCGCCGTCACGGCGGGCCTCCTCCCTCTGCCGACGTCCGGAGATGTCGATGTCCGCTCATCCTGAAGGCGAAACGCCGCGCGGCCTCTCGCGCCGCCCTGTCGAACTCGTCACGGCCGCGATCCTGATCGGCCTCGCCTTCGTCGTGCTCTGGGATTCCTATGGCCGCGGCGCCGGCTGGGACAATGGCCCGCAGAACGGCTTCTTCCCGGCCCGGGTCGGCTGGCTGTTCCTGGCTGCCTCGCTGTTCATCCTGGTGCAGTCCTTTCGCGCCGAGAACAGCGTCTTCGTCACCTTCGCGCAGCTCGGGCAGGTTTCGCGCGTGCTCGGCCCGCTCGTGCTCTTCGTCGCGCTGATCCAGCCGCTCGGGCTCTATGTCGCCGCGAGCATCTTCATCCTCGTCTTCATGGCCGTCGTCGCGACCTCGCGCTGGTGGAGCATCGTGCTCACCGCCATCCTCGTGCCGATCGTCTGTTTCTGGATCTTCGAACAGCAGTTCCGCGTGCCCCTGCCCAAGGGTCCGCTCGAAGCCATGCTCGGCTATTGAGGTTAAGCTGATGGAAGACCTCTCCTCGCTGATCGCCGGCTTCCAGGTCGCGCTCTCCTGGCACAATGTCGGATTCATGGTGATCGGCGTGGTGCTCGGCATCATCGTCGGCGTGCTGCCAGGCCTCGGCGGTCCCAACGGGGTCGCGATCCTGCTGCCGCTGACCTTCGGCATGGACCCGACCTCGGCGATCATCCTGCTCTCCTCGATCTATTGGGGGGCGCTGTTCGGCGGCGCGATCACCTCGATCCTGTTCAACATACCCGGCGAGGCCTGGTCGGTCGCAACCACCTTCGACGGTTATCCGATGGCAGTGCAGGGCAAGGCGGCCGAAGCGCTCACCGCCGCCTTCACGGCCTCGTTCATCGGGGCTCTGTCCGGCGTCATCCTGATCACCTTCGTCGCGCCCCTGGTCGCCTCCTTCGCGCTGCGCTTCGGGCCGGCCGAGTTCTTCGCCGTCTTCCTGCTGACCTTCTGCTCCTTCATCGGCATGGGCCGGGAGAACCGCGCCAAGATCCTGGCCTCGCTCTGCATCGGCTTCCTGCTGGCAGCAGTCGGGCTCGACTCGATCTCGGGCGATTTGCGCATGACCTTCGGCTCGACCGAGCTGATGCGCGGTTTCGACTTCCTGATCGTGGTGATCGGCCTGTTCGGCGTCAGCGAGATCCTGCTCACCGTCGAGGAGGGGCTGGTCTTCAAGGGCAAGCAGGCGACGATCGATCTCAAGGTCGTGCTGCGGACCTGGGCCGGGCTGCCGCGCTATTGGGCGACGCTCGTCCGTTCCAGCCTCGTCGGCATGTGGATGGGCGTGACGCCGGGCGGCGCGATCGCCGCCTCCTTCATGGGCTACGGCCTCGCCAAGCGCTTCTCGCGGCGCGGCGCCAATTTCGGCAAGGGCGAGATCGAGGGCGTTCTGGCGCCGGAGACCGCAGCGCATGCCGCCGGCACCAGCGCCTTGCTGCCGATGCTGGCGCTCGGCATCCCCGGCTCGGCCACGGCCGCCGTATTGCTCGGCGGCCTG
Source organism: Bosea sp. BIWAKO-01 (assembly GCF_001748145.1). NCBI lineage: Bacteria > Pseudomonadati > Pseudomonadota > Alphaproteobacteria > Hyphomicrobiales > Alloboseaceae > Allobosea > Allobosea sp. BIWAKO-01. The sequence continues at coordinate 378,118 of NZ_BCQA01000001.1, forward strand.
CTGGTCTGGGGGCTTCAGCCCGGGCCGATGCTCTTCATCGAGCAGAAGGACTTCGTCTGGGGGCTGATCGCCTCGATGTATCTCGGCAATCTCGCCGGCCTGATCATCGTGCTGGCGACCGTGCCGCTCTTCGCCGCGATCATGCGCATTCCCTTCTCCTTCGTCGCGCCGGTGATCCTGATCGTCTGCGCCATCGGCGCCTACACGATCTCCAACTCGATCTTCGACATCTGGCTGATGCTGATCTTCGGCATCATCGGCTATGTCTTCAAGAAGCTCGATTACCCGCTCGCGCCGCTGGTGCTGGCGCTCGTCCTGGGCGACCGGGCCGAGGACGCCTTCCGGCAGGCCCTGCTCGGCTCCGGCGGCAGCCTCGGCGTCTTCGTCGCCAACGGGCTCGTCACGACACTGGTTGCGCTGGCGATGATCCTGCTCTTCTGGGGGCCGGTGTCGGACCTGATCGGAGCGGTGCGGCGCAGGAGCGGCCGGGCCGGAAAAGCGGCGGAAGCAGCCGAATGAGAATGCGTTCGGATGCGAACGCGGGTCGTCCCGGCCCAATCGACACGCAGAGCCGGGGCGACAGGAACTGGAATGGATACGTGACGCGATGACCCATGCCGCCCCCCTCGCCAAACAGGGCTCGCGCAATCTCGGGCTGGAACGACGCCTGGCCCAGGCGCTCGAAGGCGAGGTCCGCTTCGACGCCTTCACGCGCGGGCGCTATGCCACCGACGCGTCGATCTACCAGATCATCCCGCAGGGCATCGCCTTTCCGAAGAGCGAGGCCGATATCGCTGCCGCACTGCAGATCGCGGCCGAACATGGCGTCCCGGTGATCGCGCGCGGCGGCGGCACCTCGCAGAACGGCCAGCCGATCGGCGATGCGCTAATCCTCGACATGAGCCGGCATTTCAACGCGATCCGCGATTATGACCCGGCCTCTCGCACGGTCTCGGTCGCGCCCGGCATCGTGCTGGAGCAACTCAACAGCCATGTGAAGAAGGACGGCCTGTTCTTCCCGGTCGAGCCCTCGACCGCGAGCCGCTGCACCATTGGCGGCATGGCCGGCAACAACTCCTCCGGCGCGCGCTCGCTGCGCTACGGCAAGATGGTCGACAATGTCATCGCCCTGCGGGCCCAGTTCCATGACGGCGAGGCCTTTGCGCTGGGTGAGAACCCGGTCGGCGACAATGCCTCGGTCAGGGCGCGGGACCTGATGACGCGGATGCTGTCCCTGGCGGACGGGCACCGCGACGAGATCGAGCGCATCTTCCCGAAGGTGCAGCGCCGGGTCGGCGGCTACAATCTCGACGAGCTGCTCCCGGCCCGGCCGAACCTGTCGCATCTGCTGGTCGGTTCGGAAGGCACGCTCGCGATCACCACCGAGGCGACGCTCAGGCTCTCACCCCTGCCGACGCACCGCGTCATGGGCGTCTGCCATTTCCCGGATTTTCGCGCGGCGATGGAGACGACGCAGCATATCGTGGCGCTGGGTCCGGTCGCGGTCGAGCTCGTCGACAACAATGTGCTGGTGCTCGGCGCCGATATCCCGCTCTTCGTGCGGACGCTCGCCGACATCACCAGGGGTCAACCGAACTGCCTGCTGCTGGTCGAATTCGCCGGCGACGATCTAGCAGTGCTGAAGCGCGACCTGAAGCGGCTCGACCAGTGCATGGCCGATCACGGCTTTGCCGACGCGGTCGTCGAGGTCGTCGAACCGGCACGGCAGAAGCCGGTCTGGGAGGTACGCGAAGCCTGCCTCAATATCATGATGTCGATGAAGGGCGACGGGAAGCCGGTCTCGTTCATCGAAGACTGCGCCGTCCCGCTCGAACATCTCGCCGACTATACCGACGCGGTGACCGAGCTCTTTGACCGTCACGGCACGCGCGGAACCTGGTACGCCCATGCCTCGGTCGGCTGCCTGCATGTCCGCCCGATCCTGAACATGAAGGACGAGGCCGGGGTCAAGGCGATGCGCGGCATCGCCGAGGCCGCCTGCGATCTCGTACGCCAGTTCAAGGGCTCCTATTCCGGCGAGCATGGCGACGGCATTTCCCGCTCCGAATTCGTCGAACCGATGTTCGGCGGCCCGCTGACGCGCGCTTTCGAGGCGGTGAAGGACGGGTTCGACCCGGAGAACCGGCTGAATCCCGGCAAGATCGTGCGGCCGCTCAAGATGGACGATCGCAGCCTGATGCGGTTTCCGCCGGGCTATGCGACGCCGATCCCGACCGCAACCGCGCTCGATTGGTCCGACTGGGGCGGGCTCGGCGGCGCCGCCGAGATGTGCAACAACAACGGCACCTGCCGGAAACTCTCCGGCGGCACGATGTGCCCGTCCTATCGCGCCACCAGGGACGAGACGCATCTGACGCGCGGGCGCGCCAACAGCCTGCGCCTCGCGATCTCCGGGCAACTAGGCCCCGACGCCTTCACCTCGCCTGAGATGAAGGAGACGCTCGATCTCTGCGTCTCCTGCAAGGGCTGCAAGCGCGACTGCCCGACCGGAGTCGACATGGCCCGGATGAAGATCGAGTTCCTCCACCATTATCACCAGCGCCATGGCCTGCCCCTGAAGGAACGGCTGATCGCCTGGCTGCCGCGCTATGCGCCCTATGCCGCGAAACTGGCGCCGCTGATGAATTTGCGCGATCGCATCCCCGCTCTGGCCAAACTGAGCGAGCGCTGGCTCGGCTTCAGCGCGCGCCGCTCGCTACCGGTCTGGCGCAAGTCCTGGGCGCAGGCCGGCAAGCCCGCGACAGCAAGCGATGTGAAGGGCGACGGGCGCGACATCGTGCTCTTCGGCGATACGTTCAACCGCTACTACGAGCGCGAGAACCTCGAGGCGGCTGAGCGCGTGCTCGCGGCCGGCGGCTATCGCATCCACAAGGTCGAACCGGCTGACGGCGGCAGGCCGCTCTGCTGCGGACGGACCTTCCTCTCGGCCGGGCTGGTCGATGAGGCGCGCACCGAGGCCAAGCGCACGCTCGATACGCTCTCGCCCTATATTGCCGGGGGCGCCCGCATCGTCGGGCTCGAACCCTCCTGCCTGCTGACCTTCCGAGACGAGTTTGGGGCGCTCCTGCCGAAGGAAGAGGTCGAGCCTGCGGCGAGCGCAGCCTTCCTGCTCGAAGAGCTGCTCGCCGCCGACATCAAGTCCGGGGTGACCACTCTGCCGTTGAAGGACCAGGCAGGTCGCGTCGCCCATCTGCATGGGCATTGCCACCAGAAGGCGTTTGCAGCGATGGGCGCCGTCGAGACGTCACTCCGCGCGATTCCAGGCCTCGACGTCCGGCCGATCGAGTCGAGCTGCTGCGGAATGTCGGGCGCCTTCGGCTATGGCGCCGACACCATGGATGTCTCGCTCGCCATGGCCGAGCTCTCGCTGCTGCCGGCCGTGCGCAAGGCGGGAGCACAGGACCTCGTCGTTGCCGACGGCACGAGTTGCCGACACCAGATCCACGATGGCGCAGGCCGAGAGGCACTGCATGTCGCCCGCGTGCTCGACATGGCTCTGGAGGGCTGACGCAAAAGCCGGAGCCAGAGCAGGCATCCCAACCAAGGACCCGGACAAACGGGTAGGCCGAAGGAGGACGGACGATGCTAAGGATGATGCTTCTGACTGGCGTAACGGCGCTGATCGCTGCCGGAGGGATACAGGCCGCCATGGCAAAGGACTATTTCCTCGCAAGCGGGCGCTGGGACAATGTCGTCCTCGTGATCGACCTGGAAAAGGCGATCGACCCGGCCAATGACGGGACGCCGAAGGCGGTGGTGAACCGCATCCGCGTCACGCCCGATATCGACGCTGCCGGGACCGGCAAGGCCGACACGATCTCCAGCGGCCAGCCGATCACCATCGCCATCGCGCCGGACTACCGGCGCGCCTATGTGGTCAATCATTCCGGCCGCACCAGGCCGGAAGATGCCGCCGCCTTCCAGCATGGCCATGCCGGCACGGTCACCATCGTCGATCTCAGGAAGGCGCTCGATCCGGCGAGCAACGGCACGCTCGCGGCCGTCGAGGGCTATATCGAGACGGAAGGCTTTGGGCCGACCGGCTTCGCGATCGCCCCGGACGGCCGGCATGCCGCGCTCGCCCATGCCGAGCAGAAGGGCGACGAGGATGGCGGCCGCCATATCAGCATCGTCGACCTCGCCAGCAACAAGGTCATTCGTCGGGTCGAGCAGGCTTTCGGCAAGCCGGGCTTCCCCTGTCCTCCCGATCCGGTGCCGCACCGCGCGCCCGATCCGAAGTTCGGCTGCTTCCCCGACACCAACGGCGTGACGATCAGTCCGCTCGGCGGCGGCACGATCTTCGGCGCCAATGGCGGCACGGACGATATCTCGGTGATCAGCCTGCAAAAGGCGATCGCCGGCGAAACCGGAGCGGAGATCGCGCGCATCCCCGTTCAGGCGGGTGGCTTCGGCATCTCGACCAGCCCTGACGGAAAGCTCGTGGCGCATGCCTCGCGCGAAAACGCGCAGACCGACACGCCCGGCAATACTGTCTCGATCATCGATGTCGAGAAGGCGCTGTCGGACCCTGCCAAGGCCGAGGTCGCCCGCGTGCTGGTCGGCACCGACGACAAGTCCGTGCCGACACGTCCCTTCGTGGCGGCGTTCCTGCCGGACGGAAAGCGCATCCTGTCGACGCATTTCCGCTCGAACAACATCGACATCATCGATGTCGCCAAGGCCATCGCCGGGCAGCCGGCAACGATCAGGCGGGTCGAGTTGAAGACGCCCGGCGGCGAACCCTCCCGCCCGCGCGGCATCGCGATCACGCCTGACGGCAAATATGCCGCGATCACCGGCGCACCCAAGGGCAAGTCGAATTCCAGCGTGGTCTGGATCGTCGATCTCGCGAGCTACGAGGTGAAAGGCCGCGTCACCGAGATCGGCAATGAGAGCTACATGATCGGCGCCTTCCAGGCGAACTGATCAGGGCTGCGCCTGCGTTGGCGGCGGGCGGTCAGGCATCGGGCCGCATGGCCAATGCCAAGTCCCGGCTGGTAGAGAGCAGACAAACGCACGTCATCCCTCGCACGACCGGGATGACGTGCGGGTTCTCGAGTCGTCAGCGCAATCAATGCTTCAATTCCTTGCCACCAGCACGCCGTTCTTCGCGGTGATCGCGCTCGGCGCGCTGGTTTCCGGCCGCACGCTATTCGGCCCCGATTCCGTCAGAGTGCTCAACACCTTCGCCTTCATGATCGCGACGCCGGCAATGGTGCTGCGCGTGATGTCGCGGCAGCCGATCGCCGAGCTCTGGAACACGACCTTCTTCGTGGCGCTGGCAGCAATCGGCGTGACGATCATGGCGCTTGGCATCCTCATCGGCACGCGGTTGCGCGCCCTGCCCTTCCCCAATGCGGTCTCGCGCGGGCAAAGCCTCGTCGGCGGCAATTTCGCCTTCCTCGGCATTCCCCTGATGCTGGCCTTCCTCGGCGAGCGCGCCGCAGCGCCGATCGCGATCGGCCTGATCTGCGACACCGCGCTAATCGTGCCCCTGTCGATCGGGCTGATCGAAGCCGGGCGCGGCGCCGGCTCGGCACCCGCCATTGCCGGCCGGCTCATTCGCGGCACGATCCTCAACCCCTTCATGCTGTCGATCGCAGGCGGCCTCGCGCTCTCGGTCAGCGGGGTCGCGATCCCGGAGCCGATCGACCGCTTCCTCTCCTTCCTCGGCAATGCGGCGGCGCCTGTCGGGGTCTTCGCGCTCGGCCTCGCGGCGCGACAATGGAGCGGTGGCGGCAGCAAGCTTCCGGCCCTCAAGATCGCACCACTGGTCGCCGGCAAGCTCGTGCTGCATCCGCTGGTGACCTGGATCGTGCTTGCGGTCGTGCTCAGGCTCGATCCGTTCTGGGTCACGGCCGGCGTGCTCTATTCGGCCCTGCCCATCGCGGCCAATGTCTTCGTCATCTCCGAGCGCTTCGAGACCGACAGCCGGCCGATCGCGGCCGCGATCGTGCTCTCCACAGCCCTGGCGGCGCTGACATTCCCCGTCGCGATCTGGCTGATCTCGGCTGCCGCGGGAGCGCCGTAGCGCTCTCTTCGCAACTGCAACCGTGCCCTTGCGCTGTTGCCTGTAGTCAGCGGCTTGGCGAGACGGCTAGAAGCAGCCGGTCGGCGGGTCCGTCCGCGCGGCGCGATGGAACCGCCGGAGGCACCATGACCAGCCAGCTCTTCACCCCGTACAAGCTCGGCGGTCTCGAACTCGCCAGCCGCATCGTCATCGCGCCGATGTGCCAGTATTCGGCCGAGGACGGCCGGGCGACCGACTGGCATACGATCCACCTTGGCCATCTCGCCCTGTCGGGCGCCGCGCTGATGTTCATCGAGGCGACAGCCGTCGAGCCGGAAGGCCGGATCAGCCCGCTCGACCTCGGCCTCTGGTCGGACGAGACGGAAGCGGCCCTGGCCAGGACGCTGACTGCAGTCCGCGCGCATTCCGATATGCCGATCGGTATCCAGCTCGGCCATGCCGGGCGCAAAGCCTCGGTGGCTGCGCCCTGGACCGGCGGCGGCCAGCTCGGGCTCGACCAAGGCGGCTGGCAGACGCTTGCCCCGTCGGCCATTCCGTTTGGCGACCACCCGCGCGCGCCGCTGGCGCTCGATCTCGCAGGCATCGCGCGCATTCGCGAGAATTTCGCCGGATCGGCGAAACGCGCCGTCCGGCTCGGCCTGCAGGCAATCGAGCTGCACGCCGCCCATGGCTATCTGCTGCACCAGTTCCTCTCGCCGCTCTCGAACCAGCGCGAGGACGCGTATGGCGGCTCTCTCGAGAACCGGATGCGCCTGCCGCTCGAAGTCTATGACGCCGTGCGGGCCGCGGTCCCGGCAGAGATTCCGGTCGGCTTCCGCGTCTCCGGCACCGACTGGGTCCCGGGCGGCTGGGACGTCGAACAGACCGTCGCCTTCGCGAGGGCGGTCGAGGCGCGCGGCGGCAGCTTCATGCATGTCTCCAGCGGCGGCCTCTCGGCCAAACAGGCGATCCCGCTTGGGCCAAATTACCAGGTCCCCTTCGCCCGGGCCGTGAAGCAGGCGACCAATCTGCCGAGCATCGCGGTCGGCCTGATCACCGAGCCGGATCAGGCCGAAGCCATCGTCGGCACCGGCGATGCCGATCTCGTCGCGCTCGCGCGCGGCATCCTCTACGATCCGCGCTGGCCCTGGCACGCCGCCGCCCATCTCGGCGCCAGCGTCAAGGCGCCGAACCAGTACCTGCGCTCCCAGCCGCGGCAGTTCCGCAATCTCTTCGGCTGAACGCAGGCCTGAGCCGGCTGGATCAAGTCTCCAGCTGGAAGCGCTCGAACCGGTGCAACGCCTCCTCGATGGCCGCCTTGTGCTGCCCGGGAGAGCCTTTGCCCACCCAGTTCCATTGCTGGACGAGAAGCGTCCCGTTCGCGCGGTCGGCCTTGAGGTCGATCGCCGCGACGATCTCGTCGCCGACCAGAACCGGCAGGGCGAAGTATCCCATCGCCCGCTTCTCCTTCGGCACATAGGCCTCGAACAGGTGATCGTAGCCGAAGAACAGCTTCAGCCGCTTGCGCTGGATGATCAGCGGATCGAAGGGCGAGAGGATATGGACCAGCTCGGAATCCGGCGCCGGCGTCGGTTCGAGCGTGGCGGGTTGCGCCCAATGCTCCTGCTTTCCCGCTCCCTCGATCGTGACGGGCACGAGCGTTCTGCGGCGTAGCCTGGCCTCGATCAGCTCGCGGATCGCGGGCTTGCGCGGCGCGTCGAGATGGCAGATCGAGTCGAGGCTGACGATGCCCTGCGAACGCAAGGCCCGGTCGAGGAGATAGTCGAGAACCTGTTTCTCGGTCGCCGGGCGTGGAGCGCGCTCCCAGCCGAAATGCCGCTCCGGAAGCTCGTAGCTCTTCAGCATGCCGGCGCGCTCGCAGATCGTCAGCGCACCGCTGAAGAAGGCGAGCTGCAGGGCGTGTTTCGAGGGCTTGCGGCTCGCCCAGGCATGATCCTTCTCGATGAGCACATCATCGTCGATGTCACGGATCGAGAGCGCGCCATCGCGTCGAACGCGGCCCATGACCTTGCGCAGGTCCTCGTTCGTTACCGAATTGAACCAGCTCGGAGGGTTTTCGCGCCGCCGCTTCATCTCCGGCAGGAAGAAGCGCAGATCCCGGGTCGGGACATAGGCCAGCGCGTGCGTCCAGTATTCGAAGACGCTCTTGTCGACGCTCTGGGCCTGGTGCAGATGCGCGCGCTGGTAGTCCGGAATGCGCGTCCACAGGATGTGATGATGGCAGCGCTCGATCACATTGATCGTATCGATCTGCACGTATCCGAGATGGTCGACCGCCGCCGGCGTGGCCTGGGCGCCGTCGCCAAAGGGAGCAAGCGTGTCGAGCCGCTGGGCGCGCAGCCAGGTCCGGCGGGCCTGCGACGGGCTAATCGAGAGGGGTTTTGGCGGGCGTCTCGGCATGTCGGATCTATAGCGGCGCGGCGTGCGCCCTCCTGTCAGGAGCGATCATGACCCGGCCCTCCTGGCGCGCTCGGCCTGGACGACACCGGGATGGGTCGCGAGCCAGATCACATGCCTTGCGCCGCCGCGCTTGCCGTTGGCGCGCGCCTTCACCTCTTCCACGGCGAAGCCGCTCTTGCGCAGGCGCTGGGTGAAGCCATGGTCGGGACCGGACGACCAGACGGCGAGGACACCGCCGGGTCGCAGGGCCGCGCGTGCAACGGCGAGACCCGCCATGTCGTAGAGATCGTCATTCGCCCGGCGCGTCAGCCCCTCCGGGCCATTGTCGACATCGAGAAGGATCGCATCGAACCCCGCGGGAGCGGCGCCGATCGTCCGGGCGACATCCTCCTCGCGGATGGCGACGCGCGGATCGGTGAGGCAATCGCCGAAGACCTGAGCCATTGGACCGCGCGCCCAGGCGACGACGGCCGGCACCAGTTCCGAGACCACGATCTGCGCGCCTTGCCCGAATGCCGCCAGCGCCGCGCGCAGGGTAAAGCCCATGCCGAGCCCGCCGATCAGGATACGGGGCTCGCGCCGGCCGGCAAGCCGCGTCGCGACCAGCGTTGCCAACGCCTCCTCCGAGCCGCTGAGGCGGCTGTTCATCAGCTCGATCGCGCCCAGCATGATCGAGAATTCCGTGCCGCGCTGCTTGAGGCGGATCTCGCCGCCGCCGCCCGGCATTGTCGCGCTATCGATCTGGATCCAGGGAATCACGGGCTCACTCGGCTTCTGGCGGCAAGGCTTCTGGGTGGCAGCCTCCCGCAACAGCATAGCAGCGCCGGCCGCGCAATTCCCGCCTCGTGGAATCGCAGCATTCAGGCCGGACTCCAGCGAATACCCGTTGCCCGGGTACAGGTTGGCCATGGCGCTCGCCTGATGCTGCGCACGCGCCTATAAGGCACGAAAACAACGACTGGAAGAAACGTCATGGAGCTTCAGGCCGCAGCGTCGCAAGCGCCTGCCATCGGACCCTCCAGCGGCCTCGGCCGCGCTGTCGGCCTCGTCGACCGAGGCGTCGGCGGCCTGGTCGAACTGGTCGTGGCCATGCTCGTCGTTATCGAGATCGGCCTGCTCGGCGCCGGCGTCATGGCGCGCTACGTCTTCCACGCACCGCTGGTCTGGTCGGACGAGTTGGCCTCGATCCTGTTTCTCTGGCTCTCGATGCTGGGCGCGGTGGTTGCGCTCAGGCGCGGCGAGCATATGCGCATGACCGGACTGGTCACCCGGGTCGGCCCGCAGACGCGCGCCTGCCTCGAAGCGCTGGCGATCACCGCCGGCATCGCCTTCCTGCTGCTGCTCCTGCCGCATGCGCTCGAATATGCCGAGGAGGAGGCGTTCATCGTCACCCCGGCGCTCGAAATCACCAATGCCTGGCGCGCGGCCGCAATCCCGGCCGGCATGGGCCTGATGCTGGTCGTGGCCTTCTGCCGGATGCTGCGCCTGCCCTCCTTCAAGCCGGCCCTGATCGCGATAGCCCTGACGGTCGCGCTCCTGCTGCTGTTCTGGCTTGCGGGCCCTGCCCTGAAGCCCCTCGGCAAGCTGAATCTCGTGATCTTCTTCGTCGGCGTCGTCGCGCTGAACGTCTTCTCAGGCGTGCCGATCGCCTTCTCCTTTGCGCTGGCAACCTTCGGCTATCTCGCGCTGACGACTTCGACGCCGCTGATCGTCATGGTCGGACGGCTCGATGAGGGCATGAGCCACATCATGCTGCTCGCCGTGCCGCTCTTCATCTTCCTCGGCGCGCTGATCGAGATGACCGGCATGGCGCGTGCCATGATCGAGTTCCTGGCCGGGCTGCTCGGCCACGTCCGCGGCGGCCTGTCCTATGTGCTGATCGGCGCGATGTATCTCGTGTCCGGCATTTCGGGCTCGAAGATCGCCGATATGGCCGCGATCGCACCGGTGCTCTTCCCCGAAATGAAGGCGCGCGGCGCGGCGCCGGGGGATCTCGTCGCCCTGCTTTCGGCAACGGGCGCGCAGACCGAGACGATTCCGCCCTCGATCGTGCTGATCACCATCGGCTCGGTTACCGGCGTCTCGATCGCAGCCCTGTTCACCGGCGGCCTGCTGCCGGCAATGGTGCTCGGCATCGCGCTCTGCTGCGTCGTCAGGTGGCGGTATCGCCACGAAGACCTCGGCCATGTCGTGCACCAGTCGCGCCGGCAGATCGGCAAGCTCGCGCTGATCGCGCTGCCGGCCATCGCCCTGCCCTTCGTCATCCGCGCGGCGGTCGTCGAAGGTGTCGCCACGGCGACCGAAGTCTCGACCATCGGCATCGCCTATTCCGTGCTCGCCGGCCTGCTGCTCTACCGCCAGTTCGATTGGCGGCGCCTGCCCAAGATGCTGGTCGACACCGCCTCGCTGACCGGAGCGATCATCTTCATCATCGGCTGCGCCACGGCGATGGCCTGGGGCCTGACGCAATCGGGTTTCTCGCAGGATCTCGCCCGGATGATGGCTGCGATCCCCGGCGGCACCTGGGGCTTCCTGGCGATCTCCATCCTCGCCTTCGTCATCCTCGGCAGCGTGCTCGAAGGCATCCCCGCGGTCGTGCTGTTTGGCCCCCTGCTCTTCCCGATCGCCCGGCAGGTCGGGGTGCACGAGGTCCATTATGCGATGGTGGTCGTTCTCGCGATGGGCATCGGGCTCTTCGCCCCGCCCTTCGGCGTCGGCTATTACGGCGCCTGCGCGATCAGCAAGGTCAATCCGGACGAAGGCCTGAAATATATCGGGGCCTATATGCTCGCCCTGCTCATCGGCCTCGCGATCGTCGCCGCCGTGCCGTGGATCTCGACCGGCTTCCTGTAGCGCTGATCCTGCAGGCCATCGGGGACGGAAGCGCGGCTCAGGACGCGCTGCCTCGTCTTGCCTGCCGGGCCACCGGAGCAGTGCTGGCGGCGACAGCCGACGCATCATTGGCCGCCTTGGCCAGCGTCGCCGCCTCGAAGATCGCCGCCTCCTCGCGCAGCCAGGCGACAAGCGCCTCGAAGCCCGGCCGGTGCTCGGTGTTGGGGCTGAAGGTGAGCCAGCATCCGGTTGCGCTCTCGAAGCCGAGACCGAGCGGGTTGATCAGGGCGCCCGAAGCCAGTTCCTCCGCCACATAGCAGCGTGGCGCGAGCGCGACGCCGAGCCCCGCCATCGCCGCGCGGATGATCACCGAATAATAGCCGTAACGCACGGTATGCGCGGGAACCGCGCCCCGCAGGCCATGGGTCTCGGTGAATTCCGCCCAGAAGGTCGGCATCTGGAAGTGCTGGAGCAGGGTCATCTTCTGGATATCGGCCGGACGCTGGAAGCCGCCCATGCGCTCGACCAGCGAGGGGGCGGCCACGAGCGCGACCTGGCGGCCGAAGAGATAATGCGACTCCCGTCCCGGCAGCGGCCCGCTCTGGTGGCCGATGTCGATATCGGGCTCCTCCGTCTCCTCCTCGCTGACGAAATTGGTGAACTGCACGTCGATCTCGGGATGGGCCTGGGCAAAGACCGGAAAGCGCTCCATCAGCCAGCGTTCCCCGGCAATGGCGATCATGTGGAGGCGGATCGGCCGCCCCTGGGCGGCGCGTTCGCTCAGGCGCCGCGCGCCGCGCTCCATCTGCTCGATCGCAGCCTCGGCATAGGGGTTATAGATGGAGCCTGCTTCCGTCAGCTTCAGCCCCTGCGGCGTGCGCTCGAACAGCGTCGTCCCGAGATGCTCCTCGAGCGCCTGGATCTGCTTGGAGACGGCGCTCTGCGTCAGATTGACCGCGACGGCGGCCTTCGCGGTCGAGCCAAGCCGCGCAACCGCGAGGAAAACCCTGAGTCCCGTCGTCGATGGCGGGAGGCGATTGCCGGCCACAATAGCTATTCCTTTTTGGACTACCCTTCGGAGATCGTTTCGTTTGCTGGCTGACGGGTCAAGGGGCAGTCTTTGCAAAAGACCAAAGGGGAGAGCGATGAACCAGACGACACGCCTGTGGGGCGGCCGCTTCCGCAAGCAGCCGGATCCGCGGCTGATGCGGCTCTCGAGCGCCGCCAGCGCCCATGCCCGTCTCGCCCCCCAGGATATCGCCGGCGGCAAGGCCCATGCAGCGGAATTGCTGCGCGCAGGCCTGCTCACCGCCGCCGAAATGGAGGCGATCATTGCCGCCCTCGAAGCCATCTCGCAGGAGGTCCAGGCCGGGACCTTGTGCCCGAGCGCCGATGACGAGGATGTCCATACGTTCGTCGAGCGCGTCCTGATCGCCCGGATCGGCGACGCCGGGGCCAAGCTTCGCGCCGGCCGCTCACGCAACGACCAGGCGGCCAACAACCTGAAACTCTATCTGCGCGAGCAGGTTCGCCTGATCGGCGCCATGCTGGCGCAGCTGCTGGACGCCATCGCGACCCAGTCCGAAACCCACGCCGCCTCGGTCTGCCCGGGCTTCACGCATCTGCAGAGCGCCCAGCCCGTGACATTCGGCCACTGGCTGATGGCGCATGGCCAGGTTCTCGCCCGCGACGCCTCGCGCCTGCAGGATTGGGTGCGCCGCTCCGGCCAGTCGCCGCTCGGCGCGGCGGCGCTTGCCGGCTCGGCGATTGCGTTGACGCCCGAACTCAGCGCCAGGGCACTCGGCTACGACGCGCCCTGCGAAAACTCGGTCGATGCTGTTGGCGCGCGCGATCATGTCGCGGAATTCCTGTTCGTCGCCGCCATGCTCGCGACCAATCTCTCGCGGCTGGCCGAGGAGGTTACGCTCTGGACCTCGCGCCAGTTCGGCTGGGTCACGCTCGACGACGCCTTCGCCACGGGCTCGTCGATCATGCCGCAGAAGAAGAACCCGGATATCGCCGAGATTTCGCGCGGCCGGGCGGCGCGGCTGACCGGCGATCTCGTCACCATGCTCGGCGCCCTCAAGGGCCTGCCGCTCGCCTATAATCGCGATCTCGCCGAGGACAAGCGCACCGCGTTCGATGCCGTCGATGTGCTGGGCGAGGTGCTGCCGGCCTTCGCCGGGCTGATCGCCAGCATGGAGGCGCATCCCCACGTGATGCGGGCGCAGGCCGGAACCGGCTTCGCGCTGGCGACCGAGGTTGCCGACTATCTCGCGCGCAAGGGCGTGCCCTTTGCCGAAGCTCACGAGATCACCGGCACACTGGTTCGCTACTGCGAGGAAATGGAGCGCGAGCTCGAACAACTCGATCCGATCGAGCTCCGCGCCATTGATCCGCGCCTCGGTGAGGATGTAAGGGCCTGTCTCACCCTTGATGCCGCGGTGGCCGCCCGCAGCGGCTTTGGCGGCACCGCACCAGCGCGCGTTGCCGAGCAGATCACCCGGTTCCGCAGCTGGCTCGCGGATTTTGACGTATGGACCCGCGGAGCGCAGCGATGACAAGCGCAGTCGGAATTGGAATAGGGCGTGACCTTGCCGGGATCGCCGGGCTGAAGCTCGTGCCGCGCCGCTATTACGGGCGCTGGATCGCTGCCGCACTGATCATCCTGGCGCTGGCCTGGGTGATGAAGGCCTTCGCCGAAGGCCAGATCGACTGGAAGGTCGTCGGGCAGTTCTTCACCGCGCCCGCGATCCTGAGCGGGCTCGTCAACACCATCATCATGACCGCCTGCGCCATGGCGCTCGGCATCGCGCTCGGCGTCATCTTCGCCATCATGTACATGTCGCCGAACCCGGTGCTGCGCGGCGTCGCGCTGTTCTACATCTGGTTCTTCCGCGGCACGCCGCTGCTGCTGCAGCTCCTGCTCTGGTTCAACCTCGCGCTGGTCTTCCCAACGATCGGCATCCCCGGCCTGGTCGAGTGGCGCACCATCGACATCATCGGCCCGTTCATGGCGACGCTGCTCGGGCTCGGCATGAACCAGGGCGCCTACACCGCCGAAGTGGTGCGTGGTGGCATTCTCTCCGTCGATGTCGGGCAGACCGAGGCCGCCAAGTCGATCGGCATGACGCGGCTGACGACGCTCAGGCGGATCGTGCTGCCGCAGGCGATGCGCGTCATCATCCCACCGGTCGGCAACGAGGTGATCAGCATGGTCAAGCTGACCTCGATCGCCAGCGTCATCCAGTTCTCCGAAATCCTGCGCAACGCGCAGACGATCTACTATGCCAATGCCCGCGTCATCGAGCTCCTGATCGTCGCCGCCGGCTGGTACCTGATCGTCGTCACCCTGCTGCAGATCGGCCAGTTCTTCCTGGAGCGCTACTTCTCCAAGGGGCGCGGCGACCGCCGTGCCAAGCCACAGATCGTCGAGGAGGCCGGAGCATGAACGCCTCCCCCGCAAACGCGATCGTCGCCGCCGCCAATGTCACCAAGCGCTTCGGCGACCTGCGCGCGCTGAACAATGTCTCGCTGACCATCGCGCCCGGCACCGTGCAATGCATCATCGGGCCGTCGGGCTCCGGCAAGAGCACCCTGCTGCGCTGCATCAACCAGCTCGAGAAGATTGACCAGGGCGCGATCTGGGTCGATGGCCAGTTGATCGGCTATCGCATCAAGGGCGACGAGCTACATGAACTGAGCGACGCCGAGATCGCGCGCCAGCGCCTCTCGACCGGCATGGTCTTCCAGCGCTTCAACCTGTTCAACCACATGACGGTGCTCGAGAACATCATCGAGGGCCCTGTCACGGTGCTGAGGCGGCCACGCCAGGAGGCGATCGCCGAGGCAGAGAAGCTGCTCGCCCGCGTCGGTCTCTCCGAGAAGCGCAACGCCTACCCGATCGAGCTCTCCGGCGGCCAGCAGCAGCGCATCGCGATCGCCCGGGCGCTGGCGATGAAGCCGAAGCTGATGCTGTTCGACGAGCCGACCTCGGCGCTCGACCCCGAGCTCGTCGGCGAAGTGCTCGCCGTGATGCGCGATCTCGCGGCCAGCGGCATGACGATGATCGTCGTCACGCATGAACTCGGCTTCGCCCGCGAGGTCGCGACCGACGTCGTCTTCATGGACAAGGGCGAGATCGTCGAGCGCGGCCCGCCAAATGCCGTTCTGGTGGCGCCGCAACAGGCCCGCACGCGCGACTTCATCGCCGCCGTTCTGAAATAATCGGTCAAAAAGGAGAACCCGATGCTTCGTTTCACTCTGGCAGCGACGCTGCTCGCCGCCACCGCGCTGTCCGCCCAGGCCCAGGCCCTGCCGGAGCGCATCAAGACCGCCGGCAAGATCATCATCGCGACCCAGCCGAACTATGCGCCGATCGTCTACAAGGACCCGGCCACCAACACGATGACCGGCTTCGACTACGAGCTCGGCGAGGCCATCGCCAAGGAACTCGGCGTCAAGGCCGAGTGGCAGGAGACCGCCTTCGCCCAGATGCTGCCGTCGCTGCATACCGGCCGTGTCGACATGGTCATGGCCGGCATGAGCGACCTGCCGGCCCGTCGCGAGACTGCCGACTTCATCGACTACATGGTCTCGGGCGCCCAGTTCTACACCGTCACCGCGCTTGCCGGCTCGATCAAGACGCCTGAGGATCTCTGCGGCAAGAGCGTCGGCGCCAGCCGCTCGACCAACTGGCCCCGCCAGATCGGCGAGTGGAGCGAGGCCAATTGCGTCGCCAAGGGCAAGCCGGCGATCAACGTCGTCGGCACCGAGGGCTCGGTCGATGCGCGCACGCAGCTCAAGACGCAGCGCCTGCAGGGCGGCGTCCAGGGCAGCGAGACGATGAGCCACAACCAGAAGCTCGAGCCCAACACCTATGTGCCGCTCGGCACGCCCTTCACCCGTTCGCTGACGGGCATCCCCTTCCCGAAGACCGCCGAGGGCACACAGCTGCGCGATGCGGTCAAGGGTGCGCTCGATCGTCTCCAGGCGAACGGTACCTATGACGCGCTGATCGCCAAATACGGCCTGCCCAGCAATGTGCTGAAGCCGATCGTGATGAACCAGGGCGAGTAAGCCCCTTCAGCCCCTGTCCGGCGCCTGCCGGCCGGGCCGGACAACCGTCCACGATCGCCCCGCGAACCCAGTTCGCGGGGCGATCTGCTTTGATGCGAGTATGGCGCGTTCAGGCCTGCATCCGGCGCCGCGCGCGCAGGATCCGGATCGGCTTCTCCAGATATTCGACCGGCTCGGCCCGCGCGAAAATCCGCTGAATCGTGTCGCGCCCTGCGATCACCTTGCCGAAGGCCGCAAAGCCCGCCCTGTCCGGGTTGCGACCGCCGCCTTCATCCAGTTCCGGCTGGTCGCCGATGCAAATGAAGAAGCCATGGCCGCCGGTGCCGGGCGCGAGCCGCGCCAGCGAGAGCGTGCCGTCGAGATGGCGCAGCCCGGTCACCGATGTCGGCTCATGCGGCACGGGCGGAAAGGGTGGCTCGCGCTCGTCGGCGGGCGCCGGCCAACCCCATTGGATGACCTCGATCTTGTGTTCGGTGGCGGGCGGCTGGTTGGCCAGTGTCACGATCCGATAGACCGAGGCATTGTCGAGGAGCCCGCCATCGACATAGGCGAGGAAATTCCGTGCGGTCAGCGGCGCACGCGCCGCGTCGATGGCGAGGAGGAACGCCCCCTCCGGCGTCTCGACCTCAACCTGAACGAGAGCGTCATCGAACATCTGACCTGCCATTGCTTTCTGTCCCGCTGAACTCAGATCGAGTTGCATGGACGCGGCCAGACGACTCGATCGAGGCGCCAGTATCGCGCAGTGGCCTGTCTGCCGAAACCATCGGCCTTCCGCCCGGTTGGGCAAGCGTTTCATCCGACGTTTCGAGCGTGAGCCGCAGGCAAGCTCATCAGACCAAGGTCCGTTCCAAACCGCTGGCGAAGAGGGATATAATCGGGAACCACGGAAGGGAGCGCCCGACGTGATACGGCGCCTGTTCCTCACGCATCGAATGGCCTCCGGCGGGGCTGGCTCCTGCGCATCGAGGCGTTTCCCCGAGCCGTGCGCCAGGTTGGTCGTCGTGGCGGCGTTCCCGCCATAGACGCCCTTCGGCCTGGCTTCGACTGCGGGGGATGGCATGACCAAGATGACAGACAGCATGCGTGCCACCATGCTGGCCAGCGCAGCGAAGCTGCGGGCTGGCTGGCGACCGGAAGCGCAATCGTCAAGCACGCCGGCGGCGGTTCCGCTTGCGGGACGCGGCGATCAGCAGGATCCGCATCGTCTCAAGCCCCCGATTTCAGCAGGCCCGCTGCACCAACCGCCCCGCGGGATGGCTGCGGCCCCCCGTCATCAGCACAAGGGACGAAGCCAGGCCGGCTTCACCCTCGTCGAAGTGCTCGTCGTCCTCAGCATCATCGGCCTGGTCGTCGGCCTGATCGGCCCGCGCGTCGTGGGCTATCTCACCGATGCCAAGGTCTCGACCGCGCGCATCCAGGCGACGACGCTCTCGAACGCGGTGGAACTGTTCTTCATCGACAACGGCCGCTACCCGCTGGAACAGGAGGGGCTCCAGGCGCTGGTTGCCGCGCCGTCGAACCTGCGAACCTGGAACGGCCCCTATCTCAAGGGCTCGACCGTCCCGCGCGACCCGTGGGGCAGGCCGTATGGCTATGCCGTGCAGAATGATGGGCGCGGTTTCGCGATCACCATTGCCGGCAATGACCGACCGGGCGGAGGCGAGGGCAACCTGGCGCAAAGGCAGCTTTCCTCGACGAGTGGAAACGTGACCCGATGACCGGCTCCCGTCGCTTGAGTTCCGGGATCGCCTCCATCGCGGAATTCTGGGTCAAGGAACTAAGGGCATCGCTTCCCGATGCGCTCCGCAGGTGGGCCAAGCCTGACCGCTTCCTGCGGCTCGTCGTCCGCCCTGCCGAGGACCATGTCACCATTACGCTCTGCGCCCCCGATGGCCGGGAGTTGTTTGCCGAGCGTGCGAACTGGGCGGAGTACAGCCGCAGCGTGCTCAACCGCTGCAAGGAGCAGGCATCCTCCTTCGCGCCCAGCAGCCGAATCCGGCTCGTGCTCTCGGCTCCGCAGGCCATCGCCCAGTCGCTCGTCATCCCGCGGCGCGCCCAGACACGGGCCGAAGGCATCGTTCGGGAGAACATCGCGCGGAAAACACCGCTGAAGCCCGACGAGGTCTTTGTCGGCTATGATCTGAGGGGGGCAGCCGCCGGCAAGCTCGAACTGCGCTATCTCCTGCTTCCCCGCGCGGTTCTCGATCAGATCCTGGCCCGCCTCGCCGTCGCTCCGTCCGAGATCGCGACACTGGAGGGCCCCGCCTTCGAAGGCCTGCCCCCGGTTTCCGTCCCATTTGCACAGAAGCCACACACACCCTCCCCCTGGTTCAAGCGGATCGCCATCGCGCTCGTTCTGCTCGCAGTGCTGGGCGCTGTGACCGGGTATCTCGCCCTCGCCTGGCGGCAGGCCCAGCTCCTCAAAAGCATGGAGGCGGAGATTGCCGAGATCTCTGGGCCCGCCCAGCAGTCGGCAGAAAGCCTCAGGTCCGTCTTTGGGCTCGCTGATGACGTCTCGCGGCTGACTGCACTGCGCAGCATACCCGGCATCGTTCAGGTCTGGGACGAACTCTCCCGCATCCTTCCGGATTCAACTTTCCTGACGGAGATCGAGATCACCGGCGCCAATCTGCGCGCGACCGGTTATTCCGATGCGGCTCCGGCCCTGATCAAGCTGCTGGAGGAATCGCCGATCCTGCACAATGCGACCCTTTCCGGCCCACTCGTCTTCGACCGCGCCACGGGCAAGGAGAACTTTTCGCTGCGCGCCACCCTTCGCAAGGCCCGGCTCCCGGCCGAAGAGGGCAAATGAGATGTGGCGACATATCAAGAGCTGGACCCGCTTCACCGCCTTCATCGCTGCGAACGGATTGATCCTGGCTGGGATCTACCTGTTCGTCATCGACCCCGCCCTCCAGATCCTGCGGGACCAGGAAACCCAGATCACGCAGAGCGCCGTCATGATCGAGCATCTCGGTTCGGCCGTTGCGCGCAGGCAATCGCTGTCCTCTCTGAAGCCCGATGATGTCGACGGGGCCAGGCGGCGCTTCCTCCAGGGCGATACCGAGAGCCTTTCGACCGCCGACCTGCTGACCCGGCTCCGCGAAATCGCCGACCAGCACGAGGTGAGCTTCAATTCGGTGACGACCTTGCCGCCGCGCAACTGGTCCGGCCATCGCATGATCGGAGCGAGGGTCGAGTTCACCGCTGCCACGCCGCGCGTCGCCGAAGTCCTGTCGAGTCTCGAAGACGGCCCTTCGTTCTTCTTCATCCGGAACGCAAAATTGACAGCGCCGAACGAGGTGCAGGCCAGCGACAACAAACTGGGCGTCACGATCGAGATCTATGGGGTGACGCGATGGTCAAAGGGCTGAGTATCGGCAGGGCCGGCCTCGCCAAGGCCGCAGGATTCGCAGGCCTCGCCGCGATGGCGGCCCTCGCCATGAATTTCGCGTGGCGAAGCCTGGCGGACCCGATCGAGCCCCCGCCCGCTTCCGCGGTGACAAAGGCCGCAGCCATCGCAAGCGATGCGCTCGTGCCGCCGGCGGAGGCGCCGCGCTATCAGCCCGGCATGCTGAATGCGAGGCCACTGTTCTCGCCCAGCAGGCGACCTCCGGCAAGCTTTGTCGCCAGGGCTCCCGCGCCTGAGCCGGTCGCGAGCCCGGCCTTCGAACCACCGCCGAGTTATCTGATCGGTGGGGTCGTCGTCTCCTCCGGCCTGAGCAAGGCGCTGCTGCGCCGGCAACTGCGCGAAGCCGGGCGGTGGTTTGCCTTGGGCGAAGCAACCGACGAGGGGTGGATCGTCGCATCGATCAATCCCGAGATGGTGACACTGGCCCGTGGAGCAAGGCAGGTGACGCTGCCTCTCCATGCCCGCGCGCAGGGCCAGTCGGCCACGGTGACGCGCTGATCCAAACCTTCCGTGGTTGCATCGGCTGTCGCGAAAACCGCAATCCACTTTTCGGGCCGATGCCCTAGCCGCCGTGAAACCGCCATAGCCAGGCATCGATGATCTCGGCCACTGATGCCCCGGTCAGGATTGCGAAGCCGGTGACGGACACGACACCCACCCCCAGGAACGGGCCGAAGGGCAATGGCTGCCGGGCGTCGAAGCTGGCATCGAGGAGGCGGCGCGCCAGCAGGTAAAGCAGAGCCGAAAGCGAAGCCAGGACGAGGGCGAAGGCGAGGCCTTCCATGCCGGTCCAGGTCCCTGCAGCGGCAGCGAACTTGACGTCGCCGAGCCCGAGTCCGTCGTAGCCGCGATAGGCCCGAAAAGCTCGCTGCACGAGCCAGAGACCTCCACCTCCGAGCACAGCCCCGGCGAGCGCCGAGACCGGATCGGTGACGCCGATAAGGACGGATGCCGCGATCCCGGATACGAAGATCGCCAGGTTGACCGGATCGGGAATGATCATCTGCCGGAGATCGATGGCCGCGGCGTAACAGGTCAGTCCGACGAGAACCGCCAGCGCCGCAAGGTGAGAGAGATCCGGCATCGGCCAGCCCTTACGGACGATGTTTCAGCATGGCGGCAACCGCCCGCCAGCGCCATCATCCGAACGCGACGCCCCTTCGCGCCATTCCCGGATGCGATAGCCCGTCGGCAGGTCCTGCGAGATTTCCACGACAGCGTCGCGCGCGAAACGTACGCCGGAGCCGGTGAGTGCCTCGCTCCCGATCAGGAAGGCCCTGCCTGCCGTTTCTGAGATGTAGAGGGCCGGCAGATCCCTTCGCGCGACGTCCCGCGACAGTGCAGCGCCTCCGGGCGCCAGGGCGACGAGCAATGGCAGCGGGGCAACCGTGGGGTCGAACCCCGTGCTCCCGGAATTGACGGTGATCAAAGGCAGGAGTGCCCGGAACAGATCTCGGCTCATACCAGGAATTTGATCGAGCTCGACCACGGATTTCAGCGCCCGCACCGAGGACGACCCTGACGATGCCGCGCTGCCCGCCTGCTCCGTGAGCTCGCGCAACCCCCGGATGTTACGTACGATCAGGGTTGCCGCCTCGCCGTTCGCGCTCACGCCGCGAATGAGTGCATCGACCAGTTCCAGGTTGCCGGTGTTGATATCGACTTTGCCGCCTTCGTCCGCGACGGAGATCGCCAACGTCCAGCCATTCTCCAAACTGCAGCCCACTGGTGTCCCGTCAGCCCCGAAACGGCCGCTGCGAGCCCCCCCCTGAGAGGTCCCGGAGAGAAGATCGAGGATCGCGATCTTGATGCCGATATTCGCCATGGCCTCGGCGCGGGCATGCTGCGACAGGCTCGCCGCCTCGATGGCGCGATAGCGCGCCGCCACGATATAGGTCATGAACAGCAGGCCGAGGATCCCGGTCGCCCAGATCACGACGAGCAGCGCAAAACCGCCATCCCCGCGGCTTTTCGCGCGATCCGCTGCCCTCGGGTTTCCCGCGGGCCGACTATGGGGATAGCGGCCCGGCCACGCTCTCATCATCTGCCGCCCGAATCCAAGGCAAGGACCCGGGAACTGTGGCGCCGCCCTCCGGAAATGTCATTCCCAAAGCGTGCGAGGTGATTGCGGGCCATCGGCAGGGAACCATCGGCACGTCGGATGCATGTCAGTGACGATGCCCCGCATGGGAGTCTTTCTTGTTCGACGCAGAGACATAGGACATGGCGTCGACATAGGCGATCAGATCGGCCGCATCATTCTTCGACAACCCGAGCGTCGGCATGCGGATCTTGTAGGCGCCCGACAGCTCGACGGCGATCGGGTCCTTCTTGGCCCGCATCTGGTCGGGCTCCATGAGATAGTTCACGATCCAGTCGCGGTCCCTCCGCGCGGTAAGCGCCTGGAGATCGGGACCGACGCGCTTGCCGCTGCCGATGGTGTGGCATGCGGCACAGGCCTTGATGAACAGGGCCTGGCCAGGCAATCCCGTCGAGGTCGCCGCAATGGGACGCTCGCCGCGCGCAGCCGCAGCGCCTGCCGCGGCGGCCTCGGCACTGCCCATCTGGTTGCGCCAGTCGGGATCCATGGCCTTGATCGTCATGGCAAGCGTATTGAGATCGCTGAAAGCCGAATCCTTGGCCCACTCGCCGGTCACGTCATTGCCCAGCATGATATCACTGCGATGCTCGAACACCTTTCGGCTGCGCTCGCCGAGCTTGTGCCGGAGCACGGTGATGTCGGCGGGATTGCCGGTCAGGAAGACCCAGCCCGGCCCGGTCTGAAATACTTCGGCATAGTTCTTGAGCTTGTCGGGAGTGTCGACCTCCGGCTCGATGCTGATCGAGACGAAAAAGATGCGGCTGCCCACGAGATCGCCGAGCTTGTCCTTCACCTGCGCCAGGCGCGCCGTCATCACCGGGCAGATGTCCCTGCAGGTCGTGTAGATGAAGCTGACGACGACGATCTTGTCCTTGATCACATCATCGTAGAATTGCAGCGTCTTGCCGTCCTGCGTGATGACCGGGATATTGGGTAGATACCCCGGCCCCCACGGCGAGCCGCCAGGGGCCGCAATGCTGCCGCCGACACTTCCAAACAGTGCAAGAATGGCGCTGATCGCAAAAAGTCGTTTCAGCATGAACGGCCCCTCTATCCTACGAATGCGGTCTCGATTTCGGCCCAGACCCTCGGAGCCGTGACGGCCGCTCAGGTCTTGGTCGCAACCTTCACAACCCTCGGATCACCTTCCGGCAGAATCTCGGGCTGTTTCCAGACCACGCCGTTGGGTGTCGGGATCGGCGTCATCGTCGGCACGTATTGCGGCTGCCCCTTGTAGTTGGGGTCTCCGGGCGGTGGGGTGAGCAGCTGATAGCGCAGCAGCATCGCGAAATCCTCGTGAACCGTGTTGTGGCAATGGTTCACATAGGCGCCACCGAACTCACCGAAGCGCACCTGGAATTTCACCCTTCCGGACGGCCGCAGACGCCAGACATCCTTGCGCACCAGGCGCTCGGTATCGGGAATGGAGAGGTTGCCCCGGTCCATGGTGACGCCCTCCTCGAAGTGGAGATGGATGGGATGGTCCCAGCCGCCCCCGCCATTGACGAGCGTCCAGTGTTCCACCTCGCCCGGCTTCGGGATCAGGACGGAGATGCGGTTGGCGTTGAGCGAGTGCGCCGACTGACCGTTGACCTTGATGCTCCAGGGGAAGGACTTGGTGTCTCCGCAATCGGGTATGCATTGCCCGTCCGCCGTCGCGCGTGAATCGCCATCCCCCGACCTGCCGAACTCGATGACCCGCTCGCGAACCGGCGCGACGATCGGAATCTGGGTGGTCAGCGACTTGACCCCGGTTCGCCACTCGGGATCGGCAAAGTTGGCGCTGCGATCCTTGTCGATCGGATTATTGGCGTTGTAGACCTTGCCGGGATTGTCGACGCTCTGGACTTGGCTGACGATCCTGAATTCGAGGATCGGGCCGACGCAGGGGTCGTTGTCATCCCCCTTGAAGGCCTTTGCCATCGCGACGGCCCCACTGGGCTTGCGTCCATCGGTCTGCTTCAGCAGATTCACGAGATAGACGCTGTCGCCCGGCGCGAAGGCTGAGAAATCGACGACGATGTCGTAGCGCTCGGCAACCCCCTGCTCGTCCAACTCGGTGAGGAGGATCGGGTTGACCACCAGGTTCCCGTCATTGGCGATGAAGTAGAACGGCACCTTCGTGCCTTGCGAGAACCGCGCGCTCTTGTTCACGCCCAGAGCGAGCTTGATGAAGCGCGACATGGAGGCATTCAGGAAGCGGAAACGGTAGCGCCGCGGCAGCACCTCGAAATGCGGATAATAGGTGCCGTTGACGCAGAGCATGTCGCCGAGGAAGCCGTCGGTATCGAAGATATCGAAGCGGCATTGGCCATCGGCGTCGAAGGCCGGGTTCGTGACGACCATGTTGACGTCGAAATCGATATTTCCCCATTTCAGCTGCGAGCCGCTCGGCAGCCGCAGGTTGATGCCGTCGTCGAGATCCTCACGCCCACGGTCGGGCCCGCTATAGAAATTGCAGATCGCCGCCATTCCCTTGTGCACGTTTTCCGCCGTGAAGAAGAAGCGGTGGTCGTGGAACCAGAGACTGCCCTGGATTTCCCGGAAATCTCCGGGAACGGGGACGAGACCATCGCCATCGTCGGGCCCCGAGCATTTGCGCACATAGTCGCGGTCGCCCGTCGGCCAGACGCTCGGCATGTCGCGCCGGGCCATCGTTATCCCCCAGTGATAGTCATAGAAAGTCCCGGGGAAATGGAAGGCGTTGCAGGCGCCGTCGCTCTCGGCGCCGTTATGGGCGTTATGGAAATGGATCGAGATCTCGTTCCGGCCAAATCCGCCATTGGCCGCCCTGTCGACCGGGAGATCATTGTACATCCGGGTCAGGACCGGCTCGCCATAGCGCGCCTTGATCAGGATCGGCATTCCGAGACCGTTACGCGAACCGGCCATGTTGCCGGACTGTCCGGGCTGCCGTGAGCCAAAACTCCACATCGCGTTCGGGTTCTGGTCCGGCATGCCGTCGCAGAACTTGTTGCCCACCCGGGCCTGTCCGATCGACAGCAGATAGCCCTGCTTCGGATAGAGTTCCTCCCACCGCTGATGCGCGAAGAACTCACCGGGCGGGCGCCCTTCCATCGGTCCGACCCCGGTCACCGGGTTGCGATACAAAGCGCCCCGGGAGCTGCTGAAATCAGTGTGATAGGAGAAGGCTCTGGCTGGTGGTTCCTGGCCCCCCGAGGGGAACTGCCAGGCCGCATCGCCATTCGACATGCGCTGAAGCGGGACCGGCTTCTGGACCTCGGGCCGCCGCATGGCGTCGTGAAATTTGGCCGCGCCAAAGGTGGGGCTGCGTGGCGCCCCGGTCGGGACCTGGGCATAGGCGCTCTTGGCGAAGGGGCTGAGCCCATTCTTCGCGATCAGCAGCCCGCCAGCGGTGAAAAAGCCCCACCGCAGCAGGTCGCGTTTGGTGATTTCGCCCAGCGAGAGGGCTTTGACGATCTCGAGCCGGTTCTCGAGGGCTCGCTGAGCTTCTCTCAACCGGATGCCGTTGGTTTCGCGTGGAAGATACACGACCGCCTCCCCCGAGCTGAAAACGTGCCAATCATCGCAAGAATTCTAGTTTTCAGGAGGAAGCAACTGAAGGGGCGAAGGTCGGCCCGCGCATGGAACCAAAGTCCGTGACCTTGGTCGTAATACCCTCTTCTCTCGCGTGAATGCTATCACAGCGAGACGGTTCTACAGAACCGTCCGATTGCCAAATCGCTCACGACGCAGAATAATATAAAAAAACAAAAAAAGCCGCCCACGAATATGGGGCTTACAACAAGTACTTTTGGAAATAATATAAATACAATCACATTACTCCGTAATAATAGGAAAATTTAGCTCAAATTCCTCAAATCTACGCTCTACGATAACCCTGACACGCAGACTGACAAGACGCGGTAGCCGCTCGGAGTTTCTCCATTCATCATGCCAGCGCCCGGGAGCCCCCTCTTCCCGCGCACCAAAATAGCTGAATGTTGCCGAAGCCACGCCCCGTGCAAGGACCTCTCCCGTGTTCTGGGCCGACAACGCGGCGGCACCAATCGACA
Organism: Bosea sp. BIWAKO-01; assembly: GCF_001748145.1. Classification (NCBI taxonomy): domain Bacteria; kingdom Pseudomonadati; phylum Pseudomonadota; class Alphaproteobacteria; order Hyphomicrobiales; family Alloboseaceae; genus Allobosea; species Allobosea sp. BIWAKO-01. The sequence goes on from NZ_BCQA01000001.1 coordinate 404,034, forward strand.
TGAGCGATGAGCCGAAGACCAGGGCGCCGGCGCCCTGGGTACCTGTGTTCTCACTCGCAATCGTGATCGCAAGTATTCCCCCTGGCTGTGCGTCTCCGTTGCTCAAGGTGACGAACGACACCCTGTCGGCGAGACCTTCGAACATCACCAGCGGCCGCTCCGTCGCACGCGGTTGAACGAGTGGCAGCGCGCCGGCCAGCCAGCCGGAGATTGCGGCGGCCCCGACGGCGATCTCGGCGCCGCGGTCGCGCAGCCGCCCGGCCTCGGCGACCTTGCTCGCAAAGCTCAGCGTCAGGGCGAAGAGCCCGAGCGTCAGCGAGAGCAGGATCAGCCCGACCAGCACCTCGAGAAGGATGAAGCCACCGGTCCGGCCTCCGGAAGGTGTGCCTCTCATCATGGCCCGGACCTTGGCGTGATTTCGAGGGACGACAAGGTCACCGAGCGGGTGCCATTGCTGGCGGGGTCGGAGACTGTAACATCGACCCACAGGCTCTCGACCTGCCGGTTCTCGCCCAGCCTGACCGAGCCATAGCTGCGCACGACGGCGCGCCATTCATAGCCATTGTCGAACCTCGCAGCCGTCGTTCCCGGCCTCAAGGGGAAGTCCTGCCCGGCCGACGCCAATTTGCTCTTGGCAAGCAGCGTCGCGAAAGTGAGGAAGCTCGCCTGACGGTCGCCACGCATCGCGACGGCAAACGCCGTCAGGAGCGCGGCCAGGACCACCACCAGGATCGCGAAGGCAACCAGGAACTCGAGCAGCGTATAGCCGGCCTGAGCGCCGCCGCTCAGGCCCCTGCGCCTGGCGCTATTGATCGAGCGTGACATTGCCGGTGGCCCAACTGACCCGCACGCGCGCGGCGACCTGGCTCAGCTGCAAATGGATGTCGCCGCCAGTCGAACGCCCGCTCGGCAGAAAGCGGATGCCGCCGACACTGGCGGAGCGGCGCTCGGCCTCGGCCAGAGCCATGTCGATGCTGGTGCGGGGCGCCATCTGCGTTTCCCCGATCACGGGCGAGGCGTAGATGCGCCGGTCCGCATCGATCAGGAAGAGCATGTCCCGGCTCTGCGCCATGGCGGCAGCGCGTGTGACCCGGAGTGCAGCCGCCAGGCGGGTCGCGTCGGCCGTCACCTGTGCTTGCAACGGCGTGCGCCTGAGCAGCGGCGCCGCCATGGTCAGGGCAAGGCTCAGAATGGCGACGCAGATCAGCACCTCGATGAGCGTGAACCCGGCATTGGCGGGCATGGCGTGTCCTGTGCGGGTCATCGCAGTGCCAATTCATTGATCGAGAGCACTGCTCCCATCACCGAGAAGATGATGACCGCGATCATCCCTGCAACGAAAATCGTGATGACCGGGGTCAGCGCCGCGAGCGCGCGGGAGGTCCGGACTTGCTCCTGGCGTTCGAGGATCACGGCCGCGCGCAGCAACATGTCCTGCAAACGCCCGCTTTCCTCACCGACGGTGATCATCTGCTGAGCCACGGACGGCAATGCCTCGGCTGCCGAGACCGCATCGCCGATGCTGACGCCCGCCCTGACATCCGTGACGGCCCGGTCAAGCCGCTCGCGCGTGTACTGGTTCCTGACCAGGGGACAGGAGGCCTGAAGCGCCTGCAGCGGCGGAACGCCGGCCTTGACCAGAGTTGCGAGGGTGCGCGTAAAACGCCCCGCCTCGCGGAGTTCCGCAATGCGCCCGATGACGGGGAGAGACAGGTAGAGCCTGTCCAGCTTGATCCGAAGCGTGGTATTGCGCCGGGCGGCGATGATGCCCAACCCGCCGATGACCAGCATCGCAGCGGCAAGGCCCAGAATCCACGCCCCGTTCTGCCGAACCGCTTCCATCGCCGCCAGGACCGTCGGCAGCTGCATGCCGTTCTCCAGGAAGAGCGGCGTCACCGCCGGGACCAGCAGTCCCAGAACGATCGAGATCGACACCGCAGCAAGGCAGACAAGGAGGGCCGGATAGGCCATCGCCGAGCGAATCCGGCTCCTGATCTCGACACGCCGGTCGAGCAATTCGGCCAGGTCCTGCATGGCGCCGCCGAGGTCGGCACCGACATCGCCCGCCTGAACGATGCGGATGTATTCGGGCCGGAAACGGCCTGGCATTCCCTCCATGATCTCGGCCAGCGTCGAGCCCTGCTGAATCCCTTCCATCAATTGAAGCGCGAGGGCCCGCATCCGCGGCTCTTCCGTTGTCGTCGAGGCGATCCGCAAGACGGTGTCGAGCGGCAGGCCAGCCTGCAGGAGCACGGCGAGGTCGCGGGCAAGGCGCGCGAGCTGCACATCGCTGATCCGCCGCGAGCCGCGCTCCAGGCTGATCTCGCGGAACAGGAAATCGCCTCCCCCCGAGGCCCGGACCTCGTAGGGGGTGACACCGCGAGCGCGAATGATGTCGCGCGCCTCGTCGGTCGACGCGGCTTCGACATCATCTTCGATGAGGTTTCCCGCCCCGTCGAAGGCCTCGAAGTGGAACCTCATGGCTGCTCCACCGTCAGCGCGGTCGTCACGCGCAGCACTTCCTCGACCGTCGTCAGCCCCCTCCAGGCCTTGGCGACGCCGTCTTCATACATGGATCCCCCGCCAGCCCTGCGCGCCATGCGCTCGATCTCGATTGCGGGCAGGCGCTGCAGGATCGCCCGCTGCACGCTATCGTCGACAACGAGGAGCTCGGCGATCGACAACTGGCCGCGGAATCCGCTGAAGCCGCATTTCTCACAGCCATTCGGCCGCAGCAGTTTCGGCGGGCCGAGATCGGGAAGTGTCGGCACCGTTTCAGTCAGTTGCTCCGCGATTTCGTGCGCGACCTCGTGCGGCTCCGCGCAGGAGGTGCACAAGCGCCGTACCAGCCGCTGGGCCATGATCCCGCGCAAGGTCGAGCCGAGCAGGAAATGCTCGATCCCCATGTCGATCAGGCGCGTCACCGTCTCGGCGGCGCTGTTCGTATGCAAGGTCGAGAAGACGAGATGGCCGGTCAGCGACGCCTGCACCGCGATCCGAGCGGTCTCCGTGTCACGGATCTCGCCGATCATGATCATATTGGGGTGATGCCGCAGGATGGCTCGCAGGCAGGCCGGGAAATCGAGGTTGATGGTCTGCTGGACCTGCACCTGGCTGATGCCCGCGAGCTGATACTCGATCGGGTCCTCGACGGTGAAGATCTTCACCGTCGGGCGATTGACGTGCTTCAGCATGGTGTAGAGCGTCGTCGTCTTGCCGCTGCCGGTCGGGCCCGTGAGGAGGATGATGCCGTTCGGCTGCTCCATGACCTTGTGCAGCACCGCAATCTGTGCCGGCTCGAAGCCTAGGCTCGAGAAGTCGAGCTTTACCCGGCTGCGGTCGAGCACGCGCATCGTGACCGTCTCACCGTCGATGGTGGGGATGGTGGCAACGCGGAAATCGATATCATTGCCGCGGATAGCAAGCTTGATGCGCCCGTCCTGCGGCAGGCGGCGCTCGGCGATATCGAGCTTCGCCAGGATCTTGATGCGCGAGATGACAGCGGCCCGCAGCCTAGCAGGCACCTCCTCGGTGACGCGCAGCATGCCGTCGATCCGGTACCGGACGGAGAGCCCGTTCCCGATCGGCTCGACATAGATATCCGAGGCGCGGGCATCGACGGCGGCGGAAATGATCTGGTTGACGAGGCGGATCACCGGCGCCTCGCTGGCGCTGTCGCGCAGCCGCTGCAGATCGTGCTCGCTGGGATCCTCGCCCGGCTGCACCGGCGTCGCCAATGCCTCGGCAGAACTCATCTCGCCATAAAGCACCGCGGCCAGGCGCTCGAACTCGGCAAGCGTGATGACCTCATGACGGATCGCATGGTCGACGACGAAGCGCACCGAATCCAGCGGCATCTGGTCAAGCGGGTCGACGACGGCGAGCGTCAGTGTGCCCGCCTCCAGCCGGATCGGCAGAATCCGGTTCTGGATCACGAAGGACGGCGGCAGCTTGTCGGTAAGAAGTGGCTGCAGGCCCTCTTCGCCAGGCGCGTAGACCGGGAGCCCGAGATAGCGTGCGAGGCTGAGCGCGAGATCCGCTTCGGACATGATGCCGAGCTTGGCGAGAACGAGGTCGAAGCGATCTCCGGCGGTCACGGCGGCGCGTTGCGCGCGGCCTATCGATGTCGCATCCAGAAGGCCCTGCGACAGCAGGAAGGCTCCGAATTTCTCCGAAAACGATCGGCTATGCGGATCGTTTTCTGCCAGTGCGGTTCGAGCGTGCTCGGTCATGCTCCCTCCATGGGAAGCCCAGTGCCGGAGATCGCCCTGCTGATCTCCGTATCATCGTAGCACGCGCTTGGCGTTCTGGATCACGACGCGGCCGGGATCGCGCGTCGGAGAGAATGCCTCGACCTTGCGCCGGTATTCGTCGGTGACCGCCTTCGCCTCGTTCAGGTCCCGCACGACACGCGGCGTCAGCATGATGACGAGTTCGGTCTTCTCGACCAGATCCTGCTTGTCCTTGAACGCATTGCCGAGCAGCGGGATGTCGCCGAGAACCGGAACCTGCGTCGCAACCCGCGAAGTCCTGTCCTGGATCAGGCCGCCCAGCGTGATGCCCTCGCCGTCATTGACGACAACGGTGGTGCGCACCCGCCGGCGCGCGAATGTGGGCGAGTCGATGCCGGAGGTGGTGGTTCTCTGCACGGCCGAGACCTCCTGCTCGATATCGAGCAGGACGCGGCCGGACTCGTTGATCCGGGGGGTGATGTTGAGGATCACGCCCGTGTCCTTGTAGGCGACCGAGTTCACGACCGGGGCCCCGGGCGTCAGCACGCTCACCGCCGACTGCGTCGTGATCGGCACCTGATCGCCGATCTGCAGCGTCGCGGTCTTCTTGTCGAGGACCATCAGGCTTGGCGAAGCGAGCACGTTGACCCGGCTGACCGCGGCGAGCGCATTGATCGTAACGTTGGCCTGGGCTGCCCTGAAAACATAGGAGAAGCCCGGGAACACGGAGCTGATGGCCCCGTCGATCGCGCTGGAGAAGGTTCCGGTCTGATTGCCGCGCTGGTTCTGCAGGAACCAGCGGACGCCGAACTTGAGGTCGTCGTTCAGCGTCACCTCGGCGATGGTCGCCTCGATCAGGACCTGATTGGGAAGGATATCGAGATTGGCGATGACCCGGGCCACCCGCTTGTAGTCTTCCTGGGAGGCGAGGATCAGAAGCGCATTCTGCGCCGGGTCGGCCACGACCTTGATCCGCGGCTCGCCGCCCGGTCCACCCGCTCCGAACCCCGTCGCGGCCGTTTCGGCCGCAGCGCCATTCTCCTGCCCTCCCGTGGCCAGGGTCGCGCCGCCAATGGGCAGGCCTGAGAACATGTCGAAGCTGCGGCGCGGCGCGCCCCCCCCGAAGGCGCCTGAGAATCGGTCACCACCCGAACCACCACCGCCCGAGAAGCCTGTGGCCTGGGCCAGTTGGCCCGGCACGCCCGCTGCATCCGGCTCGGAGCTACGCACCCTCTGCCCGCCGCGCCGGCCTGCATCGCCCCCCGCGGTCACCTCGCCGGCGAAGATCGAGTTCAGGACCTCCACGAGTTCCTTGGCCTGCCGGTTGCGGAGCACGTAGCTGTGGATTTCCCGCTGCGGCCCGGCCGCCTGATCGTCGAGGCGGCGAACCCATTGCTGGGCCTCGCGCAAATATTGCGGCTGCCTCGCCATGATCAGGATGGATTTGAGCTTTGCATTCGGCACCAGTTGGACCATGCCGCTCATCGCGCCTTCGGCATTCGACGAGAAGATGCGGTTGACCCCATCGACGATGGCATCCGGTTCGCCGCCTCGTACAGGGACGAGCGCGAACGACATACCCTTCATCGCGTTGACGTCGAAGACCGAAATGGCCTCCTCGATCGAGCTCATTTCCTGGGCCGTGCCCGAGATCAGCAGCGCATTGCGGGATGTGTCGACCCGCACCACCCCGCCGAACGACACGATCGGCTCGAGGATGCGCTTCATTTCCGTCGCCGCGATGTACCTCATCGGCACCACCTTGACCGAGTTCCCGATCTGCTGGCCACCGCTATCCGAACCGCCGAGCCTGGCTCCCATCGCCGCCTGATCGGCCGTCACCACCCGATAAATGTTGCCGTTCTGAACAATCGCGGCGCCGACGGTCCGCAGGGACGCCTCGAAGAGTTCAGCGATGCCGGCACTGTCGACCGGCCTCGTCGTCTGAATCGTGATCCGGCCCTCGATCTTCGGATCGACGGTGAAGCTCGTCTTGAAGATATCACCCAATACGGCCTTCGAGCCTTCGGTCACCGAGGCATCGACGAGATTGAGTGTGTAGGTCTGCCCCCCGGACGCCCGCTGAAGAGCGCTCGGCATCCGGGACCGGTCGGGATTACCGGTGAACTCTCCCCCCGAAAAAACCGTGCCAGCTTGCGCCGGCCCCGCGCCACTTGGGTCCGGCAGGCTCGCATAGGGGCCGAAGGGGCGCCTCTTGCCGTCATCGTCGACCGAACGTGTCGAGTGAGTGGCGTTGACCTGCTTCTCGAAGGAGACGATTCCGGATTCCTGGCAGGCGCTCAACAGCAGCGCCCCAAGCAGAGCCAACGCAATGCATCCGCGGCGTTTAGAGAGGGGCGGCTTCTTGCCATCTACGGATGTACGAGCCATGTCCCGCCAACTACTGATAATGAGGTAGGCAACGCTTTGCAGGTACGCCCCGCGAGTTTGGCGAACGATTCGTTCGATTCCAATTAAATTCGATCGGGCGTGATCTTATTCCTTGGATAATCAGCGTCTGCGCAACAGTGCCCCCGAGCCGTATTCATGGGCTCTTCGACCGGTTTCCCTGCAGGCAAAGCACGCCAAGCGCCCGAAGACAAATATGAGACAGTAACCGGGAATCCGCAGCAGAAGAGATGACCGGTCGAAACTCGGCTCGCCGACGCAGGCAATTCCGACGGCTGGACTGGCCTGCAGCGGCGGCGGCTGACTTGCATCGTCCTTTCAAGGCTGAAACGTCGCTTCGTGGGGCCGCTGCCACGTGGTACTCTGCAGGCTGGTCATGTAGATGGGCGCGTGCAGGGCCAGATTGCGGAGCAAACTCCTTTAGCGGCCTCCCTTCGCCGCCAATCTTCCCAATAACAAGACGGTGTGAAATTCAGCTCCACGCTTCGATCATTCGAACGATCATGTGCAGAGACACCTATTCATCTCCCCCTAAAATCCAGATAAAATTTTCAGAACTCAAATATTCATGGATAGAAAATTGATTTCTCCGCAGCCTCAGGGGAACATCAATGGCCGAATACAGAATATCCATCATCGACAACCACCCTCTTCTTCTGGAGGGCATGGCTGCGCTCGTCCGGCGCAAACCCGGCCTGACATTGAGCGCGATGGGCTCCACTGTCGGGCACATCCGCTCCATCGCCGCCGATCACCGCCCCGATGCGATGATCCTCGACTTCAATATGCCCGGGGACGCCTTCTGTGCGATTCTGGATGTTCTGTCGGGCTGGCCAGCAACGAAGGTCCTCATCTTCACCGCCTCGACCGATACCGATCTCGCCATCGCGCTTCTTGATGCGGGTGTCAGCGGCTTCGTGCTGAAATCAAGCTCGACGGATGAACTCTGTACGGCGATCGATGCGATACGCCGCAACGAGGTATTCATTTCGCCCTCATTCGCAACGCGGATCATCGGCGCCCTGAAACACAAGCCCTTCAACACGCGACCGGCGCTCATGCCGCACTTCAGTGTCCGGGAACATCAGATCGTCAGGCTGCTTTCCAGCGGCAAGCGAAACCGGGAGATCGCAAGTGCCCTGTCGCTGAGCGAAAGGACCGTGAAGGGCTACATGACGCTGCTGATGCAAAAGCTCCACGCCCGCAATCGCCTGGAGGCCGTCATTGCCGTGCAAGGTCTCAGCCAGGCAGCTGCGCTGCGTGGCGATACCGAGAGTGACAGCCCGTCTGGGCCGTTCGGTTAGAAACAGACCACGCCCGTCTGAAGCGATGCCACGGCCTTCCCCTCGTGTCGGCCGTGTTTCAGCGTTCCTTGAAGATCCTGTTGGCGTGGTCCGTGAAGGGTTTCGTCAGGAACGAGAGCGCAGTGCGTTCCTCGGTGGTGATGAAGACCTCGACCGGCATTCCGGGCTGGAGCTTGCGGTCGCCGAGGGCGGCGGCGAGATCGCCGTCGATCTGGATTTCACCGGTGTAGAAATTGGCGCCGGTGGTGGGGTCGCGGGTGGTCGCCGGGGAGAGATGGCTGACGCTGCCCGGCAGCTCCGGGGTCGCGTTCTTGGCGAAGGCCGAGAAGCGCAGGCGGGCGGGCTGGCCGAGCCTGACCTGGTCGATATCGGTCGGCGCGATCCTGACCTCGACGGTGAGCCTGGCCTCGCCGGGCACGATGGTGGCGAGGCGCGCGGCCGGGGTGATGACGCCGCCGACGGTGAAGACGGTCAACTCGTTGACGAGGCCGGCGATCGGGGCGCGGATCTCGGAGCGCGAGAGGCGGTCCTCGCTGGCCAGGCGCCGGTCGCTGAGCTCGGAGACCTTGGCCTCGACCTGGCGCAGCTCGCGCTGGGCCTCGGTGCGGGCGGTCTCGTCGACGGCGATGATCTGGATGCGGGCCTCGCTGATGCGCAGCCGGGCGCGGGCGATCGAGGCCTCGATCTCGCCGCGCTCGCCGAGCAGGCGGGCCCATTCGCGGTTGATGTTGTAGACCTTGGTGCCGTCGATGAAGCCCTTCTGGAACAGGCCGAGATATTTGTTGCGCTCGAGCTCGACCAGGCGCAGCTCCTCGACCTTGGCGACCTGGCGGGCCTCGAGGCCTTTCACCTCCTCGCCGGACTGGACGATGCTGATCTCGAGCTGTTCCTTGCGGCTTTCGCGGTTGGTGCGGTTGCCGTCGAACAGCCGGGTCTCGCCCTGCATGATCTGGGCGGCTTCGTCGGAGAATTTGGCGAGCTCGGCCGGAAAGGTGATCGCGGAGAGAGTGTCGCGCTCGGCGATCAGGCGGGCTTTGCGGCCGAGATTCTCGCCGAGCTGCGAGCGGATGATCGAGAGCTCGGCCCTGGTCTGGACATCGTCGAGCCGGAACAGGGTCTGGCCGGCCTCGACCCGGTCGCCCTGACGCACCGCGATCGCCTGGACGATGCCGCCGTCGCGGTGCTGCACCTCCTTGAGGTTCTGGTCGACCTTGATCGAGCCCTGGGCGATCACGGCGCCGTTGAGGTTGGCGCTCGCGGCCCAGCCGCCGCAGCCGACGACCAGCAGCAGGGCGAGCGCCGTGCCGGCCAGCATATGCCGGCCGAGGCCGAAGTTCGGCTCGCGCTCCTCCCTGGTCTCACTCCCGGCCTGCGATGCGATAGTGCGCCTGGTCATGATCGTCTCTCCCGTCGGCCGGCCCGGGATGCGAGGCCGAGCGGCCCCGCACCGAGGTCAGTAATAGCAAAGCCTGTGACTGCCCTGGATCTCGATCGAGTAGTCCTTCTCGTCGTTCTGCTCGAGATAGACATCGACATAGGTGTAGTCGTTGTCACCGATCTTCTCGATGCGGAAGCGGAAGGGCTGGCCGGCAGTGCCGGCCTCGTCACCATAGGCGCTGGCGAACGGATCGGTCTCGTCCCCGGCGGCACCATTGGCGGGTTCGTCATCCGTGCGGATCTGGTACTGGCTGACGATGATGCGGTCGCCGGCCTCGAGATCGAGGATCTGGTGGATCAGGTCGCGGTCATTCGCGTCATAGGCCACATCGAACGAGAAGGTATCGTCGCCCGCCCCACCCGACAGTGTCACCGCGTCAGCGCCGATGGTGAAGTGGTCGTCGCCGCTGCCGCCGATCACCGCCTCGATATTGGAGAAGCTGTCCTCGCCGATCTCGACGCCGACCGCCTTGCCCTCGACCAGGTTGATGTCGATGCACTGCGTCGCCTGGGAATAGTCCAGCGTGTCGCAGCCGATGCCGCCATCATAGCAATCGGCCGCAGCATCGAGCGTGCCGATGATCACGTCATTGCCGGCGCCGGCCTTGACGATATCCTCGCCGGTTCCGCCGTCGAGCGTATCGGCCCCTGCGTCGCCGGCGAGCAGGTCATTGCCGGCCCCGCCCATGACCACGTCGTCGCCGTCGTCGCCCTCGAGCCGGTCGTCGCCCGCTCCGCCATCGAGGACATCATCCCCCTCGTCGCCCTCGAGCCGGTCGTCGCCAGCCTCGCCGAAGAGCCGGTCGTTGCCGGCATTGCCCTCGACCCGGTCGTCGCCGGCGCCGGCGAAGACGATGTCGTCGTCGCCGTCGCCCTCGATCCGGTCGCGCCCGTCGCCGCCAAAAACGATGTCGTCACCGATCCCGCCCTGGATCTGGTCGTCGCCGCTGCCACCAGTGAGATGATCGTTGCCGGAACCGCCGTCGAGCACATCGTCGCCGTCATCGCCGGAGAGCGTATCGTTGCCGGCTTCGCCGAAGAGCCGGTCATTGCCGGCGCCGCCGGCCGCAACGTCATCGCCGCCGCCGAGCTGGGCGGTGTCCTGGCCGGCGCCGAACTGGACGATATCGACATGAGCGCCACCGGTGACGACATTGTTGCCGTTGCCGGTGCGGACGCTGTTGTTGCCGTCACCGGTGAAGACGGTGTTGTCGCCTTCCCCGCAGTAGATCCGGTCGTCGCCGTCGCCACCATCGAGGATGTCGTCGCCGTCCTCGCCATAGACCTGGTCATTGCCGGCGCCGCCCATGACGTGATCGTTGCCGGCATCGCCATGAACCTCGTCACTCCCGGCGCCACCATCCACCGTGTCGTCGCCCTCGTCGCCATGGATGACGTCGTCGCCGGCATCCCCGGCGATCTGGTCGTCGCCCTCGCCGCCCTGGATCACGTCATTGCCGTCGCCGCCCGAGAGCTGGTCGTTGCCCTTGCCGCCGACGATGGTGTCGTTGCCGGCCTCGCCGTAGATGATGTCGTCACCATCCTCGCCGAAGAGCCTGTCGTCGCCATCGCCGCCATAGATCGTGTCGTTGCCGTCGCCGCCATAGACGATGTCGTTGCCGCGGCCGGCATAGATCAGGTCATGACCGGCACCGCCGCGGATGAAGTCGTTGCCGGCGCCGCCATGCAGGATGTCGGAGCCGCCGCGGCCATCGATCACGTCGTTGCCGTCGCGCCCGTCGATCAGGTCGGCGCATTCGGTCCCGGTCAGGCTGTCATCGCCGGAGGTGCCGTTGATCTCGATGAACTCGACGACGCTGAAGAGCGCGGTCTGGGCGACCGCGACGGTCGCGTCGCTGACCTCGTAGCTCAGCGTCACCGGGCCAAAATAGCCGGGCGTCGGGGTGAACTCCCAGCCGCCCTCGACCGCAGTCAGCGTGCCGCTGGAAGTGGTGAGATTGCGGATTGCCAGCGCATCGCCATCGGGGTCACGTGCTCCCGCGAGCAGGCCGATCGTGGTGATCAGCAGCGTCTCGCAGCGTCCGATGCTGCGCAGGCTGACGACGCCGGCCAGCTGCGGGGCCCGGTTGCTGCGCGGGCCCCCAGGACCGCCAGAGTTCTCACCGCCGGGGTTCTCGCCGCCGGGACCGGGATGGCTGCCCGGGCCGGGATGGTGGCCGCCCGAGCCGGCGCCGCCAGAGCCGATCCCCTCGAAATCGTGGCCACTGGCGCCGGCACTGCCGGAGAGGCCGCCGCCATGGCTCAGCGTCAGGTTGTCGTTGCTGGCCGGATCGCTGCCGAAGACATCCTCGAGCTTGGCCGGCGAGAACCGGCGCAGCGGCAGCTGCTCATAGTCGATCGGCGGGGAATCGATGCCGAGGAAGGCGGCAAGCCCGGCCGTGCCCACAGCCTGGCCGCCGGAGCCGAGCGCCTGGTCGTCCTCGGCCTCCTTCCTGATCGCCCCGGTCTCGTCCTCGGCCTCCTTGTCCGCCTCCTCGGCCTCGGCCTGCGCCTGCCGCGAGGGGCCTCCCCCAGCCGCATCCTCGCCCGGGGTCTCAGTGGGCGGACCGAGATCGGACTTGGCGTGGCTGGGGAAGAGGCTCTTGACGTAGATCGCGACCGCCGTCAGCGCGAGCACCATCAGCGCCGGCCAGCGCGACGACGGCGCCGCGTCCTCGTCGGTGATCTTGCGGTAGCTCTGCTCCGCGGTGGGCGCGCCTGGCGCCTGAGACTTGAGGGTCTTGATCTCGATCATGCCGACACCCGTTCATGCGGAGGCTTGAAGGGAGCTGCGATGGGACTGGCCGGCGGCATCCGCAGCGGTGCTGCCGGCGTGCTGGCCGGGGCAACCTGCGTCGTCGCCGGGGTCAGGATCTCGTTCCGCGGCCCGAAGGCGGCGAGCTTGCCGTTCTGGATGACGCCGACGAAGTCGACGGCGGCGAGCGCGCTCGGCCGGTGCGCCACGATGATCGCGATGCCGCCGCGCTCCTTGACCGTCTCGATCGCCACCTTGAGCGCGCTCTCGCCCTCGCCGTCGAGATTCGAGTTCGGCTCGTCCATGACGACCAGGAAGGGGTTGCCGTAGAGCGCCCGCGCCAGGCCGATGCGCTGGCGCTGGCCGGCCGAGAGCGCCGCCCCCTGCGGCCCGAGCTGGGTCTGGTAGCCATCGGCCAGCCGCACGATCATCTCGTGGATGCCCGCCGCCTTCGCCGCCGCCACCACCCCGGCCGCGTCGCTCTCGGCCGAGAGCCGCGAGATGTTCTCCTCGACGCTGGCATCGAGCAGGCTGACCTCCTGCGGGAGATAGCCGATGAAGCGGCCGAGCGCCGCCTCCGGCCATTGCGCCAGCTCGGCCCCGTCGAGCCGGACCGAGCCGCGCAGGCACGGCCAGATCCCGGTCAGGGCCCGCACCAGCGTCGTCTTACCGCCGCCGCTCGGCCCGATCAGGCCGAGCGCCGTGCCCGCCTTCAGGTCGAAGCCGACCTCGCTGAGCAGGACCTGGCCCGAGACCGGGGCGGCGACCGTGATCTTGTCGACCTTGAGCGCGCCCACCGGCGCCGGCAGCTGCATCGGCACCACCGCCTGGCTCAGCGCCACCACCGTCTCGCGCAGGCGCTGGAAGGCGGCGCGGGCCGCGACGAAGGACTTCCAGTTGGCGATCGCGAGATCGACCGGCGCCAGCGCCCGCGACGAGGCGACCGAGGAGGCGATGATCGCCCCGGCCGAGAGCTCGCCCTTGATCGTCAGATAGGCGCCCATCCCGAGGATCGCCGATTGCAGGATCATGCGCAGCACGCGCGAGACCGCGCCCAGGCTGCCGCCGAGGTCATTGGCCCGGGTCTGCAGCGCCAGATGCTCGCGGTTGGCCAGGTTGAAGCGCTCGACCGCCCGGTCGGCAAAGCCCATCGCCTTCAGCACCTCGGCATTGCGGGCATTGGAATCGGCGATCGCGCCGCGGGTGATCGCCGCCTGGCGCGTCGTGCCGTTGAGCCGGCGGGTCAGGATCTCGCTGGCCACCGTCAGCAGGGTCAGCACCACCGCGCCCGCCAGCGTCAGCGCGCCGAGCCAGGGGTGCAGGAAATAGGCGAAGGCGAGATAGAGCGGGATCCAGGGCAGGTCGAACAGCGCGCCCGGCCCCTGGCTGCCGAGGAAGCCGCGCACCGTGTCGACATCGCGCCCGCGCTCCAGCGCCTCGGTGCTGGAGAAGCCGAAGCGCGGCATGTCGATCGCCACCCGGTGCGCCAGCGGCGCGATATCCTTGTCGAGCCTGGCCCCGACCCGCACCAGCACCTGCGAGCGGATCACGTCGAAGGCGCCCTGGAACAGGTAGAGCCCGATCGCCAGGGCCGAGAGCGCCGCCAGCGTCTGGACGCTGCCCGAGGTCAGCGCCCGGTCATAGACCTGCAGCATGTAGAATGAGCCGGTCAGCGCCAGCACATTGATCAGCCCCGAGATCGCGAACAGGAAGAGGAAGGCCGAACGGAAGCCCAGCGTCAGCCTGGCGGCATCGCGGCGGCGGGCGGAGGTCTGTGCCTTGGAAGGTGCCATGATCGCAAACCGTCAAATGAACAGTTCGACAGGAAGGCGGTGACGGCCGGCGGGCACGAGCCCCGCCGGCCGGAAGGTCCGGCCGTTACAGCGTGAAGTTGCTGCCGGTCAGGGTGTGGTTGCCCTTCAAGTTGAGCTGGAAGTCGGCATCGCCGTCGCCGTCGACATTGCCCTTGACCACGGTGTAGTCGCCGTCGGCCCGGGTCTCGTGGGAGACCACCAGCTGGGCGGTGGCGGTGAAGGCCGGACCGCTGGTCAAGGTGAAGCTCTGGTCGCCGGCGAGCGTTGCATTGGCGTCGATGCCGGACAGGTCGAGCTTATCGCCAGGCTCGAAGTCGAGGATGGTGTCGCCATCCGCCGCTTCCTTGCTCAGGAAGCGGAAGGTGTCGTTGCCGGCCCCGCCCTCCATCACGTTCACCGCGGCACTGGCCGTGATCGTGTCGTTGCCCGAGCCGGTCGCGACGTTCTCGATGCTCCAGAGCGTGTCGCTGCCGCTGTCCGTGCTGACCGCGCTGCCGCGTCCGAGCGGGCCGTTGCCGAGATCGACCGTCAGGTTCGCCGTGATCGCCGAGAGATCGAGCGTGTCGATGCCCGAGCCGCCGTCGCTGTCATCGCCGAAATAGACGTCGTTGCCGTCACCGACTGCCGCCACGATCACGTCATTGCCCGCACCCGCCACCACGGTGTCGTCGCCGGCCCCGGCCGTGATCCGGTCGTCGCCCGTGCCACCGAAGATCCGGTCGTTGCCGGCCTCGCCATCGATCAGGTCGTTGCCGGCCCCGCCGAGCAGCACGTCGTCGCCGGCCCCGCCGAAGACCGCGTCACGGCCCTCCCCGGCATCGACGAAGTCGTTGCCGTCGCCCGCCGAGATCGTGTCGTCGCCGCCCGCGCCGATCAGGACATCGTCGCCACCCTGGCCGATCAGGTTGTCGGCTCCCGCCGCCCCGATCAGGACATCGCTCAGCTCCGTCCCGACATGCGTCCCAGGGTTGGTGCCCGGACCAGAAAGCGGCGTCACCGTGCCGGCGTTGTCATCTTCGGCGGCGTCGTCCTCCTCGTCGCCATCTTCGGCGGCGGCGTCATTATCGTCATCGTCGCCGACGACGTCATCATCATCCGCGTCGTCGCCATCACCGGCGCCGTCGTCATCGTTATCATCATCGTCGCCATCTCCGGCGCCGTCATCATCGTCACCGACGACGACGTCATCATCATCATCATCATCATCGGCATCGTCGCCAACGACTACGTCATCATCCGTGGCGTCGCCATCACCGACGACATCGTCGCCCGTGCCGGTACCGTTGTCGTCATTATCCCCGATGACGGTCTCGAAGATGTTCTCCGGCAGATTGGTCAGGCTGGTATTGCGGGCGATGATGTCCGCGAATTCCTGGCCGTCGATAAAGTTCTCGTAGAAGTCGAAATTCTCGACCCGGTCGAGATAGTAGAACCGGTCGGCCTCCTGCAGGCGGTCGAACTGCTCGTGCAGCACGACCCAGAAGGTCTGCCCGACCATGCCGCCATTGATATGCGTCTCGGCCAGGCCACCGACCCAGAGATCGACCCGATCGATCCCCTTCACGATGCCGGTGCCGTCGGCCTGGATGGCCACGTCGATATTCGAATTGATCGCCTGGAAGGCAGCGATCTCATTGGCATCCAGGACCAGGTCCGGATAGGCCTGCCTGAACTGGGCGATCACGGCATCGCTCAGATTGTTGCGCTGCTGGAAATCCTCCCACGAGGTATAGGGCGAGAGGTTTCCGGCATATCCGACGGCCTCGGAGACATAGGGATCCTGCGAAGCGGCAAGATCCGAACGCACCTGGTTCAAGGTGCCAAGCCCGACATCCCAGCCGCGCGCCACGTTGAAGGCGAACAGGTCGGCATTGATCCGCACCAGATCGTTGCGCACCGCGTCGACGATGTTGAAGTCGACCTCCTCCGCCGGCTGCCTGATGATGCCGCCCAGGATCGATTCCACGCCGAGCTGCTCATAGCCGGGCTGCGGGACATAGCCGGGAGGCAAGGGAGCGGTGAAGGCGCCGCTGTCATTCGTCGGGTTCAGGAAGGCGTCGAACAGCGCCACCTGCTTCGGCTGGCCATCGGCATCGAGCACGGTCATGGTCTGGCCGATCAGGGAGTGGCCAACCCGGTACACGGCCGCCGCGAACTCATGCGAGATGGCGGCTGTCGCATTCGGATTGTAGTCGCCGTGGCCGTGGCTGCCATCGCCCTTGATCCCGCCGATGAGATGGTCGGCGAACTCGTCGAAGACGACGCGCTGGTACTCGGCCTCGTTGATGATCTTGGCCGCCTGGAAGAGCTCTTCCTGGGTGCCCTGGAAGCCAGCCTCCACCAGATTCTCGACGTGGAAGTTGTGATTGCGCGCCCAGATCGTGTGCATCGCGGTCAGGGCGAAGTTCTCGTTCGCGCGGCCGTCACCGGCGATATAGTGGTCAAGCACGCTGATGAACGGATTGGCATCGAGCAGGAGCGCATGGCCGGTGCCCATGAAATTGGACGCCATGTTCGCGGCCATCGTGGTGTTGATCACGCCGCTGCCATCGACCAGCCCTGCGAAATGGGTCCGGAAGGCGACCGGGCCACCCGGCAGGCCGGTGAAGACGGTATTGTTCTCCCAATGCTCCAGGATCAGTTCGCGCAGCGTCGGCAGCAACCGGAAGTCCGGATCCGACGGGTCAGGCGCTCCGGCCAGCAGCATCGAGCCGAGACCGCCGTCGCCGTCGCCTTCGCGCAGGAACTGGCCGACGAGCCCGTTCGAACCATAGGCCTGGTTCTGGTCCGCGAAGGGCGAGGTGCGATTGATATGCTGGGGAATGCCATCGACGATCTCGTCGACCGTGCCCCGGGTGAGATCGGCCGGATTGCCTGATCCGGGCGCGCCGTTGCCGGGCGCGCCGATCTGGATCGTGCCGTTGCCACCCTTCGGCAGGAAGTCGAGGCCGTGGTCGAAATACTGGCCGAAGGCCATGAAGAAGATATTGGCGTCGTTGCCGTTCTTCGGCAGATCGGCTTCCTGCACACCCAGGATATTGCTGATGTTGCGCGGATCGAGCCCCTCGAAGATCGGATTGACCTTGTTGTTGCCGATCGCCGGATCGAACTCGCCGAAGCGGGCGTCGGTCAGCCGGATGAAGTGCTCGTCCGCCGCACCGAAATCGGGATGGGCGATATTGTTGCCGTGGCCGCTGAGATCGCGGACGCCGGGCACCGTATCGTCATCGCCCGGGACTTCCTGGCCGTTGACCAGGAGCTTCAGTCCCGCGACGTCGCCGGCGGTGAGTTCGAACGCCCCGGTGATCCCGTCGCCGCCTCCGCTACCACCGGTGCTGCCGGCATCCACGAAAGTGGGCAAGGCTCCGCCGGGCAGGGTCGCGAAGGTGATGGTATGGCTGCCATTCGTCAGGGTCGTCGTGCCGTTGCCATTGTTCGTGCTCGTGTAGTTGGCGAGCGTCGAACCGGGCGCCAGTTCGATGACATCCTGCGGCCGCAACGCGCCGATGATGGTGTCGTGACCGCCCATCGACTTGAAGACGATGCGATGCGCCGAGGTCAGCGCCGAGATATTGACGGTATCGTCACCCGTCGAACCATCGATCGTAATGGTGTTCGTCAGCAGCGTGGTCGGCGCGAAATTGCCAATAACCTGGAAGGTATCGCCACCGCCGCCGCTGGTGATGACAATCTCCTCAATGTTCGCGAGTTCCGCGATCACCAGACCATTGCGGATGATCGCGATCTGTGTTGCCGGGTCAAGCGTGAAGCCAGCCGCGGTCGCGTCGGCTGCCGCAAAGATCTGGAAGGATTCCGTAGTCGCATCACCGAGGACCTGGACAGTGTCGGTGTCGGCACCGCCATCGATGATGTCACGTCCTGCGGTGGAGGCGATCGTGATCAAGTCATTGCCGGCACCGGCACTGATGATGTCGGGCCCTGCCGTGCCGAGGAGGGTGTCGGCGCCCGCCGTTCCGGTGATGATCGTCGGAGCCGGCGCCACGCTGACGGCAGCGGTCGGTGCGGAGAACACCTCTTCAAGAACGCCATTCGCGTCCTGGTAGACGACCCGCAACCGCAGGGCCAAGCCGCTTTCCGCATCCGTGACCGTGAAGCTCGGGCCGTGTGCGCGCTCCACTTCGCCTGCGCCGAAGGTCAGGATGTCATCGAAGGTTCCGTTTCCGTTATCGACCTGCCAGAAATAGGAGACGGGGAATGCTGGCACGGTCCCACCGGGATTGTCGGCATCGGTCAGGCCGGCCAGATCCGCCGTCAGGACATCGCCGACCTGGATGCCGCCGCCGTTTGCATCAACGATGGCTGGTAAGCCCACCGGTTCACTATTCGCCCCGCCGAGCACGACGGACTGATCGGCGAACTCCAGCCGCTCGATGTTCCGGAGCGTGTCCGTGCCATCCGTCCCGACATTGTCCGTCACCGTCACCGAGCCGTCGGCGTTGGTCGTGATCGTGTAGTTCGCCAGTGGGCCGGAGAACTTGGCCGTGTCGATATCGGCAGTCGTCGAGGTCAGGATCTCGCGAACGATGACGAGTTGGCCGGGATTGTAGGTGCCGTTCAGCATGAACGGGACCATCGGCTCCATGCTGTCGAACGAGGCGATCTCGGGTCCCGTCCCATCGATATTGGCCCGCACGCTGATGCGCACGTTCAAGTAGCGGTCGCCGTCGATGATGTCGTTGCCGCCGCGGCCCTGGATGATGTCGCTGCCCGCGCCGCCGAGGATGATGTTGCCACCATCGAAGAAGGTCGCACCGGCAGGAAGCAGGTCCCGCAAGCCCGCGATCAGGTCGATATTGGTCAGCACGCTGCCTGTCGCACCTGCCGTCGGCAGGGTGGTGGCGTCGGAGTCATCGCCGTTCAGGACGTCGCCGAAATCCGAACCGGAGAGGCCTTCGACGAAGTCGAAGCGGCTGAGCGAGGTCGACCCACCCGGCACCGGCGGCTGATCGAAGAAGCGATCGGAGATGTCGATAGTGACGCCGGTGGTGTTGGGCTTGTAGATCGCCCAGTCGTAGCCGGAGCCGCCGATGTAGCGGTCGCCGAAGCCGGTCTTGCCGGCCATGATGTCGTCGCCGCCTTCGCCGTTGAACTTGTCGTTCTCGCCGTCGCCGATGAAGACGTCGTTGCCGATGACCGGGTCATTGCCGAGCGGATCGAAATTGTCGCCAGGGGCGCCGTCGGAGGTGCCCTTCTCGATCCAGTCGTCGCCCTCGTTGCCCATATCCTGTTCATTGGCCTTGCTGCCCAGGATGAAGTCGTTGCCCTGGCCGCCAATGGCCTCCGATGCGTCCTCGCCGGTGACGATGAAATCGCTGCCGAAGCCGCCGATGATCAGGTTGACGCCGTTGCCGCCATGCAGGACGTCGTTGCCGTCGCCACCCTGGATGTTGTCGTCACCACCGGTGTCCGTGATGATGTCGTCGCCGGTTCCGCCGCGCAGCTGGTCGTTGCCGGCGCCGCCGTCAAGACGGTCATTGCCGGCGTCGCCCCAGAGCGTGTCATCGCCGTCGCCCGACATGATGATGTCGTCGCCCGCCGTGCCGCCGAGGACGACATGCTCCTCTCCGGTATAATGGAGGAAGTTGGTGTCGGGCCCGACAGTCTCGGGATTGTCGCGGATGACGACAGGCCCACCTTGCTGCCCCAACGCAACAGAGACACCTTGTTCCCCGAAGCCGACGATATCGGCCAGGCCGTCGCCGTTCACGTCGGCGAGCTCACGCGGATAGGTATTCTGGTTCGACCAACCGCCCTCGATAGTTGAAAAGGCGTGCAGTTCGAAAGTGGGTGCTTGGAAGGTGCCATCCGCATTGCCTAGCGCAACCTGAACCCCAGCCGGCCCGAAGCCGACGATGTCGGCCAGGCCGTCACCGTTCACATCGACGACTTGACGTGGATAGAGGCTTTGGCTCGTCCAGCCGCCCGCACTGGGTGCAAACTGGGCGAGCGCGAAGCTCAGCGGCTGGAATGTCCCGTCGGCATTGGCGAGCGAGACCCACACGCCGTGCTCCCCGAAGCCGACGATATCGGCCCGGCCGTCTCCGTTCACATCCGCCAGCTGACGCGGATACCGGTCATCACTCACCCAGCCGCCGGCACTCGGTGCAAACTGCGTGAGCGCGAAGCTCAGCGGCTGGAAAGTCCCGTCGGCATTGGCGAGCGAGACCCACACGCCGTGCTCCCCGAAGCCGACGACGTCAGCCCGGCCGTCTCCGTTCACATCCGCCAGGTGACGCGGATACCGGTCTTGACTGACCCATCCGCCGGCACTCGGTGCAAACTGGGTGAGCTCGAAGCTCAGCGGTTGGAAAGTCCCGTCGGCATTGGCGCGCGAGACCCACACGCCGTGCTCCCCGAAGCCGACGATATCGGCCCGGCCGTCTCCATTCACATCAGCCAGGTGACGCGGATACCGGTCATCGCTCACCCAGCCGCCGGCACTCGGTGAAAACTGGGCGAGCGCGAAGTTCAGTGGCTGGAAAGTCCCGTCGGCATTGGCGAGCGAGACCCACACGCCGTGCTCCCCGAAGCCGACGATATCGGCCCGGCCGTCTCCATTCACATCCGCCAGGTGACGCGGATACCGATCCTCGCTCACCCAGCCGCCGGCACCCGGCGCAAATTGGGCGAGCGCCAAGGAGAGGTCTCCAAACGCAGCCACCGGTTCAAAGGGATCGGCTCGGCCGTCGGCACCCAGCCCGGTGTGCTGCGCAGCCTGGTTCACCTCGAGCGTGAAGCCAGGGGCCGTGAAGACGACACCCGGGAGGTGGGTGGCATCCGTGTTCGCCATGATCAGCTTGGCGAAGGAGTTGCTCTCGAGCTCCGCATTGAAGCTGAGACCGGCGGTGCGCTCGAGATAGTAGAAGCGGTCGCCATCCTGGAGCTTTTCGAGCTGATTCTCGAAGATGAAGTTGAAGGTCGAGCCCAGCATGCCGCCGAACGGCATTTTCTCTTCGGCCAGACCGCCAATCCACAGATCGATATCGTCGACGCCGGTGATGGTGGCTCCGTCGGCAGCGCTAGCCCAGGCTCCCGTGCCGTTCAAGAAGTCAAGGCGATCGGCCGGCTCGCCGACCCCGCCAAGCACCAGGAGGCTTGCAGCCGCACGTTTGTCAGCGAGCGTGGTCGCGGCCGTGATCAAGGGATGCAGGCCATAGGCGGCGATGAAGTTGATCACCGAATCCGCGTGCTTCAGGCTCTGAATCAGATCCACCCAACTGGTGTAGGGCTTGAGCTGGACTTCGCCAGTCTGCGTATAGATCTGCCGGCGAACCTCGTTCAGCGAGGGAATGCCAACATCACGGCCGCGGGCGAGGTTGATAGTGGGCAGATCGAGCGGCAGGCCGAGCAGGTTGTTGCGCAGCGCCTCGGTGACGAACTCGTCGATCTCGTTGCCGGCCTGGCGGGTCACGCCGCGCACGATCGCGCTGGTTGCTTCCTCTGGCGTCGGTCCGCTGGCGGCGAAGGCGAGCGGATTGAGGAAGGCCGCGATCAGGCCGATCTGCTGATCGGGATTGTTGGGATCGGACGAGACGACATTGAAATCCGCAGTGAAGCGGTCGACCGTCTCGGTCAGCATCGAGTGGCCGAAGCGATAGACGGTGTGCGCGAACTCCGCGACGATCGAGGGATCCAGGTCGACATCGTAGACCTGTGTCGGTGCGAAGAAGAGATCGACGTTCGGCTGGATGGTCCGGGCGAACTCCTCGAAGACCAGATGCTGGTACTGCATCTCCGTGCCGAATTTCGCAGTCTGGAACAGGCGCTCGCCATTCCACTGCAGGTTCGCGATCGCAGCGGCGTCCGTCGGGAAGGCCGCCGGCGCCGTACCCGGCATCAGCCATTCCGTCAGGAAGGCGAGGTCGCCCGAGGTCAGGACCGTGTTCTTGGTCTGCTCGACCAGCCGGTTATGCTCGGAGTGGAAGATCGCGTGCACTGTGGTGAGGCCGATATTCTCGTTCACGCGGCCGTCGCCGGCGATGTAGTGCGCGTCGAGAAGCTCGTTGTCATAGGCGAGGTTGTTGCCTCCCGGCCCCACAGGCACGGCGTTTCCGGTGAGCACATCGGCGTCAGGCGCAAGGACACCGGCGTTGAAGACCGGCACGGCGTTGTGGGCGATGTCGTTCAGGAAGGCGTGGCCGGTGCGCACCGCGTTCGCGAGGCTGATCGGCGCCGCCGGATTGCCTTCGACAAGCGTGGTGACGTCGTCGGCGTTGCCGGCAATGCCGTCCGGACCATTGTTGACCCGGATGACGACTTGCGGGAAGCCGTTCGGACCTTTCATGAAATTGCCATAGGCGTCGGTCGCCAGCAGCGGGCCGCTATCGATATCGGCATCGGTGAGGTTGATGCCGAGAATATCGCGCGCCTGGGCCTTGACCACCTTCCAGGTCGCCATGCCACCGATCTCGGTGTCGTCAGCGGTTCCGAATTTCCCGTCGGCGCCCAGATCCCGGTTGGTGATCAGCCCGCCGGTCGCAACCGGATCGCCAGCGGCGTTGAGCTCATAGGCCCGCAGGAAGACCTGGTGCGAGGGATGCGAGGAATAGGTCTGGTTTTGATCCACAAACGGCGTGGTCGTGTTCGTATGCTCGTGAATGTCATCGGCCGTCCCGAGGACGCCGTCGGGGCCGGGCTGGTTGGTCGCCCGCGTCAGCACCATGAAGTTCGTCGGGCTGCCCGGAACAAAGAGCGGATCATCCGGCTGAAGCGGGATGAAGACCGTGCCGGAGCCGCCCTTGGTCACGAGATCGAGGCCATGGTCGAAGAACTGGCCGAAGAAGGTCATCCAGGCGTTGAACGGCGCCGACAGGCCCGCATCCGGCGCGATGTTCGGGATTTCGAAGACCTGCTTGTCGTCGGCCGTGCCGAACTGGCCGTCGAGGCCGGGGCTGGTGACGATGGTCAGGCCGAGGCGGTCGACGGTTCCGTCAAAGGCGAGCTGGGCGGTTGCAACGGCGACGGGGTCTCCGCCGGCCTTGGCTGTATTGAGCGCCTGCAACACATTGAGGAGCGCAGTCGTATCCGCCGCGATATTTTCAGAGCCGGCGTTGCGAAGGGCCGCCGCAATCGCTGCGGGATTGTTCATGGTCTGGTCGACGATCAGGTTGCTGATCGTGCGCGGCTGCGAGTCGATCACCAGCCCGCTCGTCTGCTGGTAGGAGGTGCCTCCCTCTGCGCTGTTGAACACCGGATTCGTGACGCGTGGGAAGACGTTGTCGGCCGCGCCGAAGGTCTCGCTCTGCTGCTGCGTGCCCAGATTGTTGCCGGAACCATCGACGGTGCGCAGGCCCAACGGCACCCGCACGTTCGGTAGCAGCGAGGTCAGCGGCGTGCCGGCCGCGTTCGCCTCGGCGATCTTGATCTGGTCGAGAATGAAGTTGAGGTCCGAGCGCACCAGCATGATGCCCTCGCCGCCCGCGGTCGCGTCGACGACCGGGGTCGGCGCGACTGGCGGTGGAACAGGTGCCCCCGCCGCGACCGGCTGGGTCGGAGCCGAGAACACCGTCTCGGTGACGCCATGGCCGTCGGTGAAGATCGCCTTGACCCGAAGCGAAGCGCCGACAAGATCAGGCGTGACTCTGAAGGTGGTGCCATCGGCGCTCTGGAAAGCGAGATCGCCCAGCGGCAGCAGGATGATGTCCTCAAAGATGCCGGAAGCGGGCGCCGTCTCGACCTGCCAGAGATAGGAGATCGAGCCGGGCAGGATGCCATTGGGGGCTGCGGCGCTTGTATCGCCGTCCGTCACGGTGCCGATCGAGACACGCAGCATCTGGCCTGAGGTCGGAGTGTTGTCGGCCGCGCTCGACGTGGCATCCTGGATGGCAAGCTGGCCGGTCGGGTTCAGATTGAGTCCGGCGCCGTTTGGAAGCGTCACGGACACATCGGAAAATTGCAACCGCTCGACATTGACGAGAGTGTCGGTGCCATCCGTACCGACATTGTCGGTGACGGTGGTGATGCCATTGGTCGTCGTGACCGTGTAGTCGGTGCTGGCGCCGGAGAATATCGCCGTGTCGAAGGCGTTGTCGTCATCTCTCAGTTCGCGCACCGCCACGAGCTGACCGGGGTTCCAGACGCCGTTCAGCATGTTCTGCAGCAGGGTCGGTGCAACCATGCTGTCGAAGGTGGCGATCTCGGCGCCGGTTCCGTCGATATTCGCACGCACGCTGATGCGCACGTTCAGCCAGCGGTCGCCGTCGATCAGGTCGTCGCCGCCGCGACCTTCGAGCAGGTCACTGCCGGCACCGCCGAGCATGATGTTGCCGGTGGCAAAGCCGGTGGCGGAGAGGCCGGCCTGGAGCAGGAGCCCTTGCAACCCGTCGATCAGGGCGACATTGGTCAGTGCGCCCCCGGTAGCGCCGCCATGGTTCAGGATCGTGACCGCGTCGACATTGTCGCCGCGCAGGATGTCGGCAAAGCGCGAGCCCGACAGGCCCTCGACCTCGGCGAACCGGTCGAGGATAGACGCCGGGGATGCGCCGACAGGCTGGACAACGCCGGTGTTCGCGGCAGGCGTCTCGCCATGGGGCTGGGCCAGCGCAGCCAGCGTCAGGTCGACGGTCACGCCCTGCCTGTCGTTCTTGTAGGTGACCCAGTCGAAGCCGGACATGCCGTCCATCTTGTCCTGGGCATCGCTGCCGACGAAGATATCGTCGCCGCCTTCGCCGATGAACTCGTCGAAGCCGCCGCCGCCGATGAAGATGTCATTGCCGATGACGTTATCGGCCAGCAGGGGCGCAAAGTTGTCGCCAGGGGCGCCGTCCTGCGTGCCCTTCTCGATCCAGTCGTCGCCCTCGTTGCCGGTCGGCGGCAGACTGGTCTTGGCGCTGTAGATGAAGTCGTCTCCCTGGCCACCGAAGGTGGTCGAGATGTCCTCCATCGTGACGATGTAGTCCTTGCCGGCACCGCCCAGGATCAGGTTCCCGACACCGCCGACCATCATGTTGCCGGCATGGATGACGTCGTTGCCGGCGCCGCCCTCGAGCCGGTCGTCGCCACCGAGATCCCGGATGATGTCGTCGCCGTCGCCACCCATGATGGTGTCGTTGCCGTAGCCGCCCTCGAGTCGGTCGTTCCCGCCGTCGCCATAGAGCGTGTCGTCGCCATCGCCGGAGATGATGACGTCATTGCCGGCGGTGCCGCCAAGAACGACATGGTCCTCGCCGGTGTACTGGAGGTAGTTCGTGTCGGTGCCGGGCGTCGCCGGATTGTCGCGAATGACAAGAGGAACGACTTCGACGCCGTTGATCTCGATGCCGCCGGTCGGGTCGGCCCGGCCATCGAGGCCGAGCCCGGTATGCTGCGCCGCCCGGTTCACTTCGAGCGTGAAGGTCGGCGTGGTGAAGATCGCGTTCGGCAGATGCGTCGCGTCGCTGTTCAGCATCACGAGCTTGGCGAAGGAGTTGTTCTCGAGCTCGGTGCCGAAATTCATGCCGGCAGTGCGCGACAGATAGTAGAAGCGGTCGCCGTTCTGCAGCGATTCAAGCTGGGTCTCGAAGACGAAGTTGAAGGTCGAGCCGAGCATCCCGCCAAACGGCATCTTCTCTTCCGCAAGGCCGCCGAGCCAGAAATCGACGTCGTTGAGGCCGCCGAGCGAGCCGCCGGTAAAGGCGCCGGTCGCGTTCAGGAAGTCGAGACGATCCGCAGGCGCACCAACGCCACCCAGCACCAGCAAGCTCGCAGCCGCACGCTTGTCGGCCATCGTCGTCGCATCCGTGATCGACGCATGCGTGCCATAGGCCGCGATGAAGTTGATCAGCGACTCGGTATGTTTCAGATGGCCGGCAAAGTCGGTCCAGCTGATATAGGGCTTGAGCTGGCTGTCGCCGGTCATCTGGTAGAATTCGACCCGCGCCTGGTTGAGCGAGGGAATGCCGGTATCACGGCCGCGCGCGATGTTCAGCGCCGGCAGGTCGAGCGGCAGGCCGAGCAGGTTGTTGCGCACCGCCTCGGTGACGAATTCGTCGATCTCGTTGCCGACCTGGCGCGTGAGGCCACGCACGATCGCACCGGTCGCCTGTTCGGGCGTCACGCCGCTTGCGGCATAGGCGAGCGGATTGAGGAAGGCCGCGATCAGGCCGAGTTGCGGGTCGCCGCCGACAGTGTTGAAGTTCGGGTCGAAGCGATCGACCGTCTCGACCAGCATCGAATGACCGAAGCGATAGACCGTGTGCGCGAACTCCGCGAGGATCGCCGGGTTGATCGTGGTGTCGTAGCCATTGGGCGCCAGGAACTCGTCGACCTGCGGCTGGACCGTGCGGGCGAACTCCTCGAACACCAGATGCTGATACTGCATCTCCGTGCCGAACTTGGCGGACTGGAACAGGCGTTCGCCGTTCCAGTCGAGCGCGTCGATCTGGACCTGCGTCAGCGGGAAGGTCGTGCCCACGGCCAGCGGCGTGTCGAGCCACTGGTTGAGGAAGGCGACATCCCCGGTCGCCAACGCCACGTCCTTGGTCTGCTGGACAAGGCGGTTATGTTCCGAATGGAACACGGCGTGCACGGCGGTGAGGCCGATATTCTCGTTCACGCGGCCGTCGCCGGCGATGTAATGCGCGTCGAGGAGCTCGTTGTCATATTGGCCGGCCGCAATCGGTCCGGTGTTGACGATGCTATCGGCATCCGCGGTCTTGCCCGTCGGATCGGCAGCATGCGCGATATCGTTCAGGAAGGCATGACCGGTGCGGGCGGCGCCCGCGAGGCTGATCGGCGCCGCCCGGTTGCCCTCGGTGAAGCTGCCATCGGTCATCATGACCATCGGCATGCCGTTCGGGCCCACGATGAAATTGCCATAGGCATCGACAGCCAGGACCGGCACATTGCCGACATCGGCATCGGTGAGGTTGATGCCGAGGATGTCGCGCGCCTGCGCCTTGACCACGGCCCAGGTCGCCATCCCGCCGATTTCAACATCATCAGCCGTGCCGAACAGGCCATCTGCGCCGAGATTGCGGTTGGTGATCAGTTCACCGGTCGCGACCGGATCGCCGTTGGCATTCAGTTCATAGGCGCGCAGGAAGACCTGATGCGAGGGATTCGAGGCGTAGGTCTGGCTCTGGTCGACGAAGGGCGAGGTCGTGTTGGTCGCAGCCTGGCCGCCCGCAGCCCGGTTCAGCACCATGAAGTTCAGAGCGCCGGGCGCCGTGCTGAAGAGCGGGTCATCGGGTTGCAGCGGAATGAAGACGACTTCGGTCTGGCTCGTGGACTTGGTGACCAGGTCGAGGCCGTGGTCGAAGAACTGGCCGAAGAAGGTCATCCAGGCGTTGAATGGCGCCGAGAGGCCCACATCGGGGGTAATATTCGGGATGAAATTGACCGGAGTGTCGTCCGCGGTGCCGAAGACCCCATCCAGCCCGGGACTGGTGACGGTGCCTGACCCTGGGTTCTGTGCAGCAGCCGCGACGGCTGCGGGATTGTTGGCGGTCTGGTCGACGACCAGGTTGCTGATCGTGCGCGGCTGGGAGTCCTGCACTAAGCCTGGATCGGCGTAGCTGGTGCCGGCCTCGGCCGGCCGGAACGACGGATCGGTCAGGCGTGGAAACGCCAGATCCGCGGCCCCGAATTCCGGGTGGGCCAGGTTGTTGAACGAGCCATCGACGGTCCGCAGACCAAACGGCACCTGGGCGCTGGGCAGGATGTCTGTGAGGTTCTCGCCCTGAGCGTTCCGCTCCGCAATCCTGATCTGCTCGAGAATGAACTCAAGGTCGGAGCGAAGATACTGCACCATGACGCCCTCCTTGGGATCGCCAGGACCCCGTATTGGCTTCGTCGGGCAATGCTCCGCCGCTCGCGCCAAAGAGGGCACGACGCCGGTTGCATCGTTGGCCAGAACTTGATCGGTCAGCGCTTCAGCCCGTCATGGGCCCATCGCACAGCAGCATGATGCCTGTCGGCAAAACTAGTCGTTAGAGGACTATGTCGGACGTTATTTCCCGACCAGCGTCTGGGGACGGCGACGGAATTTGGTCGGCACGCGCGTCCAGACCTAACTCCCTACGCTAGCGACCAAGGTCTCTATTGAGTGCGGCCTCGGCCATGCCCGCCCTGCCGGAGCAGTTTTCCTGGAGCAGTTCGCGGGCGCAGCTCCCTGCCATCGCCTCCGTCTTCCAGGATTCCATGCGCCTCTCCCCCAATATCTGCGAGAGGACCGGGCTCGATGAAGGGGGAAGATCCTGCGGTGCGAGACGAGAGCGGCGTCCGTCCCTCGCCTCCTTCGGGCAGGGTGCGGGACGACGCCACTTCGCCATGCTGCCCGGGGGCCCTGTTCGTCGCCTGGCGCGGATCGGGGAATTTTCAGGTTTCACGACCTCACGCCGCAGCTCCAGGCCAGGCCGACGCCGATCGGCATCGGAGCGGCGGACGCGGGCTGCCATGCGGGAGCCAGGAACATTCGCGCACGGCCCGCGCGCTGGCAACGCAACGGCGAAATTCGAAGGCGCGTCGCATCGGTTTCGGCCGCTCGGGCCGCGTCTCCACAGGCCGGGCTAGGCACAAGGCCTGCCCGGCATCGAACCTTGCGCTCAAGGGTCAGCTGCGCGTCGCGGATCCTGCGACCCTGATCCTGCTCGGGTCGCCCTCGGGCAGGACCTCAGGCTGCTTCCAGACCACGCCATTCGGCGTCGGGATCGGTGTCATCGTCAGCTGATATTGCGGCTGGCCCTTGTAGTCAGGGTCGCCGGGAGGCGGTGTCTGCAGCTGGTAGCGCAGCAGCATCGCGAAATCCTCGTGGGCGGTGTTGTGGCAATGGTTGACATAGGCGCCGCCGAACTCTCCGAAGCGCACCTGGAACTTGACCCGGCCGGAGGGCCGTAGCCGCCAGACGTCCTTGCGTACCAGCCGCTCCGTCGCCGGAATCGGGGCGCTGCCCCGGTCCATGGTGACCCCCTCCTCGAAATGGAGATGGATGGGATGGTCCCAGCCGCCCCCGCCATTGATCAGGGTCCAGTGCTCGACCTCGCCCGGCTTGGGCATGAGGAGAGAGATGCGATTGGCGTTGAGCGAGTGCGCCTTTTCGCCATTGATCTTGATGGTCCAGGGGAAGGACTTGATGTCTCCGCATTCGGGTATGCACTGCCCACCCGGGTTATTGCGTGAATCGCCCTCTCCCGAGCGGCCGAACTCGATCACCCGCTCGCGCACCGGCGCGACGATCGGGATCTGCGTGGTCAGGGTCTTCGTCCCCGTACGCCAGTCGGGATCGGCGAAATTAGCGCTGCGATCGGCATCGAGCGGATTGCTGGCATTGTAGACCTTGCCGGGATTGTCGACGCTCTGGACCTGGCTCACGACCCTGAATTCGAGAATTGGGCCGACACAGGGGTCGTCATCCCGGCCCTTGAAAGCCTTCTCGATCGAGACCGCGCCCTTGGGCTTGCGCCCGTCGGTCTGCTCCAGCAGATTCATGAAATAGACGCTGTCGCCCGGCGCAAAGGCGGAGAAATCAACGACGATGTCGTAGCGCTCCGCCACCCCCATCTCATCGGTCTCGGTGAGCAGAATCGGGTTGACGACCAGATTGCCGTCATTGGCGATGAAGTAGAACGGCACCTTCGTGCCTTGCGAGTAGCGCTTGCTCTTGTTGACCGCGAGCGCCAGCTTGACGAAGCGCGCCATGGAGGCATTCAAAATGCGGAAGCGATAGCGTCGCGGCAGCACCTCGAAATAGGGGTAATAGGCGCCGTTGACGCAGAGCATATCGCCGAGGAAGCCGTCGGTGTCGAAAATGTCGAAGCGACATTGGCCTCTCGCATCGAAGGCTGGATTCGAGATCGCGAGATTCACGTCGAAATCAAGATTGCCCCATTTCAGCTGCGAGCCGCTCGGCAGCCGCAGGTTGATGCCGTCATTGAGATCCTCACGCCCCCGGTCCGGCCCGCTATAGATATTGCAGAGAGCGAAGATGCCCTTGTGCACGTTCTCGGCGGTGAAGAAGAAACGGTGATCATGGAACCAAAGGCTGCCCTGGATCTCCCGATAATCGCCTGGAACCGGGACATAGCCCTCGCCATCGTCCGGCCCCGAGCATCTGCGGGCATAGTCGCGGTCGCCCGTCGGCCAGAGGCTCGGCATGTCACGCCGCGCCATCGCCATGCCCCAGTGGTAATCGTAGAAGGTGCCGGGGAAATGATAGGCATTGCAGGCGCCGTCGCTTTCGGCGCCGTTATGGGCGTTATGGAAATGGATCGAGATCTCGTTCCGTCCAAAGCCGCCATTCTTGGTCCGGTCGACTGGCAAATCATTGTAGATCCGGGTCAGGATCGGCTCGCCATAGCGTGCCTTGATCAGGATCGGACGGGCGAGGCCTGTGCGAAGGCCCTCGACATTTCCCGCCTGGCTGGGCTGGCGCGGGCCGAAGGTCCACATCGCAGTCGCGTCCTGGTCCGGCATTTCCGCGCAGAAGCGACTGCCGGAGCCAATCTGTCCAAGGGACAGCAGGTAGCCCTTCTTGGGATAGAGTTCCTCCCAACGCTGATGCGCGAAGAACTCGCCAGGCGGGCGTCCTTCCATCGGCCCGACCCAGGTCACCGGGTTGCGGTAGGCCGCACCGCCGGAATTGCTGAAGTCGGTATGGTAGGAAAGATTCTTCGCCGGCAGTTCCTGCCCCCCCCCAGCGAACTGCCAGGCCGCATCGCCATTCGCCATGCGCTGAAGCGGGACCGGCTTCTGGACCTCGGGCCGGGGCATCGGGTCGTGGAATTTGGCGGCCCCGAAGGTCGGACTGCGCGGCGCCCCGGTCGGCACCTGGGCATAGGCGCTCTGGGCGAAGGGGCTGAGCCCGTTCTTCGCAACCAGCAACCCGCCGGCGGTGAAATAGCCCCAGCGCAGCAGGTCGCGTTTGGTGATCTGCCCCACCGAAAGGGCCTTGACGATATCGAGCCGGTTTTCCAGAGCCCTCTCAGCTTCCTTCAACCGGATGCCAGTGGTCTCGCGCGAAAGATACATATCCTCTTCCCCTTTTCCGGACTGAACCAAGGCGCGCCTCAACGCTAACCTTTAGTTCTGCCGGTCGCGGCTCAGTAAGAGGAAAAGGTCTGACCAAGTATGCAACCAAAGTCCCTAGTCCCTGGCGGCTTGTTGCGTGGCATCATACTGATCTTCCGCGACAACTGTCGGGATCAAATTAAACCCTTTCGAATTATCGTTCAATACCAACGCTCGGGAATGGGATTCCTGCATCGACCTCGACCACCATTGATTGCCAAAAATTTATCCACAATCATATATTTGTAAAAATATATACTATACTATACGTTTAACTTCCGAGAAATTCTCGATTAATAGATAAAATTCGAAACTGATTCCGCTGCCCCCTACCGTATTTCTGCAATGCGCAGAATATTCATCATCCCACGCACTATCCCATGGCTGCACCCGTCAATGCGCACCCTCGCGTGGAGCTCGGGCTCGGCTGCCTATGTTCCGGGCAGAGCATCCCGAAGAAAACGCTCGCGGCGAGACCCCGCTGGATAATCACCGTCCTTGCGTTCGATCGGCTCGGTTGCGCTGCACAATGAAGCTTGGCAAGGCGGCATGAGTCATGCTGCCATGGCCGGGACGCCGCATGTCGGCCCTTTTCCCGCGAGGCACCCTTGCCTGTCACCGCCATCGATCCGCGACCGGATCCGACCACCGGCCCCGCCGACGCCCAAGCCCTGTTCGAGGATATCCGGCTGCTCGGACAGATCCTCGGCGACACCGTGCGGCAGCAGGAGGGCGAGCAGACCTTCGAGCTGATCGAGGCGATCAGGCGGCTCTCGGTCACCTTCCAGCGCAAGGCCGATGTCGAGGCGGGTCGCGACCTCGATACGCTGCTGGCACGATTGAGTCCGAACGAGACCGTTTCGGTCATTCGCGCCTTCACCTATTTTTCGCATCTCGCCAATCTGGCCGAAGATTGCCACCAACTCCGCCGGCAAGCCGATCTGGAAGCGGTTGACGCTCATCCCGATGGCAGCCTGGCGCACAGTTTCGACCTGTTCGCGCAGGCCGGGGGCAGGGCGCCGGCAATCGAACGCGCCCTCTCGCGCAGCCTGGTATCACCCGTGCTCACCGCGCATCCGACCGAGGTTCAGCGCAAGAGCATTCTCGACGCCGAGCGCACCATTGCCGAGCTGCTCGCGGCCCGGCCGACCCTGCGCGGCGCACGCGCACGCGCCCGCAACGAGACGGCGCTGCGGGCTAGCATCGCCCAGCTCTGGCAGACGCGACTCCTGCGCTACTCCAAGCTTGCCGTGCGCGACGAAATCGAGAACGTGCTGAGCTATTATCGCGCGACGTTCCTGCACGAGATCCCGCGCCTCTATGCCGAGCTCGAGGACCTGCTTGGCGCCCGCGTGCCGAGCTTCTTCCGGATGGGAAGCTGGATCGGGGGTGATCGCGACGGCAATCCCAATGTCACCGCCGAAACCCTGCTGATGGCGGTTCGCCTCCAGGCCGAGACAGCGTTGCGTCATTACCTGACCGAGGTTCATGAGCTCGGTGCCGAACTGCCGGTTTCAAACACGCTGGTCGGCAGCACCCAGGCGCTGCGGGACCTTGCCGATCGCTCCGGCGACGACAATCCCCACCGCGCCGACGAACCCTATCGCCGCGCCCTGATCGGCATCTACGCCCGGCTCGCTGCGACCCTGCGCAAGCTGACCGGCACCGAAGCGCTCCGTCATGCGGTGGCGCCGAGCGCGCCCTATTCGGCGCCCGCGGATTTCGTGGCCGAGCTGCGCATCGTTGCCGACAGCCTGCAATCCCACCATGGCAGCCTGCTCCTGGGAGCGCGGCTCTCGCCCCTGCTGCGCGCGGCGGAGGTCTTCGGCTTCCATCTGGCCAGCATCGATTTGCGCCAGAGCTCGGACAAGCACGAGGCGGTCATTGCCGAACTCCTGGCCACGGCTCGCATCGAGCCACGCTATGGCTCTCTCACGGAGGACACCAAGCGCGCTTTGCTCCTCTCCCTCCTGGCCGATCCGCGCCCGCTGCGTGTGCGCAACGCCGCCTACACCCCGCAGACCGAGGGAGAGCTTGCAATCTTCGAGGCGGCAAAACAGGTCCGCGCCGATTTCGGAAGCGATGCCATCCGCCACTACATCATCAGCCACACCGAAACGGTCAGCGATCTGCTGGAGGTCGTGCTGCTGCAGAAGGAATGCGGCCTGATGGGGTGCACCCTTGCGCCTGGCGAGGCGACGCAGGCCAGTGTCGAGCTGATCGTGGTCCCGCTATTCGAGACCATCGGCGATCTCCGCGCGGCCGAGCCGATCATGCGCAGCTTCTACGACCAGCCCGGCATCGAGGCGCTGATCCGCAATTCCGGCGGCGAGCAGGACATCATGCTCGGCTACTCCGACAGCAACAAGGACGGCGGCTACTTCACATCCAACTGGGAACTCTATCGCGCGTCGACGGCACTGGTTCGCTTCTACGAGACCAAGCCGGGGCTGACATTGCGGCTGTTCCATGGCCGCGGCGGCACCGTCGGGCGTGGCGGCGGGCCGAGCTATCAGGCCATCCTCGCTCAACCGTCCGGCACCGTGAAGGGGCAGATCCGCCTGACCGAGCAGGGCGAAGTGATCAATGCCAAATATGCCAACCCGGAGATCGGTCGGCGCAACCTGGAAACCCTGCTGGCAGCGACGCTGGAGGCCACCCTGCTGCAGCCGCGTAACGAGGCGGCGCCGGAATTTCTCGACACCGCGGCCGAACTCTCCGTGCGCAGCATGGCCGCCTATCGGGCGCTGGTCTATGGAACGGCCGGCTTCACCGACTACTTCTATTCAGCCACGCCGATCACCGAGATCGCGGAGCTGAATATCGGCTCGCGCCCGGCGTCGCGAAAGGCTACTCGCTCGATCGAGGATCTGCGCGCGATCCCCTGGGGGTTCTCATGGGGCCAGAGTCGCTTGGCCCTGCCCGGCTGGTTCGGTTTCGGCTCCGCGGTCGAGGGCTTCATCGCCGCCGCGCCGGCCGAGCGCATCGCACTGCTGCAGCGCATGAGCGCGCAGTGGCCATTCTTCCGCACGCTTCTGTCCAATATGGACATGGTCCTGGCCAAGGCCGATCTCGGCATCGCCCGGCGCTACTGCGATCTCGTCCCGGATCGCGAGCTTGCCCAGCGCATCTTCACCGAGATCGAGGCAGAATGGACCCGGACGGTTCAGGCGATCACGACCATTACCGGCGAAACCCAGCGCCTGGCCGATAACCCGGCCCTGGCGCTCTCCATCATCCACCGTTTCCCCTATATCGCCCCGCTCAACCATCTCCAGGTCGAGCTCCTGCGCCGTTGGCGCTCCGGCCAGATCGACGAGAAGGCCCGCCGCGGCATCCTGATCTCGATCAACGGCATCGCGGCCGGGCTGCGCAATACCGGGTGAGCGGCGCGCCTCGCTCCGATAGCGTCGCCCCCCGGGACGACGACGCTACGGCACCGCCGAGATTTCCGACGAGACCGAGCGGTCCCGCCCCTCGTTCTTGGCGCGGAAGAGCGCGAGATCGGCGGCATTGACCAGTTTCGCCGGCTCGCCCCCTTCGTGAGGCATCGTCGTTGCCATGCCCACACTGATCGTGACCCGGCCCGTGCCGTGCGCGATGTTCAGATCCCGCACGCCCTGAACCAGCCGCTCGGCCACGTATCTCGCGCCCTCCTGCGGCACATCCGTCAAAATGACGACGAACTCCTCGCCGCCGAAGCGGGCT
Organism: Bosea sp. BIWAKO-01; assembly: GCF_001748145.1. Taxonomy (NCBI): domain Bacteria; kingdom Pseudomonadati; phylum Pseudomonadota; class Alphaproteobacteria; order Hyphomicrobiales; family Alloboseaceae; genus Allobosea; species Allobosea sp. BIWAKO-01. The sequence continues at coordinate 438,697 of NZ_BCQA01000001.1, forward strand.
GCCAGGTCCGTCGAGCGGGTGCAGCCGCTCTGGATCACGCTGGCGACCTGTTTCAGCACCTCATCGCCGGCGAGATGGCCATAGGCATCGTTGTAGCGCTTGAAATGGTCGACATCGATCATCAGGACAGACAGCGGGTGCTGCGTGCGCAGGCAGCGCTTCCACTCCGCCCCGAGATACTCGTCGAAATAGCGACGGTTCCCCAGTCCGGTCAGCCCGTCGATCCGCGTCAGGCGCTCGAGCTCGAGATTGACCCGCATCAGCTCGCGCTGGCTTTCGCGCAGCGCCCGATAGGCCTCGTCCCGCTGGACATGATCGAGATAGGCGCGGGTGTGGTAGCGCACCCGAGCGATCAGTTCGAGCTTGTCGGGAAGCTTGACGAGATAGTCGTTCGCGCCTGCCTGGAAGGCCTCGCTCTTGGTGGCGGGATCTTCCTTGGTCGAGAGAACGATGACGGGAACATTATGTATCGAGGCGTGCTTGCGATATTGCCGCACCAGATCCAGCCCGTCGACGCCCGGCATGACGAGATCCTGCAGGATCACGGTCGGCTTCACCTGTTCGGCCACCTTGATCGCCGCCAAGGGGTCGGTGCAGTAGTGGAAATCGAGATCGGGCTGGTTGGCCAGCGCCCGCCGCACGGCTTCGCAGACCATGACCTGGTCATCGACGAGCAGGATCATGGACATGTAACTATCCGCCGGCGGGGGCACGGAAGACATGGTGAGGGTCGGTTCGCCTGTCATCAAGACAACCTCTTCAGAACGACTGACGGCACGCCTCGACAAGGCGTGGCGCAATCGCGGCAAGTGGTAGAATTTCGGAAGCTGCATCGATCGCAGCGGCCGCCTTGGGCATTCCGTAAACGGCGCTCGTCGCCCTGTCCTGTGCCAGGGTCAAGTATTTCCTGTCGCGCAGGAGCTTCAACCCGCGGGCGCCGTCCCTGCCCATGCCGGTCAGCAACACCCCCACCAGATCTCCCTGCCACCATTGCGCAACACTTTCGAAGAACACGTCGACCGATGGCCGGTAGACGTAGTCGCGCGGTTCAGACCTATAGCCCAGGTCATTGCCCGATTTGAAGACCAGGTGATCGCCAGTCGCTGCAATCAGCACGGTCCCTGGTTCGGGCCTGTCGCCTTCGATGGCAGGGCGCACCGCAAGGCCGGTGTGCTGGCCCAGCCAGCTGGCAAAGCCCGGTACGAAATGCGCATCGAGATGCTGCACGAGAACGAGCGCAGCCGGAAAACCGCGCGGCAGCCCGGCCAGCAGCGATGCCACGGCAGCAGGTCCCCCCGCCGAAGCACCGATCGCGATCAACCGCTGCGCCGAGGGTGCGGCTTTGCGGGCCGGAGTCGTCGCCCGGGGGGCTGGGGTGACATCGCGCGAGAGCCTGCCGATCATCGCGATCCTGGCAAGCAGCGCCGCCGATTGAGCCTGGGCATTGCCGTCCGCCCCGACGCTGGGAATGTCGACCGCGTCCAATGCGCCATAGCCCATCGCGTCATAGACGCCGGAGACATTGGCATCGACGCTCGCGGTCACCAGCAGAATGGGACAGGGCGTCTCTGCCATGATCCTCTGGGTCGCCATCACGCCGTCCATCTCGGGCATGTTCAGATCCATCAGGATCAGATCCGGCCTGTCGCGTCGGCACGCCTCCACCGCTTCGCGCCCGTTCACCGCGATCCAGGCGACCGCGTGCTCGGTTGTCGAAACAACGATGCGCCGAAGCAGCTCGACCGCCATCGGCAGATCATTGACGAGGCCGATCCTCATGAACCTCTCTCCGTGCTGCCGCTCAGCCCCATGGTTCACCGATCAGGTCGGCGACGGCATGGATCAACGTTTCGTCGTGGAAACTGCCCTTGGTCAAATAATAGTCCGCACCGGCGTCGAGCCCGCGGCGGCGGTCTTCTTCCCGATCCTTGTAGGACACGATCATGACCGGCAGGTTCCGAAGCCCGCTATCCTTCTTGATCAGTGTCACGAGCTCGATACCGTCCATGCGGGGCATGTCGATATCGGTGACCACCAGGTCGAACGGATCGGATCGGACGGCGTTCCAGCCATCGATACCGTCGACCGCGACCTCGACCTCGTAGCCGTGGTGATCGAGCAGCTTGCGCTCCAGTTCGCGCACGGTGAGTGAATCGTCGACGACCAGGACGCGCTTGCGCCGCTTCTGGCCCACGTTGGCAACCACGCGCTCCAGGGTCTTGAGCCTGCCGGTCGAGGCAAGCTTTTCCATCGAGCGGATCAGATCATCGACATCGAGGATCAGGACGGGTGAGCCATCCTCCATCAGGGCCGCAGCACTGATGTCCTTGACCTCGGCGAGCCGTGGATCGAGCGGACGGACGACGAGATCACGCTCGCCAAGGAAGAGATCGACGACCATCCCGTAGGCCTCGCCCCCCTCCCCGACCACGACGACAGCGAGATCGACCGAGTCCGATTGCGGCTCGTCACGCCCCAGGACCTCATGCGCCGTAACCAGTCCGACCTGCCGCTCCTCGAAGCGGAAATGTGGCCTGCCCTCGAGGATCTCGATCCGCTCCCGCGGCAGCATCAGCGTCCGCGTGATCCCCGTCAGAGGAAACGCATAGGGTTCGCCGTCGATCTCGACGAGCAGGGCGCGGATCACCGAGAGCGTCAGCGGCAACTGGAGCTGGAAACGCGTCCCGGCGCCGAGCTCCGACGACACGGTCACCTGCCCCCGGACCTGGCGCGCCATCGCCTGCACGGCATCGAGGCCGACGCCGCGTCCGGAAATGTCGCTGACGCTCCCCTTCATCGAGAAGCCGGGCAGGAACAGGAACTCCAGGAGCTCGGCTTCGCTCAGGCTCTGCGCCGTCTCGGCCGTCGTCAGCCCGCGCCTGCTGGTCGCCCGGCGCAACGCGTCGAGATCGATCCCGCGGCCATCATCGGCAACGATGATCTGCAACAGCCCGGCATTGTGCCGGGCCTCGAGCTTGATCAGGCCTTCTTCCGCCTTGCCGGCGGCCCGCCGCTCTTGCGGAGGTTCGAGGCCGTGATCGACGGCGTTGCGCAGGAGATGCCCGAGCGGGGCGTCGAGTTCCTCGAGGATGTCGCGGTCGATGCTCGTCGAGCCACCGACAATCTCGAGGCGGACCTTCTTGCCGAGCGCCCGCCCGATATCGCGGACGGTCCGCGAAAAATGCCGGACGCCGTCGTCGAAGGGCCGCATCCGGCTGGCGAGCGTCTCGTCGTAGAGCCGATTGGCGAGATCGGTGGCGCGCCGATCGACGGCATCGAGCTCGTCGAGGCGCTGCGCCAGGATGGCCTGGCTCTCCCCAAGCTTGAGCTGCGCCTCGGCGAGCGCCTGCAGGGCCCTGACATCGGTCGTCACCGCCGGCATCGCAGCACGAAGCGCGTCGAAGCTCTTGGCAAGATCGGTCTGGACGCGCCTGAGGCGCAAGAGCCCATCGTTGAACGGTCTTAGCCGCCGGGCCGACATCAGGGACTCGCCGGCAAGCCCGAGCAGGCGATTAAGGCTTTCCGCCGTGACACGCACCATGCGGTCCGGCCCCGGACCGCCCGGCGTCTGGGATAGCGCAGGTGCCGATCCGGCAGCCGGCTCCGGGGCTCGAGCGGGCGGAGCGTCGCTGGAATGATGGCTCTCCGGAGCCGCCGTACGCAGCTCACCATCCGCTTCCGGACCTGAAGCCGAGGAGCCAGACTGCTGAAGCGCCTGCGCGAAGCCTGCGATCCTGCGCTGGATCTCCTCTTCGCCGGGTCCCGGCTCAGTGGCGATCGCGGCCAGCAGATCGACGCCCTTCAGAAGCGCATCGATATGGGCGTGATTGAGCCTCACCTGCCCGCGCTGGGCAGCGACGAAGCACTCCTCCATCTCATGCGCCACCTGCACCGCAGGTGTCAGATCGATGATGCGGGCGGCGCCCTTGAGCGAATGGGCGGCGCGCATGCAGGCTTCGAGATGAACGGCCGCGGCAGGATCGCGCTCCAGCGCCAGCAGGCCTGCTGTCAGCGCCTGCGACTGAGAGTCGAGTTCGGCACGAAACAGGTCCAGCATCGAGAGTTGGCTGAAATCCTCGCCGCTCATGCGATACTCCGGTCGATCATGGCGAGCAGCGCTGCCTCGTCCAGGCAGCCGACCGTGCGCCCCTGCCAGGACAGCATGGCCCGGATGACGGTCGAGGCCGATTTGCCGATCGTTGCCGGTACCGCGATCAGGTCGCGCTCCCCATGGGAATGCATGCCGTGCACTTCGTCGACCTCGAAGGCGACCCGCCTCTCATCCCTGCCAATCACGATCAGACGGCGAAACACGGCGATCTTGCCACCGCCCGAACTGCGCCCGCCCGTGTTGATGCCGAGGAGCTCCGGCAACGACATGCAGATGAGCAGTTCGCCCCGGACATTGACGATGCCGAGCACTGCGCCGGTCCGGCGATGGGGCAGCGAATGGATGCGGCGCGGTTCGGCAATCTCGTGACAGGTCGTCGTCGGGAGACCGAGCCATTCCTCCCCCAGACGAAAGAGGACGACGCTGCGAGCCCCATCCTCAGTCTCGGGGCGCCCGGCAGCCTGCGCGAAATGCTGTGCCCATTCCTCGGAATAGCCAGCAGGCAAGGGGCGATCGAGCAGACGGCGTGCGATCTCCGCATGGGTCGGGCAGTTCCGGCAATGCAGATGCTCCCGCAATTCCGGGCAGGACCTGTCCCCGCTGACACCGATCTGGCGCCAGCACTCATTGATGCGCTGTCCCTGCTCCGTCGCTTGCATGCCAGCCGTGACGGACATCAGACGTCACTCCTCTTCGCAATCCGGTCGAGCCGGTCGGTCAGCGCCTGGGCTCCCGCCTTGTCGCCTTGCCGCTGCAGCAGGAGCTTGAGCTGGACGAGCGCCTGACGATGGTCGGGCGCAAGATAGAGCGCCTTCCGGTAATTCTGGATCGCGTCCGACGGGGCATCATCCGCATCATGGGCGAGGCCAAGCAGGTAGAAGACCTCCGGCGACGGCCCGAATTCCTCGAGATGGCTCGCAGCGGCGAGCTTGACCTCACCGAGGCGGCCGGCATTGGCGGCGTGTTCGATGGTAGCAAGGCTCATGGCTGCCCGGTCGGGCGCCGGCGAAGCAGCCTCTCCTGGTGCGGTCTTCTGCGCGAAGGGGCGCACGCGCGGAGGCGGCGCGATACGCCGTGGCGCTTGTGCGGGCAGTGGCGTCGGACGCGACCTCCGTGCGGGAGCCGCTGCCGGCGCTTGCTGCACAGCATTTGCCTTGATGAAGGCGAATGCCCTGGGGAAGCGCACCGAAGCGAAGCCATGCAAGGTCGGCAATCCGGACTCGGCCGGCCCCACCAGCAACAGGCCCTTGTCTGCAAGCATCTGCCTGAGCCGGTCCAATGCCAGCCCCTGCGTCTCGCGATCGAAATAGATCAGCAGGTTGCGGCAGAAGATGACGTCGTAAGGTTCGGGCCTCGGCTGCGGGACCGGCCCGAGCAGGTTGCCGAGCGTGAAGCAAACCTGGCGGCGGACGCGCTCATGCGGGCGGAAGCCGCCTTCGACCGCATCGAAATGCCGGTCGCGATAGGCGAGTTCCTCGCCACGGAAGGAGTTGCGACCGTAGACGGCACGTTCGGCATAGACGAGATTGCGCGTGCTCACATCGATGGCATCAATGCTGAATTCCCTTGGCTCGAAGCCCGCGTCGAACAACGCCATCGCCATGGAATAGGGCTCCTCGCCCGTCGAGCATGGCAGACTCAGAAGTCTGAGCGGCGTACCGGAACCCCGGCTTTCGCGAGCGTGGCGCGTCATCGCAGCGAAAGCCTCGCGATCCCGGAAGAACCAGGTCTCCGGCACGACGACCGCATCGATCAGCTCCTGACGCTCGGCGCGGTTCTCGCTGAGATAACTCCAATAGGTGTGGAGGTCCGGCATCTCGCAGGCGGTCATCCGCCGCTTGAGCGCATGGCGGATCACCGAGGCGCCGACCGTCTCGCTGCTGAGCCCTATCATCTCCCTGAGAAGCTGTTCGAACGCCCCTGTGCCCATGGCCCTGTCCATCAGGAATGCGTCGCGGGCTGCTGGAACAATATCTCACGGATCACCGGGGATAGCAGGGCTTCCGCCCGGACCCTCTGGATCAGCCCCTTTTCGTCGGAAGCGACCGGGCCGAGATAGGGAGGCATTCCAGCCTCGACACCCGTGCCCACGAAATCCGCCGGATCGCGTTCGACGGTCTCGATCGCCCGCTCGGCGACGAGACCAAGCAAAGCGTGTTCGCCTGCACCGACCGGATAGCGCACGAGGATGATCCGCGTGCTCAGCAGGGGGGCAGCAGCGCGCCCCAGCGCAAGCAGGCTGAGATCGATCAGGGGCACCGGTGCGCCCCGGTAGTTGATGGCTCCAACGACACCGACCGGCGCAGCCGGCAGGGCTTTCACGGTGAGCAGGGGCAAGACCACTTCGACCTGCCCGGCATCGAGCAGATAGCGGTCCTGACCCAGGCGGAACATCAGAAACAGCATCGGACGGGGCTCGGCTCGCCTGCTCCTGCGACAGCATCAGACCGGATATCGAATCCAGTCTGATGCTGTCGCACTTTGTCTTTGCAACCGCCTTTACGAAAACCGGTATCCACTTTTCGGGCCGATGCTCTACGCGCGAAGTTTGAAACGCGAGATGCTGCTGCGCAGCCCGCTCGAGACCTGGTTCAGTTCGTCGATCGCGAGCGTGGATTGCTGCAGCGACTCGACCGTCTGCTGGGCGGCTTCGCTGAGCTGCGACAGGGCCTCGCTGATCTGTCCGGCGCCGGTTGCCTGCGCCTGCATGCCCTCGTTTGCCACCTCGAAGCGCGGCACCAGCCCCTGCACCTGCTCGATGATCTCCGACAGCTGTCCGCCGACCTGCTGCACCTCCTGCATGCCGCGGCGCACCTCCTCGGAGAACTTGTCCATGCCCATCACGCCTGCTGCGACGGCCGACTGGATGTCCTTGACCATTTGCTCGATGTCATAGGTCGACACCGCTGTCTGGTCGGCGAGGCGGCGGATCTCCGTCGCGACGACCGCAAACCCCCGGCCGTACTGACCGGCCTTTTCCGCCTCGATCGCGGCGTTGAGCGAAAGCAGGTTGGTCTGGTCGGCGACCTTGGTGATGGTGGTGACGACCTGGTTGATGTTGCCAGCCTTCTCGCTGAGGATCGCGAGCTTGGCATTGATCGCACCAGCCGCCTCCATGACATGGCGCATCGTCGTTTCCATGCGCGAGAGCCCCGCCTGCCCGCCTCCGGCAAGCACTGCAGTCTGCTCGGCGACCACCGAGACCTCGTCCATGGTGCGCACGAGCTCGTTCGAGGTCGCGGAGATTTCCTTGGCGGTCGCGCCGATTTCCGTCGTCGTCGCGGCGATCTCGCTGGCCGTCGCCTGCTGCTCCTTCGAGGTCGCGGCGACTTCGGTAATCGAGGTGTTGACCTGGATGCTGGATTTCTGGACCTGGCCGATCAGGGCGGCGAGATCGTCGGCCATGGCGTTGACGCCGTCGGCCAGCGTGCTGAACTCATCGCGACGCTGGAGTTCGAGCCGCGCGCTGAAATCACCACGGCGCATGAGATCGACGATGCCGAGCAGCTTTCCGAGCGGCACGGTGATGGCGCGAAACAGCAGGTAGCCGCATAGTGCGGCGAGCGCGAGCGCAGCCAGGAAGCTGACGGCCAGGCCCAGTTCCGCCGTGCGCACGATCGAGACGATACGTTGGGTCGATTCATCGGCCTCGGACTTGTTGTACTCGACCATCGCCTGCAGACTTGCCCGCAGCCTGGCGGAAATGGGCTCAAGCTCGCTGCGGACGGCGCCGCGCTGATCGAGAACCTGGCCGCTCGCCGCGGCGAGCTTGCCTGCAGCCAGGATCGCGTCCTCGGCCGGGAAGAGCTGGTCAAAAAGCCGTCTGACCAGAGCATAATTCTGGCGATCCTGCTCGGAATCGAGCGTGCCTTCATAGGATTTCAGAAGGCCGCGCATCCGGTCGCGATTGGCGAGCATGGCGTCGGCGACCTTGGCCTTGTCCGCCGCCCCGTCCTCCAGCACGAATTCACGCAGGAGGCTGTTGGCCTCGGTCCAGGTCGTCATCAGCTGGGTGCTGAAATAGAGGGCCGGCACCGTGTTGGTTTCGACCCTCGTCGCTTCGCGCTCGGTCTGAACGAACCAGAAATAGGTGATGGCGGCCATCGCCGACATCACCGCCAGGACCGCAGCAAAACTCACGAGAATGCGGCGGCGTATCGTCAGGCTCTTCATCAGGTTCGTTCCATCGTCCAGACACGCATCGAGGAGCAGCGTCGGTTCGACCGGCCGCCACTCTCTGACGAGGAGGCCGAATCAACTGTCGAGACAGGCTACCCTGAAGGTGCTTGCTCTCCGGTGAACTGCAGACGCTGCCTGATCAGCTCTTAAGAAAGCGCTAGATCGATGGCCCAAAGGCGAGTCGAAGACGGCGCCGATGACGGGTGGCGCTGCGCCTGACTGGCGGGCCTGCCCGCCGCGTCCGTCCGCTGCCGGATCGTCACCGGACCTGGAGCCGAAGCAACGCCCGCGACTTTGCCTGCGTTCGGCGTGCCGTCACCGGCTTGCCCTAGCGGCACATACCGGTCTCAACCAGGTGACGAACCATAGGCCGGCGGGACCGACTTACTGTATCGGACTGCGGGTGTTACAGTATCAAAGTTCTAGGCAGAAGCGTTTGGAACGACTGTCAGGACCTATCGAGCATCACCTTTGCGATGAGGTCACTGGATGACGGCGTCTGCGAGAGTTCTTCGATGGGCGATGCCGCCCTTCGGCCAGCTTTCAGGTCATCAGGCCGAAGCCAAAGAGCGACAGGCGCGCTCTCATCCCGGTCGGCGCGACGCCGATCACGCCTGGCTCCGCCGGGGCAGCGATCACGATCGGGGACGTCACACTCGATCGGCATCACACGGTCACTGACGAGATCGGCGAAACCTATACCCGCTGCGCCACAGAGGGGCCCGGGGAGTCTTCACCACGGCTGGCAGGGAGGCGTCAATGTGGCGAATTGCATATGTGGCCGCTGTCGCCTGCGCCGTTGCCGGGCCGGCCCTGGCCCAGATAGGCGAGCCCGCCGCCGTTCAGGTCGGCACCATCAACGCAGAACGCAAACCGATTTCCAAGTCTCTCGGTTTCGTCGGCCGCGTCTCGGGAATCGACAAGGTCGACATCAGGGCCCGGGTCACCGGCTATCTCGAGGAGGTGCTCTTCAAGGAAGGCGACATGGTCAAGGCCGGCGCCCCGCTCTACCGGGTCGAGCGCGACCTCTTCCAGGCAGCGGTCGAGAAGGCGCAGGGCGCGCTCGAGATCAGCAAGTCGGCCGACGCTCTCGCCGCGATCCAGCTCGAACGTGCCCAGGACCTGCTGGCCAAGGCGGCCGGCACGGTCGTGGCGCGCGATCAGGCCGTTGCCCAGAAGCAGCAGACCACTGGCGCGATCATGACCAACCAGGCCGATCTCGACACGGCGAAAGTCAATCTCGGCTATACCTCCATCACGGCCCCGATCTCCGGCAAGATCGGCCTGACCAATGTCACGAAGGGCAATGTGGTCGGTCCCGACAGCGGCGTGCTGACGACGATCATCAGCCAGGATCCGATGTATGTGACCTTCCCGGTCAGCCAGCGCGAGTTCCTCAAGAGCGCCGAAACGGGCAAGCATGTCGATCCCAAAGCGGTCAAGGTGCAGCTCCGCTTTTCCGACGGCGCTCTCTACGACCAGCTCGGGCAGATCGATTTCGTCAACAACTCGGTCGATCGTGGCACCGATACTGTGCTCGTCCGGGCGAGGATGCCCAATCCGACCGGCGCGCTGACCGACGGGCAGCTGGTGCGCGTCGCCCTGGAGGTGGGCGAGCCGCAGCAGATGATCGTGGTGCCGCAGGCAGCCCTGATCGCCGATCAGGCCGGCGTCTATGTCTTTGCGGTCGTGGACGGCAAGGCCGTCGTCAAGCGGCTGAAGCTCGGCGGCGAGGACGGCCCCAATGCCGTCGTGACCGAGGGCCTCACCGGCGGCGAGCAGATCATCGTCGAGGGCCTGCAGGCCGTCAGGCCAGGGGCACCGGTCCGTGCACGCCCGGTGCCGGCGATGATCAAGGGAAGCTGAAGCCCATGATCTCCGCGGTCTTCGTTGATCGGCCCCGCCTCGCCATCGTCATCGCCATTGTCACCACGATCGCCGGCCTGCTCTCCCTGCTGGCGATTCCGGTCGCGCAATACCCCGACATCGTGCCGCCGCAGGTCTCGGTGACGACGGTCTATCCCGGCGCATCGTCCCAGGTCGTCGACGCGACGGTCGCGCAGCCGATCGAGGCCCAGGTCGTGGGCGTCGACAAGATGATGTACATGAAGAGCGTCAGCGGCAACGACGGCAGCTACACGCTGCTCGCCTCGTTCGAGCTCGGCACCGATCCCGATATCAACGCGGTCAACGTCAATAACCGCGTTCAGATCGCCCTGTCGAAGCTGCCGCAGGATGTCCAGCGCCAGGGCGTCACGGTCAAGAAGAAGTCCTCGGCCCTTCTCGGCGTGCTGGCCGTCTACTCGCCGAAGCGCACCTACGATCCGCTCTTCCTGTCGAATTACGTCACCATCAACATGCTCGACCGGATCAAGAGCACGCAGGGCGTCGGCGATGCCGCTCTGTGGGGCGCGCAGGATTATGCGATGCGCGCCTGGATCAAGCTCGACGAGCTGACCGGGCTCAACCTGACGACCGGCGACCTCATCGCCGCCATCCAGTCGCAGAACGTGCAGGCGGCCGTGGGCCGGATCGGCGGACGGCCGATCTCCGACGACCAGCAGCTTCAGCTCAGCATCCAGACCAAGGGGCGGCTGGCCACGACCGAGGAATTCTCCAACATCATCCTGCGCACCAACCCGGATGGTTCGGTGCTGCGACTCGGCGATGTCGCGCGGCTGGAGCTCGGGGCCAATAATCTCGATCGCGACACGCGGCTCGGCGGCAGCCCGGCAGCCGTGATCGCGCTCTACCAGGCGCCCGGCGCCAACGCGATCACCACGCTCGACGCCGTCCGCGCCCAGGTCAGGGAGCTCGCCAAGAGCTTTCCCGAAGACCTGGAATGGAAGGTGACCTACGATCCGACGGCCTTCATCACCGCCACTATCGACGAGGTCAAGAAGACGCTCGTCGAGGCCTTCGTGCTCGTCGTCATCGTCGTCTATCTGTTCCTGGGGAGTTTCCGCGCGACGCTCATCCCGACCCTCGCGGTCCCCGTCAGCCTCATCGGCGCCTTCATCGTCCTCAACGCCATCGGCTACTCCGCGAATTCGGTTTCGCTGCTGGCCGTCGTGCTTGCCATCGGCATCGTCGTCGATGACGCGATCGTCGTGGTCGAGAATGTCGAACGCGTGATGGAGGAGCGGCCGGAGCTCACGCCCGGCGAGGCCACGAAGGTCGCCATGCGGGAAATCACCGCGCCGATCATCGCGATCACGCTCGTCCTGCTCTCCGTCTTCGTTCCCGTCGCCTTCATTCCCGGCATTGCCGGTGAGCTGTTTCGGCAGTTCGCCGTGACGGTCGTCGTCGCCATGGTGCTGTCGGCGATCAACGCGCTCACGCTCTCACCGGCGCTGTGCGGCGTCCTGCTCAAGCCGCATCACGGCCCAAGGCGCGGCCTGATGGCCCATGTGATGCGCAGCATCGACCGGGTCCGCGACGGTTATGGCGCGGTGGTCGCGCGCATCGTCCGCTTCTCGGTGATGGGCCTCATCCTCGTCGCCATCGCCGCGGTGGGCATCGGCGGCCTCTCCAGATTGACCCCCACCGGCTTCCTGCCCGAGGATGACCAGGGCGCCTTCTTCGTCGTGGTCCAGTTGCCGGACGGCGCGGCGGTCGGGCGCACGTCGGCCGTCGTCCAGCAAGCCGAGGAGATCCTGAAGGGCGAGGCTACGATCGCCGACTACACCTCAGTCGTCGGCCTCAACTTCATCGACAATTACTCGCAGGCGAACTCCGCCTTCATGGTCGTGACCCTCAAGCCGTTCAGCGAGCGACAGGGGGCCGATCTCGGCGTGCCCGCCATCATGCGCCGGCTGGCGCCGAAATTCGCGCAGGTCCAGGGCGGCACCGTCGTGCCGCTCGCGCCCCCGCCGATCATCGGCCTTGGAACGGGCGGCGGCTTCACCTATGTGCTGGAGGATCTGCGCGGCGGCGATCCCAAGACCCTGGCCCAGGTGGTCCGCGGCCTGACCATTGCCGCCAACCAGGACCCGCGACTGTCACGAGTGTTCAGCACCTTCTCGGCGACGACGCCCTCGATCTATCTCGATATCGACCGCAACAAGGTCCAGATTCTCGGCGTCAAGCTCCAGGACGTGTTCCAGGCGCTGCAGGCCTCGCTCGGCGGCTATTATGCCAACGACATAAACCTGTTCGGCCGGACCTGGCAGGTGCAGCTCCAGGCCGAGGCCGTCGACCGCGCCTCGATCGACGACATCTACCGGATCAATGTCCGCAGCGCCGACGGCAAGATGGTGCCGCTGCGCAGCCTGCTGGAGATCCACGTCGTCGTCGGTCCGCCCGCGCTGATCCGCTACAACAACCTGCGGGCCGTCACGATCCAGGGCGGCCCGGCGCCCGGCGTCTCCTCGGGCGAGGCGCTCAACGCCATGCAGGAGGTCGCGGCGCGCGTACTGCCCGCGGGCTATGCCGGCGAATGGACCGATACCGCCTTCCAGGAGAAGCGGGCCGAGGGCAAGACGCCGATCATCCTCGCCTTCGCCGTGCTCTTCGCGTTCCTCTTCCTCGTCGCGCTCTACGAGAGCTGGACGATTCCGGTGCCTGTGCTGCTCTCGGTCTCGATCGGCATTCTCGGCTCCTTCGCCTTCATGGTGCTCGGGCACCTGACACTCGATGTCTATGCCCAGATCGGCATGATCGTGCTGATCGGCCTTGCCGCGAAGAACGGTATCCTGATCGTCGAGTTCGCCAAGGAACAGCGCGAGAGCGGGGTTCCCCTGCTCGAGGCGGCGGCAGAAGGCGCCCGGCTGCGCTTCCGGCCGGCGATGATGACCTCGTTTGCCTTCATCCTCGGGCTGCTGCCGCTCGTCATCGCCACCGGCGCCTCGCAGCTCGCCCGGCGCAATGTCGGCACTCCGGTCTTCGGCGGCATGATCTTCGCCTCGCTGCTCGGAATCTTCGTGATCCCGCCGCTCTACGTCTTCTTCCAATCAATGCGGGAACGCCTGCGCCCATCGACGAAGCCGAAGCCGATTGCAGAGGCGGCGACGCCACCGACTGGGGAGGCCGCGGCCAAGCCGCATAGTCCTGCCGAGTAGCGTTTGTGGCGGTTCGATCGGCCACGGCTTCTGTCATGGCCCGAGGCGAGGGCGAGGGAGCCGCCGCGATCCAGCCACAAGCCGGCGCCGCCCGGACCACCGTTGCCGGAACCGCCAGGTTCGCTGCACCGCGGCAACCCCAGCCATGACGCGCCCAAGCGGTGCTATCCCGCGCTTGATCGCGATCATGGATTCAATCAGCGCAATCTGGTTGCCATCATCGTTTGCTCCTCTGTCTTTCTTGTTCTCCGCGCCGGCCGGAAAGCGGTGCGGCCTCAAAACGTCAGGACGACCTTTCCGAAATGCTCACCGGCCTGAAGGTGCCGCAGGGCTTGCGAAGCCTCCGTCCAGGGGAAGACCCGGTCGATGACGGGGCGCGTATCCCCGCCGGCGAGCCCGTTCATCAGGGCATCCAGCGTCGCGCGTGATCCCACCGGGACGCCGCGAACGATCGCCTGCTTTCGGAAGATGTCGAGCGGGTTGATCGAGCCGTCGTGGCCGCCGAGATAACCGATCACATTGATCTGCCCGCCCGACCGGATCGCTTTCAACGATTGTGTGAAGCTTCCCGGCCCGCCGACCTCGAGGATGTGGTCGACGCCCCTTCCGCCCGTGAGCGCGAGCACGGAATCGGCCCAGGCCGGGTGCTTGCGGTAGTTCACCCCGGCCCAGGCCCCGAGCGCCTCGGCCCGGGCGAGCTTTTCGTCGCTGCTCGAGGTCACGATGACCCGGGCCCCGACCAGGCGAGCGAACTGCAGGCCGAAAAGCGCGACGCCCCCGGCTCCTTGCACCAGAACGGTTTCTCCCGGCCTGAGCGCTCCGAAGGTCACCAGCGCCTGCCAGGCCGTGGAGGCCGCGCAGGGCAACGCGGCCGCATCGATGTCCGAGAGCGCGTCCGGCACTTTGACGAGGCGCTGTTCGTCGAGCGTCACCTCCTCCTGCAGCATGCCGTCCAGCGGTCCGCCAAGCGGAAGGCCGGCTCGGCTGATGTCGAACCGGCCATCATCCCATTGGCCCCAGAATGCCGAAACGACGCGGTCCCCAATCGCAAAGCGATCGACCCCCTCCCCCCACGGCGACGACCTCACCGACCCCATCTGAGCGGGACGAGCGGCAGGGGATAAGCGATCGAGAACCGCCCCTCGACGATCTCCAGGTCGCGATAGTTGAGGCTTACCGCGCGCAGGCGCAGCCGAACTTCGCGGTGTCCCGGTGGGCGCGGCTCACGCCGTGTGATCGCCAGGCCGTCCAACCCGTGCTTGTCGATGACAATGGCTTTCATCGGCTCTCGCTTTGCATGACCACCCGCTCGCGAGAGAAGGAGGACGTTTCATCGAAGCGGACGATTGACCGGCTGAAGATCGGTATGCAAATGCATAATGTTCATAAAAATAATGCCGGATAAGCATATGCTGGATGAACTCAAGGCCTTCGTCCTGCTTGCGGAGACCGGGTCTGTGCAACGCGTCGCCGAACGCCTGCTGCTGACGCAGCCGGCGGTGACCCGGCAGGTCCAGCGGCTCGAGCGCATGCTTGATGCGACGCTGCTCGATCGGCGTGCCAAGCCGGCGACGTTCACGCGGGCGGGGGTCGTGGCGCTGGAGCGCGCCCGCGCCATCCTGGCGTCTGTGGACGAGCTGAAGCAGGTCCTGGCTTCCGATGCCGAGCCGGCTGGTCAGCTGAGGCTTGGGGTTGCCCATACGCTGGCCACCGCCGAACTGGCCGAAGCGGTGGAGTCCTTGCGCCAGCACTATCCGAACCTTGCACTCCAGTTGGTCAGCGGCTGGACGCCGGAGCTCGCGGCGAAGGTCGAGCAGGGCACGCTCGACGCCGCCATCCTGCTATCTGCCGGCGATGCGGGCAGCCTTGCCGAACCGGCCGGGAGAATCGTCGGCACGGAAGATGTCCTGATCATCGCGCCGAAGGCACTGCGTGTGCCGAAGCGGGCCACTCTGGCGGCTCTGGCGGACCATGGCTGGATTCTGATGCCGGACGAGACATGCGGTGCGCGGCGTGCGCTCCGAACCGCGATCGAACGGCAAGGCGGCCAGTTCCTGATCGCGGCGGAGGTTCACGACATCGAGCTGCAGATTTCCCTCGTCAGCAAGGGGCTGGGGGTCGGCATCATGCCGAGGCGAAAGCTGACCGCCGGCCTGAAGCAGAAGCTCCAGATCGTCGATGTCGGCGATCCGCAGCTGCGGCTCAGCGTTTTCGTCAAACGCGCAAAATATCTCTCCGGCATCAACAGGGGCATCGATTTCCTGGAGGAGGAGCTCATCCGGATCATGAAATAGACCGGGCGGCATCGGCGGGCCCAGGCGGACCCGACCGCCGATACCGGCCATGATCGCCTTCATCGACGAACACCCGGAGCCTATGGGGTCGAGTCTGCTCCAAAATCGCAGACAATCGTCGGCCAAAGGGATTGAAAATAAAGGGATAAAATGAGTGGCGGAGACGGAGGGATTCGAACCCTCGATACCCTTGTGGGGTATGCTCATTTAGCAAACGAGTGCCTTCAGCCTCTCGGCCACGTCTCCGTTACCGGCTCTATGCCCGATTGCCCGGCGCTTTGACAAGCCGTCAGTGTGAAAGATTATCAGCCATCTTCGTCGGGCTGAGGAAATGGCCGATGCACGCTGCCCCGAAAGTGATCGTGTCGCCCGCACACGGAGGCACCCGCCTGCGCCGCCTCGGCGCCGGGCTCGTCCTCCTGGCTGCTGCCGCGATGCCGCGTCCGGCAGCGGCCCAGGTGCAGTTCGTGGCTTGTGACAATGGCTTGCGCTGCGTGCAGGCGCCCTGCCCCTCGAGAGATGTCGTTCTCGTGCCGTCAGGCCGGCGCTATGCGAAGATCGATCCCGACCTCTCCAGCCTGCGGCCAGCGGATGCTGCACGCCGCGACCTCGCCACTGGCCTCTATTCCGGGCGCCTCGTCCTCGCCGGCACGGTGGAGGACGGACCGCCGGTGCGAATCACGGCGACGAAGGTCATTCGTCGCGCGACTGCCCATGAGGCGGCCCTCTGCCGGCGCCGCTGAAGCCTCGGCCCGAAAAGCGGATTGCGGTTTTCGGGGAAGCCTATGTAATTACAGATGGTTAGATCATCGCACCGGATACGATATCTGGTCCAATGATCCAAGGGCACGCCGTCAGCGCGTCGGCTTCACCGCCCCGGCAATCACGGCGATCTCGTCGGTCCAGATCCCGCCTGAATAGCCCGCGGGCAGACGGGACAAGTCGTCCAGCGTGTCCAGGCCCGTCGAAAACCCTCCGCCGTGATAGGGGCCGAGCGCGAAGACCTGGGTGCCGGCGCTGTCGAAGCGGTTGAGGAAACGGCTTGGCCAGCCCCAGAGCCATGGCGCGATGTTGATCGGCACCAGGACGATCATTCCGCGGCAGATCTCGGGCATCACGCCGGTCCAGCCATAGGCGACATAGCGTGTCAGGCAGCCAATCTGCGTGCGCCTGGACATGGCCGGGATATCGGGCCGGAGGCGCCGCAGCGTCTCGACCGGCTCGTCCCCGCCATAGACGATCAGGCGCGCACGGGCCTCAGACGGCAATGCCCCCAGGACGGCGGCGAGCTTCTCGCCCTCGCTCCTGTCCCGGCTCTTCACATTGATGGCGAAGCGCCGCCCGGGAAAGGCGGCAAATACCTCGTCGAGCGTCGGCATCATGCCGATGCCCTTGCCGCGCAGCGGATGGGTCTTGCCACCATCGGCGGTATAGCCATGGCCGACATCGAGCGCCTTCAGCTCCGCCATCGCATGCTCCCGCGTGACACCCTCCCCGTTCGTCCGGCATTCCAGGGTCCAGTCGTGGAAGACCGCGAACTGGCCGTCGGTGGTCGGGTGCACGTCGAGCTCGACGATATCGGCCCCGGCCTCGAAAGCTGCCCGCATGGATGGCAACGTGTTCTCGATGAAATCATGGCGCTGCGGCAGCATGCGCGCCGCGCTGCAGACATCGGTGCGCAGATCGGTCTTGTCGTAGAGCTGGGTGATGCCGCGATGGGCGAGCAAGGTCGGCCTGCCCTGCGGCCGGGAAGCCAGGAAGCTGCTGTTGCCGATCAGGATGAAGAGCGTGAGGAAAGAAAGGGCGGCGAGCGCAAGGCGTGGGAGACGGCGCATCACTTCATCCTTTGAACCGCGGGCGCGAGCGCCTATCAATGTTCCCGAAAATGGGAGCGTTAGAGCAGTCGCTCCCAATTATGGGAACATTATGATCGCAGCGGCATGATCGTCATCGGAGCCTCGGCCCTGGTCGACTATGGCGAGGCGCACCCGCAGGCTGGCCCTGGCCTGCGCGCGCTGAACGCGCTGCTGCGACAGGCGTCCTGGGGGACGCGCGGCGAGCTTGCGCGCGATTGCGGCGCGGTTGCTCGCTTCGTGAGCGAAGACGCGGTTGCGCTTGCCTTGCCGCATGTTGGCTGCAGCGTGACGTTCAGGGTCAATTTCGAGTTGGGCGTGATCCGCATCACCGCGGTCGCCGCCCTCAACGAGGAGGACGCAACGTGACGGAGCGCCAAGGCCTTCCGGTCCGGCCGATCAAGAGCGAAGCAGATCATCACGCCGCGCTGGCCGAGATCGACCGGCTGTTTGCCGCGGAGCCGGGCTCCGAGGCAGCCGACCGGCTCGAGGTTCTTTGCCTGCTGGTCGCCGATTACGAACGCAGGACCCATCAGATCGCTTCGACGGACCCCATCGCCTATCTGACCCTCGCGATGCAGGCGACGGGGCGGACACAAGCCGAGCTCGCCGAGCTACTCGGCTCGCGCTCGCGCGCCTCAGAGGTCCTGAACCGGCGGCGGCATCTCTCCGCCGAGATGATCGCAAAGCTCAGCGAAGCCTGGGGCGTGGCGCGCGAGCCGCTTTCGGCGCCGTATGCGGTGGCGGGCAGCGTCAAGCGCACCGCGCTGCGCGGCGCCGCCCTGCTCGGCCTCCTCGCGAGCCTCAGCCTGTCGGCGATCGGCGGTCTGTTCTGGGCGCACGGCAGGGACCTGCCGAGCACGGCCGAGATCGCACGCTATGCGCCGCCCGATCTCGAGCGCTACGGCCGGGACGGCGGCCTGACGGCGTATCGCCGGCCGGTGCCGCTCTCGACCATCCCGCCCCATGTGCTGAAGGCCTTCCTCGCGGCGGAGGACCAGGACTACTACCGCCATGGCGGCTACAGCGTGCCGGCGATCCTGCGGGCCGCAGCCCAGAACCTCGCGAGCCTGGGCGAGAGCCGGACTCCGGCAGGCGCCGCCACCATTACCCAGCAGCTCGCCAAGAACCTGCTGCTGCCTGGCCAGCCGCCCTCGCTCGCCCGCAAGGTGAAGGAGATCGTGCTGGCCAGCCGGATCGAGGACGCCCTGAGCAAGGACCGGATCCTCGAACTCTACCTCAACCAGATCTATTTCGGCGGCTACGCCTATGGCATCGCGGCGGCCTCGGCCCAGTATTTCGGCAAGAGCCCGGCCGATCTCGGCGTTGCGGAAGCCGCCTATCTCGCGGCCCTGCCGAAGGCGCCGAACACCTACCGGCTCGACATCGCCGACAACCGCGGACGCGCCAAGGAGCGGCGCGACTGGGTGCTCCGACGCATGGCCGATGACGGACTGATCACGGCCTCCGCCGCTCAGTTCGCCCAGGCCGAGCCATTGGTCGGCCCTTGAGATCGGCATCGCTCAGCGTGGCGCTCCTGAGCCCCGGCACCAGGGCGGAGGAGCGTGAGGATCAGGACTGCCTAGTGGGAGATCGGCACTGTCGCCAGGAATTGCTCGACCGCCAGGGGCACGATATCGGCATCCGGCTGCGCGCTCGAAAGGCCGGCAACGATATGGCCCAGCCACCGCCTCATGCTCTCGCTGCTGGCGGCTTGGAAGCAGAGTGACGGCTCGATATGAGCCCAGGCGATCTCAAAGGCCTCGCGCGCTGTTGCGAGCTCGAGGAGTTCGGGAAGGGAGCTGAACGGCATAGGGCACCTCCGGCACCCGCAAAACTCAGCATCGAACCCGACCCGCGGCAAGATGACGAATTCCGACCCAAGCCGCAGCTCTCGCAGAGTTCAGTCGGCGCGTTCGGCATCCATGATGAAGGTCGCGCCGATCGAGTGCTGGCTGCGCCAGGCAATCCGCACGCAGCTGTTGATGTGCAGGGCCGGGGCGATCAGCCTGAAGACGTCTGGCGCTTCAAACCCCATCGGCACGCGCAGCTTCACACCGGACACCGAGACATCGCGGATAATGCAGGGAATCTCGTTGTTCTGGCCGGGAAGACGGATTCGCGCTTCCTGCACAACCTTCTTGCGGTGGTGGCGGCGCTCGTCAGTCTGACCCTGCAATTCACAAATCCCCGCCACGATCGATCGGTTCAAGTCTATCTGGAACCTGCGCCCGGCACGTTACCGATGACGTACAACCCGCAAGGAACCCGGGCAAGTCTGCCAGACCGTCCAGGCAGCCAACCCACAATGAGTTGATCGACAACCGCGCATGACAGGCGTGCATGGACAGGGGGTCGTTGGTAGCGGTGTGCCTGCGCGCCAAAGCCATGCAAGGTCGCTGGAGCGAGCGGAGCCGCCAAGTCTCGAAGAGCCCTTTGCTGCAGAGCAGGAGAAGAGATCATGCGCCACCATCTCAAGCTGAAATCACTTCTCATGCTCTTGGCCCTCCTGGCGAGCGTCGTGGCGCCCCTGCCCAGCCTGGGCACGGCCGAAGCGCAGGTCCGCTCCTCCGGTTCGCGACAGATGTCGGGGCAGACTGCACGCAGGGGCCACCATTCCAGCGCGCAACGGCCACAGCGTGGCAACAGGGCGCATGTGAGCCGGCCGCAGCACCGTCCGCATACGCGCCCGTCGCATGTCCATCGGCCGAGCCCGCATGTCCGGCATCATCGCCCGGGGCGTGTGACCGTCGTTCACCCGCGGCGTCACTGGCATCGCGGCGGAGCGGTTGCAGCGGGGGCGGCGCTCGGCTTCATCGCCGGGGCAGCGGCTGTCTCGCTCGCCGGCCCGGCGCCGCGCGCGGGCTATTGCTGGTATTACACCACGCCCCAGCGCACGACCGGCTTCTGGGACTGGTGCCCCCGCTGAACGGGTGCCTCACTCCGGCCGAATGCCCAAGGTTCCGCAGCGGAAGGGCCCGGGAACCATCGCCCTGGGAGCACGGTAACGCTTTCCCTCGTTCAAGAGCGCGCGAGCGTGCTGTCGATGATCGCCAAATCGTTGGCGCCCGGACGAATGGCTACGTTCGTGATGCCGAGAAAATTGCGGAGCTCGCCGGCCGGGACGGTCAGGGGACCGGGCGAGGCGGCACTCCCCGGCACCGGCTGGGGAAAGGCCGTGGACCGTGCGGTGTGGAAGGTCACGTTGCCCTCCACCTTCTGCATGATCTGGTGGATGTGGCCGTTGAGGACGGTGACGGACCCGAAGGGCCTGAGCAGTGCAAGCGCCTGCGCGCTGTCCTCGGTACCCCAGCCCCAATCGGCATAGACCGTCCAAAGCGGGATATGCGCGAAGACCACGATGGGGGCCGAGGCGCTGCGGCCGCGCAAATCGTCGGCGAGCCATTTCAGTTGCTCCGGCCCGAGTTGGCCGAGCCCGCCGGCCCTGAGGTTCACGACATTGACCAGGGCGATGAAATGCACGCCGCCCTCGTCGAAGGAATACCACCCGGCGCCCTGCTTGCCCTTGCCGTACCGCTGCGAATAGGCCTGCCCGTTGCCCTCGTCGATCACGTCATGTTCGCCAGGCACGTAGTGAACGTCCAGCCTCGCGCCACCGATGACACGCGCCGCATCATCGAATTGAGCGGCCGTGGAGAGATGCGTGATGTCGCCCGTATGGATCATGAAGGCGGGCTTGGCCGGGAGCGCCCCGATCTGGGCGATGGCCTCCGTGAGCGTGTCGAGAGCATGCGGGTTCGCAGCCTTGTCGAAGCCGACATGGCTGTCGGATATCTGCAGGAAGGTGAACCCCTTGGTGACCGCTTCTGCGGCTTCCGCCTTGCCGAGCAGGCCCAGCGAGACCGGAACCCCGCTTGCAACCGTCCAAAGCACGCCGGTTCCGGCCCAGATCATGCATTCGAGCGTCTCGCGGCGTGTGGTGGCAGGCCGCTCAGTATCGATCCGATGATGTGTCATGGTCGATCTCCCAAGAACGCAACCAGGCTGCGTTCATTGAGAAGACAGGTCTTCAGCGCCGTTTATTCCCGAACATGGGAATTTTCGTCATCGGCTCTGTGCAGCAATGCGACGCTCGGTCCGCGGGATGCGCGAGCGGGAGGATCGAAGCAAAACGCGGGCCCCGCCTCCGGCAATCGTGGTGCCGACACCGTGCGGATTCTCGCCCGCCGAACGGTTTCGCCGTGGTCCAGACAAGCAATCTTGCATCGTGAAGGCTCGCATGTATGGATAAGACACTATTCGGCTGCTCGATTCCTGTCTGCAAGCCTTGGAAAGTTCTCCAGCGCGCGCCGACAAGAACACTAGCACCTACATGCTTACCAACGGTCAAAATCACAAGATATAATCTACTAAGGGACCACGGCTATGGCTCTCAAACTACTGAATGCAGATGCGATCCGCGATAGCGCATTCTCCGTGCAACCTTATCCGCATTTCCTTGGTGAGAACTTTCTGAGACCTGAGGCCATCCCAGATATACGCAGGGATTACCCGGCCATTACGAAGCCGGGCTATCTGACCGTCGACGATATCGAACTGGCCGGAAGCTTTAAGCAGTTGATCGATGAAATGGAGAGCCCGGACCTTACCGAGGTGCTCTCGAAGCGCTTTGGCAAGGACCTCCACGCTTATCCGCGCCTGACCACTGTCCGAAAGCTCTCGCAGGCCAAGGACGGGCGCATTCATACCGATGGCCCCAGCAAGGTCATGACCGTGCTGCTCTACCTGAATGACGACTGGTCACCGGATGCGGAAGGCCGGCTGCGCGTGCTCTATGACGGCACGAATTTCGAGCCCTTCGCCTGCGAGGTGCCTCCGACCATGGGCGCCGTTTTCGGCTTCCTGCGCTCCGACAATTCCTGGCACGGCCACAAGCCTTTCACGGGCGAGCGGCGTGTCGTTCAGACGGCGTGGATCACCGACGCATCCGAGCTCGAGCGCAAGAAGAGCAGAAACACGGTCGCGAAGTTCTTCAAGAGCATCTTCGGCCGCTAGGTTCATTGTGGATGGCCCGCTCGGCAGACCGGCGAAGGTTTCGCGCCGGGCTTCCGCGGGCCATTGCGGTGCCTGGCCGAAAGCCGGGGGCCAAGAGCCTTGCGCCCATGGCCCGATAGGGCGTTCGACGCAAAATAGCGATTAAATCAAGGCCTCGATAGACCGTCAGGCATGACTTCGTGTCACCGGTCCATGTCACCTGACGAGGCCCGTACCTCCAGCGAAACGCAGTGTTGAGCAATCCCTCCGGGCCGCCTACGCTCTCTCCGTGATAGACCTTCCCCCCGCTTGGGCCCATCTTCAGCCGGCCTCCCTCAAGGCGCTCCTTGAGCCCCCCGGCAGGGTCCCGCAGGCTGTCCGCCTCACGCCCGATAGGCTCTCCGTCGAGGTCGCCCTTCAGGCTCCCATGGTCATCGCCGCGAGGCTCCTGCTGGCGCTTGCGGTGGAGAAGGGTGGACTGGTCCTCACCCCTGCGGGAGCCCTGAAGCGGGCCGATGTCCGGCATGTCTTCGACCGGACGGAGTGGCCGGGATACGACAAGGCCACCACTCCCGCGACGAACAAGGTCATCAACGAGCACGATGCCTACGGAGTCCTGTTCACACGGATCGTGCTGCAGGCAGCCCGGCTCCTGCGGAAGCGCTCGGGGGTGCTAAAGGCGAGCAAGGCAGGCAAGGCCATGCTGGCGCCCGAGGCCGCCCCCGCGCTGCTCGCCGAGCTGTTCGAAGCGACATTCTGGAAAGTGAACCTCCAGGACTTCGACCGGAACCCGCTTGAGTTCTGGCCCCAGCACCACATGGGCGTGATCCTGTGGAGCCTGTCGGTGACCGCGCATGGCTGGTCCCATGCGAAGGACCTGATGCCGGCCTGTACGATCATGGAGACCATCGAGGACCCGATTGCTCCCGACTTTCCCGAGTTCGCCCTGACGACGCGGGTGCTCCGGCCGCTGTCATGGCTCGGGCTACTCGAGAGCCGAAGATCGGAGAAGAGGCCCGACGGCGGGCTCGATGACGTTTTCCGGAAGACCCCGCTATTCGACCAGTTGTTGCGGTTTGAGGTGGAGCTGAAGGGCAGCAGCGAGGCGCGGCACTGAAGCGGAGATTTCGCGAGCTGGATGTTTGACCGGCCCCGTCAGCAGCAGCGCACCTCTCGCTTTCCGCGTCGGGCTTGCAGGTCCCCAGGGATGGCAGGCCATCAGCACCGCGCCGACGAGCAAGCGGGTGCTCGTGCTGTTTCAGTCTGGCGAGATGGAGGTCTGTTACCAGACCAATCACGGGGACGGCATCAAGGGCTCATGGCGGTTCTCCTTCGCTGATCGCGGCAGGCAGGCCCCATGGCCTACACATTGGCATCCTCTGCCCGCAGCCCTGACGCCCTCTGGGCGAGGAGGACAGCCTGAGTAGGTGGACGAAGGCCGAATGGTGGAAGGTGCTGCATTGTTCCGCATTCGCAGTCGGCGGTGTGATCTTCCTCGTGTTCTCTGCCGCGTCCCTGTTCGTGAAGATCGTGTCCATGGTTGAGGGTTGGGCCGAGCGAAAGGAACTGATGGCCCGCTACCGCCTCAAGGAGCCCGCCCATGAAGGAAGCGTTCAGTGTGTCCAAGGTAGATGCCGACGAGGATGATCTCGTTACCATTCGCATACGATCGAACGCGACCTATTGAGGCTTTAGACGGTCACGAGCGGATACACCGCCCTGAACAAAACGGAGAACATCGCCGAACTGGCGAGGTCGTTCCCGCCGACGCAATCGACGCCTGAAGAGATCGCGGGCCGCCGCGAGGAACGCCGCAAACGGATCGACGCGGCGAAGGCAGGCCAGCTTGCCCCGAAGGATCATCGCGGTCGGCATAACCGTTAACCGCCCGCTTGCACAAAGCTACATTCTTCCCCCATAAAGCCACGACTTCGCCACGAGTGTTACAAAGGGGCTGGTATGGCGAACCCGTTCTGTCGCGCCGGTATTGTCGGCTTGTTGGTATCTGGCTGCTCGGCCCAATCGGTGCCGACAGTCGAGTCAATCACGAAGCCGACGATGGAAACGTTTGCCCGTTTAGGGAGTTGGCGGCCCTGGCAACCAGCTCAACAAGAGAAGCTTCAGCCGGCTCCCGTCGTGCTTTCTGATGCTCCGCCTGAGCCGAGCAAGCCGATGTCCATCACGCCCGCGCAGGAGAAAATTACGGCTTCGATACCCAAGCCCGCGCCTGTGGTCGCTAGCGCACCCAAACGAACGCCTCCGCCGGTTCCCCGCGTTGTGCCCGCTGCGGTGCCAACGGAACCGAGCAAGAGCGTACCGACGCTAGTATCGTGCCGCACCAGCAACGAACCCGGTCAACGCGTCAGCATGGAATGCAGCCCTGTCGACTGACAGCTGCGATTCAGCTTCGGACCAATCGGCCCTCGAACGGCCAGACGGCGTTCTTCGCGTGCAGAACAGAGGAAGCAGCGATCATTGCGCCGTTTGCGGATGACCTTGAGGGTTATTTACGGGCCACCCAGGTGCTCGCCTCGAAGAAGCCGGGCATAAAGGCACAATTGATCGCAGGCGCGGGGCTTTGAACCGCATGACCATGTTCGTCGTCGGGACCAGGACTATGCAGAGCGGCGGGCTCTCCCAGCGAGCCTATTGCCTGGCACGTCCATCTCTGATTTTCGGACGTATTGGGCGATCCGCCGCGCGGGGACTGTAAGCAAGCGAAACCGGCACGGCCTGCGCCTCACGCTGGCCGCAACCGCCGTGGACACGTCAACGTGAGGCACGGTTAGCAGCTTGATGGGGGGACGGAATGAAGGAGCCAGATTGGGACAGCCTGCGGCAGGACCAGTTGATTTATGCTGCCGCGGTCAACGCTTGGCACGCAAATCGGAATACTCAGCGGATCTACACGCTGCTCTGTTGGGCGACCGGTGTCGCTGTCGGGCTTTACGTGCACCACGTAGGCTGGCGCGGTCTGCTGGGCGGTTGGCTCTGGACTGCCGATAAGCTCTGACTGTCCCGTTTTTCGGCCGTCAACGATCGACAACCACTGAGCGGATCGGCTGGTTTGTGGCTTGCAAGCCGTCAGGTCAGGCTTGTTGCGGGTTCAGAAAGGGAGACCCGCAACATGTTCACTGATTTCACTCTTGCCATCCTGCTCGCCTACTTCGCGCTGGAATGCTCGGTCCATATTCGGGCGATCAGGATGCGCATGAAGAGGCGCCACAGCGCCAAGGAGCGCGCCCTCGACCGCCTCGCACTGAAGGTCGTGCGGCTATCGGCTGGTGTCGCGATGGCCTTGCCCCTCGCCGCCGTCTGACGGTCAATCAGCGGCGGTAAAGGCCGCATCTACCTCCGCCGCCGTCGAGATCGTTCCGGCCTCGATGGCGGCTTTCACACGCGCGAACGTCTGAAACGTGGCGCTGGCGTGCGCTTGAACCCCGTCGCTGATCAGAGCCATCGCGGTGGCATTGACCGGATAGGTGTTGCCGTCGGCGCCATGCCGGACTGTGGTCCAATCAGGATCAGCCGCAGCGGCCACGCGCGCGTCCATGATCATGATCTTGCTGTGATCGTCGGTCGCGACAGGAACACCGGCCACCGCGATCCCACCGATCTCAACCAGCCAGCGCAGCTCGGCAGCGTAAGCGATGAGGTTGACCGGCGCCAGCACCAGGGGGAATACGCCCCGGCTAGCCGGGTTCATCCGGGCTCGACGTCGTCGGGGCATTCGAACCAGTCGATTTCCGCGACAAACCTCCCCTCGGGATCGGTCTCCGTCGTTTCAATCACGACATCGTCGTCGCTCAGGGTCGCCTGAAGGTCCTTCGGCACCGCTTTGCGGAACCAAGACACGCCTGCCCTGGGATGCTTATGCGAACGCGCCATCGAAAGAACCATCTGTAGCGCCCGCTTGTATCACTCGGGCGCCTGTACGTTCTTGATTGAGCGGTTTTTCTTTGCTGATCAGCCCCTGAGAAGGGGAGTGGTGCCCAGAGCTGGAGCGCCAGAAGTGAACAATTACAACGCGTTGACGTTCGCAAACCTTCGAAACCGGCCTCAACGTTCCCAATAGGTTACGCGCCGTCTCGCAAACCTTTCTCCCCCTGTTCGCCCCTCCGCGAGGTGGCGCCATGAGCGACCCGGCGGGCTGGGTTCTGCCGGGTATCGTAGTGACGGTCTACGCCGGCTGGGGCCTGTGCTGGCTTAAGCGCCGGTGGCGCTCGTGATGATTCACTATCACGGCACGCCCATCACTCCGGTTGATGCGCTCTGCCGAGCCGGTGCGGGTACCGGAGCAGCCGGCCTGCCAACCTGCAAGGCTAACCAGGTCTTCGGTCCTGCGATGCCATCGGGATAAAGCCCGGCGGCACGCTGAAAGGCGACAAGAGCCGCCCGCGTCTTCAAACCTAAAAGGCCGTCGGCCGGGCCAGGATCATAGCCGAGCGAAAGCAGCGCGGCTTGCACCTCGCGAATGTCCATTTCGAAGCTCCGGGTTTGGAATAGGCGACGCGCGACGCGGATGGCCAAGCACAAGCAACCCTCATCGTGAATGAGGGTTCACTCCTCGCGGCAACTGCTCTAGAGAACCGCGGCAGTATCAGGGGTGCGCTGTGGATCAGTCAGAGTTCTGTTGCGAAACGTGCGGCTCTCCGCATGTCTCGATTCCTGCCAATCTTTGCCCTGACAGCGCAGTTCGGTGCGGCAGATGCGACAGCTTCATCGCAACCTGGGCAGACTATCGACAGGCGATCATGCTGGTCGTGTCTCATCGTGGCGCCGTCGCAGCCGACCCCACCCCCGCATCTGCGCTCCTGCATTAGGCCACTGGGGGCGTAGCTCAATGGTTAGAGCCGGCCGCTCATAACGGTCTGGTTGCAGGTTCAAGTCCTGCCGCCCCCACCAATCGCCACGTTCGCCGAGCCGAGCGCGATCAGCGCCCGCTGTGCTGCCCGAATGTCCATGGCGGAAGCTCCAGATATGATCGGTAGGCCCCTCAGCCGAAGGCCGCTTCGATCTCGGCGGCCGTCGTGATCGTCCCGGCCTCGATTTGCGCCAGCACCGCCCCCTCGATGCCGAACACCGTTCGGACATGCTCGCGGGCGGCGATCGCGAGCTGAGGGAAGTCCGCGTTGCTCACTGGGCGGAACACGCCGTCAGCGAACTTCCACGGATCGCCGTCAACGCGAACATTGAGCGCGATCGCCTGCAGCTCGGAGAGGTATTTGCCTTGGCTGCGATCGTCCGTGTGGATCTGCCAGCCATGCCAGGCGGTCCCTGCCTGCTCGGCGTGCCAGCGCCGATCGGCAACATAGCCGATCAGTTCGGCCTTGGTCGGCAACGGGGGCGGATGCGGCGGCGAGTACGCGCCGTCCACGTAGGACCCGCCCTCTTCGACCGTTTCCCCAACGGCGAAGATCGTTGCCGCGACATCTGGATGGAAAACGTCCGCTGGCACGATGCCGTCAAGCCTAATAATCTCTGCCACTCGGCCGTCTGCGATGCGTGCGTACTGTGCCATGTAATGCCCTTAGAATTCGAGGATGACCTGGCCGCCAGAGCCAACGCCGCCATTGGCGAATAGCGCGCCGCCTGACGCGCCGCCGCCCGGGAAGCCGCCATTCGCCCCCTGAACGGCCACCCCGGTGGTAACTGAGTTGGTGAAATTGCCAGTGTAGGAGGGGCCGCCCTGCGCCAAAACGAACAAGCCTGCACCGATCGAGTAGGCGATGCCGCCGCCGAAGCCGGGGCGATTGATTGTGCCGCCACTACCGCCCACCCCGCCTGCGCCGGAACCAGCTTGGATCGCGCCGTTGGCTGCTGTGCCGCCAACGCCCCCGAGCGCCGAGATGAGCGCACCGAAAGACGAGGTGCCGCCTGGGCCGCCGTTAGTTGGGCCTACACCAAGGCCAGAGGCTCCACCTGCGCCGACAACGACATTGTAAGATACGCCAGGCGTGACAGGGAAATCGCCTTCGCGATACTCACCGCCACCAGCGGCAGAGGCGACTGAATTGGCCGCAGCGGCTGCGCCGCCGCCACCTCCGCCGCCCGCCCATACTTGCGCGCGCACGCGGAAGACACCCGCCGGGCAAACCCAAGCAGTGGTGCCGGGCGTAGAGTAGACCAGCGTCGTGCGAGCAGCATTCTGTGTCAGGCCAGCCATTTGAATCGCAGTGCCGTCATAGATGCCGCGCAGAATCCCGCCGACGCCGAGATCGCCGGCGAGAAGGGCCGCGCCACCGGGGCGAAGAATTGACTTTGTGCCCGTCAGGCCGGTGACGGCCAACGTCGCCGCTCCGGTGTTGGTAGCGGTCAGCAGGATGTTGAGCGGAACCCCGATCAGGTCGGACCAGGCGGCCGGAGCAGGGTCTAGCGTGACAGTAAGCGCGTTCGCCGTGACGATGACGGAGCTCTGTTCGTAGAGGCGGCTGATCAGGTGGAACAGCAACTGGCCGCCGGATTGGGCGAAGGGCAGATAGCCGAGTTCGTCGAGGACGATGAAGTCCATGCGCGAGAGATAGTCGGCCATGCGGCCTTGCCGGCCGGCGCGGGCCTCGGCCTCGAGCTTGTTGACGAGATCGACGACGTTGAAGAAGCGCCCCCGCGCGCCGGCACGGATGCAGGCCCGGGCGATCGCGATGGCGAGATGGGTCTTGCCGGTCCCGGTGCCGCCGACGAGAACGACATTGCGCTGATGCGCGATGAAGTTGCCGCCAGCCAAGTCGTGGACGAGCGTCTCGTTGAGCGGAGTACCGTCGAAGACGAAGTCGCCGACATCCTTGGCGAGGGGCAGCTTGGCGATGGTGATCTGGTACTTGATCGAGCGCGCCTGCTTCTCGGCGATCTCGGCCGATAGCAGATCGCCGACGATGCGCTGGGGTTCGTGCTGGCGCTTCACCGCCGTGGTGATGATCTCGTCGAAGGCGGCCTTCATGCCGTAGAGCTTGAGCTCGCCCATGGTGGCGAGAATCTCCGAGCGTTCCATCACACGGCTCTCCTGAGGCTGTCGTATCGGGCACAATCGGCCGCGGGCTCATGGCGCAGGCGAAGGGCATCGGGCGTCATGATGGTGATCGCAGCCGCCGGCTCCCGGCGCCGGGCCAGGATGTTGAGAATGACGTCGGCGGAATGGACGCCTTGCTTCAGCCCCTCGGCGCAGGCGGCTTCGACCGCCGGCAAGCCGTCGCTCAGCACCGTGGTCAGGATATCGACCATCTGTCGGTCACCATCCTGCACCGCCGCCAGCTTCCGGCGCACCCGATCCAGCGAAGCCGGAAGGACCCAGTCCTTGAAGGGCGCGCCATTGCGCAGGGCGCCCGGCTTGCGGGCCAGCACCGGCACATAGTGCCAGGGATTGAAGGCGGTCTGGTCCCGACCGTAGCAGCGGGGATGCTCGCCGACGATGCGGCCGTCCTGGCGCAACTCGACGCGATCGGCATAGGCGCGGATCTCGACCGGCCGGCCGATCGCGCTCGCCGCGACCGAGTACTTGTTGTTGTCGAAGCGCACCAGGCAGGTCTTCGACACCGCGGCCGGCAGCGCATGGAAGCCGTCGAAGTGGCCGGCATAAGGCACGAGGCTTGGCCGCTCGGCTTCGAACGCCTCCCAGATCGTTTGATCGCGCCGCTCGGGATGGCGGTGGGCCTTGGCATAGCTGAGCACCTGATCCATCAGCCAGGCGTTCAGCTCGTCGTAGTTCTTGACCCTGAGCCGCGGCGCGAAGAAGCGCTCGCGCACCAGTCCGACCTGGTTCTCGACCTGCCCCTTCTCCCAGCCGGAGGCAGGCGTGCAGGCGACGGGATCGACCAGATAATGGCTGCACATCTGCAGGAAACGGCGGTTGTAGGCGCGCTCCTTGCCGACGAAGATGGTCTCCACTGCCGTCTTCATGTTGTCGTAGATGCCGCGCGTGCAAGCGCCCTTGAAGAAGGCGAACGCCCGGTCATGGGCACCGAAGACCATCTCCTGGCTCTCGCGCGGATAGGCCCGCACGAACAGCATGCGCGAATGGCAAAGCCGAACGTGCGCCACCTTCACCTTGGTCGTCGCACCGTTGATGACGACGATCTCGTGGCTCCAGTCGAACTGGTAGGCCCTCGCCGGGCGCAAAGCTCAAAGGCACATAGGCATCGGCCGTGACGGCGGACTGCTCGCGTCGCCAGCCCCGCGCATAACGCCGAACAGCATCATAGCTGCCCTCGTAACCTTGGCCCCGCAACTCCTCGAAGATACGGATCAGCGTCAGACGCTCGCGGGCCGGCTTGCCATCGTTCACCGTCAGCAGCCGATCCAGATCGCCACGCCAAGGACCGATCCGCGGCAGAGGCTGCACCTTCCGCTCGTACTCGAAGCTGGTGGCACCCGAGCGCAGCACCTTCCGCACCGTGTTCCGCGAAACGTGAAGCTCGCGGACAATCTCCTTGATCGTCTTCTTCCGGACCGAAAACTCGCGCCGGATCCGCGCAATCGTATCCACGCCCTTCATCCCCCGCCCGCCCGTCTGAAACCTGAACGGGCAGTCTCACCGAAACCGGCTCAAGGGGGTCAAAGTTGGATGCCGATCCCCCGCCTCACGGGGGCAAACTTGCACGCCGAAACACAGCCAACAGCCGGCTAGTCACCAACTCACCCCTCGGGCGGCCGATCGCCCGCACCTTCGTCGTATCGCGGCACAGCCGCAGAAACGGACCTTAAAAATGGATACCAACGCAGAAGGCACCGGCGCCCGCGCCAATGCCATCATGACCGCCGAGGCCGCGAAGGGCCGCGAGGCGCTTGCAAAGCATCTGGCCTATGAGACCGACCTCGACTTCGAGACCGCTATTGCGGTCCTTGCTGCCGGCCCTGCGGAGCCGCCGCTCGACCGCATTCTGCGAAATTACCGCGCCGCTACAGGTCAGTGACGCAATACCCGACATCACAGCGGCACTGCCGCAGAAGCGTCAAAAGCCGGCTGGGCGAAGGCGGCAGCCAGGCACAACGCCGGGCGGTCGACGGCGTAGACCCGCGGTCTCCGAGTCTTCCGTGATTGCTGGCGTTCCGAGTTTGGCGGAAATTCTGCGGGGCTGAGCAAGCCCTTTGGGCGAACCAGGCTGGCGGGCGAATGCCAGCCTGGCTCTGGCCGGGGACGGCCGAATCAAAGCGCGCCTCGGATGTCGAAGTTGGGCGCCAAGATCCAAAGAGTTTCAACAGGCTCTTTCGGCGCATCGTTCATCCTAACGGATACGCCCGACCAATTTTCCATTCCAATTGCGCTGGCCCTGGCCGCGCGCCTTTCCCCACCTTTCAGGAGACGCACATGCTTTATCAGCCCCCGACCGGCGGCGCTGCCAACGACCCGTATGTCGGCGCCAACCCAGGCGCTGGGATTGTCGGATCTAAGATTCCCCCCAAGGCCGTCGAACACCATCAGCGCGAGCTTATCGCGCTGATCACCAAGTCTAACCGTACGCCATCCGAATCCGTGCTGACGCAGGTCGCGGACTCGGTTCGTTCTGGCTGGATGAACTGGCGCACGGCAGGCGGCACGGCGAACGCGCTTACTGTCACGCTCGACCCCGCTCCGACCGCCTGGTCCGACTTGGTCGGGATGCCACTTAACATCCTGCTTACCGCCACGAACACGGGCGCGGCAACGTTGGCCGTCGCCGGCCTGACGGGCACCAAATCCATTCTTCGACCCGGTGGCGCGGCCTTGGTCGCTGGCGATCTCGGCGTCGGCGGCATTCTGCGCGGAATCTATGACGGTACCGCGATTCAAATGGCTGGCCTGACGCAGAACTCGGCCCGCACGACGCTGGTCTTCTCTACGCCTGGCACCACTGCTTGGGTTTGCCCGGCGGGTGTGTTTGGGGTGCGTGCGCAGGTATGGGCGGGCGGCGGTGGTGGCGGCGGCGCGGCCGCGGCTGCCAATTCTGTCGCCTCTGCGGCCGGCGGCGGCGAGTACCGCGAGGGTTATTTCCCAGTTACGCCGGGCACCTCCTACAATGTTGTTGTTGGTTCGGGTGGAGCCGCCGGGCTTGGCGTCGGGCCAACTAACGGCTCGACGGGCGGCGCATCGGCTTTCGGCGGCCTCATTTCGGCGCTGGGTGGCGTTGGCGGCACAGCGGCCAACGGAGCGATCCAAGCTGGTTCCGGATCAGGTGGCACGGGCGGCAGTGGCGGCACAATCAATCGCCCCGGGATGGGCGGCGGTATCGCCTACTCCATCGGCTCCGGCTTGTTCGTTTTGGCGCAGGGCGGACCCTCCTACACCAGCAATTTCACCAACACAGTTACCACCGGGGTGGCCGTTCAGGGACCGAATGGCAGCTTCCCTGGCGGCGGCGCGTCAGGCGGCGCGCTCTTCGCCAATGGCGGCGTAGGCTCTGGCGGCCAGGTTATTTTGGAGTTTTGAGGGCATTACATGGCACAGTACGCACGCATCGCAGACGGCCGCGTGGCAGAGATTGAAGTGGCCTTCGGTTGAGGGGGCTTTACCGATCTCTGGCGCCGGTCTGCCCCTTTGTGGCCGTCGCCGGTGCCGGCGAAGAATCGATCAGGCTGCCAAAGAGCATATCGTCGAACGACCTTGTCTGGCCGAAATGTGGATCAAAGGGCTTGGCGATGTCGGAGCGGCGTTCTTCGCCGGGCTTTCTTGATTTTTGGGCCACGTTTCGCCTCTGAAGATAAGTCCGTATTTTCGGCCGGACCATTCTGCAAAGTACGGCTTTGCGCGGATTCTCGCCCAGTCGCAAGTCACCGCGCACTCTTTTCCCCCTCAAAGCATCTGGCCGCCTTCGGGGCGGCCATTTTCAATTCTGGAGAATTTCCATGAACAATCCGAAGCCGGCCGACGGACCTGTCACGCTGCCGGATGGCGGCGAAGATCTAGAAAGCTAGTCGCGCCATGGCTGATATGAAGGCGCGGGCCATTATCGAGGCCGTCGACAAGACGGGTAAGACCTTTGACTCGATCGCCGGGAAGATGAAGGCGGTCGATAAAGCAGCCGCGGCGCTTGGCAAGGCCAAGGGCTTGGACGGCATGTCGCGGCAGATCGATGCCGTTGCCGTGTCATTGGACAAAGTCAGTAAGATCGACGCATTCCGCGGCTCACAGGCTTCTTTCGCAGCGGCGCGCACGACCTTTCGAGAGGCGCAGGCCAATGTCGCCAGGCTTGGCGTTGAGATGGCCAAAGCGTCCGCACCGACCGCAGCCCTGTCACGCGAGTACGCGGCGTACGTGAAGGCGCTGAACTTCGAGAAAGAGATTAATGCGGCGGAAGCCCGCGGCGAACTCACCAAGGCACAGTCGGAGAAACTCCGGCGTGAGGCCCGTAACGTCGGCGCGGAAGGTATCGGCTTCTCCGGCGAGCAACTTGCCAAACTTGGCCGCGAATATGTGCAGGCCGGGTACGAGGAACACGCCGCGGCGTTCACCCGAGCCGCCGGAACGAGCCGAATGCCGATGTCGATCGCCTTCGTTACGAAGCGCAAGATTTGGTGAATCGCATCGGTCTCGGCGAGTTGAAAGCCACGGTCGAGGGGCCGGTAACGGCCACGCTGGAAGGGCAGGCCAACGTTAATGTCAGCGTCAAGGTCGACGGCGGCACGGTCACTGGCATGTCGTCGACATCGTCCGGCAACGTCAAAGCGTCCGTCGGAACTTCGATGGGCCATCTGGTAAATCGATGAGATTGGCGGCGTTCGCGCCGTCATGCCCGCCCGAGCGACGCCGGATGTACGCGCGCTCGGGCGGGACTACTAAATCATCCCGGTTTGCCGGCGTATTGTTGCATCTGTTCGATCTTTTCAAGAATCTCCCTATTTGGCCCGACTTTCAATCGGATAGGGCAAATAGGATCACGTTCTTTTTCAGCAATGAGATAGATTTCGATGCCTTTAGACGTAGGCTTCTTCAGGACCAATTCGGCCAGCAAATCTTCTGCAAACGTGAGCATATTGTCGAGCGTGACTTCCATGTCGGCTAGGACATCAGTTTCCGGGCGTCCTGTCCTTTGCCATGTGGGAGGAACGATTGCGCCTCCCATTGCGGTGATCCGGCGCACGTTGGTAACAGTAAGCGTTCCCGAGTACCCACCCGGGTGCTCGACTGCGTTCCGAGCTTTAATGAACTCGGCTGCCCATTCAGCCTCTTTCGATAGCATTTTCGTAAGATGGTCGTCTGGGCCGAAGTTATTCTCGGCCCAAATCTCTACCTTAGACTTCCCGCCCTTTCGCAGATCGACAATATCACTTCCATCAATAAATTTCGTGCCAAAAACTAAATTGATGATAGATATTACGTCTCTAACGTAATTTTTGAATTCATATAAGAAATTGTGACAAAAATTGTCGAGACCCTGAATATATGGTAATTGAGCCGATTGATTGCTTCCTTCCAATTTCACTGAAGAAATATATTCGTTCATCTTTTCAATTATATTGTTGCGCAATCCCCTGCAATGAATTAGTTTCTGAGGCAAGGTAAAGAAATATAATTTTCGAATTGCATCTCGGGTTTCTTCCGGAACTTCCAGCCACTTAACCAAATCTGCCGTTTGAATACCCAAACGGGCTACAATTGGGCTTGGATTCTCGACGTCTGAAATTTTCTGAAACACGAAAACCATGGAGTGTACCGCCGCCCGTCGCGTTTGCACTATGCGCTACATTGCGGAATGCGCCCGAAAAGGCCAATAGGCACACGCCCAACCGCTGTGCTTATTTGTGGTGTCCACAGGCCGGAAGGCGGCGCCTAGGCGTCGCGGTCGCTTGCCCGACGTGAGGCAGGCGCTACAGTCGGCTCAATCCCGCCGTCGCTTCGGGCGTTGGAGGCCAGGGCGCCAGCAATGGCGCTATCATCTCTCGCGGCGGGATACTTCCGTGCGGTCGGCGTCTACTCCCGATCCGGCTCGGGATCGCGGCTGAATGCACATCTAGCCAGTGGCCCTACGCCTGAACTAGGACGGCCGCTGCGCCGACGATGAGCGCGAAGATCAGCGGCCACACCCAGAAATCTAGCGTGCGCCAAGGAATTTGCATGGGGTCGCCTCGGTTCGGCTCGCGCAGATAGTGGATTGCCACGTCAGCAGGGCCGTCGCTATTTCGGCAGGTAGCAGAACGCGATGCTCATATTTGCCGCCCTAGCCCGTCCCGTCGCTACGCTGACATGCGGCCACAGGAAGCGTCTAGGGCCTGGCTTACGGCCGGGTGGGGGGCGGCGCGGTACGCGAGCTATAAAGGCATGCGCGACACCGCCGAGATGGGTGACGTCTACGAGGTCAGCGCGGACACCAAGCCTGAATCCGCTGCGCCCTAGCCGCCCCACCGGCCTTCCAAGGCTGTGCCAGCCCTTCGGCTATCAGGATCGCTCCGAGGTCACCCTTGGCCGTCCTGAGCCTCGCCAGAGTCCTCCCGTAGCGATCCGTGCACCGGCCGGAGCTTTCGCACCTATCTATCGTCACCGGGCCGGCTCGCAGGAGTTCAGCCAGGCGTTCCTTGGCCAGCAGACCGAGGATCAATTCATCCTCGCAGCGCGCCCCCCGCGTCTCAGGCGCGTCGATGTTCAGGATCCGGATGCGCTCGCCGGCGATGTCGACGGTGTCGCCGTCAATGATAACCACGCGTGGCTCGGCGAAGGATGCGGTCGCGCAGACCAGGGCGAACAGGAGGACGAGGTGTTTCACGGGAACTTTCACTCGGCCTTGCCGACGCATTCGGAGATGCAGTTCGGACAAGTAGTCAGCAATCGAGATCTCAAAATGGGATTTGGAAGCGGCTGCTCGATGCGGGCACGGGGCATAGCTCAAATATGAGCGGCGGCATATGATCCTCCTCCCAACAGAAGGCCGCATAGTCGAGCTCCGCCCATTCATCGGCTTCGGGGCTGCCAGGACGCGCTTCCTCGATCTCGGCCATTCGTTGCCGGGCCGCCAACCATTCCAGGGTGTCGGTAATCACGATCGCGCCCCGCATCATCAGTGACGGGTCGCCTGGGCTTCGCTGATCTCCCCGAGGCGCAAGGCTTCGCGGACCCAGTGCCACCCCCCTCCTACAGATCGCTCGACCAGCCAGAGCTGCGGCCTCTCACCGATCGACAAGAAGGCGTAATCCTCCCCATCCGCCATCAGATAAGGCGGCTCAAACACGAATTCCTGCGCCACCCCGTCTAACTTCATTTCGACCCGGCTCACCTGGAAGTTCTGCGAACAAATGGATGGCCGAGATCCACAACCGCATGCCGACGACGCTGTTGCCTCGTGATTTCGAGGCCTGGCTTGATGGCTCGGGGGGCAAGGAATTGTTGATGCAGCCACCGCAGGAGCTGCGCGAATGGATCGTTTCGCAGCGGATGAACAGGACCGGGGTTGGCGATGACGACCCGGCCACGGCCGGGCCGTTCAAGGAAACGCTGTTCTAAGGCCTCAGGCTTCCGGAGCGCTACCGCGAGCCGCGCGGGCAGAGTGGGGCCGTGCTCTTGTAGATGACGGTGTCGCCCGAGAGCCCAGCTCCCAGATCCATTGAAGCGCTGAACGCTTTCCGCCGACAGAGGTGCACTGTCGGATGTTCGAAAACATATTCGTTTGCTCTGCGCTCGTGGAGGGAATACTTTGTCGACCGGGTGCTGACCCTCTGAATACCGCCTCGGACGGCGCGGACGCATTGTTCTCGCCGACGCCTTAGGAGGTTTCCATGGCCGCGAATTTGATCGTTGGCAATGACGGCAGCAACACTCTTCAAGGGAGCGCGGGTCGGGATTTGATCTACGGATTCGATCCTAATGGGCCGCAGAGTAACGTCAGTTCGATTGCGGCAACTCAAGTGGCAACGGGGCTTGGCACAGCGCTTTTTGCCGCCGCGGCGCCCAACGATCCGGGCCGGCTGTTCGTTGTCACGCAGGGAGGCACGATCCGCATCATCGACCTGATCTCGGGCCAGCTCCTGGCGACACCCTTCCTCAATGTGGCGGTCGACGCCACCGGGGAGCGGGGATTGCTCGGCTTCGCTTTCGATCCGGATTATGCAACTAACGGATTCTTTTATATTTACCGCACAGTTCCCGGTTCGGTCGTTCACAATACAATCGAACGTTATCAGGTTTCGGCCAATCCAAATGTCGCCAATGTGGCAAGTGCGACGACGATCATCAGACTAGATAATCTATCCGCAACAAACCACAATGCAGGCTGGATTGGCTTTGGTCCCGATGGCCTACTTTACGCCGCGACCGGTGACAACGCAGTTGCCGCAAACGCCCAGAGTTCCGGGACCCTGCTGGGGAAAATCCTCCGCATCGATGTTCACAATGATGCATTTCCGGCCGATCCGACGAGGAACTATGCCATTCCCACCGGCAATATGTTCGCTGCCTTGGGTGACCCCGGCGCGGATGAAATCTTTGCGCTTGGCCTACGCAACCCCTTCCGTGACAGCTTCGACCGTGCCACCGGCGATTTCTTCATCGCAGATGTGGGTGAGGGCTCTTTTGAAGAAATCGATATCGGACTGAGCGGCGCAAACTACGGATGGCCCCTGTTCGAAGGACCCCTCGGAAGCGGAACGGTCACGCAAGGCACGCTCGCAGTACCCATCCATTCATATGGCCGTGATGTTGGTCAAGCCGTGATCGGCGGTTATGTCTATCGCGGGCTTAGTGAAGGACTACAGGGGCAGTTTTTTTTCGCCGACCAGCCGACCGGCAAGGTTTTCACACTTCGCTTCAATGGCGAAACCTGGGTACCCACCGAGCGAACGTCGCAGATTGTGCCGAACGTCGGCACCGTCAACATCCCAACCTCGTTTGGCGAGGATGCCCGCGGCAACCTTTACATCGTCGACTACGACGGCGACGTGTTTCGGCTCACGCCGCAGGTCGTTTCAGCAGATCAGAACGATACGCTCCGCGGGCTTGCCGGCGATGACCTGCTTTATGGCGGCTCGGGCAATGACCTATTGGACGGCGGCACTGGCAACGATACGCTGAATGGCGGCCCTGGCAACGACCGCTTTGTGTACGCGGCAGGGTACGGTGCCGACGTCGCGTCGGATTTCGTTGCCGGCTCGGGAGTGGATTACGTTGATTTGACAACGTTCTTCAACATAAACACGTTGGACGACGTTCTCGCGCTGTCTAGTCAGGTGGGCTTAAACACCGTTATCAATTTTGGAGACGACGATACACTGACGTTACTTGGTGTTGCCAAAGAAAATCTTGGATTCGACGATTTTATGATCAACGTGTTTCAGGAACATGGGCTTACAATATCCAATTTCGCTCCGAGCGCAGGCGGCTGGAACAGCGACGACAGATATCCTCGGCAGCTTGCCGACGTGAATGGGGATGGCCGCGCGGACATCGTCGGATTCGGTGAAGTTGGGGTCTACGTATCGCTCGCGACGGGCGGCGGATCCTTTGGGCCACAGTCGTTCGCGCTCGCCAATTTCGCGCCTAGCGCTGGCGGCTGGACTAGCGACGACAGATATCCGCGGCAGCTTGCCGACGTTAACGGGGATGGTCGCGCCGACATCGTCGGGTTCGGTGAAGGGGGGGTCTATGCGTCGCTAGCGACTGGCGACGGATCCTTTGGGCCACAGTCGTTCGCACTCGCCAATTTCGCTCCGAGCGCAGGCGGCTGGAACAGCGACGACAGATTTCCTCGGCAGCTTGCCGACGTGAATGGGGATGGCCGCGCGGACATCGTCGGGTTCGGTGAAGACGGGGTCTATGTATCGCTAGCGACTGGCGGCGGATCTTTCGCGCCACCCGCGCTCGCGCTCGCCAATTTCGCTCCGAGCGCTGGCGGCTGGACTAGCGACGACAGATATCCGCGGCAGCTTGCCGACGTGAATGGGGACGGCCGCGCCGACATCGTCGGGTTCGGTGAAGTTGGGGTCTACGTATCGCTCGCGACGGGCGGCGGATCCTTTGGGCCACAGTCGTTCGCGCTCGCCAATTTCGCGCCTAGCGCTGGCGGCTGGACTAGCGACGACAGATATCCGCGGCAGCTTGCCGACGTTAACGGGGATGCCCGCGCCGACATCGTCGGGTTCGGTGAAGGGGGGGTCTATACCGCGCTTGGAAATGGCGACGGGTCGTTTCGGTCAGCGACGTTCAACCTCAGTCAATTTTCAAATACCGCCGGCGGCTGGAGCAGCGAGGACAGATATCCGCGGCAACTTGCCGACGTGAATGGGGATGGCTTCTCCGACATCGTCGGGTTCGGCGAAGCCGGAGTTTATGTCGCGCCGGTGATCGATTTCATCTTCTGAACGATCCCGCCAAACCACCGTCGTTTCGTACGCAAAGCGGCAGTTCTGCCTGCGGCCAACTTCAGACGCAGTCGATGCATCGATCTGCTCAGAGTGGGGCGCCAACGAACCAAATGGGGTCATTCAGGCGCTAACCGCTCCAACCACACCCACCCGACATATTTATCTCCGGTCTGGCGCAGATGGGCATCGCGCTTCATAGAGCTCCAGTTCCGATGACCGGAGACCGATGCGGCCTGCGGAATGGTTCGACCTATCTCGAGCAGGCGCGAAACGCCCTCCGCAAGTCGTGAAAGTGAAGGTCTGGAATGTTGAGGATGGCGCAAGCACGCGTCATGTTGGCGCTGACCGTCCGGTGATTATACGGGAAAATCTCGGCGTGGTTTCGGGGTTGAGCCAGCGCAACCCGAAGAGCCTCTTCAGGCAGTTCGCACCACACGCCATTTCCGTCCTTCGCTTCCGGGTCCTTCATGTCGCGGACGAGCACGCGTCGGCCGGCGACATCGAGATCCGTCCAGAGGATCTTGGTGATTTCCTCCTCGCGCCGGCTCGAGTAGAGCGAGAAGGTGACGATTGCCGCCATCGGCATCATGCGCGGCCGCTTGTGCCTCCCGGCTTCAAACCTCAGCAGGCGATTTCGAGGCATGGCTTGATGGCTCGGGCGGCAAAGAGCTGCTGATGCAGCCGCCGCAAGAGTTGCGCGAATGGATCGTTTCGCAGCGGATGAACAAGACCGGGGTCGGCGATGACGACCCGGCCACGGCCGAGCCGTTCAAGGAGACGCCGTTCTAAGGGAACACGCCGCGCCGTGGCCCGCGTTATCCGGTTCCCTTGTCTCCAGCCGCTGCGGCCAACTTCCGAAGATCTTTGGCGCGCGCAAGCATCAAAGTGGCAACCCAACGCTCGAGCTGAGCAATCCGTGTTTCGATCGGAATTGGACTCCGCTTGGCCGCATCGACCGCAATCTGGATTGACTTCTCAATATCATCGGCCTCGGCGATCAGCTCATCTTTGGTGGGTGACACGGTAGCCTCCTCCGATTGCGCGTTGATCATCCCTCACTTTTGCATCGCGCGCTATCTGCGCCAGCGCTGTCAACTCACGGCCGAGCCGATGAAGCGCTTCCTGTGATGAGAAACCGCGTCGTTCAGGCGCCCTCATAGACGAACGGGCTGGTAAAACCGGCAAAACCGGGCAGCTTTGCGTCCTTCTCGGAAAGTGTCGCGGCTCCGGACACCACTGGCCAGTCGATGGCAAGTGCTGGATCAGCCCAGAACAACCCACCCTCGCTCTGTGGCGCATAGGGCGCGTCGACCTTGTAGGCGACCTCCGTATCGGGCTCGAGCGTGCAAAAGCCATGGGCAAAGCCGCGCGGCACGAAGATCTGCTCGTCACTGTCCGCATTTAGCAGTGTCCCGCACCAGAGCCCGCAATGCGGCGAGCCGCGCCGAAGATCGACGGCGACGTCGAAGATCGCACCCTTCAGCACGCGCACGAGCTTGGCCTGGGCGGCGGGCGCAGCCTGATAATGCAGACCGCGCACGGTGCCGGCCTGAGCCGAGCGCGACTGGTTGTCCTGAATGAAATCCGGCGCGATCCCAGCTGCCGCGAAAAGCTCGCGGCTATAGGTTTCCATGAGATAGCCGCGCTCATCGCCGAAGCGTCGCGGCCGAACCAGCACAAGCCCGGGAAGGTCGAGAGGCGCGAAGGTAAAATTGGACATTGGGTCTCGTGCCTGGCCGCAGGTAGTCCTGCTCGGCCTTGTGAATCGAAAGTGGGGCAAAATTCTAGCGCTCAGACATCGGCATCCACAGCACGTCGCCGAGCCGTCAAATTCCGAGCGCCAGTGCCCGCCACAAGCTTCCGCTCAATCCTAGCGGATCTTCCCACCATGCATCGCGCGCCAGGCGGATGTTCAACCGCCTTCACCGTTTACCCTCCGACGTTTGGCGATGATTTCTTTCATGGGCCGACCAGCGCGAATAGCGCGACGCAAGTCCGACAGCGCGAGGGCGTGGTCAGTTACAGTGGATAGGTGATGCGACGGGTCGGCGTTTCGGACAACGAGATTCCAGTAACAGAGGCCGCTCGCCTCCCTAAAGAAATGGCGTTTCTGAACAACCTTGTACTGGTAATCGTCGGGGCTACTTACATAGGCTAGATGATCATTCTCCGCCGGCAGCACTCCGCCGAAATAATCGAGCGTCAGCACATCGTCGCCAACGATTGCGCCGCCGGGCAACACGGTCGCAATGCGTACCTGCATCGGCTCGGCGACGAGCATATCGACTGCCTTGTCCATGGATCCTCCTAGCGCTTTTTCTTTCCCAGAAGCGCCGCAGCCCGCTTTGAAAGGGCGCGGTTCACTAAGCTCTGGTAGGCCCTGTCGCACCACGTCGGGAGATTGCTGTCTGAAGACCGGTCTCGTTCGGCTGGCAGCGCATGGCCTCCCACATTTGTTGGACATCGGCCTCGTTGAACCGCAAATCTCGGCCGAAGCGTGCACCAATTCCGTGCTTCTTTGCGGCTCGAGCGACTGCTTGTTTTGAGACGCGCAGGTACTCCGCCGCCTCCTGAAGGCTGTAGATCCGCCCAAGTGGGCCGGATGGTTGGAAAGGGGCCTCGTCGCTCATGGCGGCGCCTTTCCCGCGGCAGCCCTAGCCCGCGCGGCTTTACGGGCTCTCCGTTCCAGGCTCTTTCGTTGCCACTCGTCGTACGAGTTTTCTATGGGCCTATTTTTGTTCTCGCGAAGCCATCGCTCGAGAGAGTCTTCGCCAGGCACTGCTGACGCTTTTGCTTCGCGCTGTTCCCGCTCCCAACGGTCGAATGCGTCTTCCTCGGGCGCGGTGGCTCGCAAGATTCCGCTATCGCGATCAATGAACGCGTCGATTGCACGGCGATCGTACATGCGCGTGCCCCGAAATGGAGTGGGCATGACCCCAGACGCAACCCAGTTTGTGAATGTGGCGGGGCAGACCCCGCAATACGCCGCGGCATCCGCCTTCGTCATAAGGTCGCTCATTTGCCGGGCTCTGGCGTGCGCTTTTTTGGGCCGCGCCGTCGGGGAATATAGGGTTTGGTTGGATCGATAGTGCTCGGGTCAATCGGCGGCCCTTTTGCTAACTCCACAAGCCTTTCCTCCAACGATGGCCAATGCCACCGGATGATCTGGCCTCGATTTATCGTTGCCCGCGGTACGTAGCCGGAGCGGACCCACGCATCGAAAGAGTCGGTCGATATTTGCATGAATGCCGCCGCCGTATGCCGGGTGACGAATACGGGGCGGTGGTTGTTTTCGTCCTGCATGAGGCGCCTCACGTGGAGGCGTAGTTATGGCAGCGCCGCGTTGCGGAGTCCATAGGTGAGTACCATAGGTATTTAGATAGCGTGATTTCCAATCATTTTACAAATGCTTGTGATGCCGTTTGACATTTGACGTCAAACCTTTTGTCATTGTGAGATAGACTTTGATTTCAGCGGCATTCGGTGTGCGCGTACGCGCTGGGGCGGCTACAGTCAGAGCTACCGCCGCCGGAGCAAATCAGATGTCCCACTTTCGCCGCTTGGCGAAAGTGGTGGGACGCAAGCAGTCCTCAAACCACGAAAAACAAAGGAGAAACAAGAAGGAGTGGTGCCCAGAGCTGGAATCGAACCAGCGACACTGCGATTTTCAGTCGCATGCTCTACCAACTGAGCTATCTGGGCATCCGGCGAAGCGCCAGGCGCTTCGTGTTGGTGGGGGCGATATAGAGGGTGATTGGCGGGCTGTCCAGTCGCTTCAGCCGGCTTCTGATCAAGTCTCGTCTTCGCGTGTGGGTAACCCGGTTTCAGCCTCCTCCACCGGCTCGCCGGGGATGACATAGCTGCCCTTCAGCCAGTGGCCGAGATCGATGTCGCGGCAGCGGGACGAGCAGAAGGGCCTGAAGCGGTGTACCGCCGGTTTGCGGCAGATCGGGCAGGGTCTTGGCGCCGGCGGGGGTGACGTGTCCTGATTCTCAGCCATATTTGAGCGTGATACCTCCATCGACCACGAGTTCGATGCCGGTGACATAGCGCGCTTCGTCACTGGCAAGGAAGAGCGCGGCATAGGCCACGTCCCAGGCTTCGCCCATATGGCCCATCGGCACCTGCGCATCGCGCGCCTTCCACATCGCGGCAATGTCGCCCTCGCCATAGGCCTGCGCGAGACCGGCAGAATGCTCGACCATCGGCGTCTTCATCAGGCCGGGCAGAATCGCGTTCACGCGAATCTTCTGCGCCGCGTATTGTACGGCGGTCGTGCGGGTCAGGTGATTCAGCGCCGCCTTTGTGGCGGAATAGCTGGCATAGGGCACGCCGGTGTGGCGAATCGAAGCGATCGAGGAAATGTTGATGATCGAGCCGCCCTCGCCCGTCTCCTCGAACTGACGCTGCATCACCGGGATGACGTGCTTCATCGCCAGGAAGGCGCTGGTGACATTGACCTTGAAGACGCGATCCCAGGTCTCCTCGGGCAGATCGACGACACTGCCGACCTCGGCGATGCCGACATTGTTGTCGAGGATGTCGATGCGGCCGTAGCGGCCGAGCGCCTGGCCCACGAGATCGGCGATCGAATCGGCCCGGGTTACGTCGGTCTGGACCGCAAAGGCCTGGCCACCCTCGTTTTGGATGATTGCCGCCGTCTCCTCGGCGGCATCGCGGTTGAGATCGGCGCAGACCACCCTGGCGCCCTCGCGCGCAAAGATCGTCGCGGTTGCCTTGCCATTGCCCCAGCCGGGCCCGATCGAGCCTGCGCCCGCGACGATTGCAACCTTGCCCCTCAAGCGTTCCGTCATCGGCCCCATCCCTGGTTGCGCGCCTTGCGCTGCCGAAGCGGCAGCGGCGACAGGATCGGGATAACCGGAGGTCAGGGCAAGATGCGCTGGCGCTCAGCCGA
Organism: Bosea sp. BIWAKO-01; assembly: GCF_001748145.1. Lineage (NCBI taxonomy): Bacteria > Pseudomonadati > Pseudomonadota > Alphaproteobacteria > Hyphomicrobiales > Alloboseaceae > Allobosea > Allobosea sp. BIWAKO-01. The sequence goes on from NZ_BCQA01000001.1 coordinate 483,360, forward strand.
CATTCATCCAGCCGAAGCGGATCGGGAAGCCTTCGCCGCCGAGCAGGTTCACCGTCTCGTAAAGCGGCAGGCCGACAACGCCGGTATAGGAGCCGACAAGCTTGACCACGAAGGAGCCGGCAATGCCCTGGATGGCATAGGCGCCGGCCTTGCCGCGCCATTCACCTGAGGCGAGGTACATCTCGAGATCTTCGGTCGAGAGCCGCTTGAAGCGCACGCGCGTCTCGACGATGCGGTCACGGATAGCTCCGCCCGGGGTCACCAGGGCTACGCTGGTATAGACGCGGTGGGCGCGCCCCGAGAGCATCCGCAGGCAGGCAGCCGCCTCATCGACGATCTCCGCCTTGGGCAGGACACGACGGCCGACTGCGACCACGGTATCGGCCGCCAGGATGTAGCTGCCTTCTAGATCGGGGCGGCTCTTCGCGCCCTCCCGCGCGGCCTGCGCCTTCTCGCGCGCCAGGCGGCGCGAAAGATCGCGCGGACGCTCGCCTTTCAGCGGTGTCTCGTCCAGATCGGACGGCAGCATGGCGTCGGGCTTCAGCCCGGCCTGCTCCAGCAAGGCCAGCCGGCGCGGTGAGGCCGAGGCCAGGACCAGCATCGGGCGCCAGCCGGGCTGCTTGGGGGTGGAGAAGAAACTCAAGGGCGTTCGTCTCTGAGGCTCGCAGGCGCCCATGGCGGACACCCTCCGCCCAAGCCTCTAGATCATTTTCGCCGGTTGCGAAATCTCTCTGAACCGCCACGCGCCGAGCGCAATCCTGGAGCGCAATACCCATTTCGTTATGTCCACTGCGCATAAAATACGCGGCCTCACCCTTGCGTTTCAGCCTTTCACTTGACACATTAAGGCCTGCGGCCCGCTGACGCGGCCTCTTTGCGAGGCCGGAGTGCTTTCCGACCTGTCCCGTGTTCCGGAGCCCTTCACCGAATGACCACATCGACCCGACGTCCGCGTTCCGCTCTGGGAACGGGAGTGGAAGCGCAGGCGCTCGTAAGCAAGGTCATGACGATGCAGGCCGAGGCGGGGCTGACCATCGCGATGCGGATGCCGATCCTGCTCAAGGGTGCGCTCGGCGACCGGCGCGGCCAGCGCGAGGCGACGAAGGCCCTGACCGAGAAGGTTTCCGCGGTGATGGAAAGCGGCCTCGCCGCGAGCCAGGCCGTCAGCCTGTTCTGGTGGGATCTGGCCTTCAGCCCATTCAGCCAGCTCGACATGAGCGAGGCCGTCGCCCGGGCGACCAGCAACACGCTCGAGCCGTTCTCGAAACGGACCCGCGCCAATGCGGCGCGGCTGAGCAGCCGCCGCCGCTAGATTATCGAGACCGGATTTCGCGTCCGGCCCGATAATCCATTCGTCTGTGCTTGCATCGGCTTTCCCGAAAGGCACAATCCACTTTTCGGACCGATGCTTTGATGCCTTCGCGTCAGCTGTTCCGGAAACCGCGATCCACTTTTCGGGCCGACGCTTTGATGCGTTCGCGCCGGCTTTTCCGAAAGCCGCGATCCACCTTTCGGGCCGACGCTTTGATGCGTTCGCGCCGGCTTTTCCGAAAGCCGCGATCCACCTTTCGGGCCGACGCTTTGATGCGTTCGCGCCGGCTTTTCCGAAAACCGCGATCCACTTTTCGGGCCGACGCCCTAGTCGGCATCCGACACGGACGCCTTGCCGCCCTCGGACGGAGCTTCCGCCAGGCCGGCATTGTATTCGCGCTCGAGCTTGCGATAGCGCGCAACGCTGATCGGGATCAGCGCGAGATAGGCCAGCACGATCAGCGTCAACATCTCGAAGGGATAGGCAAAGAGCAGCCCCGCCACCACCACCACCGCGACGAAGAGCGGCAGGACCTTTTCACGCGGCACACGCGTGCCGAGCGTTTTGCCGGCGTAGCAGGGGATGCGCGAAATCGTCAGGAAGGCGATGAACAGGATATAGATCCCGACCAGCAGCGCGCCATATTCCTGCACCGGCACGCCGATGAAGTGCAGATAGAGCGGCAGCATCGCGGTGATCGCGCCTGCGGGCGCCGGCATGCCGACGAAGAAGTTCTTCTGCCAGTCAGGACGATTGGGATCGTCGATCATCACGTTGAAGCGTGCGAGCCTCAGCGCCATGGCGCAGGCGAGCGTCAGCACGATGATCCAGCCGAAGGAGCGCAGGTCGTGCAGGACGAAGATCCAGAGCACATAGCCTGTGGCGACGCCGAAATTGACGAAATCCGAAAGCGAATCGAGCTCGGCGCCGAAGCGCGACGTGCCCTTCAGCATGCGCGCCAGTCGGCCGTCGACGCCGTCGAGCGCGGCGGCGATCAGGATGAAGATCGTCGCCGATTCGAGCTTGCCCTCGACCACGAGCCGCATCGCGGTCAGGCCGAGGCAGAGCGCCAGCAAAGTGATGACATTGGGTGCGATCAGCCGAAACGGGATCGCCTTGAAGCGCGTGCGCTTCGATTCAGCCTGCTCGGGCTCGAAGGGGGGAAAGAGATCGCTCATGCCAGCCGGAATACGCGGTTTTAGGCGCGGAGGCTAGGAGCAGTCGGCGATCATCCCGGGCGCCGCATCACGACGCTCCGGGATGTCGAAAGCGCTCAGATTCCGCGGAAGCTGCGCCGTGTTTCGCTGGCCGAGACATCGGCCAGCACGGTCTCGCCGGCGATCGCGGTCTGGCCTTCGCCAACCAGCGGAATCACGCTCGTCGGCAGATAGACGTCGACGCGCGAGCCGAAGCGAATCAGGCCGAAACGCTCGCCGGTCGCAATAGCGTCGCCCTCCTTGACGAAGGGCACGATGCGCCGCGCGATCAGGCCTGCGATCTGGACAACGCCGACCGTGCCGGCGGGGGTCTCGATCGCCAGCGCGTTGCGCTCATTATCCTCGCTCGCCTTGTCGAGCTCGGCATTGAGGAAGAGGCCCGGCGTATAGGCCATCTTGATGATGCGGCCCGAGACCGGTGCGCGGTTCACATGGCAGTCGAAGACGTTCATGAAGATCGAGATGCGCGTCATCGGCTCGGCCGGCAGGTTCAACTCCGGAGGCGGCAGCGCGGAGGCGATCTGGCTGATCCGGCCATCAGCCGGGGAGATCACCAGCCCCTCGCGTTGCGGCGTGATCCGGATGGGATCGCGGAAGAAATAGCAGACCCAGATCGTGATGATCGCGCCGAGCCAGCCGAAGGGCGACCAGAGATTGGCGAGCACGATCGTCGCCACCAGCGCGATCGCGATAAAGACATAGCCCTCCTTGTGGATGGGAACGATCACTTTGCGGACGGAATCGACGAGCGACATGGGCAATCCTGTTTGGTCTTGTCAGCGCGTCGGCAGAGTGACGCTCCCCTGCGGCCCGAATGGGGCGGCAGGCATTGCCGCGTGATTTACGGGGTTCGGCGCTCCGGGGGAAGAGGCCGCATGCCGCGCCCCTCGCGGCGGGCGAGACTCCGTCTCTTCAGCGCCGCGTCTTCCAGACAGGGTAGCGGAACGGCTAGAAGCGCGGACATGGCATTGGTGCGGAGTGCGGGACATGGCGGAGGCCGGCAATTTCGACACGGCTCTTCTGGCCAGGCTTGGCTGTGACGATGTCGGCCTGCGGTTGAGCCGGAGCTATTCGCCGGAAACCTCGCCCTGGCACGTCGCGGCCTATCGTTTCGACATCCTGGTCGGAGGCGAGCCCGCCGGTACGATCAGCCTGCGGCCAGGCGCGAGCTATCTCCTGACCCATCTTGCTGGGCAGATCGGCTTTTCCGTCGAGCCCGCCTATCGTGGGCGCGGCCTCGCCGGCAAAGCCGTGAAGGCGCTGCTTCCCCTGGCCAAAGCGTGCGGCCTCACCGAACTCTGGCTGACGACAACGCCCGACAACCTCGCCTCCCGCCGCACGCTGGAAAGGCTCGGCTGCAGCTTCGTCGAACAGGTCACGATCCCGGAAAGCTACGAAAGCTATGCCCGCGGCGAGCGGCTGAAGCTGCGCTACCGGATGGGGCTGAACTGAGAGCAAGCGTCAGTCGGCCGGGCACTGCCCGACAAGCTCGGCCAGCGCGCTCCGGCCGGATGCAAGGTCGAAACTGGCGGAAACCGCTCCGCCGCCCTGGGCCGGAACCAACACTCCGATCTCGGCCGCACTGAGGATCAGCCCGAGCAGCGGCGCCGGTCGCGAGACCTGCACGGCCCGGTCCACCCCGACCGAACCCGCCAGTTCGACCGCCGGCTGGCCATCGGCTTGAACGAAGGATGCAGCCGCCCGCCCCGCCTTGCCGAACAGCCCGTCATTGTTCAGCGGCAGAAAGGCGATGGACAGGTTGGCCTCGATGCAGCGGATCGCGAGGCCAACTTGCGCCTCTCTGTCGCTCAGCACCGCCGCGACATCCTTGCGCCCGCCTTGCCGGTCATTGGTGATGACCACCCAATTCCCGACCTTCTTCGTGCCGGAGGCCTGCACAGGCAGGACCGACAGCGCCAGGACCAGGCTGGCGCCGAGCCGGAACATCGCTCGCAAGCGCTTCGCTGCCGTCATCGCCTGGCCCCGGAGGGGCGGCTGAGCGCACCGAGCGCCGCCGCCCATGGCGCAGGGGCCGGCAGCATGACATCCGCTGGAAAATGCGGGAGCAGTTCGAAGGCGAGCGGCTGGCCTGCCCTATCCTCCCGAATCACGAGGGTATCGAAGCGCAGCAGCTGAGCGGAGGCTCGCGGCAGGACAGCGCCAGCCGCGACGGGTCTGCCCGCGACCATCAGGACGAAGCAGCTATCGACCGGATTCCAGCCCCGCTTCGCTGCCGGGCCTTCGGGCGCGCCGTCCTGCACGAGATAGCCGCCCTGCCAGCGAATCGAGAGCGCCGCATCGAGCCGAAGCGGCTGCTGATCGGGAGGAAGCATCGATTCAAGCGGCGACGGCGACATCTTGAGCAGCGAGCAGGTCTGGACGATGCCCGGCCGTCCCGGCTTGACGATCCAGAGCTCCCATCCCTGCCCCGTCGCAGCAGCGGCCCGGTCGGCGGCCAGGATGGAGAGGAGCAGCGCCCCGGTCAGGCGCAGGCGCTTCAGCATGAGGTCACCGCTGCAGCCCGGGATCGGCCGGCCTGCGTCGGATGCGAGCCATCGTCATGCAAACCACGCGAACTCAGGCGAGCGCCGTCGGGCTGCGGACGAAGCGGCGCGCGGCGAGATAAGTCAGCACCACGAAGATCAGCAGCACGAGCCCCTCGACAATCGCGAAGGGCGGCTCCGACTGGGTCGGCGCCATGGCCCGGAGAAATGGCACCTTCATGAAGGCCTGCGCGACCGCGACGAAGATCAGCAGATAGAAGGCGAGCATCGCCGTGACCGCATAGATCCGCCGCCAGGCGCCATCGAGCCTGCGGGCGTAGAGGGCATATCCGGCAAGCCCGACCAGAACGAGCGAGATCGCGCCCACGATATGCGAGGGCAGGATGCCGTTGAATGGGAAGCCGAAGCCCGTCGCGCTGGTGGCAAACGCGGTGGAAAGAAAAATCCCGGTCCAGCGCGGCCGCGTGTGCCCTTTCAGCATGGCCGCGGCGACGGGAAAACCGGCGACGATGGCGATCAGGCTGAGCCAGGTATGAAAGCCGGTGAATGTCGTCGGATCGAACATGAGCAGCCCCCGCAATGCTCCACCGGCTTCGAGTGAAACCGGCGGAGCGTAGCATGCAGGAAGCAGGCCGCGTTTGGCGAGAGAATTCCGTCGCGCCGATTACTGCGTCAGGGTCACTCTCACGCTTTCTTCCTCTTCCTCGGTCGCGCGCTTCAGCGTCGCCTTGGCCTCGTCGACCTGGCGTTGACGATTCCAGAGCGCCGCATAGACGCCATCCGCGGCCAGCAACTCGCGGTGATGGCCGCGTTCGACGATCAGGCCCTTGTCCAGCACGATGATCTCGTCGGCATTGATCACGGTCGAGAGCCGATGGGCGATGACCAGCGTCGTGCGCCCCTCGCTGACCCGGTCGAGCGCGTCCTGGATCTCCTTCTCGGTGAAGGAATCGAGTGCCGAGGTCGCCTCGTCCAGCACCAGGATCGGCGGCCCCTTCAGGATGGTGCGGGCGATGGCGACGCGCTGCTTCTCGCCGCCGGAGAGCTTCAGGCCACGCTCGCCGACGGAGGTCTCATAGCCCTCCGGCAGCGACCGGATGAAGCGGTCGATCTGGGCAAGCCGCGCCGCCTCCTCGACCTCGGCCTCGGTCGCATCCGGCCGGCCATAGCGGATATTGTACTCGATCGTGTCGTTGAACAGCACGGTGTCCTGCGGAACCATGCCGATCGCCGAGCGCAGGCTGACCTGCTGGATCGCAGCGATATCCTGCCCGTCGATCATGATCCTGCCCTTGGCCGGTTCGTAGAAGCGGAAGAGCAGGCGCGAAATCGTCGACTTGCCGGCACCGGACGGGCCGACGATGGCGATCGTCCTGCCCGGCGGCACCGCGAAGGAAATTCCCTTAAGGATCGGCCGCTCCGGGATATAGGCGAAATGCACGTCCTCGAAACGGACCTCGCCTGCATCGACGCGAAGCGGCGGCGCGCCCGGATGGTCCTGGATCTCGGGATCGCGGCCGATCAGGGCGAACATCTCGCCGATATCGAGGGTCGCCTGCTTGATCTCGCGATAGACCGTGCCCATGAAATTCAGCGGCTGGTAGAGCTGGATCAGCATGGCGTTGATCAATACGAAATCGCCGACCGTATGCGTGCCGGCCTGAAAGCCGCGCACCGCCATCACCATCGAGATGGTCAGGCCCGTCGCGAAGATCGCCGCCTGTCCGAAGTTGAGCCAGGCGAGCGAGGTATAGGCCTTGATCGAGTTACGCTCGTAGCGCGCCATCGAACGGTCGTAACGAGCCGTCTCGCGAGCCTCTGCCCCGAAATACTTCACCGTCTCATAGTTGAGCAGCGAGTCGATCGCCTTCGAATTGGCGTCGGTATCGGATTCGTTCATGGCGCCGCGAATGGCGATACGCCATTCGGTGGCCTTGATCGTGTAGGCCATGTAGGTCGTCACCATCACCACCAGCACGACGACATAGAGCCAGTCGAACATCGTCAGCAGCACGGCGGTGATCAGGGCGACCTCGACCACGACCGGCACCAGCTGGTTCAAGCCGAGGCGGACCATTTCCTCGATGCCGTTGCGGCCGCGCTCCAGCACGCGGGTCAGACCGCCGGTCTTGCGCTCGAGATGGAAGCGAAGCGAGAGATAATGCAGATGACCGAAGGTCTGCAGCGCCAGCGTGCGCACCGCATGCATGAACACGGGTGCGAACAACGCGTCGCGCATCTGGATGAAGGCCGAGGAGCCGACGCGCGCCAGCCCGTAGATCAGCGTCAGGGTCAGCGGTGCACCGACCAGCCAGGGCAGCCAGCGCTCGAGACTCGTCGGCGTATTCGCCAGGGCATCCGTCGCCCATTTGAAGGTGAAGGGCACGCCCATCAACACCATGCGGCCAACAACCAGCAGGATGAAGGCCGCGACCACGCGCTTGCGCAGATCCGCGCGATCCGGCGGCCAGAGATAGGGCCAGAGCGCACGGAAGGTCGCGACGAAGCCGGAGCCGGGTTGCAGGACGGCCGAGTGGGCGAAGTTCGACGCTGGAGGCGGCGCGGCAGGCGGGGACATTTTCAAACAGTTCCAAGTTGAACCGCCCATATATCCGCGATCGCGGGCGAATGCATGAGCCTTGCTGCAAGCCGGGGATTGCGGAACGCGCGCGCCGGCCTGGCCTTGTTCTCGTCGAAGGACCGGTGTGAGATGGAGTCGGAGCGGTCAACGCTCGGATCGGGGAAAGAAACAGCCATGAGAGCTCAACGGGTTATCCTTGCCGGCCTGATCGGCGCCAGCGCCTCACTCTGCCTCGCGACGCTTCCCGCCCTGGCGCAATCAGCGCGCCCGCCGGCACAGATCAAGGTAACCAATGCCCGCAGCGTGCCGTTGAACACGCTCGAAATCACCACCTCGGGTGAACAGCCCCGCCTCGTCGCCAAGCTCGCCAAGCCGCTCGCGCCCGGAAAGAGCGCCGTGCTGAAACTCAACAAGCCGGCAGGCTGCAGCTATTTCGTGCTCGGTCGCTTCACCGACGAGGTCGAGAGCGACAATGACGGCGTCGATCTGTGCAGGGAAAAGACGATCCGCCTGACGGATTGAGCCGCCAGGCCGATCATGGCCGGGCCTCGTCCCGGCCATTCCAGACCATGGCGGTACGGCAGCATTCCCATCCGCCGAACGACGACCAGCTCGGCGCTGCGCCTCGCCAGGGAATCGCTGCGGATCGAAAGCCCTCTTCTCTTACGCCGTCGCGCCCGCCCGCATCAGCTTGTAGGTGATCGAATCGACCAGCGCCTGGAACGAGGCGTCGATGATGTTGGCGCTGACACCGACCGTGGTCCAGCGTTCGCCGGTCTCGTCGGCGGATTCGATCAGCACGCGCGTCACCGCGTCGGTGCCGCCCTGGAAGATGCGGACCTTGTAGTCGACAAGCCGCAAGCCCCCGATCAGCGACTGGTAGCGGCCGAGATCCTTGCGCAGGGCGACGTCGAGTGCGTTGACCGGGCCCGCAGAGCCCTCGGCAGCCGAGATCAGCAGCTCATCGCCGACCTGCACCTTCACGATCGCCTCGGAGAAGGTGACGAGCTCGCCATTGGCGTTGTAGCGGCGCTCCACATTCACCTTGAAGCGCTCGACCGTGAAATAGTCCGGCACCTCGCGCAGGATCCGCTTGGCGAGCAGGAAGAAGGAGGCGTCGGCCCCCTCGAAGGCGTAGCCTTGCGCTTCCTTGTCCTTGATCTCGTCGAGCAGGCGCCCGAGCCGCGGATCGTCGCGCCCGAGCGTCACGCCGATGCGCTCCAGCTCGGCGACGAGGTTGGACTTGCCGCCCTGGTCCGAGATCAGGACCTTGCGGATATTGCCGGTCGCTTCCGGTGCGACATGCTCATAGGTGCGCGGGTCCTTCAGCACCGCTGAGGCATGGATGCCGGCCTTGGTCGCGAAGGCAGACGCACCGACGAAGGGCGCGTGCCGGTTCGGGGCGCGGTTCAGCATCTCGTCGAGAGCACGCGAGACATGGGTCAGTTCGCCGAGCTGCTGCTCGCCGACATTGATGCTGAAGCGCTCGCGATACCTGTCCTTCAGCTTCAGCGCGCCGATCAGAGTCACCAGATTGGCGTTGCCGCAGCGCTCGCCGAGCCCGTTCAGCGTGCCCTGGATCTGGCGGACCCCGGCCTCGACCGCCGCCAGCGAATTGGCAACGGCGCAGCCGCAATCGTCATGGGCGTGGATGCCGAGATGATCGCCCGGCACGACCTTGGCGACCTCGGCAACGATGGCGCCGACCTCGTCCGGCAAGGTGCCGCCATTCGTATCGCACAGCACGACCCAGCGTGCGCCCGCCTCATAGGCTGCCCGCGCGCAGGCCAGCGCATAGTCGGCATTGGCCTTGTAGCCGTCGAAGAAATGCTCGCAGTCGAGCATCACCTCGCGTCCGGCCGCCTTCGCGGCCTTCACGCTGTCGGTGATCCCTTCGAGATTGTCCTCGAGCGAGATCTCGAGCGCGACATGGACATGGTAATCCCAGCTCTTGGCGACGAAGACGATGGCGTCGGCCTTCGCCTCGAGCAGGGCCGCGATGCCCGGGTCGTTGGCGGCCGAGCGCCCTGCCCGCTTGGTCATGCCGAAGGCAGCGAACTTGGCCTTCGAGGTCGGCTTCTCCGCGAAGAAGGCGGTATCGAGCGGGTTCGCTCCGGGATAGCCGCCCTCGACATAGTCGATGCCTAGCTTGTCCAGCATGGCGGCGACCGCGCGCTTGTCGTCGAGCGAGAAGTCGACTCCGGTGGTCTGGGCGCCGTCGCGCAGCGTCGTATCGAAAAGATGGACGCGGGCGCTCATCGCCCGGCCCTCATCCGATAGCGCAGCACACGCGGCATGACCATGGCGAGCATGACGAGTTTCATGGCGACCGAGAGCGCACCGGCGCGCCGGATCTTCGGGGCATCCCGGTTCATCGTTTCACTTCCCATGCTGTCGTGGGCTCGCCTGTCGCCGGGTCCTTGCCATCCTTGAGCTGGATGCCCATCGCCGCGAGTTCGTCGCGGATGCGGTCGGACTCGGCAAAGTCCTTGGCGCGACGCGCTGCAAGCCGGCGCTGGATCAGATCGTCGACACGCGTCGCAAACCCATCGTCGGTCGCCGTCCGGATGAGGAACTCCTGTTCCTTCCGCCCCCAGGCCTGACGATTCAGGCCGAGGAAATCGACACTTGCCGCCAATGCGCGTGCAGCCTTCGGCTCGCCGGCCTTCGCTTCGCGTGCAAGACCATGAAGCCGCGTCATCATCTTGGCCGTGTTCAGGTCATCGGCCAGCGCGGCGACGATCTCGGCATCCACGTCACGTGGAGCGGCCTGGGGGTCGGTCGGAATGCCACGCAGGACTTCCTCCCAGCCACCGATGATGGACTCGACCTCCTCCAGCGACTTCACCGTCCAGTCGATCGGCTGGCGGTAATGCGTCTTCAGCATCGCAAGGCGCAGCACTTCGCCCGGCCATGTCCGGCCGCCGAAGGCATCGGTCTGCAGCAGTTCGTTGATGGTGACGAAGTTGCCGAGCGACTTCGACATCTTCTCGCCTTCGACCTGCAGGAAGCCGTTATGCATCCAGATATTCGCCATGCGGCCGGCGCCGTCGGCACCGCCGAAGGCGCAGCAGCTCTGGGCGATCTCGTTCTCGTGATGCGGGAAGACGAGGTCGATGCCGCCGCCATGGATGTCGAAGACATTCCTGGCAGGATCATCGCAGGCGAGCCCGCCGCCGAAAGGCGCGAGCAGCTTCGCCATCGACATGGCCGAGCACTCGATATGCCAGCCGGGACGGCCGGGCGTGGCGATGCCGGCCGGGGACGGCCAGCCGGGGTCGATGCCGTCGCGGCTCGGCTTCCACAGCACGAAATCCATGGCATCGCGCTTGTAGGGCGCGACATCGACGCGGGCGCCGGCCATCATCTCGTCCAGCGAGCGACGGGCGAGCGAGCCGTATTTCGGCGCCTTCCCCAGGCTCGCCACCGCCGGCACGTGGAACAGGACATGCTCCTCGGCGACATAGGCGATGCCACGGGCGATGAGGCGCTCGATGATCGCCTTCATCTCCTCGATATGGTCGGTGGCGCGCGGCTCGGCATCGGGGCGCAGATTGCCCAGCGCATCGACATCGTTGTGGAACTGCGCCGTCGTCGTCTGCGTGACCCTGGCAATCGCCTCGTTCAGCGGCAGGCCCGGAAAATCGCGCGCGGCGCGCGCATTGATCTTGTCGTCGACGTCCGTGAGGTTGCGGGCATAAGTCACGTGCTCGGCGCCATAGAGATGGCGGAGCAGCCGGTAGAGCACATCGAAGACGATGACCGGGCGGGCATTGCCGATATGGGCATAATCATAGACCGTCGGACCGCAGACATACATGCGGACATTACCGGGATCGATCGGCGCGAACGTCTCTTTCGTCCGCGTCAGCGTGTTGTAGAGCCTTAAAGTCGGCGTCATCGAAACGGTCCTGGCGAATAGGCGACGAGAAGCGTGGTCCGGGCCGCTGGCCGGGGGCGCTTTCTGTCGGGTCGTTTCAGGACGATGACGTGAGCAGCCGGCCAGCGAAAGCTAGCGGCAAATAATGCAAATCCGGATGGCGGCCTGCGTCATGAAAAACTGATTGCCTGTGCGCGGGCTTTGCGTCAAGAGGGCGCCCGAGTTTGTTGCGCCGCAACATAGCTGACGCCGAATTCACTCAAATTTAACGGACTGGAACCATCCTTATGCTTCGAAGGTTCTTTGGCCTGTCGGGTCACGAGGAAAGATCGAGAATGCGCCGCGCCATCGCCCTGATCGGCCTGTTCGGAATCGTCGTTGCCGGCCTCTCGCTCGCAGTCCTGCCGACCTCGAAGACCGTGGCAGCATCCAACGACCAGCGCATCTTCCTGATTCCGGCGAGCGACGGCTACGGTGTCGCCGACTGCCTGTCCTCGAAGACCTCCGAATGCGGCAAGATCGTCGCCGATGCCTGGTGCGAAGCCCAGGGCTTTGCGAAGGCGACCGCCTTCGGCATCGCCTCGCGCGAAGATTTCACCGGTTCGGTCTCGAAGCCTGTCATCACCGAACCGGCCGAGCAGCCGCTCTCGATCACCTGCGGCGGCTGAGCCTCCGGCTTACCTCACCCAATCCGAGCATTTCGGCGCCTCGCCCACCCCGCCCCAGGGCATGATCGGGACGGTGGATGTCGAGTTCTGCGGCGACCCGTCGATAAGCTTGTCGGAATAGACGAGATAGACCAGCACGTTGCGCTTGATGTCGCAGCCGCGCACGATCTGCATCTTCTTCCAGACCATCGAGCGGCGCTCGCGGAAGACGACATCGCCCTGCTCGAATTTCTCCTTGAACTTGATCGGACCGACCTGACGGCAGGCGAGCGAGATCTCCGAGACCTCCTCCGCCACGCCGAACATGCCGGAGACGCCGCCCTTCTCGGGGATGGTGTAGTGGCAGGCCACGCCCTCGACGATCGGATCGTCGACGCCATAGACGGCGAGCTTGTCGTTCGGAGTCAGCATCTTCCAGACGGTCGACTTCCTGAAGATCAGGTCCTCCTGGGCCTGGGCCGGCCCGGTCAGACCGAGCCCCAGCGCAAAGAGAGCCAGGGCCAGGGCGCGTGAAGAGGTGGTACCACAGGCGCGCATTCTCGATCTCCTGACTGTTCCGCGTAGCCGGCGCCGGATATGGGCTCTGGAGCGAAGCAATGCCAGAGGCGTCCGATGCAGACTAGCAAGATGCCTGCGACGACGCAGCCGATCCTCGCGACGGACCGCCTCATCCTCAGGCCGAGAACCATGGAAGATCTCGACCATGTCATGGCGATGAATTCCGACCCGGAGGTGATGCGACACATCGCACCAGTCGGGAACGCCTTCATGAGCAGGGAGGCCGTGGCGAAGCGCAGCTTCACCCATGTCGATCGGGGGCTGGGCTACTGGTCGATCAGCCCTCGCGAAAGCCCTGCCGAGCTGCTGGGCTATGTCGCGCTCTTCCCCGGCGATCCGGCGACCCCGCGGATCGAGCTGAGCTACCGCTTCGACACGCGCCATTGGGGCCGGGGTTATGCGACGGAGGCGGTCTCACGTCTGCTCCAGCACGGTTTTGGCCCATTGGACCTGGCCGAGGTGGTCATCCTGACGCATCCGTTGAACGCGGCATCCCTTCGTCTGGCGCAGAGGCTTGGTTTCCAGCGCGAGAGCGACCGGTGCTCATGGCTGATGGGCGATCCGCAATTCCTCTGCGCCTTCTTCCGCCTTAGCCGCGCTGGCTGGCTGGCCACGCATGGCGCAGGCACCGCATCGGCCGTCACACAGCCAGTGGCTTGAACACCAGATAGGCTGCAGCCAGCGCGCCGAGCACCCCGAGCGTGAACAGCACGAGCTTCAATTGGGTGAAGCCGCTCGCCATGGCGACATCGCTCGCCTCGACCCGGGGGTATTTGTCGAGCAGCCGGGCAATGACGATGTTCTCGACGACATCGCAGAGCCCGCCGAAGAGCCAGCCGCCGCCGCATAATGCCGCGACCCACCAGGGATAGCCGCGCATCGCAACGCCTGCGACGATGATCGCGCCGACGATCGCATAGGTCAGGGCAAAGGCGACATCGGCCGGCAGGACCCGGTGACGGTAGCGGTTGCGGCGCTCCTCGCCATAAGCTGCGAAGAGCTTTTCGACATCGGCGGCGTTGAAGCCGTTCCAGTCGCTCTCGAGCATGCGGGCCACGCCCTGGCGGCTCGCCCAGAGCCCGGTGAGCCAGAACATCAGCATCACCAGCGCCGGCCCCCACAGGAAGAACGAGAGCGGGATGGCGCTGGAATAGAGCGGAACGGGATCGATCATCGCGGCCAAGGCTCCGGCAGAGGAAATCCGACGTTACCGCGCCTCGCGCGCCAGCGCCAAGGCCTGACGCAGGATCTCCACGTCGCCGATATGATTGGCGAAGATCAGGACGAGCCTGGCGTTGAGCGCCACGCTCTCGGCCTCGGAGAGATCGCGATGCGCTTCCGCGATCATCCGGAACGCCGCGTCGGGATCAGAGTAGTTCGGTTCCGTGACGAGTTCGCTGCTCATGCTGCGGCGCGCCCTTCCAGCCTCTCGATCGCGGCCACCAGTTGCGCCGGCGTCGCCTGACGAAACCGCGCCGCGACATGGCCGTCCGGACGCAGCACGACGGCATCGCCCGGCGTCAATCCGTAGCGCCGCGCTAGGGGCTCGTCTCCCCCATCTCTGGCGGGAACGTCGACCCACAAGGCGGCGGCAGTTGTCATGCCCTCGGCCGCCAATCCGCAGGCGATGATGACCGGCCTGCCCTCGGCCAGCGTCTCGCTCAGCCACTGCCGCCCTCCGGCTGTGGATGGCAGCGCAGCGTCCAGGAAGGAGGTGCCTGCCACGAGCCCCCCCTGCCAATCCGGGCCAGGCGTCGAAAGCGGCGACGCCAGATAGGTCGTCGGCTGCGAGAGACGCCCGGAATTGACGAAGCGCCGGGCGAAGCCGGCCTTGCCGGCCAGGGCAAGAGCCGCATCGCGCAAGACCCGCTCGCCGGGCGAGCGCGGCGCGATGAAATCCGTGGCGCGGGTCGAATGCAGGATATTCTCCTGCGCCGCTTCGACACGCTCCCTGTCATAGCTGTCGATCAGGGAAGCGGGACTCTGCCCCTTCACGACCAATGCCAGTTTCCAGCCGAGATTGTCGGCATCCTGGATGCCGGAATTGGCGCCGCGCGCGCCGAAGGGTGAGACCTGATGCGCCGCATCGCCGGCGAAGGCCACCGGGCCATGGACGAAGCGCGCGAGCCTGCGGCACTGGAAGCGGTAGACCGAAACCCATTCCAGCGCGAAATCGTCATGGCCGAGCATCTGCCGGATGCGCCGCCGCACGATCTCGGGCTGTCGTTCATGCTCAGGATCGGCGTCACGATCGAGTTGCAGATCGATGCGCCAGACATCGTCCGGCTGCTTGTGCAGCAGGGCGGACTGGCCGGAATGGAAGGGCGGCGCGAACCAGAACCAGCGCTCGGTGGGGAATTCCGCCTGCATCTTCACGTCGGCGATGAGGAACTTGTCCTCGAAGGCCTCGCCGAGAAACTCCAGGCCAAGCAACCCGCGCGTCGGCGATCGCGCTCCGTCGCAGGCGACCACCCAGCCGGCATCGAGTTGATAGGGCCCATCCGGCGTCGCGATGGTCAGGAGCGCGCCGTCGCTGCGAGGCTGGATACCGGTGAGACGGTTCGACCAACGCAGATCGATCAGCGCCTCCGCAGCCGCAGCGTCGGCCAACGCTGCTTCGACGTAATATTGCTGCAGGTTGATGAAAGCTGGCTGCTTGTGGCCAGGCTCGGGCAACAGATCGAACTCATAGAGCTGCTCCTGCCCGCGAAAGACCCGGCCCCGCTGCCAGGTGATGCCTTTGGCCACCAAGCCTTCCGCGAGGCCGAGCCTGTCGAAGATCTCGAGTGTACGCTTGGCAAAGCAGATCGCGCGCGAGCCCTCGCCGATGCGATCGGAATCATCGATCAGCACGACGGGAACGGCACGGCGCGCCAGATCGAGCGCGAGCGTCAGCCCGACCGGGCCGGCGCCAATGATGACTACCGGATGATGGGCCGGTTCGCGTGCATCCTGGTCAGGGCTGCGGCGATTGGCGAAACGGCGCAGCTCCGTCATCATCCGATCGCCTCCGGCCCCTCGATCCCAAGCCCCCGCAGATCGGAGGCACGCCGGCCGGCATCGAAGACGAGGAAATACTCATCGAGCTGCGGCGGCGCGACCTTCGTACCGGCGAGCATGGCGTGGGCCTGGCCGCGATGATGGATCTGGTGCTGGAAGAGATGCGCGAGCAGATCATCGATCCGCTCGGGCACCTTGCCGTCATCGCCGCGATCGGTCTCGACCTGCCGTGCGAGCTCTGCCTCGCTCAACGCATCGCAGAAGACGATCAGGCGGCGATCGGCCTCGCCCTGCACGATGAGGAGCGCAGCCGCGTCGAGCGGCCGGAAGGTATCGAAGACGGCCAGCCCGCGCCCGCCCTGCTCCAGGGCGTCGAGATAGAACTGATCGACCGAGAGATTGTGGTTCAAGGTCTCGTGGAGAGAGGGGAAGAAACTCGTTCGCGTGGCCCTGAATGCCTCGTCGTCCAGTTCGGCGCAGGCACGCAGCAGCCGGTCATTGGCCCAGGCATTGTTGCGGGCCGACTTGCGCAGATATGCGACGAGGGACATCGCCCTAGCCCCGCAGGTCGATCCACATCTGGCGATCGCGCTCGTCGGTCCAGATGCGCGGATGATCGAGCCCGTTGGCCTCATCATAGGCACGCGAAACATTGAAGGGCAGGCAATGCTCGAAGATGACCCAGTCGCCATAGCCTGGCTTCAAAACGGCATGGACACGCTCGAAGGTCTCGCGGAGCGAGCGACCCGCGCCGGCGTTCTGCTTCACGGCGTCATAGAGGTCACTGAGAAAGGCGCGCGTGCCGCTGATCCCATCGGCAACCATCGCCGCATCGGTCAGCGCTGAGCCGCGGCCAGGCACCATCGCGACCGAGCCGAGGGCCGACAAATGGTCGAGCGTCGTCGGCCAGTCCTCGAAATGGGCATCGCCGCAATAGGGCGTCGCACCATATTCGACGAGATCCCCCGCGAAGGAGACCTCGGCATCGGGAATCCAGGCGACGATGTCGCCAGCGGTATGACCGCGCCCGAGCTTCATCAGCCTGACCTCGCGCTTGCCGAGCCAGATCGAGGCGGTGTCGGAAAAGGTCATGGTCGGCCAGGTCAGGCCCGGGCGGATCGAATCCGCCCCCTGGAAAAGCCGCGGAAACCGGCCGATCTCGCTCGCCTTGTCCTGTTCGCCGCGCTCCACGATCATCTCGCGGGCGACATCGGAAGCGACGATCTCGCGGGCGCCATAGGCTGGCGCCCCCAGCACGCGGACCGCGTGGTAATGCGAGAGTACGACATGGCTGATCGGCTTGACGGTGATCCTGCGGACGCGCTCGATCACGGTTTCCGCCATCTTCGGCGTCGCCTGCGCATCGAAGACGAGCACGCTCTCGTCACCGACGACGACCCCGGTATTGGGGTCGCCCTCGGCGGTATAGGCGTAGATGCCCTGGCCGATCTCATCGAAGGAAATGGTCTTCTCGCCGAGATCGGCACTGGAGGCGAAGGCGGGCTTGTCAGTCGACATGGGGCAGCACGTCCTGTTCGATCGCACCGAAAACGGAATAGCCATCCCCGTCCTTCATCTCGATACGAACCGTATCGCCGAAGCGCAGGAAAGGCGTCGCCGCGGTGCCCGTCTTGATCATCTCGACCATTCGCTGTTCGGCGATACAGGCATAACCGACGCCACCCTGCGCGATCGGGCGCCCCGGGCCGCCTTCGTCGTCGCGGTTCGAGACCGTGCCCGAGCCGATGATCGTGCCGGCGGAAAGCGGGCGCGTCCGCGCGGCATGAGCGATCAGCGTGCCGAAATCGAAGGTCATGTCGATGCCGGCATTCGGCTGTCCGAAGGGCTGACCGTTGAGCAGCGAGAGCAGCGGCAAGTGCAGCTTCCCGCCCTGCCAGGCCTCGCCCAGTTCATCCGGTGTCGCGGCGACCGGCGAGAAGGCCGTCGGCGGCTTCGACTGGAGAAAGCCAAAGCCCTTCGCCAGTTCGTTCGGTATCAGGTTGCGCAGGCTGACGTCATTGACGAGCATCACGAGGCGGACATGGCCATGCGCCGCTTCCGCAGAGACACCCATCGGCACGTCGCCGGTGATGACGGCGATCTCGGCCTCGAAATCGATGCCGTCCTCCTCGCTGCGGGTCCGGATCGGCTGGCGCGGCCCCAGCACGGCGTCGGATCCGCCCTGATACATCAGCGGGTCGCTCCAGAAGCTCTCCGGCATCTCGGCGCCCCTCGCCTTCCTGACGAGCACGACATGGTTCACATAGGCCGAGCCGTCGAGCCACTGATAGGCGCGCGGCAAGGGGGCTGCGCAATCATGCTCGTGGAAACGGAAGGATGGGACCGAGCCATGCTCCAAACCTTCTGCTAGATCGGCCAGGCGCGGCGCATGGCGCCCCCAGTCATCGAGCGCGGCCTGCATGGTCGCGACCACGGGAAAGGCGTCCGTGGCGCGGGTCAGGTCTTTGGAAACCACGACAAGGCGGCCATCACGACCGTGCATGAGGGAAGCGAGTTTCATCTCTTTCCAATCCATGACGAACACGCGAGATTGCGCGCAACAAACCTCTGGGAGATCAGCTTATGAAACGCCGCGACTTTTTGAAAACCGGTGCGCTGGCAGCGGCTGCGACGCCGGTCGCGATGCCGGCGATCGCGCAGTCGCAGCCTGAGGTGAAGTGGCGCCTGACCTCGAGCTTCCCGAAGGCGCTCGACACGATCTACGGCACGGCCCAGCAGTTCGCGAAATACATGTCGGACGCGACCGATGGCAAATTCCAGGTCCAGACCTTCTCCGCCGGCGAGATCGTGCCGGGCCTGCAGGCCCTCGACGCGGTCGCCTCCGGCACGGTCGAATGCGCGCATACGCCGACCTATTTCTATATCGGCAAGGAGCCGGCACTCGGGCTCGGCACCGGCATCCCGTTCGGACTCAATGCGCGTCAGCAGCATTCCTGGTGGTTCTTCGGCGGCGGCCAGGAGATCATCAATTCGGCGCTGGCCAAATTCAATGCCTATTCGATCCCCTGCGGCAATTCCGGCTGCCAGATGGGCGGCTTCTTCCGCAAGGAGCTGACCTCGCTCGATGATCTCAAGGGCCTGAAGTTCCGCATCGGCGGCATGGGCGGGGCCGTGCTGGCCAAGCTTGGCGTGGTGCCGACGCAGATCGCCGGCGGCGACGTCTATCCTGCGCTGGAGCGCGGCACGATCGACGCAGCAGAATTCGTCGGCCCCTATGACGACGAGAAGCTCGGCTTCGTGCGTGTCGCCAAATACTACTACTATCCCGGCTGGTGGGAGGGCGGCGCCATGCTGCATCTCGTCATCGGCCAGGAGGCCTGGAACAAGCTGCCGAAGCACTACCAGGCCATCGTCCACCACGCCTGCGAGGCCGCCAATAACTGGATGCTGGCGAAGTACGATGCGGTGAACCCGGGCGGCCTGCGCCGGCTGGTCCAGCAGGGTGCACAGCTCAAGGCATTCCCGATGCCGATCATGGAAGCGGCTCTCAAGGCGGCGGACGAGTACTACGCCGAGACCTCCGCCAAGAGCGAGCTGTTCAAGAAGGGCTATGATTCGATGGTCGCCTTCCGCGGCGAGAACCTGCTCTGGTGGCAGGTCGCCGAACTCTCCTACGACTCGTTCATGAACCGACTGCGGTCGCGCTGAGCCGCCGCCAGGACCGATTGCAGGCGCCGGGTCAGACAAGTCTGATCCGGCGCGGCGCATGCGCCACCATTGCTTCGGCCAGATGCGCAGAGACGGCTTTCGGGCGCGTGTCGAGCACATCCCCGACCATCCCGGCCGCCTTGCCACGCTGCTTGCCGGCGCGCCGGCGCAGCTTCTTCCTGACCGTCCGCAGGGGCTTGGTCGCAACGGTTTCCGCCAGTTGCCGTTCTGCCAGGTCGAGATCGACGACCGCGCCGAGATGGGTGCGCAAGCGCTCGGCCGCCTCGACCTGCTCCTTGTAGTGAGCGGGATCGGCGGGCTGGAAGAAGCTGAGCTGATAGCCGAGATCGATGATGCGGGTGCGCCAGGCGTGCAGGTGCTTCAGGCTCATCCGACGCGGATCGCGGCGGGCCGCGCGTCTGGCCTTGCGATAGCTGCGCCGGAATGCCGCGAGCAGGAAGCCACCGCGCTCGCCGGCGACCGACCACTCCTCCATCCTGGCGGCGAGACGATCCAGTTCGGTCTGCATGGACATGATCGTGTCCGACGGCGGCATCGGGTCCGGCGGGGGCTCGAGCAGCCTGCCGCGTTCACCCGGCAGCAGCTCCTGCAATGTCCGCGCGACGACCGCGGCATCACGCGTCGCGCCAAAATTCTGGCGCAGGCGCTTGATATCGGCCCGGAGCTGCACCGACTCCTGCTCCAGTGCGGCCGGCGAGAGCTTCAGCAGGGAACGCCACGCCTTCATCAGGCGCCGGAAATCATGAATGCCCTTGGCCGGATCGTTCCCCAGGCGCTCAAGCAACCGCCGGCCGTGCAACGGCATTTCGCGACAAACGGCGAGCCAATGCAGGGCCCAGAGCCGCATCAATGCCGGACCGCTGGGCACCGCAGTGCGCGACGTCCGGCTGCGCGGGCTCCTGCCGCCGCTCGGCCGAACCGGTGCTTTCGCGGGTGTCGCCAAGGCGCGCTCCTTGCGAAGTTCGGAAAGCGCATTGAGCGACAAGCATTCGGGCTCCGCAAGTGCCTTGCAAGGATCGGGATTCTACCAGGCCTCGCGTCTCGTCGGATCGAAGCGCTTCTTCAGCCCCTCCCAGCAGGCGCTGTAGTCCGGCTGCAGGGCCGGCAGGCTCGCGGCATAGCCGGTGACGCGCTGGGGGAAGCGGGTCTCGAACATGAAGGCCATGGTCCCGGTCAGCTTCACCGGCTTGAGCTCGACCGTGCTCGCATGTTCGAACGCCTGCGTGTCCGGTCCATGCGGCAGCATCATGTTGTGGAGGCTGAAGCCGCCGGGCGTGAAGCCCTCGGGCTTGGCGTCATAGACGCCGTAGATCAGCCCCATGAACTCGGACATGATATTGCGATGGTACCAGGGCGGACGGAACGTGTTCTCCGCGACCATCCAGCGCTCGGGGAAGATCACGAAGTCGATATTCGCAGTGCCGGGGGTCTCCGAGGGCGCGGTCAGGACCGTGAAGATCGACGGATCAGGATGGTCGAAGGAAATCGCCCCGACCGGTGAATAATGGCGCAGGTCGTATTTGTAGGGCGCGTAATTGCCATGCCAGGCCACGACATCGAGCGGCGACTGGCCGATCGGCGTAGAAAAGAGCTCCCCGCCCCATTTCGCATAGAGCGTCGAGGGCGTCTCGTCGTCATCATAGGCCGCGATGGGTGTCAGAAAGTCACGCGGATTGGCCAGGCAATTCGCGCCGATCGGGCCGCGATCCGGCAAGGTGAAGGAGCCGCCATAGTTCTCGCAGACATAGGCGCGAGCCGGTCCGCCCATCAGCTCGCAGCGGAAGACGACGCCGCGCGGGATGATGCAGATCTCGCCGGGCTCGATCTCGATCACGCCGAATTCGGTGCAGAAGCGCAACGCTCCCTCCTGCGCCACGACGAGCAATTCGCCATCGGCGCAGAAGACGTATTCGCGTTCCATCGAGGCGGTGACGAAAACCATATGGGCGGCCATGCCGGCCTGGGTCTCAGCATCGCCCGCCGTCGTCAGCGTGCGCAGGCCGGTGAGGAAGGTCAGCGCCTCCGATGGCATCGGAATCGGACTCCAGCGCAACTGGCCGATCGGCAACTCGGCCTCGTCGCGGCAAGGAGCACTGCGGATCAGCCCCTTGTCGACCTTCTTCCAGCGGCCGCCATGCTTGACGCTGGGGCGGATGCGATAGAGCCAGGATCGCTCGTTCGAGGAGCGCGGCGCGGTGAAGGGCGAACCGGACAGCTGCTCGGCATAAAGGCCATAGGCGGCCCTCTGCGGCGAATTGCGGCCGACTGGCAGGGCGCCGGGCAGAGCTTCGGTCTCGAAACTATTGCCGAAGCCCGACATGTAGCGCGTGCCGGTGGCGGCCTGGCGTAGCGGGGCTGTGTGAATCTGTGCCTGGACATTCATGTGCATTTCCCCTTCCGCTGCCGGACCGCTTTGACAAGAACGCAGGTTCCGGAGAGATCGGAGCGGGCGTCCTGCCCCCGACCCCAGTTAGTTACAGATGAAACTAATGTCAACGCAACCCGAGCCTCCCTCACCCGGCGACGAAACGACCCTGCGGCTGGAGCAGTTCCTGCCTTATCGGCTGAACGTCGTCGGCTTTTTCGCCAGCCGCGCGCTTGGGCGAATCTACAGCGAGCGCTTCGGCATCGGCATTCCCGAATGGCGTGTGATCGCGCAGCTCGGCGAATTCGGAAAGCTGACCTCACGGGATATCGGCGAGCTGTCCCAGATGCACAAGACCAAGGTTTCGCGCGCCGTCAGCGAGCTCGAGAAGCGCGGCCTGACCTCACGCAGCGAGAATCGCGAGGACCGGCGCGAGGCCTTCATCAGCCTGACTCCCCGCGGCTCCCGGACCTATGCCGAGATCGTGCCGCTGGCGCTCGCCTTCCAGGCGCGTTGGACCGAGGGACTGCCGGCAGACGAGCTGCGTGTGTTCGAGCGTGTGCTGTCGGTTCTCACCGAACGGGGCCGCCATCTCGCGGGCGGCTATCACGAAAGCGAAGGCTGAATTGCCGCTTGCTGCCAAATATGGCATGCCGGGCTTCGCCATGGTCGTGCGCCCGAATCCGCGCCGCGCCGTCGCAGGACCCGTCCTTAGTTCCGTCGCGTTTGGCAGGTGAAACTCCCGCAAAGCGATTGCCCGGTTTCCGGGACGGATCGAACAAGCAGGTAATATGGCCCGACCGGCGATGAGACTACGACTGATCCGGCGCCTCGGCGCGATGCTGCTGGCCTTCTCGGCGATGGGTGGAGCGGCGCTGGCGCAGTCGCCCGCGTGCAATGCCTGGCGCAGCGAACTCGCGAGCCTGCAGGGCCAGCGCGGCAGCGATCCGCGCGCCGCGCAGCAAGCGCAGCGCGTCGGCGCCCAGCTCTCGCAAAGCGTCAGCCAGTTTCGCGCAATGGGCTGCGAACGCGGCGGCTTCCTCTTCTTCGGTGCGCAGGCGCCCCCGCAATGCGGCGGCCTGCGGGCACAGATCAACCAGTTGCAGTCCCAGTACACGGCACTCCAGCGCCAGGCGCAGGGCGGAGCCGCCGAGCAGCGCCGCATGCAGCTTGCTGCGGCGATCGAGACCAATTGCCGGGGTGGACAGCAGCAGCGCGGCTTCTTCGAGACGATCTTCGGCATTGAGCCACGCCGCGGCGAAATCGATTCCACCATGCCGGAGCTCGATCCGGACATGCAGCCGCTCGATTCGGAGAAGCCCCGCCAGGGCGGCCCCAATACGGTCTGCGTCCGGACCTGCGACGGCTATTTCTTCCCGCTTGCCAACAGCCCCGGCGGCCGCGACGGCCAGGATGAAATGTGCCAGGCGCTCTGCCCGGGAACGGAGACGCTGGCCTTCGGCATGAGCACCGGCGGCGACATTCAAAATGCTGTCGCCCGTGCTAGCGGGACGCCCTATTCGTCGCTGGCGAACGCCGGAAAATACATTCGAAGCTTCGATTCCGCCTGCACCTGCCGGGCGCCGGGCCAAAGCTGGTCGGAGGCGCTGCGCAATGCCGAGGAGCTTCTCGACAAGCGCAAGGGCGACGTCATCGTCACCGAACAGCGCGCAGCCGAGCTGTCGCGGCCCAAGCCCGATCCCAAGCGCAAGAACACGGCACCCGCGCCGGCTCAGCAGCAGCCGATCCTGTCTGATGCCGATGACAAGCCGATGCCGTCAGAGAACTCACCGACTTCGGGCACGGAGTCGGCCGGCATGGGTCCGCAGAGCGTCGAACCCGAGAAGGTCGTGCAGCAAGGCGACGGCGTGAAAAAAGAGAGCCGCAGCGTCACCGGCGAGCGGCGCACGGTCAGGATCGTTGCGCCCAACCTCGCACCCAATCTGGGGCCCGCGGTCGCGCGGCCCTGACGCGGGCAGCCCCGCCGCAACGGCGCCTCGTGCGTCGGCGGCGGATTTTGCGTCATGCATTCGCGCGATAGCGAGACCCTAAAATCCCATGGATCGAGCGCTGGACGCATGACGCCGACAGGCGCATATACAGGCAAGACCACACCGGCCGGCCTGGATACGCGCCAGATCTCGTCAGGATTGCTTTCCCAGTTCGCAATCCTACTCTGACGGCCTCCTTGGCAGAGCCCAGCAGAGGCGTCCCATGTCAGAGACAACCGCCGACACCCATACCGGAATGGATCTGGCCGACACCCGTCGCCGCCTGAAGGCGATCTTCATGGGCTCGGTCGGCAATCTCGTCGAATGGTATGATTTCTACGCCTACACGGCCTTCGCGCTCTATTTCGCGCCGCATTTCTTCCCCTCGCACGATCCCGTCGTCCAGCAACTCAACGCCGCGACGCTGTTCGCCGCCGGCTTCATCGTCCGCCCGATCGGCGGATGGCTGTTCGGTCACATCGCCGACCGCTATGGCCGCCGGCTGTCGCTGACGATCTCGGTGCTGATGATGTGTTTCGGCTCGCTGATCATCGCGCTGACGCCGACCTATGCGACGATCGGTTTTGCAGCGCCGGCGCTGCTGGCTCTCGCGCGGATCATCGAGGGCCTGAGCCTCGGCGGCGAGTACGGGGCAAGCGCCACCTATCTCACCGAGATCGCCGACCCGAACCATCGCGGGTTCTATTCAAGCTTTCAGTACGTCACGCTGATCGGCGGCCAGTTGACCGCCATCGTGGTGCTGCTGCTGCTTCAGAACGTGTTCCTGACCCATGAACAGCTCGTCGCCTGGGGCTGGCGCATTCCCTTCGTGATCGGAGCCCTGCTCGCGATCACCGCGATGTTCATGCGCCGCCACATGCATGAGACGGAATCCTTCGTCGAAGCAAGCAAGACGAAGAAGCGCGAAAGCTCGCTGCGCGGGCTGCTGAAATACCCACGCGAGGTTGCGATCGTGGTCGGCCTGACGGCCGGCGGCACTGCGGCCTTCTATACCTTCACCACCTATATGCAGACCTTCGTGAAGCAGACCGTCGGGCTGTCCGACATTACGACGACCTATGTGATCGCCGGTTCCCTGATCTTCGCCTCGATCTTGCAGCCCATCTATGGCGCGATCTCCGACAGGATCGGCCGCAAGCCGCTGCTGATCTTCTTCGGCGTTGCCGGCTCGCTGCTGACGGTGCCGATCCTGACGATGCTGTCCCAGACCAAGTCGCCCTGGATGGCGTTCCTGCTGATCTCCGGAGCCTGGATCTTCGTCGCCGGCTATACCTCGATCAACGCCGTGGTGAAGGCCGAACTGTTCCCGACCGCGATCCGCGCCACAGGCATCGCCGTGCCCTACGCCGTGACGGTATCGATCTTTGGCGGCACGGCGCCTGCGATCGCGCTGTTCTTCAAGCAGCAGGGCCACGAGCAGTGGTTCTTCTACTACCTGGCGGGCGTGATCTTCCTGTCGCTGCTGGTCTACGCGACCATGCGCGACACCAAGCATGAATCGGCAATGCACCGGCACGAGTGATCCACGGCGCCATTGTCCGCTGGGCTGACGTCGTCCCGGACAGGTGGCGCAAGCCGCGCTGATCCGGGACGATGTGAAGCCTTCAGGCCGCCTCGCCCGCGAGCCGCTTCAGCGCCTTGTCACGGCCGATGAGCGGCAGCAGTGCAGCCAGCTCCGGCCCGTGTTCGAGGCCGGTCAGCGCCTGGCGAAGCGACATGAACAGCCCCTTGCCCTTGGTGCCGGTCGCCGCCCCGACGGCCTGTGTCCAGCTTTTCCAGGTTGTCGCATCGAAGGGCTCGGCCGGGAGTAGTGCGGCTGCGCTCGCCGCAAAGCCGGCATCGGTGATCACGGGCGTGATCGGGCCGGAAACGACCTGCCACCAGGCCTGCACCTCGGCAAGCTTCGCGAGATTGCCGCGCACCGCCAGCCAGAAGGGCTCGCCGGCCGCGATCCCAAGCTCTTGCAGCCGGTGCGACACCGCATCGAACGGCAGCTGATGCAGTGTGCGCGCGCTCAGGGCCTCAAGCTCGTGCTCATCGAACTTGGCCGGTGCGCGCGAGACATGGGCGAGGTCGACGAGATCTGCGAGCTCGTCCAGGCTCGCGACCGGCCTGACCGCGTCGGACGAGCCGACCAGGACGGCCAATGCCGCGACGGCGAGCGCCTCCACCCCGACTCGCGCAGGCCGCGTAGCGAGAGATGGCCGAGCCGCTTCGACAGCCCCTCCCCGCTCGCCGTGGTCAGCAGGTTATGGTGGCCGAATGCCGGAAGCGTGGCGCCCAGCGCCTCGAAGATCTGGATCTGGACCGCCGTGTTGGTGACATGGTCCTCGCCGCGTATGACATGGGTGACGCCGGTCTCGATATCGTCGACGACCGAGGGCAGCGTGTAGAGATAGCTGCCATCCTCACGCACCAGCACCGGGTCGGAGAGCGAGGCGCAGTCGACATGCGATGCGCCACGCACGAGGTCGTCCCAGGCGACCTCACGGGCCTCGAGCAGGAAGCGCCAATGCGGCTTGCGTCCTTCCGCCTCGAGCGCCGCCCGCTGCTCGGCCGTGAGCTTCAGCGCAGCGCGGTCATAGATCGGCGGCAGGCCGCGCGCGAGCTGGCGCTTGCGCCGGCGATCCAGTTCGTCGGCGGTTTCAAAGCAGGGGTAAAGGCGCCCGGAAGCCCGCAGCTTGTCGGCTGCCGCATCATAGATCGGGAGCCGTTCCGACTGGCGAATGACGAGATCGGGCTCGATGCCGAGCCAGCCGAGATCCCCGGCAATCGCATCCGCGAATTCGGGCTTCGAGCGCGCAAGATCAGTATCGTCGTAGCGCAGCAGGAAACGCCCGCCATGGCGGCGGGCATAGAGCCAGTTGAAAAGCGCCGGCCGGGCATTGCCGATATGGAGATAGCCGGTCGGCGACGGCGCGAAGCGAACGAGTGGCGTTGTCATGACGAGGCTTATGACGCCTTTGCGCGAGGCCGACAATCGGCTCAGAAATCGAAGCTCTCGCCCCCGGCCTTGCCGACGCCCTTGACCAGCGCAGCGTCCGGCCGGTACGCGGGCGCGCCGGGATCGCGGAAGCGATTGACGATCGGGTAGCGCCGGTCGCGGCCGAAATTCTTGCGCGTCACCTTCACGCCGGGAGCGGCCTGGCGGCGCTTGTACTCGGCGAGATAGAGCAGGCGTTCGACCTTCTTGACCGTCTCGATATCGTGGCCGCGGGCGACGATGTCGGCGAGGCGCATTTCATGCTCGATCAGGCAGGCGAGGATATCGTCCAGCACGTCATAGGGTGGCAGCGAATCCTGGTCCTTCTGGTTCTCGCGCAGTTCGGCCGTCGGCGGCTTGACGATGATGTTGTGCGGGATGACCTCGCCGTCCGGCCCCAGCGCCCCGGCGGGCTTCCAGCGGTTGCGCAGCGCCGACATGCGAAAGACCTCGGTCTTGTAGAGATCCTTGATCGGGTTGTAGCCGCCATTCATGTCGCCATAGAGCGTGGCGTAGCCGCATGACATCTCGGATTTGTTGCCGGTGGTCACCACCATCGGCCCGAACTTGTTCGAGATCGACATCAGCAGCGTGCCGCGCACGCGGCTCTGCAGGTTTTCCTCGGTGACGCCGCGATTGGTTCCGGCGAAGAGACTGGCCAGCGCTGCTTCGAAACCCTCGACCGGCTCGGCAATCGGCACGATCTCGTAGCGGACGCCGAGCGCATCGGCACAGCGCTTCGCATCGTCCAGGCTCTCCTGCGAGGTGAAGCGATAAGGCATCATCACGCAGCGGACCTTGTCGGCGCCGAGCGCATCGACCGCCATCGCCGCGCAGATCGCGGAATCGATGCCGCCGGAGAGGCCCAGCACCACGCCGGGAAAGCCGTTTTTTCCGACATAGTCGCGCAGGCCCAGCACGCAAGCCGCGTAATCAGCCTCGTCGCTGCTCTCGATGGGCGTGATCTCGCCCGGCGTGCAGCGCCAGGCCCCGTTCTCGCGCACCCAGTCGGTCAGGCGCAGCACTTCGCGAAACGCCGGGAGCTGGTGCGCAAAGGTCGTGTCGGCATTCAGCACGAAGGACGCGCCCTCGAAGACGAGTTCGTCCTGGCCACCGAGCTGATTGAGATAGACCATCGGCAGCCCGGCCTCGACGACGCGAGCAACCGCGACATTCAGGCGTTCCTCGGTGACGCCGCGCCGATAGGGCGAGCCATTGGGAACAAGCAGGATCTCGCCACCGGTCTCGGCGATGCACTCGACGACCTCCTCGCCCCAGATATCCTCGCAGACCGGCAGGCCGAGGCGGATATGGTTGCGGAAGACGACAGGGCCGGGCAGCGGGCCGGGTTCAAAGACGCGCTTCTCGTCGAATACACCGTAATTCGGCAGGTCGACCTTGAAGCGCACCGACTGGATCATCCCGGCGTCGAGCAGCGCATAGGCGTTGTAGAGTTTGCCATCCTCGAGCCATGGCAAGCCGACCAGGACAGCCGGACCACCATCGGCGGTCTCGCGCGCCAGATCCTCGCAGGCCCTGCGGCAAGCATCCTGGAAGGCGGGCTTCAGCACCAGATCTTCCGGCGGATAGGCCGACAGGAAGAGCTCCGGGAACATCACGAGATCGGCGCCGGCAGCCGCAGCGTCGCGCCGTGCACCGCGCACCATGTCGGCATTGCCGGCGACATCGCCGACGATGGGATTGAGCTGGGCCAGAGCCAGGCGGAACGAGGTCGCTGTCATGCTTCGGCTTTACCGCGCGGCGGCAGGGCCAGCAACGGCCACACGCCCCGCCCTGATCTGCATTTGCGCGTGATCAGCCCTTCGATCAACGCAAGGTCGAACGGAAATCGGCGGAATAGCGCAGCTCGCGCAGCGGACGCACGCGGCGCGTCGTCTCGTCATAGATCGGATGGGCCTTGTAGGCCGCCAGCGCCGCCTCATCGGCAAATTCGCCGTAGACGACGACATCGATGTCATTGCCAAGCGGATCGACCTTGGCATTGGCCACGACCTCGAAGGCGAGCGAATGCGGGATATCACCGAGCCGGGACAGAGACAGGCGGATCGTCTCGACATCCTCGCGCCGCTGCGCCGTGAAGAATACGATGTGGCGGATCATGCGCCCTCCCTCGCAGGCAGCCGGGAATCGCGCCGCCCTTTCGGGCCGATGTCTTCCCGGCGGTGCGCAAAACGCAACCTGCGTTAACGCCGCATTAGGGTTACCAATGCATCAATACCGCCCAGAGCAGTGCGACAAAGGCCGGGTTGCGGCCCCTGCTCGGGGAGACCACGATGCGTATCCGCTCCATTGCGCCGGCCCTGGGCCTTGCCGCGCTCGGACTGTCCCTCGCCGCCATGCCGGCGGTTTCGGCCGACTATCCGGTGTTGCGCGGCTCGCAGATCGAAGATGCACCACCGCCGCCATCGGACTATTTCTCGGGCGGGTTCAACTGGACGGGCTTCTATCTCGGCGGCGGCGCCGGGGTCTCGGAAACGAGATTCGAACCCGGAACCGGCCTGCAGAACCTGGCCAATTTCGCCTTCCGGAACACGCTGCTTGGCGCCGAACGCAACATGGGCTCGTTCGTCAACAACCTGCCGTCCAAAAGGGACAGCGGCGCGACGTATTTTGGGATGGCCGGTTATAACATAGCCTTTGGCGATGCCGTGCTCGGCATCGAGGTCGACTATAATCGATCCGACCAGAGCTATGGCATCAACGACTTCATTGCGCGTCGCTCAATCACGTCAGACGGCACGGTGAACGACTGGTCCATGACGACCCGCCAGGGAGCGGTTTTGAACGACTACGCGACGGCGCGCATCCGCATGGGTTGGGCTTTTGGCCGCTTCATGCCGTTTGCGACATTCGGCGGCGCTGTTGGCCGTTTCGACACCGTATCGACGATCACGGCGACAAACTTCATCACCCAGGTGAATCCCGTGACCGGCGCCATCGGCTCCGGCATGGCGGTCGGCTACCCGCTCACAGTCGGGGACGCCAAGAAGAACGTCTATGGCTATGGCCTCGCGGTCGGCGCCGGCGTTGACATGGCCCTGACCGACAATCTGTTCCTGCGCGGCGAATACCAGTTGGTCCGCTTCGCGGACGTCGAAGGAACGACGACGACGGTCAACACGGCCCGTGTCGCCGCAGGCCTCAGATTCTGATCTGAAGATCCGGACCAAAAGAAAAAGCCGCGGCACGCGCCGCGGCTTTTTCGTTTCCAGGACGCCGGCGCAGGCTTATTCCGCCGCCTCGGCCTCGGGCCGGGCCCGGCCCGAGCGCTCGCGCTTGACCAGTTCTGCCACGAGGAACGCCATCTCCAGCGCCTGCTCCGCATTGAGGCGCGGGTCGCAGAAGGTGTGGTAGCGGTCGTTCAGGTCGGCGTCGGTCATGCCGCGTGCGCCACCCGTGCATTCCGTGACGTTCTTGCCGGTCATTTCCAGATGCAGGCCGCCGGCATAGGTGCCCTCGGCCTGATGCACGGCGAAGAAGTTCTTCACCTCGCTCAGGATCAGGTCGAAAGGCCGCGTCTTGTAGCCGCTCGCGGCCTTCACCGTGTTGCCGTGCATCGGATCACAGGACCAGACGACATTGCGCCCTTCCCGCTTGGCGGCGCGCACCAGGGCCGGCAGATGGTCGAAGACCTTGTCGGCGCCGAAACGTGCGATCAGCGTCAGACGTCCGGCCTGGTTCTGCGGATCGAGCGCGTCGATCAGCCTCATCAGGTTGTCGGGGGTCAGGGACGGGCCGCATTTCAGGCCGATCGGATTGCGGATGCCACGGAAGAACTCGACATGGGCATGGTCGAGCTGGCGGGTGCGATCACCGATCCAGACCATATGGCCGGAAGTGTCGTACCAGTCGCCGGTGGTGGAATCGACGCGCGTCAGCGCCTGCTCGTAGCCGAGCAGCAGCGCCTCGTGGCTGGTGTAGAAATCAGTGCTGCGCATCTCGGGATGCGTCTCGGGATCGATGCCGATGGCGCGCATGAAATCGAGCGCCTCGGTGATGCGCCCCGCCACCTCCTGGTAACGGCCCGACTGCGGACTGTCCTTGACGAAGCCGAGCATCCAGCGATGCGCATTGTCGAGATTGGCGTACCCGCCGGTCGCGAAGGCGCGGATCAGGTTCAGCGTTGCCGCCGACTGTCGATAGGCCTCGAGCTGACGGCGCGGATCCGGAATCCGGGCTTCGGCCGTGAACTCGTTGTCGTTGACGATGTCGCCCTTGTAGCTCGGCAGCTCGACACCGCCAATCGTCTCGGTCGGAGTCGAGCGCGGCTTGGCGAACTGGCCGGCAATACGGCCGACCTTCACCACCGGCGAGCCGCCAGCGAAGGTCAGCACCACCGCCATCTGCAGGAACAGACGGAAGAAATCGCGGATATTATCGGCCGAATGCTCGGCGAAGCTCTCTGCGCAGTCGCCACCCTGGAGGAGGAAGGCCTCACCGGCGGCAACCTTGCTCAACGCCCGCTTGAGCTTGCGCGCCTCGCCTGCAAAAACGAGCGGCGGAAAGCCGGCGAGCTGCTGCTCAACCGCCTTCAAGGCTGCCTGGTCCGGATATTCCGGCATCTGCTGGACGGGCTTTGCCCTCCAGCTCTCGGGCGTCCACCGCTCGGACATCTCACTTGCTCCTGGTGATAATATCTCACGCCCGCCTCTCCCCATGGAAAGGCAGCGTGATCTGGGCGCTATACACCCGCACCGCAGCAAAGACCACAAAGCCGTTGAAGGTTGCGCATGCACGGGCCGGGCGTCGGAGAGCAGAACCATTCCGGCGTGCGCGCTGCCGGGTCCGTGAACGCGGCCGCCCAAGGGCGCCGCCTAGAGAATGCGTGTTCGTTCCATAGGCATGTCCCATAGGCACGTCGCTCAGGAACTCTGCCCCTTGGCAGCGCAATCCCGTCCACCACGGGCATCGTTGTATTCACCTCGATGGCTCCCTAACGTCACCCGTGGATCACAAGACCCTCGACAGGGAGAAACAAGGCATGGTTATTCGCGCGTTCGCGGTTGCTGCTTTCATGGTGGCGGCAGCATGGGCTGCACGTGCCGAGGAGCCCCTTGCGCTTCGCGGCATGGGCTCGTTCCATGTCGGCGGCAAGCTGGTCGAGATCTCGGGTCGCCCAGTGAAGGAGGTAACCTTCACTCCAGGCGGGGTACCGGCCAAGGTCGACCCCAACGGCACCTACCAGACCGGCCAGATGTATGTGCAGTATTTCCTGCCGCAGAACGAGCGCGGTGCAGCGCCGCTGCTGTTCTGGCATGGCGGCGGCATGACCGGCGTGAACTGGGAGAGCACGCCGGATGGACGGCAAGGCTGGCTCGAATACTTCCTGCGCAAAGGCTGGGCAGTCTATAATTCCGATGCCGTCGAGCGCGGCCGTGCCGGCTGGGCCATGTATCCCGACGTCATCCCCGGCGAGCCGGTCTTCCTGACCACCGCGAACCCGTTCGAGCGCTTCCGTATCGGCGCTGGCGCCAATGCCTATGATAAGGACCCGGCCAAGCGGACATTCCTGGCCGGCAGCCAGTTCCCGCCCGATGGTTACGACAATTTCGTCAAGCAGATCGTACCGCGCTGGACGTCGACGGACCAGATGATCATCGACGCCTATCTTGCCGAGGTCGACAAGGTCTGCCCCTGTGTGATCGTGTTCCACAGCCAGGCCGGCCAGTTCGGATTCAAGGTCGCCCAGGCCCGCCCCGACAAGGTCAAGGCTCTGGTCGCCGTGGAACCGGCAGGCCTCGGAGACCCGGCCAAGGCCGATGTCCTCAAGAACATCCCCGTGCTGATGATCTACGGCGATTACATCGAGCAGGATGCGCGCTGGCCGACGATCCGCAAGAACGGCACCGAGTTCGGCGACAAGATCAAGGCGGCAGGCGGCTCGGTCGACGTCATCAACCTTCCCAGCATCGGCATCAAGGGCAACTCCCACATGCTGATGATGGACAAGAACAATCTCGAGGTGGCGCAGGTCGTCCAGGATTGGCTCGTCCGGAAGGGACTGACCAAGTGACGCGGGCGCGGCGCCCGAAGGGGCGCCGCCTTGCTGCTCACTGGCGTGCCGTGCGCATGGTTACGAGTTCCTCCGCCGCGCTCGGGTGCAGCGCGATGGTGCGGTCGAAATCGGCCTTGGTCGCGCCCATGGTCACGGCAATCGCCACCGCCTGGATGATCTCGCCTGCGTCATGGCCGATGATATGGACGCCGAGCATCCGGTCCGTCTTCGCGTCGACCACAAGCTTCATGTAGATGCGCTCTTGGCGGCCCGAGATCGTCGCCTTCATCGGCCGGAAGCCGGCCTCGAAGACACGCAGTTCGTAACCAGCGGCGATCGCCTGGTGCTCGCTCAGGCCGACCGTTCCGATCTCCGGCGTGGTGAACACTGCCGAGGCCACCACGTGATGGTCCATCGCCCAGGGCTTTCCGCCAAAGGTCGAGTCGGCGAAGGCGTGGCCCTCGCGAATGGCGACGGGCGTGAGATTGACACGGTTGGTGACATCGCCGACCGCGTGGATCGACGGCACGCTCGAGGCCGAATTCGCATCGACCATGACCTGACCGATGGGCCCGAGCTTGACGCCGACGGACTCCAGGCCGAGCCCCACCGTATTGGGACGACGGCCGGTCGCCACGAGAACGACGTCCGCATCGATCGGCTCGCCCGTGGCGCAATGGGCGCGGCGCGTGCCATCGGCCAATTGTTCGATGCGGTCGATGGTGCAGCCCAGCCGCAACGTAATGCCCGCATGGACAAGCGCATCGCGGAGACGCACGCGCAGATCCTCCTCGAAACCGCGCAGGACATTGTCGCCGCGGTGCAGCACCGTCACCTCGACACCGAGACGGCGGAACACGCTGGCGAATTCGAGCGCGATATAACCGCCGCCCACCACCAGCATGCGCCGCGGCAGGCTCGGAAGATGAAAGATCTCGTTCGAGCTGATGCCGAATTCGCCGCCCGGGATCGGCGGATCGAAGGCCGGGTAGCCTCCGGTCGCGACGAGAATGTGCCGGGCCCGGACGGTCTCGCCGGATTTCAGCAGGCGCACGGTGTTCGGCCCTTCGACCACGGCGCGCTCTTCGCGGATCGCGACCTTGGCGTCTTCGAGCCCCTTGCGGTAAAGGCCGGAGAGTCGGGTCACTTCATTGGCAACGGCATCCCGCAAGGTCGGCCAGTCGAAGCTTGGCTTGTCGAGTGTCCAGCCGAATCCGGCAGCATCCTCGAACTCGTCGGCAAAGCGGCTGGCATAGACGAAGAGCTTCTTCGGGACACAGCCCCGAACGACGCAGGTACCGCCGATGCGGTCTTCCTCGGCGATCATGACGCGCGCCCCGTGCCCGGCCGAGATCCGCGCTGCGCGCGTACCGCCGGAGCCTGCACCGATCACGAAAAGGTCGACATCGAAATCAGCCATGCTCTGCTCCTCGGCCGAGATTTCGGCCCGACTCGAACCAAAGGGCGGCGGCAGCGAGGACCGCGATCCACCAACCCTGCCAGGCGCCATGTCCGACCGATGCCATGACGAAGGCGGACGCGAAAAGCGCAAGTCGCGGGGCGAGTTCGCGCGCGCTCAAGGCGCCAAGCCTCCGGAGGAAAAGCAGACCCGCGACCAGCAGCAATGCGGCGCCGACGATCCCGGTTTCCGTCCAGAGCTGAATCGGCGCGCTATGCGGATGGCCGACCGCCAGAAGCCAGCGATGTTGCGGCGAGACCTGTTCTGCGACCGGGTTCGTCTGCAGGGCCGAAGACGAGCCGAAGCCCGAGCCGAAGAACGGGCGGGCCGCGATCGCCTCGCCGAAGCTGAGCCAGATCTCGACCCGGTCACGCGAATGGGCATCGGCTGTCTGCTCGTAGAGCACGGGTGGCAGAGCCCGGTCGGCCAATGGTCCGATCACCGGTGCGAGCACCAGCGTCGCCGCAAAGCCAAGCGCCGTCGCGGCCAGTGTCAGACGTGGAAGCAGACGGGCCAGCAGCCAGGCGAGGATCAGAATGCCCAATCCCAGTTTCGCGGCGCCGCTCTCCGCGTAGAGAATGATGCCGGACACCGCGACAGCGGTTGCCGCTGCGAGGAGGCGATCAGCGACGGGCTTGGATGAGCCGTTCCAGAGCAAGTGGGCGACAGGTGCCAGAAGCACCAGGCAGGCAATGACCGGCCGGTTGAAGATGAAGCTCGCCTGCTTGCCGACGCCGAGCGCAGTGCGCAGTGCAAGGCCGCTCTGCACCTCGAACCAGATCAGGGCCGAGGCCAATATCAGGCACATGGCCAAAGCCCGCACCAGCGCCTGCTTCGGCCTGAAGCTGGCGCTCGCCGCAATCACCAGCGCGAAACCAAGCGGCAGCAATAGTTCGACCCAGGCAGCGAAACCGAATGCCGGCCGATGCGTCCAGAGCAGAGAGATCAGAGCCCAGCCAAGGAACGCCGTCAGAATGAGGCCGATTGGGCTTCGCAAGCCTGCAAGCATTCGGCGCAGCAGGGCGCCGGCATCACCGCTGGCCACAGCAGCGGCCAGGAACGCCGCCGCAGACAGCCCCAACATCAGCGGCGCGGACCGGTTCGCCGCCCACATGGCGAGCGGCAACGCCACCATCAGGATGCCGCCGAGCGCAACGAGTCGAACGGCCTGGCGCGACGAAGAAGGGGCGGCGATCATCATGCGGTCGCCCCCCGGTGAGTTGAGGTTCAGGCTCATGGACATGCGATTACGCGATCGCACCAAGCCCGCCTAGCGCGAATTCTGCCGGCCCGCGCGCATTGATGCGCGAAAGACCTTGACTTGAGATTATGCAATCAGGCGCAATTGACCGGCGGAGCGTCAAAGTGTCACTCGCGGTGCGCTGACACCAAAACAGTGCGGGAATCCGCAAGCGGAGGAACAACATGCTCAAATCCATTCTGTCTCGTGGAGCCGTGACGGCTCTGGCGCTCGCTGGCCTGACGACTGCCGCATTTGCGCAGCTCGAACTCAAGATCATGGCTCCGGCCGCGCCGGGCGGTGGGTGGGACGGAACCGCCCGTTCGATGCAGCAGGCGCTGACCGCGTCCGGCATCGCCAAGAGCGTGCAGGTCAACAACGTCAACGGCGCGGGCGGCACGATCGGCCTTGCGCAGTTCGTGAACGGTGCCAAGGGCGACGGCTCGCAGCTGATGGTCAACGGCTTCGTCATGGTCGGCGCCATCCTGCTGAACAAGTCGCCGGTCAATCTCAGCCAGGTGACGCCGATCGCTCGCCTGACCGCCGAGGCTCAGGTCATCGTGGTTCCCGCGGATTCGCCGATCAAGACCGCCAAGGACCTTGCTGACCGCGTCAAGGCCGACCCGGCCAAGGTGACCTGGGCTGGCGGCTCGGCCGGCGGCGTCGACCACATCATGGCTGCCCTCTTCGCCGGCGCTGTCGGCGGCGATGCCACCAAGATCAACTACATTCCGTTCTCCGGCGGTGGCGAGGCCCTGGCCGCGCTGCTCGGCGGACGTGTCACGGCCGGCATCTCGGGCTATGGTGAGTTCGAGGGGCAGATCAAGGCAGGCAAGCTGCGCGTCGTCGGCGTGAGTTCCGGCACCCGCCTCCCCAACGCCCCCGATGCCCCGACCCTGAAGGAGGGCGGCGTCAATCTTGAGGTGCTGAACTGGCGTTCGGTCGTCGCCGCTCCTGGCATCACCGCCGAGCAGCGCAAGGTGCTGGCCGATGCCATCGAGAAGATGACCAAGTCGAAGGAATGGGCCGAGATCCTCAAGGCTCGCGGCTGGGATGACGCCTATCTCGGCGGCGCCGAATTCGAAGCCTTCCTGAAATCCGAAGATACCCGCGTCGGCAAAGTCCTTCGTGACGTCGGCCTTGTGAAGTAAGGCAACCGACAACTGACGAACCTAGGCGTGGGCGGGCGGTGACATCACCGCCCGCCCATTATCTCCTGGCAGACGCCGCTTCGCCACCAGCTGGGCGCACCGGTTCTGGTCCGCATCAAACCAGGTAAGGAACGACATGGCCTCCACCTCCTCGGCCAAGGGCGCCGACATCCCCGCCCTCGTCGTCGCAGCTCTGCTGCTGATCGCGGCGGCTCTCGTTGCCTATGACGCGAAATCGCAGACGATCGTCTCGACCTATGGCGTCGGCCCGACGGCGATGCCCTATGTGGTCAGCGCAGTCCTTGGCGTGCTCGGCCTGTGTCATCTCGTCGTCGCGTTCCGCGATGGCCTGCCCAAGCCCGAGCCGGTCGACCGCACTGCGGTGCTTTGGCTGACGGGCGGATTGATCGGCCTGATCGCCTGCATCGGGCTCGGCGGCGGCTTCATCATTGCGACGGCCATCGTCTTCTCCGCAACCGCGCGTTCCTTCGGCCGTCAGGCACTGGCCGTCGATTTCGGCATCGGCCTGGTGCTCGGACTCGCCATCTTCCTGATGTTCTCCAAGCTGCTGCAGCTGACGCTGCCGTCCGGCCCGCTTGAAAAGCTGTTCTGAGGAGCCGGGACAATGGACACATTCAACGCCCTGATGCACGGCTTCTCCGTCGCGATCGAGCCGTCGAAGCTGCTCTTCGCGCTGGTCGGCGTCTTCCTCGGCACCGCAGTCGGCGTCCTGCCGGGTATCGGCCCGGCACTGACGGTGGCGCTGCTCCTGCCGGTGACCTTCAAGCTCGATCCCGCCGGCTCGCTGATCATGTTCGCCGGCATCTATTACGGCGGCATGTATGGCGGTTCGACCACTGCGATCCTGATCAACGCGCCAGGTGAGAGTGCCTCGCTCGCAACCGCGCTCGAAGGCTCCAAGATGGCCAAGGCCGGCCGCGGCGGCCCGGCACTCGCAACCTCCGCGATCGGCTCGTTCGTCGCCGGCACCATCGCGACGCTGGGCCTCGCCTTCCTCGCGCCATGGCTGGTGGAGGTCGCGGTCAAGTTCGGGCCGTGGGACTATTTCGCGCTGATGATCCTCGCCTTCGTCACGGTATCGGCGACCTTCGGCGATTCGCCCTTGCGTGGAATCACCAGCCTCGCGATCGGCGTCACGCTCGGCCTGATCGGCATCGACCGCCTGACCGGGCAGGCGCGCCTGACCTTCGGCGTGCCGGAGTTGCTCGACGGCGTCGAGGTGACGACGCTGGCCGTCGGCCTGTTTGCAGTCGGCGAGGCGCTCTATGTCGCCTCCAAGCGCTTCCGCGACCCGGAGGAGATCGTCCCGATCAAGGGCTCGCTATGGATGACCAAGGAGGACTGGAAGCGCTCCTGGGCGCCATGGCTGCGCGGCACCGCCTTCGGCTTCCCGATCGGTGCCCTGCCGGCGGG
Organism: Bosea sp. BIWAKO-01; assembly: GCF_001748145.1. NCBI lineage: Bacteria > Pseudomonadati > Pseudomonadota > Alphaproteobacteria > Hyphomicrobiales > Alloboseaceae > Allobosea > Allobosea sp. BIWAKO-01. The sequence goes on from NZ_BCQA01000001.1 coordinate 521,430, forward strand.
CGGCGCCGAGGTGCCGACCTTCCTGTCCTATTCGACCGAGAAGAAGCTCTGCAAATATCCCGATGAGTTCGGCAAGGGCGCCATTGAAGGCGTCGCCGGCCCGGAAGCAGCCAACAATGCCTCGGCGGCCGGCACGCTGGTGCCACTGCTGACGCTCGGCCTGCCGACCTCGGCGACGGCCGCGATCATGCTGGCCGGCTTCCAGCAATACGGGCTCAATCCCGGCCCACTGCTCTTCGCCGAGCGCCCCGATCTCGTCTGGGGTCTGATCGCCTCGCTCTTCATCGCCAATACGATGCTGGTGATCATCAACCTGCCGCTGATCGGGCTCTGGGTCAGGCTGCTCGCAATCCCCCAGCCTTGGCTCTATGCCGGCATCCTGGTCTTCGCGGCGATGGGCACGCTGGCGGTCAAGGCCTCGGTGGTCGAACTCTCGATGCTCTTCGTCTTCGGCTTCCTCGGCTTCCTGATGCGCCGCTACGACTATCCGGTCGCGCCCATGGTGGTCGGGCTCATCCTCGGCCCGATGGCGGAGGCGCAGTTGCGTCGCGCGCTCCAGATCAGCCTCGGCGATCCGATGATCCTGCTGGAGAATCCTGGCTCCGCGATCCTGCTCGGCCTGGCCTTCATCGGGCTCGTCGCGCCCTTCGTGATGAGCGGGCTGAACAGGTTCAAGGCCTCGGAAGACTAGGCACCGACCTGAACATCGCGCCGGGCGCACCAGCGGACGCCCCGTGCAGACGATCGAGGCGGATGCGGAGCGCGGGGGTGAACCGACAACACCCACCCCGCCTCGCAAAGCAAAAAGGCCGCCGGTTCACCACCGGCGGCCTTCTCTTTGGACTGTTTGTGTCGGCTGTTTAGAGCTGGTGGCCGCGCTTGCGCATATCCTGGCTGAACCGATCGAACAGGAAGTTGCTGGTCTGCAGGGTCCAGGGCTGCAGCACGACAAAGATCTCGTCGATCGCCTGCGGACGGAAGGCGTTGTAGCGTAGTCCGACCGGCGACTTGAAGAAGGCCGCGACCTCCTTGAGGTCGGACTCGGTCATCTTCTTCGCGAAGATCTCGCCCGCTGCGGTGATCATCTCTGCGACCTTCTGATCGGATTCCGGCTTCAGAGATTCAATCACCTCATTCAGATCCTTCTGGATCTCCGGACGGGTAGTGCCCACGATCTGACGGACGCGATCGCGGAACTCGCCATAAATCGACTCGAAGGACTGGGCGATGCCCGAGGAGATGACGACATCGCGGCCAGCCTGCAGATGTGAAGGCGTCACCGAGGAGGCCGGCGCCGGGGTCGCAGCCGGAGCCTGAGCCTGCGCAGGCACGGCGAAAACAAGCGCCAGACCGACGGCCACGCCGGCGAGGTGGTGACGGAACATTGCGTTGGGCCCCTTCATTATCAGGCTAACTCACACAGCCCGGGCATGACCCTCGCCTCGCCCTTCGGCAAGCGAGCCGGTCGGCCCGGCGGTTTCGGTATCGCCGCGATCGGCGTTGTGACGTATCCGTCCGGTTCCGGGCGGCGTGGTGCGCGTCTCCTTAGCGCGGATTGCACCGGAATGGAATCATTCGATCGTGCCGAGAATCTTCAGGCCCGAACTGCTGGCGAGGATGGCGCAGGAGGCAACACCGAGGAAGAGCCCGTGCTCGACCACGCCCGGAACGGCGTTCAAGGCGGCGCCGAGCGCCTCGGGCTGTTCGATGCGCCCGAGATGCGCATCAAGGATGAAATGGCCGCCATCGGTGACCAGCGTCGAGCCGTCCGGGCGCAGCCGAAGCTTGATCTCGCCTGCCGCCCCCGATGCCGCGATCGCGGACGCCACGGCGCGACGCGTCGCCTCTAGCCCGAAGGGCACGACCTCGATCGGCAGCGGGAAACGCCCGAGCGTCGCGACCAGCTTGGTGTCGTCGGCGATGACGACCATACGTTTTGAGGCCACCGCGACGATCTTCTCGCGCAGATGCGCCGCACCGCCACCCTTGATCAGGCGCAGCTGCGGATCGACCTCGTCGGCGCCATCCACCGTCAGGTCGAGCTCCGGCGTCTGATCGAGCGTCGACATCGGGATGGCCAGCGCCAGGGCCTGGGCCTGCGTCGCCTCGGAGGTCGCGACGCAGAGCACGTCCAGCCCCGCTGCGACGCGAGCGCCGAGCAGGTCGACGAAATGCTTCGCCGTCGAGCCCGTGCCGAGACCGAGCCTCATGCCCGGGCGAACCAGCTCGAGCGCGCGCGCTGCCGCCTGTTTCTTGAGATCGTCGGGGCTCATGAGCTTGTCCTGACCTGTCACGCGCCCAGCCCGCCGAGGAGCATGTACTTGATCTCGACGAACTCATCCATGCCGTGAAGGGAGCCCTCGCGGCCGAGGCCGGATTCCTTGACCCCGCCGAAGGGCGCGACCTCGGTGCCGAGGATGGCGGAGTTGATGCCGACCATGCCGTATTCGAGCTCCTCGGCGACGCGGAAGGCGCGACCGAGATCCCGGGTGTAGAAATAGGCGGCGAGCCCGAAGGGCGTGTCATTGGCCATGGCCACGACCTCGTCCTCGCTGGTGAAGCGATAGACCGGGGCGAGTGGGCCAAAGGTTTCCTCGCGCGTCACCAGCATCGTCGTGGTGACGCCGGCGAGCACGGTCGGCTCGAAGAAGGTGCGCCCGAGCGCATGGCGCTTGCCGCCGACCACGACCTTCGCTCCATTGGCGACGGCATCGGCGACATGACGCTCGACCTTCTCGACCGCGCGCTCATTGATCAGCGGCCCCTGCACGACGCCGATTTCGGCGCCGTTGCCGACCTTCATCTTTGCGACTTCGCCGGCGAATTTCGCGACGAAATCGTCATGGATGCCGTCCTGCACGAAGAGCCGGTTCGTGCAGACGCAGGTCTGACCCATGTTGCGGTACTTGGCGATGATCGCGCCCTGAACGGCAGCGTCGAGGTCGGCATCGTCAAAGACGATGAAGGGCGCATTGCCACCGAGTTCGAGACCGACCTTCTTCACGGTTGAAGCGGCCTGCTGCATCAGGAGCTTGCCGACCGGCGTCGAGCCGGTGAAGCCGATGAAGCGCACGGCCGGGTGCGAGGTCATGACGCCGCCGATGGCCTGCGCATCGCCGGTGACGAGATTGATGACGCCCTTGGGGAAACCGGCCCGCTCGGCCAGTTCGACCAGAGCCAGCGCCGTCAGCGGCGTATCCGGCGCCGGCTTGACCACGAAGGTACAGCCGGCGGCGAGGCCGGGAGCGCATTTGCGCGTGATCATCGCGGCCGGGAAATTCCAGGGCGTGATCGCGGCACAGACGCCGACCGGCTGCTTCTGGACGATGATGCGCGAATTCGGGAAAGGCGAGGGAATCGTCTCGCCATAGATGCGCTTGGCCTCTTCCGCGTAGAACTCGACGAAGGAGGCGGCATAGGCGACCTCGCCGCGCGCCTCGCTCAGCGGCTTGCCCTGCTCGGCGGTCATGATCTGCGCCAGGTCCTCCTGGTTCGCCATGATCAGGTCGAACCATTTGCGCAGGATCACCGAGCGTTCCTTGGCGCTCTTCTTCGCCCAGGGCTTGAACGCGCGCGAGGCGGCTTCGACCGCAGCGGTGGTCTCATCGGCGCCGAAGCGCGGCACCTTGGCCAGCAGCTCGCCGGTCGCGGGATTGTCGACAGCATCAACGCCCACGCCGATCCAGGCGCCGTCGACATAGCACTGCGATTTCAGGAGCGAAGGATCATTCAGCTTCAGCATGGCGGGCCTCGACGCGATTGCGGACATGCCCGGGCCTCTAGCACGAGCGATCGCGTCGCGCCGATTCAAAATGCCGCATGCTGCAGGTGCTCGAAGCGCAGGACGGGGCTATTTCGTCTGCGGCGTACAGACCACCTTGTCGTCGAAGACGTAGCAGATGCTCATCTCGCCAGTGCGAACATTGACGCGGAAGATGCCGCCTTCGCGCTCGTGGCGCGACGGCATCAGCAGGTAGTCGCTCGGCGCCTGCGGGCCGGCCCCCTCCCCCGCCGGGAAGCAGACCGTGACGCCGACGCCGCCTTCCTTGAGCTGGAACTGGCAGGCGCCGACCTCGCCTGTGGCGCGATCGACCCTGTAGACACGGTTGAGATCCGTCTGCGGTGCAGGCGCAAACTCGAAGGGCGCGGCCTGAGCGGAGACATGCGGCACGATGCAGGTGCCGAGCGCCAGCAGCGCTCCGAGCACCGACCGGCGGACGCCGGCGTTTTCAAGATATTCAGACACCACTGCCATCCTTCACGCGAATCACGGCAAAGATAGCACCGTTGCTGCCTGCCAAGATGACGATCCGGCGCGGCTCGCTTGCCAAACCGGACCAGACCGCCTTTAGAGGCCCAAAGCACCTGCGCACCGGAACCCCGCCCATGAGCTTGCTCCCCATCGTCGTCTTCGATCTCGACGGCACCCTCGCCGAGACCGCGCCCGATATCATGCGCACGCTCAATGTCATTCTCGAGCAGGAAAAGCTTTCGCCCCTGCCCCTGGAACGCGCGCGTGAACTCGTCGGCGCCGGCGCCCGCGCCCTGATCGAACGCGGGTTCCGCGTCTCCGGACGGCCGCTCGACGAAGAGACTCTGGAGCGGCTGTTCCAGGATTTCTTGCGAATCTACGCCCAGGACGTCGCCTCGAACAGCTATCTCTATGACGGCGTCGTTGCTGCCATGCAGGCCCTGGCGGAGGACGGATATGCGCTCGCCGTCTGCACCAACAAGCCGATCCTGCACACGCGCCTGATCCTCGAGCATTTCGGCATCAGCGGGCATTTTGCGGCCGTCGCCGGGCGCGACAGCTTCGCCTTCCACAAGCCGGACCCCCGCCATTTGACGCTGACGATCGAAGCCGCCGGCGGCGACCCCAGGCGCGCCGTGATGATCGGCGATTCGCTGACCGACATCGCCACTGCGCGCGCCGCCGGGATCCCGTCGATCTGCGTCCCCTTCGGTTATACCGACGTCCCGATCGAGGAGCTCGAGCCCGATCTCGTGATCCAGCATTTCGACGAGTTGCACGGAGCCGTACGGCAGATGCTGGAGCCGGTACCCGCGCTCAGCGCAGCCATGAAATAGCGACCACCCTAATCTCGCTGATCGGTGCCATTGCGGCCCCGGTCGGCAGGTATTCTGCAGTCCTCGCTCGCGCAGGACCGCGCGCCCTTGCAGCGAATTGCTTCATCGCGTTTCGGGCGACTTGAGGCAGTTGATGCGATATGCGGGAATGATGGTGGGCGGCACAGGGATCGAACCTGTGACCCCTCCCGTGTGAAGGGAGTGCTCTACCGCTGAGCTAGCCGCCCGGACCGGCGCTTCTCCTAGTCGCGGACACATGCGCCGTCAAGGCGCAGTTCCGCCAACTCCGCACGCAGCCGGGGAAATCTCCGCAGCGATGCAGCCGCAGCGCTGTTGGAGGCTCTCCCCGCGCTCATCAGGCGGCAACGACGCACAACGCGACATTGCGGCGAATCCGGCCCGCTGCCTCCGCTGGCGCGGACCGCCGGCCGCAGAGCACGGACGTCACCTGCCGCTCACGCCGCGCCTATCCGTTGCCGCGGGGAAGCCACGCCTTTGGCGCTGGAGGGATTTGGCGCTGGAGGGAACAGAGCGGGTCACGTTCCGTTCATCCGCAGCAAGCTATTCACGCCTCGAATCGGAGGACCCATCGATGCTGCTCAGAAAACTGATCCTCACGTCGGCAGTGGTCTCGGCGCTGATCCCGGCGGCAGCGGCGCACGCGCAGTATTATGACCCCTATGACCGCCCGCCGCCACGCTACGGCTATGATCGGGGCTGGGACTATGACCGCCCGCCGCCACGTTACGGCTACGAGCGCCCCTATCGCCAGCCGCGCTATGGCGACATGTGCGTCACCTCCCGCGGCTCCTGCGAGGCTCCGCCATCGCCAAGAGGCGCCCCCTGCCGCTGCTATTTCGACGGTTTCGGCCCCAAGCGCGGCGCCATTCAGTAGAAATCTCTGCGAGATCGCGGGTGAGTCGAGGCTCGCGATCTCGCCAGATCCGGGTGTGTCAGAGCAGCAACCTTCGCCACCCGGATCACTTGAAACCGATCAGGATGCCGTCCGCCCAGAGTGCAAGCTGCGGGCCCTGGCGGCGCGCGTTCAGCTTCATCGCGACGCCATTGCCGCTGCGGAGCCAGACGCTGCCCTTGCCCTGCGCACCCAGCACCCACCCCTCGCGTAACTGGACATAAGCCCCGGTCCTGCTGGATGCGGACCGAGCCGGTCGGCGGGCCGAGTGTCCGTTGCTGGGCTGCAGCCGGTGCGGCGGTGGCGGAACGGCAAGGAAAACCGCAGCAAGACCAGGCAGAGGCGACCCGATCGACATTGAGCGAGCTCCTTCGCCGGATTGGCTTGCTCAGACTTTCAGGCGTCCGCGATGCGGGATCGTGTCCATTGCGCCGGCTTCGCAGTCAGTGTGAATCCCTTGCAGGGGCGCGCTTGAATATGGTCTCGATATCCCGCACGGCGTCGGCATAGCGGATGACGTTTCGCTGGTTTTCGGGGGAGAGCGACCGGTAAAGCCTGACGAGCGCTTGCTCCTCGGCAGAAACCTGCATCAGGCGACCGCCCTCGCGCGCCTTTGGGACGACATCGACTGGCCCCTTGCGCGGGTCGGACACAGGCATTCCCTATCGCGGTTGTTGCTGAAGCAACGACGCGCGAACGCGCGATTGGTTTCAGTCCCGCCTCGACGGGGCAGCAGAGGCGCCCCGCCTGATCATGCCCGATCTTTGGGCCGGCCGCTCCGGCGCCAGGCTGCCAATGCCGGCCAGAAGGCCGCGAGCGCCACGAAGACCGTCAGCAGGAGAAGCGCGACCACCATCTGAACAAAATCGAAATTGGGAGCGCTGGGAGCAACGAACCAAGCGGCGACGATTCCGGCCAAAGCCAGCAATGCCTGAATGATCCAGTTGAACATCGTTAGGCCCTTCCGCAGACTTGTCCGGTCAAACACAGAGCCCGGACCCGAGATGGATTGTGACCGAGACGGGCGGGATGTGTCGAGCAAATCAGTGCGCCCATGCGATACAGAGCCATGCCGATCCGCCCCGCCCCTCGAACTCTGATCGCAGACGCCCTGGAGGCTGCGGCCGACATCCTGCTGCGCTTGTTGCGGTGGTTTGGCGGCCCGGCAACGGCCTGTGCGCAGCGGCGTCACCGACATCTGGCGTCGACGACATGTCTCGCAGGCGCGCTGCTCGCGTGCCCGGCCTTGGCAGCGCCGGAGGAGCCAGTCTCCTCCGGAATCGACCAGGCCCTCTGCCGGCTGATCGACGAAGCGGCGCGGGGTCAGGGCGTTCCGGCCGCTTTCCTCACCCGGCTGATCTTTCAGGAATCGAGTTTTCGCCCGGGTGTCACCAGCCCGGCGGGAGCTCAGGGCGTGGCGCAGTTCATGCCGGGCACGGCGCGAGAGCGCGGTCTGCTCGACCCGTTCGACCCGGAGCAGGCTGTACCGAAGGCTGCCCATTTCCTGGCGGAGCTGCGCCAGCGCTTCGGCAATTGGGGACTTGCCGCCGCCGCCTATAATGGTGGCCCGAACCGAGTCGCATCCTGGCTCGCCGGTCGCGGCAGCCTGCCATTCGAGACCGAGAATTATGTGCTCTCGATCACTGGCGTCGCCGCCGAAACCTGGGCCGAGGATGCGCGCGCGGCCGCCAATAGCGACGGGCGCGACCGCCCCGCCCGGCGCGCGACACTGGACGAAACATCGTTCTGCGCAGCAACGGTTGTGGCGATCCGTGCCGGAAGCAAGCCGTTCGAGCTGCGCGAGGCGCCCTTCGCGCCATGGGGCGTGCAATTGGCCGGAAATTTCTCGAAGGCACGGGCGCTGGCCTCGTTCCAGCGGGCCAGTGCGAAACACCGGACGATCATTGCCGAGCTGCAACCGATGATCATCGGCACGCGGCTGCGCAGCCGCGGGACGCGCGCCTTCTACCGGGTGCGGCTGCCAGCCGCCACGCGGACCGAGGCAACAGCGCTGTGCCGTCGCATCCAGGCGCAGAACGGGGCCTGCGTCGTGCTCAAGAGTTGAGTGGCCAATTTTATGTTGCAGGTGCGCAACGCGACGGTCGAAAGCCCGCACCTCGCGCCGATGTGATGCCACAATGATTGCACGCCATACGTGAGTCTGACAGGACATTGAGGAGATGTTGACTTTTTCCGGTCAACTTCATGTCCGCGCGAATCCACGCCTGAGGTTACAATGAACCGCTTTTTCCGAATGGCCATGTTCGCAGGCTTGGGCCTGATGGCTGCCGCGTCGACCGCCAATGCCTATGAGATCGACCCGCTGACGCGCCAGCCATTGATGCAGAATCCGGAGGCCGCCAAGGCGCAGGCCACCGCCATTCCCCGCGAGATCGTGTCCTATGACACCAGGCAGCGGCCCGGCACCATCGTGATCAACACCACCGAGCGCCGGCTCTATTTCGTGCTGCCCGAGGGCAAGGCCGTTCGCTATGGCGTCGGCGTCGGCCGCCCCGGCTTCGACTGGGCCGGCTCGCAATCCATTACCCGCAAGGCGGAGTGGCCGAGCTGGACCCCGCCGTCGCAGATGCTGAAGCGGCGCCCCGATCTGCCGCGCTTCATGCCCGGAGGACCGGAGAACCCGATGGGCGCCCGCGCCATGTATCTCGGCTCGACACTGTACCGCATCCACGGCTCGAACGAGCCGGAGACGATTGGCCAGGCCGTGTCGTCGGGCTGCATCCGCATGCTGAACGACGATGTGATCGACCTCTACGAGCGCACCAGGGTCGGCACCCGGGTCGTCGTCGCCCGCTGAGCGATCATTTCCCTGGATAAGGAAGGCCGGCCTCGTGCCGGCCTTTTTTTTGCTGTTCGAGCGGCGGCGTCCCGGCCATCGGTCCTGACTTCCCCGATCGATCCGGAAACCCTGCCGAAACGGCGTTAAACCGTGCCCCCCCTCTCATCCGCGCGATCGATGGCCACAGAGCAGCGCTGGGGCGGATCGGAAGCCGGTCACCTCCGCCTGACAGGCTCCCGCGACAGCCCCTTTGCAGAGAGAGCGTCGAGATAGGCCTGCGTCTTCTCCTGTGCATGCTCCCCGAGCTCCCGCAGATAGTCCCAGGCAAATATGCCGGTATCGTGCATGTCGTCGAAGGAGAGCTTGATGGCGTAATGGCCGACGGGCTCGACGCCGATGATCTCGACTTCGGCCTTGCCCGGCACCGTCTTCTTCTGGCTCGGGTCATGGCCCTGGACTTCGGCGGAGGGGCTTTCCACCCGCAGCAACTCGGCCGCCAGCGCGAAACTCGCGCCGTCCTCGAAGGCAATGTGGAGGGTGCGCCGATCCTTGGCGAGGCGGATTTCGGTTGGCCAGGCTGACATATTCGTTTTTCACCAAGGGGATGTGACGATCGCAGCTATTGACGCCGCGCACGCCAGTGCCAATGTCTGAACGTGATATAGCTATGCGGCTGCCACCACGCACGTGCGAGCAGCGGATGGTGGAAACGCTGTAGAGACGAAACCAGAGTGCTGATCGACTCCCACAAGCCCGTGATGCGCCCACCGCTGATCGATCCGTTCGGCCGGGAGATCAGCTATCTGCGCATTTCCGTGACGGATCGCTGCGATTTCCGCTGCGTCTACTGCATGTCCGAGGACATGACCTTCCTGCCCAAGCGCGATCTGCTGACGCTGGAAGAGGTCGACCGGGTCGCGACCGCCTTCGTGGCGCGCGGCACCCGCAAGTTGCGTATCACCGGCGGCGAGCCGCTGGTCCGGCGCGACATCATGAACCTGTTCCGCTCGCTCTCGCGGCATTTGGCCAGCGGCGCGCTGGATGAGTTGACCCTGACGACCAACGGCTCGCAGCTGGAGCGCTATGCGAGCGAGCTCGCGGCCTGCGGCGTGCGGCGCATCAATGTTTCGCTCGACACGCTCGATCCGGACAAATTCCGCACGATCACGCGCTGGGGCGATCTCGGCAAAGTGCAGCGCGGCATCGAGGCTGCGCGGGCGGCCGGGCTCAGAGTCAAGATCAATGCGGTGGCGCTGAAGGGCGTCAATGAAGATGAGATCGAGGGCCTGATGCAATGGGCCCATGGGCTCGGCATGGATCTCACCTTGATCGAGGTGATGCCGCTCGGCGAGATCGAGCCTGGCCGCATCGACCAGTTCCTGCCGCTTTCGATCGTCCGCGCGAGGCTGATGGATCGCTATACGCTCGACGACGACCCCTATCGCACCGGCGGGCCAGCGCGCTATGTCCGGGTCCGCGAGACCGGCGGACTGCTCGGCTTCATCACGCCGATGACACATAATTTCTGCGAAAGCTGCAACCGGGTGCGCCTGACCTGCACCGGCACGCTCTATATGTGCCTTGGCCAGGAGGACGCCGCCGATCTGCGCGCCGCCGTGCGCGCCTCCAGCGACGATGCTCTGCTCTACCGCGCCATGGACGAGGCGATCTCGCGCAAGCCCAAGGGCCACGACTTCGTCATCGACCGCAGGCACGCCCGCCCGGCCGTCGGGCGCCATATGAGCGTGACGGGAGGCTAGAGCCCCATCTGCGAGGCTCGCGGAGCTGTCGGCGATGGCCCGCCCCGAGGCGACTTGGCGACTGCCGACGATATCGCAGAAGCGCGCTATGTGACCTAACGGCATCACCTATGGACATCCGGTAAGGATCGACCGCTTCCCGTTGATGTTTACGTTACGTTAGCCATAGGCTGGCGCGGCTTTTGGATTCGGATGCGCCCTGCCCGGGCCAGCTTCTAGGGAGCCTCATTGCTCAGGTCGGCGGGTCGGCTCACGCCGGCCGGTCTCACAGACGTCCCGGCGCTGAGCGGCGTTGATACCACGCGAGAGCGTCTGCCTCCGCCTGCCTGATCCACGCGTCCTTGCAGTCGCCATAAGCATGGGAGTCGTCGGGGTGCCGGCTGCGGCAATCCGCTTTCACGCGATCATAGGCTTCTGCGACGTCGGGATGGGCGCGGAGATAATCGCGGAACGCCAGGTGTCGCGTGATCTCCGGGGAGCCTTCGGGATAGCAATGGAGCTGGACGAGCCTGCGCCCCGTCTCCGTATCGGGTTTCGTAAGATAGCGTCGGCCGGCCAAGCCAAGCTCTCCCCACCATTCGTAACCGAGCGCTTCCAGCTCGCCTTGCCGCGCATCCAGCGCAGCCAGGCTCCCGACCACTGGCAGAAGGTCCAGGATCGGCTTGGCGTGAATGGCCGGGATCGCCGTCGAACCGACGTGATGAACGATGAGCAAGCATGGCCCGATCGCCTCCGCGAGACGTTGTGCCTCGCGCCCGGCGAGATCGGACCAATTGGGATCATGGGGGTGCAATTCGACTTTGATGGGTGGCGGCATGCCAGTGCTCTTCCATTCAGGGCCGAGCTCTTTCTACGATGCCGCTGCCCGGCGCAAGGACGAGCACGCGGAGGGAACCAGCCACTCCTTCATGGCCCGGGCCCGTCGCGCAGGCGCCCTGGCCTCCTACATCCGGTAGGCCATCCGCACACCGCCCCAATGGCGGCCATTCACGCGGAGCGGCGCATCGACCTCGCGCATGAGCTGGGTGACGTCGCCCATGTCGCGCCGGTAGGACTGGACGAGGAAGGGGCGCACGGAACGGGCCGACATGATGCCGGCGCGATCATGGAACATGCGGCGGTTACGGCTATGCGGCGCGTTCCAGGCAGGATCACCCTTGCGCTGCGGATGGGCGAATTCGGGATGGTGCACCGGAATATAGCCGTTGCGATCAATGGGCAGGGCAAAGACGAGCCGCTGATCGCTGGCCAGTTCCTCGGCGAGCGCCGGCGGCAACAGGGCCTCCAGGGCCGGCAAAGCGCTGTTGGTGTATTGCTGCGGCTCGGTCTCCGGCACGGGCAGATAGTTGACGTCAAAAAGCTGGGCTTCCGACAGTTTCCCGTCGCGCAGCGCCTGCTCGAAGAGCGTGCCGAGGCGGCCCGCGAAGAGCTGTGCGCGCTCGATCAGCGGCCGATAGGATTCTTCGAGCTCGTCGAGCAGACGGCGCAGGGGCTCATGCTCCCTGACGGTCGCTTCGCCGAAGGCGACATGCAGGCCGAGCTGGCTCGACGCCATCAGGCGGCACGCCAAAGGCGGCAAGCCACCGATGGTGATCGTCCCGCCTGTACCGGCGCGGATGCCGGGATCGGACTGGGCGAGCAGCAGCGTTCCACCCAGGCCGAGATCGATCGTCTGCGCGTTGAAGGTCGTGGCGCCGAAGCGTCCCTCGACCGGATATTCCGCCGGAAACCTGTCATGCTGACGGCGGTCGGCGAAGACGGTGTGCCGCAGCAATGGCACGAAGCGCCCCATCAGCCCTTCGGCCTGCCGCGCGCCATCCGACATCGCGGCGCGCGACTCGGCGCTGCGAGCCGCCGCACCCAAGGCCATTTCGTCGATCTCGCCGACCTGCCGGGAAACCGTATCGATGAAGCGGGCCGTCTCGTCGGCGCTGCGCGACAGCTCCGCGGCCGCGGCTGCCTGCTCGAGCGAGGCGCTGCCGATCGCCGCGATCACCGGATTGACGTCCCGCACCATTTGCAGCGCATCATTGACGATCGCGGCCGAGCCCTGGGCCGTCTGGGTCAGCCGATCGACACGGTTGCGGATATGGTCGACCGCGTCGCGCACCTCGATGGAGAGCGCCTTCACTTCCTGGGCAACCACGCCGAAACCGCGGCCGGCCTCACCGGCGCGCGCCGCTTCGATGGTCGCATTCAAGGCAAGCAGATTGGTCTGGCGCGCGATCTCGGCGATGGAATCGACAATGCTGCGGATCTCGACCGTGGCGGAGGCGAGGCCTGTCATCATCTGCGTCGCCTCGCCGGCGCGCATGGCCGCTGCCTCCAGCATGTCGCGCGCGCCATTCATCGAGCTGCCGACCTGCTCGGCCGCGTCGGAGACCTGCTGGGTTGCGGTCGCGAGCGCGCTCGAATTCATGCTGGCCGTCTCGGCCGCCTGCCTCAGATCGTTGGTGCGCCTGTGAATGCCGATCGAGCCTCCCTCGGCCTGGCTTGACGTATGCTCTGCCTCATACAGGCGCCCGGTGAGGCGCCGCAGGGCGGCAACGACATCCTGCTCGAGCGCATTGACGGCTTCGCGGATCGAGGCATCGTCGAGCGGATCGGGAAGTTCGATCGCTTCTGCCGGCGAAATCGGCTCGGCAGTGGCAACAGGCCCGGTTGCAACGGCACGGTCTTGGGTGCCCAACCAGCGCCGGACCGTTTCGCGAAACATCAGCCAATCCCGGACAACGCAAAGTCGAACCTTTATGGTCGCGCAACGTTAACAAAGCTTCTCCCGAAGCTCCGGCCTGCCGCAGCGTGAGATCGGTCTCGCGAAGGGCCATGCGCCGGGAGCGGGATTCGCCGCCCCGGAGTGGCATGGACCCCATGCAAGGCTACCGCTAAAGCTCTGATCATCCGCCTCGCCACCCCCAGGCCAGCCCATGACAAGTCATAGCTACGACGTGATCGTTGCCGGTGTCGGCGCCATGGGCTCTGCCGCCTGCTGGCATCTCGCGCGGCGCGGACTGAAGGTCCTTGGCCTCGAGCGCTTCGACCTCGGCCATGCGATGGGCTCGTCACATGGCATGACGCGGATCATCCGCCTCGCCTATTTCGAAGGCTCGCATTACGTGCCGATCGTCCGGCGCGCACATCAGCTCTGGTCCGAGACCGGCGCGGAAGCGGGCATGCAGTTGCTGCACGTCACCGGTTCGCTCGATCTCGCCCCCGAAGGCGCCGGTCCGGTCGAGTCGTCGCTGCGCTCCTGTCTTGACCACGGGTTGACTCATGAGGTGCTCTCAGGCCCTGAGATCGCGCGCCGTTTCCCTGGCTTTCAGCTGCCGGCGGGACATGTCGGTCTCTGGCAGCCCGATGGTGGGTTCGTCGCCTCAGAGAAGGCGATCTATGCCCATGTCGGCCTCGCCCAATCCCGCGGCGCCGAAATTCGGACCAATGAGCCGCTGCTCGACTGGGCGCCGACCGCGCAAGGCGGCGTGGTCGTGCGCACCGAGCGCGGCACCTACTCCGCTGGCCGGCTGGTGATCACGTCGGGCGGTTGGATCGCCGACGCGGTCCCGGCACTGGCCGCGAATGTCTCGACCGTGCGGCAGGCCATCGGCTGGTTCACGACGCGGCGGCCGGAGCTGTATCGTCCGGGGGCCTTCCCCGTCTTCATTCTCAGTGTCGAGGAAGGCACCTTCTACGGCTTTCCACTCTACGAGCATCCCGGTTTCAAGCTCGGCGGCCCGCATTTCGGGCGCGAGCCGATGGATCCGCGCGAGCCGGACCGCACTCCGAGCCCGCGCCAGGTAGCACTGATCCGCGATTGCCTGGCTCGCTACCTGCCCGATGCGGCCGGAGAGCCACTCAGCCTGAAGGGCTGCGTCTACACCGTGACGCCCGACGAGGATTTCGTGATCGACGCCGTGCCGGGCGTTCCGCAGGCCGTATTTGCATCCGCCTGTTCCGGCCACGGCTACAAATTCGCCAGCGCCATCGGCGAAATCCTCGCCGATCTCTCCACCACCGGCCAATCCGCTTTCGATCTCAAACCCTTCTCGCTCAGCCGCTTTCCGCAAGCGTGAGCCGCCGCGAGCCCCGGCGCAGCGTTCTGCGCGAGGGCCTCCCGACGCCACCAGGACCTTGCCTTGGCCAGTTCAGCCGAAAACCGTCGTGGAATCATCGCCATGCTGCTGGCGATGCTGCTCTTCACCTGCAACGACGCGCTCATGAAGCTCGCACGCGAAGCCTACCCCGTCGGGCAGGCGATCGCTCTTCGGGCCGTCTTTGCGGTGACGACGGCGCTGGCCATGGTCTGGTTCATGGGCGAGGCGCGCAAGCTCGGCGAAATGTTCAGGCCGCTCGTTCTGCTCCGTGGGATGATCGAGGCCGCGATCGCCCTGATCTTCATCTGGTCGCTGGCCAAGCTCCCGCTCGGGAATATCACCGCCATCCTGATGGCCTCCCCGCTCATCATCCTCGTGCTCGCGGTGGCGCTCGGCATCGAGAAGGTCGGCTGGCGCCGGACACTCGCCGTCATGGTCGGCTTCATAGGCGTGCTGGTGGTGATCCGCCCGACGCCCGAGCATATGAACATCGCCGCGATCACGGCCCTCGCCAGCGCCACATTGGCCGCGATCCGTGATCTCGTCACCCGCAGGATCGGCAACCACGTCCCTTCGACAGTGATCTCGCTCACCGCAACAATCATCGTCGGACTGTTCGCAGTCACGCTCGGCTTCTTCGAAACCTGGGTGCCCGTCCACCGGATCGAGACCGTCTATGTCGGCGGCGCGGCCGTGCTGGTTTCGCTTGGCAGCTTCTGCATCGTCAACGCCTTCCGGAACACCGATGTCGGGGTCGTCACCGGCTACCGCAATTCCGGCGTCGCCTTCGCGGTGCTGATCGGGTTCCTGCTCTGGGGAGAGGTTCCCGACGCCTGGGCCGTCACCGGCATCGCGCTGATCGCCGGCAGCGGCCTCTACACCCTGCATCGCCAGCGCGTCGTTCCCAGTGCCAAGCTGAAGATCGAGGGTGGCCCGGCGTCATGAGCGGCCAGCCTGTCGCAGCGAAGCCCGCCCTGCTCGTCCTGGTCGCTATCTCGGCCCTGCAGCCGATCGCCCTCAACCTTCTCGCGCCTGCGACACCGGCCGTGGCGCGCCATTTCGGCACGAACTACGCAACGATCCAGCTCACGCTGACGCTGTATCTCGTCTCGGTCGCGCTGATCCAGTTGCTGATCGGCCCGCTCTCCGACCGCTTCGGACGGCGCCCTTGCGTCAATGCCGGGATCATCGCTCATTCTCGGCTCGATTCTCGGAGCATTAGCCCCCACCACGGAAGTCCTGCTGGCGGCGCGCGTGCTGGAGGGCGCTGGTGCCGGTACGACCTTCGCGCTGGCCCGAGCCATTATCCGCGACAGCGCCCATCGCGACGAGGCAGCGAGCCAGATCGCCAGCGTCACCATGGTCATGGTGGTGGCGCCGATGATCGCACCCTATCTCGGCGGCCATATCGAAACCTGGTTCGGCTGGCGGATGATCTTCTGGGCGATGACCGCAGCCGGCGTGCTCGTTCTCCTGCTGACGGCGGCCCGATTGCCGGAAACCGCTCCGAATGTCGGCATCAGGACATCGCTGCTCGGCGTCTTCCGTTCCTTCCCGGTCCTTGCGCTCGACCGGGAGTTCATCGTCAACGTCATCGCGCTTTCGATGACATCGGCCGCGTTCTTCGCCTTCGTCGCCGGCGCCCCCTTCATCGTCGTCGAGACGATGGGCCGGGGCTCGGATGTCTATGGCGCCTACTTCATCCTGAGCGCGTTCGGCTACATGGTCGGGAACTTCGCGATGTCGCGGCTCGCGGTCAGGCGCGGAGCCGCCCCCCTGGTGCGACTTGGCCTGATCATCTCTGTGGTGATGATGAGCGTCGCGATGGTCTTCGCGATGAGCGACTACTGGACACCGCTCACCCTCTTCCTGCCGCTGGCGATCAGATCGGCCGGCAATGGCTTGACGATTCCCGGTGCGGCAGCCGCGGCACTGTCCGCCAAACCCGAGCTAGCCGGCTCCGCAGCCGGTCTGATGGGAGCCATCCAGCTCGGGGTCGGTGCCTTGGCCACGATCGTGATCAGCTGGCTTGTCATACTTTGGCCGCAGTCCCTGATCGCCACGATGTGGCTGATGATGGCGATCGGCCTATTTTCCTTGCGTTTCAGCGGCTTCCGGCGACACGGCCGATCCCCAGCCCGTCGCCCTGCGTAATCTTGTGCTGCCCCAGGCCTTCGTATAACCACCGCATAACCAGCGCGACATGGCCCTCATGCGCCGCGTGCATTCAAAATCTGGGAGAGCGGGTGTGCAGGGACTTCTCAAGGTCAGCCGCATCATCGACGCGATCAACAGTCAGATCGGCAAGAAAGTTGCCTGGCTGATCCTGCTGGCCGTCATTGTCGCCACGGTCAACGCGATCGTGCGCAAGATCTTCAACATGTCGTCGAATGCCTGGCTCGAGCTGCAATGGATGCTGTTCGGCGCCGTCTTCCTGATGTGCGCATCCTGGACGCTGCAGGTGAAGGAGCATATCCGCATCGACATCCTGAACAGCCAGCTGCCGAAGCGCGTTCAGCAATGGATCGACCTTCTCGGTCATCTCCTCTTCCTGCTGCCGTTCTGCGCGCTGATGATCTACCATTCCTGGCCGTTCTTCTGGCGCTCCTACGCGGTCAACGAGCAGTCGCTCTCGGCCGGCGGCCTGCCCCAGTGGCCCGCCAAGGGATTGCTGATCGTCGGCTTCTTCATGCTGTTCTGCCAGGGCATTTCGGAAGTCATCAAGCAGATCGCGATCATGCGCGGCCTCCTGGAAGACGAGGAGACGTTGCGGGGACATGCGGCCGCTGCGGAAGCAGAAGCGCAACGCCTGCTGGATCAAGCCAAGGCCCAGGGCCTGGCTTCGTGAGCAACCCAGACGCAGACCGGAAATCGCCGATGATCGCCTCCCGCTTCGCGCGCGCCGCCGGGCTTTTGCTCGCGCTCACCCTCACCGCCTTCTTCAGCCTGCATATGGGTGATGCCCATGCCGCGGGGATCGGCGATTTTCTGCGCGTCAACATGGCGCCGGTGATGTTCGCCGCCCTGGTGCTCTTTCTCCTGCTGGGCTATCCCGTCGCCTTCGCGCTTGCCGCCAACGGTCTGCTTTTCGCGCTGATCGGCATCGACCTCGGCATGTTCCAGGAGAACTTCCTGCAGGCGCTGCCGGAACGCATCTACGGCACGATGAACAACGACGTGCTGCTCGCCATTCCCTTCTTCACCTTCATGGGATTGGTGCTCGAGCGCTCGGGCATGGCGGAAGACCTGCTCGACACGATCGGCCAGCTCTTCGGCCCCGTCCGCGGCGGCCTCGCCTATGCCGTGATCTTCGTCGGCGCCCTGCTCGCCGCCACGACCGGCGTCGTTGCCGCCTCCGTCATCTCGATGGGCCTGATTTCGCTGCCGATCATGCTGCGCTACGGCTATGACCGCCGGCTCGCCTCGGGCGTAATCGCGGCGTCTGGAACGCTGGCGCAGATCATCCCGCCTTCACTGGTTCTGATCGTGCTCGCCGACCAGCTCGGCCGCTCCGTCGGCGACATGTATGAGGGCGCCTTCATTCCAGGCCTCGTCCTCGCCGGGCTTTACGCCGGCTACGTCTTCCTCGTCACCATCGTCTATCCCAAGCGCGCGCCCGGCCTGCCACCGGAAGCGCAGACCCTGCGCGATGCCGACGGCAAGACGCGCCGGTTCTCGCTGCTGGTCGTCGCGATCCTCTCCTTCTGCGTCGCCTACGCCTATATGAAACTCTATACCAAGGTCGATGCCGGCGCCGATTTCGTCGTGCTGACGATGTCGATCATGGTTGGCGTCTCGCTGGTCATCGCACTGATCAACAAGATGCTGGGCCTCAAGCTGCTGTCGCGCATGACCGAGCAGGTCATCTTCGTGATGGTGCCGCCGCTGGCGCTGATCTTCCTCGTGCTCGGCACGATCTTCATCGGTGTCGCGACTCCGACCGAAGGCGGCGCGATGGGCGCGGCGGGCGCGATCCTGCTCGCCTTCAGCAAGCGCCGCCTCTCCTTCGAGTTGCTGAAGCAGGCGACGGAGTCGACGGCCAAGCTCTCGGCCTTCGTGCTGTTCATCCTGGTCGGCGCGCGCGTGTTCTCGCTGACCTTCTACGGCGTCAACGGCCATGTCTGGGTCGAGCATCTGCTGGTCGGGCTGCCCGGCGGCGCGACGGGCTTCCTGATCGTCGTCAACGTGATGGTCTTCCTGCTGGCCTTCTTCCTCGATTTCTTCGAGCTGGCCTTCATCGTGGTGCCGCTGCTCGGCCCTGCGGCCGAAAAGCTCGGCATCGACCTGATCTGGTTCGGCGTCATCCTGGGCGTGAACATGCAGACGAGCTTCATGCACCCGCCCTTCGGCTTCGCGCTGTTCTTCCTGCGTTCAGTCGCACCCAAGCACCGCTACAAGGACAAGGTCACGGGCCTGCAGATGGACCCCGTCACCACCGGCCAGATCTATTGGGGCGCTGTGCCCTTCGTGGTGATCCAGTGCATCATGGTGGCACTCGTCATCATCTTCCCGAAGATGGTGATGCACTACAAGGCGTCGGCCATTCAGCTCGACCAGAAGGCGATCGACAAGCAATTCGACTCGATCCAGATCCCGGGGCTGGGCGGCAGCGGCGGCATGCCGGGCCTCGACCTCAACGCCCCACCGACGCTCAATCTCAAATAGGCGCCGGGCACCGGAAACAGAAAAGGCGGGGAGCGTTTCCCCGCCTTTTTCACGTCTGCACGGTAGCCCTTGGGATCAGCGATAGAAGCTGTCGCCCAGCAAGCCCCGATCGGACTGAACCTTGCCACGGACGATCGCACGCACCGGCCCGAGAGTGGACTCGCCACGCGCCTCGAGCTGGGCCGTGGCACCGACCGCAGAGCCATAGCGATTGTCGGAGCGCTTGCCGAACTCGGCCCGAACCGAGCCGCCCGCACGCACGCAGAAGGAGGCGCCGTCGACCCTGACATAGCCCGGGCCGTATTCCGGGCAGGGGCGCGTCGCCTTGTCCAGATTGGGGGCAGGCAGCTTGCCAGCCGGGGCGCCACGACCGGGGATGGGCTGGCCGATCGACTGAGCCGCGGCGGGAGCCGTTGCAACAAACATAGCGAGCAGACCGACAATCAGACGCGGCATTCGCAAGACTTCCCGAACAGATGCGCAAGCGGCGCGCAGGGCGTGACGAACCGTGACTCTAGCCCGCAAGCGCGGCAAAGCAATGGCCGGCGGCCACCCCTCGGCCTGCCCAGCGCACGCGAAAAACCCCGGCCTCACGGCCGGGGTCCGACAGGGATCGAGTTCGCCGGTTTCCCGGTGGGTCGCTCTTTTCAGAGCTGGTTGGCCGCGCGCGCGCGGATCAGGAAATTGTCGAAGCTGTATTCGGCAATCTGGAACCAGAGATATTCGTCACCGCGGAAGGCCGACATCGCCTCATAGACCTTCTTGAAGTCGGGATTCTTGGCCGATGTCTCGGCATAGACCTCCTTGGATGCCTTGAGGCAGGCTTCCATGATCTCCTGCGAGAACGGTCGCAATTGCGCACCGGCGCCGACGAGACGCTTCAGGGCGGCTGGATTCCTGGCATCGTATTTGGCCTGCATGTCGACATTCGCCAGTGCCGCCGCCGTGGTCAGCACCGATTTGTAGACCTTGGGCAGAGATTCCCATTTCGCCTGGTTGATGAAGAAATGCAGCGCAGCGCCGCCTTCCCACCAGCCCGGATAGTAATAGAACGGCGCAACCTTGTTGAATCCGAGTTTCTCGTCATCGGCCGGCCCGACCCATTCGGCCGCATCGATCGTGCCCTTTTCCAGCGCCGGGTAGATGTCGCCACCGGCGATCTGTTGCGGCACGACACCGAGCTTGCTCATGACCTGCCCGGCGAAGCCGCCGATGCGCATCTTCACGCCCTGCATATCGGCAACGGTCTTGATCTCCTTGCGAAACCAACCGCCCATCTGGCAGCCGGTATTACCGCCGGGCACTGCGTAGATATTGTGCTTCTTGTAGAATTCGTTGAGCAATTCATTGCCGCCACCATGGTAGAACCAGGCGTTCTGCTGGCGCGCATTGAGGCCGAACGGCACCGCGGTGCCGAAGGCGAAGGTCGGATCCTTGCCGACATAGTAATAGGAGGCAGTGTGGCACATCTCGACGGTGCCGTTGGTGACCGCATCGGCCGCCTGCAGGCCGGGAACGATTTCGCCGGCGGCGAAGACCTGGATCTGGAAATTCCCGTCGGTCGCCTCCGACACGGCCTTCGAGAGGATCTCGGAAGCGCCGTAGATCGTGTCGAGGGACTTCGGAAATGACGAGGTCACTCGCCATTTCAGTTCAGGCATGGGCTGGGCGATGGCCGGGCTGGCAATGGCGCCAGCGGCAGCCCCCGCCCCGGCAACCTTCAAGAAGTGGCGACGCTTCATCTGGATTTTTCTCCCCTCAGAGACGTTCAGCGGCACCGGTTGATCCGGCTTTGCGCGCGCGCTCCAGAAAAGCAGGTCCTGTAATCCACGCAAGTGGAAAGCATGCCCCCCATGCATTTTTTGCAGGATAGTTTTTTCACCGCAGGGGAAACCAAGTTCTGTCAAACAAGGCGAACTGGCCTCGCCTCAAGGGAAATCCGATGTCGCAAGGACGAACAAAGAAAAAGCCCGGCTTGCGCCGGGCTTTCGCGTTGTTCTCGACCGAGAAGATCTCGGCCGTATGTCGCTGAATCAGCGCGCGCGCGAACGCACCTGGAAGACGTCGAAGGTGAGCTCCGCGACCTGCCACCAGAGATACTGGTCGGAGCGGAAGGCCGTCATCGTATCGATGGCCTTCTTGAAGTCCGGGTTCTTGGCCGAGATCTCGGCATAGAGTTCGTTCGAGGCCTTGAGGCTGGCTTCGAGGATCTCCTGCGAGAACGGGCGCAGCTGCGTGCCGGCGCCGACCAGGCGCTTCAGCGCCGGCGGGTTAACGACATCATACCGTGCAGCCATCTGCGTATTGGCATAGGTGCAGGCGGCGGTCAGGGCAGCCTGGTAGGCCTTGGGAAGCGCGTTCCACTTCTCCAGGTTGACGAAGGCATGGACCGTCGGTCCGCCTTCCCAGAAGCCCGGGTAGTAGTAATACGGCGCGACCTTGGAGAAGCCGAGCTTCTCGTCGTCATAGGGGCCGACCCACTCGGCGCCGTCGATCGTGCCCTTTTCCAGCGCCGGATAGATGTCGCCACCGGCGAGCTGCTGCGGCACGACGCCGAGCTTGGCGAGAACCTGGCCGGCGATGCCGCCGATGCGCATCTTCAGGCCCTGAAGATCGGCAACGGTCTTGAACTCCTTGCGGAACCAGCCGCCCATCTGCGCGCCGGTATTGCCGCAGGGCAGACCGTAGATGTTGAACTTCTTGAAGAACTCGTTGAACAGCTCATTGCCGCCGTTCTGATAGAGCCAGGCATTCTGCATGCGGGCGTTGAGACCGAACGGCACCGATGCGGCAATCGCGAAGGTCGGATCCTTGCCGACATAGTAATACGAGACGGTGTGCGCCATCTCGATCGTGCCGTTGGTGACGGCATCCGCAGCCTGCAGGCCGGGAACGATTTCGCCCGCCGCGAAGACCTGAATCTGGAACTTGCCGTCGGTCAGCTCGGAGACCATCTTGGCCATGATCTCGGCGCCGGCATAGATCGTGTCGAGGGACTTCGGGAAGCTCGACGCAAGGCGCCATTTCACTTCCGGATTCGACTGCGCAACGGCCGGCATGGCGACAGCGGAGGCCGCAGCGCCTGCAGTGGCGGCCTGGATAAATTGACGACGCTTCATTATGGACATCTCCTCGGATTTCGACTTTGCGACGCGCAGGCGGGTTCGGCCCCGTTGCGGCGAAGTTTCAAGGATCATTATCGCTCGGTGCGCAGTCGATCTTGCGGGCACGTTTGGTTGATCCAAACTTTCATTCCTGCCGCCGATCCATGCCTGCACAAAATTTGCGCAGCTCTCCCCAAACATCGCATCACCGTCAACCAACCCAGACGCCTCGACAATTGCGCTTAAGGCATGGCACGGCTGCACACGAAGCGCATGGTACTTTCGCGGGGCCCGGTCAACCTCCGATCGCCCAATGCAGACAAATTGATGAGAGACGCGACATGGATCAGGACAAACTCGCCAGGCTGAGAGCCCGTTATGCCGGCGCGAGCGGGGGCGACATCCACGACCCGCGCTTCGCCAAGGTCGCCGCCGACCAGTTCAAGGGCGACCGTCGGAAATGGCCTTTCTCCGACGTTGCGACCTTCATCAGCGCACCCTACCAGCCCGATGCGCTGAGCAAGCCCAATCTCGGCGGGCTCGACGTCGCGATCATTGGCCTGCCGATGGATCTCGGCGTCACGAACCGCGCCGGCACGCGGCTGGGGCCGCGCGCGGTCCGCGCCGTCGAGCGCATGGGGCCGATGGATCACGTCACCGGCATGGCGCCCTTCGGCCAGCTCAAGGTTGCCGATATCGGCGATGTGCCCTTCCGCTCGCGCTATTCGCTCGAGAGCTGCCACGAGGATATCGAAGCGACCTTCAAGACGATCGTGAAGGCCGGCGTCTCGACGCTTGCGGTCGGTGGCGACCATTCGATCACCTATCCGATCCTCAAGGCCGTCGGCGAGAAACGCCCGGTCGGCATGGTTCATATCGACGCGCATTGCGACACGTCCGGGCCCTATGAAGGCTCGAAATTCCATCATGGCGGGCCGTTCCGGCAGGCCGTGCTCGATGGCGTACTCGATCCCGAACGCGTCATCCAGATCGGCATCCGCGGCGGTGCCGAGTATCTCTGGGAGTTCTCCTACGAGTCCGGCATGACCGTGATCCATGCCGATGAGGTCGACCGCATGGGGCTCGATGCGGTGATCGCAAAGGCGCTCGCCGTGATCGGGGACGGGCCGACCTATGTCTCCTTCGATGTCGATTCGCTCGACCCGGCCTTCGCGCCCGGCACCGGCACGCCCGAGGTCGGCGGGCTGACGCCGCGCGAGGCGCTTGCGATCCTGCGCGGCCTCAAGGGCCGCGATATCGTCGCGGCCGATGTCGTCGAAGTCGCACCGCAATATGACGCGACCTCGAACACGGCCCAATGCGCGGCGCAGGTCCTGTTCGCCGAACTCTGCCTGATCGCCGAGGCGCGCGCTGCCGGCAAGGGCAGGCCGTGAAGCGCAAGGCCGTCCAGCTCGACGCGATCGACCGCAGGATCGTCACGATCCTGCGCGCGGAGGGCCGCATCACCAATCAGGCGCTCTCGGAGCGGGTCGGCCTGTCCGCCCGCCCCTGCCTCGAGCGCGTGCGCAAGCTCGAAGCCTCGGGGCTGATCCTCGGCTATGGCGCGAGGCTGTCGCCGGAGATCGCGGGCCATGCCATCGTCGCCTTCGCGCAAATCTCGCTGCGCGACCACTCGGTCGGGCGGCGCGAACGGGTCGAGAAGGTCTTGAGGGCCTGCCCTGACGTGGTCGAGGTCCAGGTGGTCAGCGGCGAGGCGGATTATCTTGCCCGAATCGTCGCGGATTCACTGGCGGAATATGAGGAACTGACGGGGACCTGGCTGGCCGATGCGCAGCTCGGCGTGGCCAAGATCGCCACCACCTTCGCACTGAAGGCGCTGAAGGACTTCGACGGATACCCTCTGGCGGAGCAGTAAGCAGCGCGGCGGGCGCCATGCCCTGCGCTCATGGCGCCCTGCCCCACGCGCGATCGGGCCGTTAGGCCCTTGCGCCAAGCGCATGCCGGAGACAATATGTTGCAGCGCAGCGCGAACATCGCGCCGCAGCATCACGCCTTCATCATCCGGACGAAATCCATGACCTCCTCCAGCACGGGAGCGGCTGTCGCGCGCCCAGCAGGATCGCTTGCCACACCGGCACAACGCACCAGCCTTGTTCTGTTCGCACTGGCGATGGGTGGCTTCGCCATCGGGACGGCCGAATTCGCGGTCATGAGCCTGCTGCCCTATTTCTCGGTCGGCCTCGGCGTCGATGGACCGACCGCCGGGCATGTGATCAGCGCCTATGCGCTCGGCGTCGTCGCCGGCGCCCCCGTCATTGCAGTGCTCGCGGCAAAACTCTCGCGGCGGACCCTGCTGATCGGGCTGATGGCAGCCTTCGCCATCACCAACGGCTTGAGCGCGCTTGCTCCCACCTATGGCTGGATGCTCGTCTTCCGCTTTCTCAGCGGCCTGCCGCATGGCGCCTATTTCGGCGTCGCAGCTCTGGTCGCCGCCTCGCTGGTGCCGACGAACCGGCGGTCGCAGGCGGTCGCCCGCGTCATGCTGGGGCTGACGATCTCCACCATTCTCGGCGTGCCTCTCGCCAACTGGCTGGGCCTCGCGCTCGGCTGGCGCTGGGGCTTTGGCGTGGTTGCGGCGCTGGCTCTCCTGACCGTCATTCTGGTCGCGGCCTTCGCGCCGAAGGACAGGCCGCAGCCCGGGGCAAGCCCGCTGCGCGAACTCGGCGCGCTTCGGCACCGGCAGGTCTGGCTGACCCTAGCGATCGGCGCGATCGGTTTCGGCGGCATGTTCGCGGTCTACACCTATGTCGCCTCGACACTCATGGAGGTCACGCATGTCGCGCCCGGCATGGTGCCTGTCGTGCTTGCCATCTTCGGGCTCGGCATGACCGTGGGCACGCTCGTCAGTGCCTGGGCGGCCGACCGGGCCCTGATGCCATCGGTCGGAGGCATCCTGCTCTGGAGCGCCGCTTCGCTCGCCCTGTTCCCGCTCGCCGCCGGCAATATCTGGACCGTCTCGATCGTGGTCTTCATGATCGGCTGCGGCGGCGGCCTTGGCACGCCTCTGCAAACCCGGCTGATGGATGTCGCGGAGGACGCGCAAACTCTCGCCGCCGCGCTGAACCACAGCGCCTTCAACCTCGCCAATGCGCTGGGGCCCCTGCTCGCAGGCATGGCGATCGCCTCCGGCTATGGCTGGACCTCGACGGGCTGGGTCGGCAGCGCGCTCGCGCTTGGCGGCTTCGCGATCTGGCTGCTGACGCTGTGGGACATGCAGATGAGCAAGGCAGGCAGGGCAGCGCTCGTCCCGGGCGAATAGCGTCTCCGACAAGCCCCGCCCAGCGTCCCGTCAGCGGGACACTGGCGCTGCGATCAGGCCCATGGCTACAGGAATTGCCGCCCGCCCCTCGTCGAGGCGGTCGGTCAGGACATGGTACCAGTTGAAGCCGATATAGAGCGCGAGCCGCGTCTCGATCTCGCTTTCGGCAATCTCGCCTCGCCCGGCCGCAGCGGTGAAGAGCTTGCTCAGATGGAGCGTCCGCTTCGGCAGGAATTTCAGGCGCAGGGCATCGAGAGCGGCGCTGTTCGATTGCGCTTCGGCGATAAGGGCGCGAAAGGTCCGGCCTGAGGGTGTCGCCGACCAAAAGTCCCAGAGCCCCTCGGTATAGGCGACCAGATCACCCGTTAGGTCCCCGGTCATCGGCTGCGTCAGCATTGCCGCCTTCTCGGCGTCATAGACGTCCATGAGCAGATCTGCGCGCGTCTTCCACCACCGATAGATCGTCGGCTTGCCGGCGCCGGCGCGCCGGGAGACGGCGTCGATCGAGAAACCCGCATAACCAGCTTCGGCCAGCACGTCCCGGGCCGCGGCGAGAATCGCAGCCTCTGAGGCCGGGCTGCGCCTGGCTCCAATCGAGGCGCGGCGTGGTGCAGGCTGATCGTTTCCGCTCATGAGTGACGACGCAGCTCCTTATGCCATCCGCCCTCTTGCATAACGAAACGGATCGTGTTTATCAATTAATCGAAACGGTACGTTTCGTTTTGGAGAAGATCATGCCTCGATCGCCATCCCTTCCCGCCGTCCTCGGCAGGCTCCGCTTCCTGGGTACGCTCATGGTGGGCGCTTATCTGCTGATCAACGCCCTGCTGACTCTGCTCGCTCCGCTAACGGCCGGCTGGTCGACCTGGTCGGTTACCGCGCTGGCCGTGCCCCCCATGGTGCTCGGCATGGTCTATCTCGTGATACCGATCGCGCGCCGCGGCACGGCCTAGCCACGTCCGTCCGACACTGGCGTGTCCGATTCTGTCGCCCACTCGACAGAATCGGCCGCCGATGGAGCTGATTCCAACACTAACCGGTCGTCTCGGCAGATTTAACCTCATTGGAACGAGGGAGAACGACCATGGATGCAATCGCGCTCGAGCAGCAGGTCTGTGCCGCCAACTACGCGCCACTACCGATCATGCTCTCACATGGCGAGGGCGTCTGGCTGACCGATACCTCCGGGGTGAAGCGGCTCGACATGATGAGCGGCTATTCGGCCGTCAGCCTGGGCCACGGTCACCCGCGCATTCTCAAGGTCCTGAGCGAACAGGCGCGCAAGCTCGCGGTGACCAGCCGGGCCTTCCACTGCGAACCGCTCGGCCCCTTCCTCGAAAAGCTCTGCGCCGTGTCGGGCCAGGACATGGCGCTGCCGATGAACACCGGCGCCGAAGCGGTCGAGACGGCGATCAAGGCGGCACGGCGCTGGGGCTACCGGGTCAAGGGTATCGCCAGGGATCAGGCCGAGATCATCGTCGCCGCGGGCAATTTCCACGGGCGCACCACGACGATCGTCGGCTTCTCCTCCGAGGACAGCTATCGCGACGGTTTCGGCCCCTTCGCACCGGGCTTCGTGACGGTGCCCTTCGGTGATTCCGCGGCCGTCGAGGCGGCGATAACGCCCCGCACCGCCGCCATCATGATCGAGCCGATCCAGGGAGAGGCGGGCATCGTCATGCCGCCGGCGGGCTATCTCAAGCGGCTGCGCGAACTCTGCGACCGCCACAACGTCCTGCTGATCCTTGACGAGATCCAGTCCGGGCTCGGACGCACCGGGCGCTGGTTCGCGCATCAGCATGAAGGCATCCGGGCGGACGGCCTGATTGTCGGAAAGGCGCTTGGCGGCGGTGTCTATCCCGTCTCGGCCTTCCTTGCCTCTCGCGATGTCATGCGCCTGTTCGAGCCCGGCTCGCATGGCTCGACCTTCGGCGGTAACGCGCTCGCCGCCGCGATCGGGCTGGAGTCGCTCAAGATCATCGAGGAAGAGCGGCTGGTGCAGCGCTCCGCCGAACAGGGCGCTCACATGAAGCAGCGCCTTGCCGCGATGACCCGCGGTATCGCGCGGGACGTCCGGGGAGCCGGTCTGTGGATCGGCGTCGATATCGATCCGGCGGCGGGCTCCGCCAAGGCGCTCGTCAAGGCACTGGCCAGCGCCGGCGTGCTGACCAAGGAAACCCATGAGACGGTCATCCGATTCGCCCCGCCGCTGACGATCAGCCGGGCGGAACTGGACTGGGGACTCGACCGCTGCGAGGCAGTCTTTGCCGCGTTTGGCGGACAACGCAGGGCCAGCGCGGCCTGAGCACGGTGTCAAAGCGCGCAGGCACAATCCGCGCGGAATCAGACCGGGGCATAAACAATCAATAAAATCAGTGATTTGTGCTGCCTGCCCTTTAAGCGGCTTCGCTCAGAAAAGCTGCATGCCCCCACTTGCGGGCAGGGCACAGGATCGCACAATCTGTAAGCACAAGCCGGACACGGGAACTCGAAACGCCCGGCCGGTCAAACCTGTGGGAGGTACCATGAAAGGTTTCGTTCGATTGATCGCCGCCGCTGTGCTGACGGCTGCCGGCGCCACTGGCGTCCTGGCCCAGGCAAAGGAGTGGAAGGAGATCCGGATCGGCACCGAAGGCGCCTATCCCCCCTTCAACAATCTCAACGCCAAGAAAGAACTCGAAGGCTTCGAGATCGACTACGCCAACATGCTTTGCGAGAAGATGAAGGTGAAATGCACCTGGGTGGTCCAGGACTGGGACGGCATCATCCCGGCGCTGCTCGCCAATAAATACGACATCATCATCGCCGGCATGAACGCCACCGATGAGCGCAAGAAGCAGGTCGACTTCACCGCGGTCTATACCAAGACCCCGATCTGGGCGATCAGCGGCAAGTCGGCTGGAACCGACATCTCGCCGGCTGCGCTGAAGGGCAAGGCCATCGGAACGCAGGGCTCGACCATCCACGCCAACTTCCTCGAGAAGTTCTACAAGGATTCGACCATCCGCCTGTATCCGACCCAGGAAGAGGCGAATCTCGACCTGGCCAATGGGCGGCTCGACTACATCATCGCCGACTCGCTCTCGCTTGAGGACTTCCTCAACAACAAGGGCAAGGATTGCTGCAAGAAGGCGGCCGATGTGCCGCGCGACGCGACGATCCATGGCCCCGGCACGGCCGGCGCGGTGCGCAAGGCCGATGTTGAACTGAAGGCGATGTGGGACAAGGCGATCGCCGAATCGATCGCCGACGGCTCGCACAAGAAGATCCAGGACAAGTGGTTCAAGTTCCCTATCCTGTGACAATAGCCGGCTGACCGAACCCCGTCGGCGTGCCTTGCGCGCCGGCGGTGGTCCATTTCCCTCCCCTCGCCGGCTTATTCATGTTCGACAAACTCGCACTGCTCGGTTTCGGCGACGGCGGCTGGGGCCTCGCCCTGCTCCAGGGCGCCGGGATCACCATCGCCATCGCGCTGGCAACCCTGCCTTTCGGCCTGCTGCTCGGCCTGATCGTCGCGCTCGGCAAGCGTTCGGAGAACATCGTTCTGCGCTGGCTGGCCACGGTCTACACCACCGTGTTCCGCGGCGTGCCTGAGCTTCTGACGCTCTACATCATCTATTTCGGCATCCAAATCGTGCTGCAGAAGGCCTGGGTCTCGCTCGGCCTGCCCGGCAATTTCAGCATGCCACCCTTCGTCGCCGGTATGGTGGCGCTCGGCGTGGTGCTCTCCGCCTTCTCCAGCGAGGTCTGGGTCGGCGCCCTCAACTCGATCCAGAAGGGCCAGCGCGAGGCCGCCGCCGCGCTCGGCCTGAGCAAGGGGCAAGCCTTCCGCCTCGTGGTGTTCCCCCAACTCATCCGAGTGGCGCTGCCCGGCTTGGGCAATAACTGGATGGTGCTGCTGAAGGAGACCTCGCTGGTCTCGGTCATCACCTTGCCCGACATCATGTTCATCACCACCCGCGCCAATGTCGCGACCAAGGAACCGTTCCTGTTCTTCGGTGCGGCGATGCTGATCTACCTGTTCTTCTCGCTGATCTCGGCCTGGGGTGTCGGGCGTCTCGAGATTCGCGCCAATCGCGGCTTTGCTGCCTTCGGTGGAGCAACGCGATGAGCTGGTGCGAGTATCCGGGCTACCTGCTCGGCAGCGAGGTTTTCCAGAACTACGGCTGCCGGATGGCGAGCGGCCTGTGGGTGACCTTCGAGCTGGTCATAATCTCGGTCGCGATCGGCTTTGCGCTGGCACTCGGGCTCGCCATCGCACGGCTTTACGGGCCGCGCTGGGCCAAGGCCGCAATCAACGGCTACACCACCTTCTTCCGCGGCACGCCGCTGCTGTGCCAGCTCTTCCTGGTCTATTACGGCCTCGGCCAGTTCCGGCTGTTCTGGCAGGATGTCGGGCTGTGGTGGTTCTTCCGCGAGCCGTTCTACTGCGCGCTGCTGACGTTCACCGTGAACACGGCCGCCTATCAGGCCGAAATCCTGCGCGGCGCAATCCAGTCGATCCCGCGCGGCCAGTTCGAAGGCGCCATGGCGCTCGGGCTGCATCGCTGGTCGACCTTGCGTCTTGTGATCATGCCCCAGGCGATGATCCTGGCGCTCAGGCCACTCGGCAACGAGCTGATCGTGATGATCAAGGCCAGCGCGATCGCCTCGCTCGTCACGCTGTTCGACCTGATGGGCGCGACGAGGCTCGCCTTCGCCCGGTCCTTCGATCTCACGATCTATCTCTACGCCGCGCTGATCTATCTTCTTCTGGTCGAGGTGATCCGGCGGGTCTGGGACCGGCTGGAACTCAGGCTGACGCGGCATATGGCGCTACGCTGAGAGGGGCGCACCGCGCCCCTCTCCATTCCTGACAAAGTGCCTTGGCGACCGCGCGACTTCCCCCAATGGGTCGCGCGCGCTAAAGGCCGAAGCGAAACCAGAACCTATCAGCGGAGCGGAACATGGCTAAGGTTGCCTTCCTCGGTCTCGGCGTCATGGGCTACCCCATGGCCGGCCACCTCAAGGCCAAGGGCCACGACGTCACCGTCTATAACCGCAACGCAGCCAAGGCCCAGGCCTGGGTGACCCAGCATGGCGGCAAATCCGCCCCGACACCGGTCGAGGCGGCCAGGGGCCAGGAGATCGTCTTCGCCTGCGTCGGCAATGACGACGATCTGCGCTCCGTGACCATCGGCGAAGCCGGAGCCTTCACGGGCATGGCGAAGGGCGCTGTCTTCGTCGACCACACGACGGCCTCGGCTGGCGTCGCCCGCGAACTCGACGCGGCCGCGAAGGCGGGCGGCTTCGGCTTCATCGATGCGCCGGTCTCCGGCGGCCAGGCCGGCGCAGAGAACGGCGCGCTGACCGTGATGTGCGGCGGCGCTCCGGAAACCTATGCCCGGGTCGAGCCGGTGATCGGTGCGTTCGCGCGGATGTGCAAGCTGATGGGCCCGGCCGGCTCAGGCCAGCTCACCAAGATGGTCAACCAGATCTGCATCGCCGGACTGGTGCAGGGGCTGTCCGAGGGCATCCATTTCGCCAAGCGCGCCGGCCTCGATGTCGAGTCCATGCTGGAAGTGATTTCCAAGGGTGCCGCCGGCTCGTGGCAGATGGAGAACCGCGGCAAGACCATGAATGCCGGGAAGTTCAACTTCGGCTTCGCCGTCGACTGGATGCGCAAGGACCTCGACATCGTGCTCGAGGAGGCGCGTCGCAACGGCGCCCAGCTCCCTGTCACCGCGCTGGTCGACCAGTTCTATGCCGAAGTTCAGAAGATGGGCGGAAAGCGCTGGGATACGTCCAGCCTGATTGCGCGCCTCGAGGATTGATAGGGGCTCTCCGCGTTCACAGGACCAGCCGCGCCACCTCCTGGCGCAACACCGGCAGAAGCTCATCCTCGAACCAGGGATTGCGCTTCAACCAGGCATTGTTGCGCCAGGAGGGATGCGGCAGCGGAAGCACGCGCGGGCGGCGTGGCTCCGCCAGGATCGCGCGCCAGTCAGCGACCGTGGCGGAGAGATTGGCGCCCGCCTTCGCGCCAAGATGCCAGGCCTGCGCATAGCGGCCGATGGCGAGCACGAGCTCGACCTGCGGCATCGCCGCAAGCACGCGCATGCGCCAGATCGGCGCGCATTCACGGCGCGGCGGCAGATCCCCGCCCTGCGCGTCGAGCCCCGGGAAGCAATGGCCCATTGGCACCACCGCGACCCTGGCCGCATCGTAGAACGCCGCTTCGTCGAGCCCGAGCCATTGCCGCAGCCGGACGCCGGACGGATCGGTGAACGGCTTGCCACTGGCATGGACGCGGGTGCCCGGCGCCTGGCCGGCGATGCAGAGCCTGGCCGTCGGCGAGGCCTGGATCACCGGGCGCGGCTCATGCGGAAGCGGCGGCGGGAAGCGCGGCTCGTCGCGACAGATGCGGCAGGCAGCCAGTTCCTGCAGCACCGTGGCGAGCGTTTCGGGGGCGCGCTCGCGATCCGGCTTCATCGCGCCGCCAGACGGGGCGGCTCCCCGCGCCGCTGCGAAATCAGGCCGTCGCAGGTCCAGATCTTGGCGCTGGTCGCATAGCCATGCGGGTCACCCGCTTCGATGGTGGCGATGCCGTTGATGCGGCCGCTCGGCCGGTTGCGCAGGACATAGAGGCCCCCGCTGCGCTCGACCGTGAAGCAATAGGTGCGACGCTGCTCGGGCGGTCCGTAGTAATAGCAGACCGCATCCGGTGTGGTCGTCCAGCAGGCGTCGCGGTTCGGCACGTGCCGGTTATGTCCGCTCGCCCGGCCGTCGGCGTGATGATATTCGCTGAACGGCATACCGTTATTGTAGCGGCCGCTGACGGTGTTGCCTTCGAAAATGCGACGGATATCCTCGCCGCTCAGGCGCTCCGCGGCCTTCACCGGAGAGTTGGCGGCGGCCTGAAGCATGAGCGCAGCCGCAAGGAGCAGCAGACGCATCATCGCGAGGCAAGCCTGCGCCGTGACATCGGGACCTCGGGCGCCTGCGAGATCAGGCCGTCGCAATACCAGGGCTCCCCCTTGTCGGAATGGCCGCGCGGATTGCCAGGCTCGATGGCGGCAAGAGCATTGATCTGCCCGTTCGAGACATTGCGCAGGACGTAGAGCCGATCCGTCAGCTCGACCGTGAAGCAATGCACGGTGCGGTCGCTGGGAGGGCCATAGTAGTAGCAGACCTGATCCTCCTTCGTGATCCAACAGGCATCCTTGTTCGGCTGCCAGCCATTATGGCCGAGCGCACGGCCATCCGGCTCATGATACTCGGTGAAGAACCCGCCATTGGTGTAGCGGCCGCTCACCGTGTTGCCTTCGAAGGCTCGCTTGATCGCCTCGCCGTTCAGCCGTTCGGCTGCGACGGAGGGCTGGACCAGCACCAAGAGCGCCAGAAGGGCGAAAACCCGTCGCATCAGGCCTTCCAGCTTGGCCGCGCCGAGACTTCGCCATGCCACCGGCGGATGTTGGCGTATTCCTCAGGCAGCCGAACCCGGGACGGCTTCATGAAATCAACGGCAATGCCTGCGGTGATGTCGGCCACCGTGAACTGATCCCCCGACAGGAAGCGATTGCCGGCGAGCTGCAGGTCCATGATCAGGAGGTGGTCATCGATCTGCTCGCGGCTGGCCTCGGCCCATTCCGGCACCTGATGTTCAAGCTCTGCCATCGACGGGTGGCTGTGCCTGAAGACCGACATGACACTGGTGAACAGGCCAAGCTCGACGCGCCGGTTCCACATCTCGATCTGCGCCTGTGCCTTGGCATCCCCGCCGAAGAGCACGGGTTGGGGATGCAGGCTTTCGAGATAGCGGCAGATCGCAATCGTCTCGGCGAGAGCCGTTCCATCGTCGAGCATCAGCACGGGCAGGCGCTTCAGCGGGTTGATGCGGGCGAATTCGGGCGTGAGGTGCTCCTTCCGGGTTATATCGACCGGCACGAGCTCCGGCAGGGGAACGCCTTTCTCTGCGAAGAAGATGCGGACCCGCCGCGGATTGGGCGCGCGCCCGCCATCATAGAGCTTCATCGTCAACCTCATCGGAAACCGCGTGCGAACCCGACCATGGCGGAGGTCCGGCGGTCAACCATTTCAAACCCATTCGTGATGGCGCAGCCATGCCTGCTAGGTCGCCGTGCGTCCGTTCGGACGCAGGAGCGGCGATCTAGCACTTTATTTGAGCATCGGATTTTTCCGAAAACCGGATTCCACTTCTCGGTCCGATGCTCTAGCGCGGGTGAGCCTTGCGCCACGCCTCCGGCCGCTCGAACTGCAGAGCCCAGATGCCGCGCCCGGCAGATCGCGCCTCGTCTTCCTCGCTGCGATAATCACCATAGGCGACGGCATGGCCCTGCCGCACCATCGCGGCGTTGATATCGGTCTCGCCCTGCCTGCAGCGTGCGAGACCGCGGCCGTAGCGATCGACCCGGCCGATGTCGCAGGTGACGAGACCGCGCCCGATCAGAGCCAGCAGGGCACGGCGGGCGGCCCGGCCGCAATCGACGTCCCTGCCCGCGCTGTCGCGACAGCTCTGGCGGAATTCCGGGGCATCGATGCCTTCGAGCCTGAGCTCCTCGCCATTCAGCCGCAGCGAATCGCCATCGATCGCCTGGGCGGCTCCGGCAAGCATGCGGGCGGGGCCAAGCTTGTATTGCAGGACCGCGCCGGCGATCGCCAGCAGGCCGAGCAGCCCGAGCGCGACGACCAGATCGACCGGACGGCTGACGCGGCGCCAGCCGAAAGGTCCATATCGAGATCGTCCGAATCCGAAGCGCGCCATCAGTAAGAGCTTAACGATTTCGAGACCATAATGGCGAGCCGGGCGTGCAGGATCTGCCGCCGGAAGAGGTACATGCGTTCCGATTATGGCGGAAGTGACGGCCGAACAGATCCAGCGAGGGCGCGGTCCCGACCCCACGGCGTTGGCGCGGCGCAAGCTCGTCACGCGCGAGGTCAAGTCCGTGCGCGAGCGGCTGACCTCGACGACCGGCCTCGAACGCGCCTTCGACTACGAATTGCTGCGGGTCTTCGCCCAGTATCGCATGCACGGCTCGGTCGGCGCGCTGGTCCTGGCGTTGTGCATCGCGACCGCCGCTTGCCTCTGGGTCCCGGCTTACCAGGTCACCACCTGGCTCGGCATCGTCATCCTCGCCTCGGCCGTCATGGTCCTGCTTTGCCGCCGCTTCCTGGCGCAGCCGGCCGGCGAGGTGAATATTCGGCGCTGGCGCCGCCTGCTACCGGCGGCGGAAGCCTTTCATGGCCTGTCCTGGACGCTGATCCTC
Source organism: Bosea sp. BIWAKO-01 (assembly GCF_001748145.1). Lineage (NCBI taxonomy): Bacteria > Pseudomonadati > Pseudomonadota > Alphaproteobacteria > Hyphomicrobiales > Alloboseaceae > Allobosea > Allobosea sp. BIWAKO-01. The sequence goes on from NZ_BCQA01000001.1 coordinate 556,397, forward strand.
GTCCTGTTCGCGCAGGTCGACGGGCCGGGCGCCAAGGTCTTCGTCATGACGACACTGCTCGTCGTCAGCGCGCTGACCGTGATGCTGGCGGCGACGATCCCGCTCGCGGTCTATTCCGGACTGGGGCCGGTTACGATCGGCATCACGCTGTTCTTCTGGGGCCGCTCCGACATCGACAGCGTCACCATGGCGCTGATGGCGGCAGCGGCCCAGCTCTTCTTCATCTTCCTCGCCCACCGGCTCTATTCGAGTTCGGTCGCAACCATCGAGTTCCGCGCCGAGAAGGACGCACTGATCGCCGAGCTCGAGACTGCGACCGCGAATTCCGACGAGGCGCGCCGCAAGGCCGAAGAGGCCAACCTCGCCAAATCCCGCTTCCTCGCCACGATGAGCCATGAGCTGCGGACGCCGCTCAACGCCATCCTCGGCTTCTCCGAGGTGATGAAGAACGAGATCTTCGGCGTTCACGCCAACCCGGCCTACAAGGAATATTCGGGCGACATCCACGGCTCCGGCCAGCATCTGCTCAACCTGATCAACGAGATTCTCGATCTCTCGCGGATCGAGGCCGGCAAATACGCGCTGAACGAGGAGGCCCTCAGCCTGGCGGGCGTGGTCGACGAATGCCGGCACATGCTGAAGCTGCGCGCCAAGGCCAAGGGGCAAACGATCCGCGAGGCGGCCGAGCCGGATCTGCCCAAGGTCTGGGCGGACGAGCGCGCGATCCGGCAGGCGGTACTCAACATCCTGTCCAACGCGATCAAGTTCACGCCACAGGGCGGCGACATCACCATCAAGGTCGGCTGGACGGCGAATGGCGGACAGTATGTCTCGGTCACGGACACCGGGCCGGGCATTCCCGAGGATGAAATCCCGATCGTGCTGCAGACCTTCGGGCGCGGTTCGCTCGCCATCAAGACCGCCGAACAGGGCTCCGGCCTGGGGCTGCCGATCGTGAAGGGCCTGCTCGATCTCCATAATGGCGGCTTCCATCTGAAGTCCAGGCCGCGCGCCGGCACGGAAGTGACGATCACCCTGCCACCAGAGCGCGTGATGGACACGCTCGCGGCGCTGCCCGAGCCGGCACGATCGGCAGCCTAGGCGCGCTGTACGCACGGGATGCGCTCGCCAGAGCGGAGTTGCGATCGAATGGAGGGAGGCCGCTGAGACTGCCCGCTTCCATCATGCGGTTCGCCGGAACAGCCTCCCCGCTCGCGAAGGGAGAGAGAATGAGCGCTGCCATGGCGCGCGATCCGGTACGCTGGCCGAAGCAGGTGGTGCAGCGTCTCTGAGGGCCTGCCGCGCCAACCGTGACGGCATCCGAAGCGATCACCTTGACGCTCCCGGCAATTCCGGCAGTCATCACTCGCCCACCCGGCTTCAAATGGAAAATCGATACCGCAACCGCCTACTAAGGATTAAAATGGCGGTTACGCCCTTGTTTCACGGCGGGTAGGAGGGAGTGACGGCTCGCGGCGGCTATGGCCGTTGGAGCTCCCCTCAAGTGGTACAGAGCTTCATACGGCAAGCTCAGCGGACGGCACCCCACAGCTGTCGCGTGGATTCGCAGTGCGAGCCATCAAGCGTGGAACACCGGAGAAAGTGTCTTGAAGTAAAGGGAGGGCGTCATGCCCATCCAGGTCCCGAGTGATTTCCGCCGCGTGATCGTCGCTGCATCGGTAGGGAACGTCATCGAATGGTATGACTTCTATATATTTGGCAGCCTGGCTGCCATTCTGTCGGTCAAATTCTTCGAGAAGAGTCATCCGGTCGCGGCATTACTCAGCACAATTGCGCTGTTTACTGCCGGATTCCTGATCCGTCCGCTGGGAGCATTCCTCTTCGGATGGATGGGCGATCGGGTCGGCCGCAAATACACCTTCCTCGTTACGCTCAGTGGAATGGGGCTGGGCACCGGGGCGATCGGGTTGATCCCGACCTACGACTCAATCGGCCTGACTGCCGCATTCATTCTCTTCGGTTTGCGGATCATCCAGGGCCTGTGCCTGGGTGGCGAATATGGCGGCGCCATCACCTATGTCGCCGAGCATGTTCCGGACGAGCGCCGCGGCTACTATACCGGCTGGCTGCAAACCTCCCCGACGCTGGGGATCGTGGTATCGCTCATCGTGATCATCGCGACCCGCACCTATTTCGGCGAGGCGACATTCAACGCATGGGCGTGGCGCGTTCCATTCTTGATATCCTTCCTTCTGGTCGCCGTCGCAATCTACATCCGGCTCCAGCTCCAGGAGACACCGATATTCGAGGCGATCAAGGCCAGGGGACAGATGACCAGGAACCCCTGGAAGGAAGCCTTTCTCAGCTCCAACATCAAATATGTCGGGATCGCCACCCTCGTCCTGATCGGACAGGGAGTGGTCTGGTACAGCGGCCAGTTCTGGGCGTTGTACTTCCTGCAGCAGGTTTCCAAGCTGGACTCGCTGACCTCGTCCTACATCGTGGGAGCAGCGCTGCTCCTCGCAACCCCGAGCCTGATCTTCTTCGGCTGGCTATCCGACATCATCGGCCGCAAGCCAGTGATCCTCGGCGGCATGCTGCTTGCCGCGATCACCTACTATCCGCTGTATCTGTGGCTGGGAACGGTCACGCAACCTGGCAATGTCCACTTTCCGACTGCGATCTTCATCATCTTCATCCTCGTTTGCTATGTCGGGATGGTGTACGGGCCGGTCGGGGCCTTCCTCGCCGAATATTTCCCCGGCAGGATCCGGTACACGTCGGTATCGGTCCCCTATCACATCGGAAATGGCTGGGGTGGCGGATTGGTGCCATTCATCACGTCAGCGGCTTTCGCGGCGACCGGGAGCATCGGCTACGCGCTGATCTACCCGATCGCCGTTCCGGCGGTGTGCTTCGTGCTCTGCCTCTTCCTGATGCCGGAAACGCGCCAGATCAGCATTTGGGAACCCTTCGAGACGAAGGCTGCAACCTGACGAGATTGCCATCGGCGGGGCTGCCGGGGCTTCGCACCGTGCGCTCGGGGCTTGAGTTCGAAACGAGCATTTGGAGCAACAGAGCCGTCAGGCTCCCGCAGCTTCAGTCCTTCTTCGAGACCTGGGCCTGATCGAAGGTCGCCATGCCGGAATGGATGGCGGCGGCGGCCTTGACGAGGCTTGCCGCAAGCGCCGCCCCCGTGCCCTCGCCCAGCCGCATCTCGAGCGCCAGCAGCGGCTGCTTGCCGAGCCGGAGCAGCGCTTCGCGATGGGCGCCCTCGGCAGAGAGATGGCCGGCAAGGCAATGGTCGATCGAGGACGGCTCGATGGCGTGCAGGACCGCGGCGGCGGCGGTGACGACATAGCCGTCGAGAATGACCGGAATGCGCTGCAGCCGGGCAGCGATGATCGCGCCGCAAATGGCCGCGATCTCGCGCCCGCCAAGGCGGCGCAGCACTTCCAGCGGGTCGCCCAGATGCGCGGCGTGGAAGGCGAGGCCCGCCTCGACAGCGGCGATCTTGCGCTTGAGGCCGTCATCATCGACGCCAGTGCCCCGCCCGCACCACATCGCAGCGCCCCCGCCATAGAGCGCCGCATAGATCGCAGCCGCCGACGTGGTGTTGCCGATGCCCATCTCGCCGAGGCAGAGCAGATCGGCCCCGCCGGCGAGCGCCTCCATGCCGAACGCCATGGTCGCGACGCAGGCCTTCTCGTCGAGCGCGTCACCTTGCGTGAAATCGCCGGTCGGCAGGTCGAGGGCGAGGTCAAAGACCTTGAAGCCGAGATCGAAGGCTGCGCAGATCTGGTTGATCGCAGCGCCGCCGGCGGCAAAATTCTCCAGCATCTGGCGCGTCACCGCCTGCGGATAGGCCGAGACGCCCTGCGCCACGACCCCGTGATTCCCGGCGAAGACGCAAACAAGCGGCCGGTCGACGCGCGGGGGCGCCTTGCCTTGCCAGGCTGCGAGCCATTCAGCGATCTCCTCCATGCGGCCGAGGCTGCCGGCCGGCTTGGTGAGATCCTTGTCCCGGGCCCGCACGGCATTGGCCGCACCCATATCGGGGCCCGGCATGTTGGCTATGAGGCTACGGATATCGTCGAAGGGAAGGCCGGAAGCGGGCATCGCTGGATGTCTCGCGAAAGATGGAATCGGGCGGGATGCGGCGTGGCCGCCGGGTTGCCGCTGCTGCTATAGGCTTGGACGGCGGAAGACAATCGAGGATACCGAGACCGCATGGCCGACGCCCCTCCCGACATCTCGGAGTTCCCGGCCGGCCGGCCGCATTGGCCGGGCTGGCTGATCGCGACAGCGATCTGCATCCGCTTCTATTCGCGTCTCCCGGTGCCGCGCCTGCCCGGCGAGGAATCAGCGCATGGCCTGCCGGATTTCAGGCTGGTGCCGCGCGCCGTGCCGCTGGCTGCGCTGGTCATCGCCTTGCCCGCAACGCTTGTCCTCCTGGCTGCTGGCGCGGCCGGCATCAGCCCGCCGCTGGCAGCGGCGCTTGCCGTCACGGTCGCGGCACTGACGACGGGTGCTTTCCACGAGGACGGCCTCGCCGACACGGCCGACGGGCTGTTTGGAGGACATACGCCGGAACGGCGGCTGGAGATCATGAAAGACAGCCGCGTCGGCACCTTCGGGGCGATGGCGCTCGGGCTCTCCCTGCTGCTGCGGGTGACGGCACTCGCAGCCATTCTCCAGGCGCTCGGACCTCTGGCTGCAGCCGCCGCGCTGCTGATCGCGGCGCCTTGGTCGCGCGCCACAGCGCTCTATCTGCTCGCCACCGAGCCCCCTGCCCGGAGCTCCGGCGCCTCGGCTGCGGTTGGCCAGCCCACCGCCGCAACGGCCTGGACGGCGCTGGCGCTTGCGGTCGCGTTCGCCGTCGCAGGGACACTGGCCGCCGGGCTGCCGGCTCCGGGCCTTGCGCTGGGGCTGGCGCTATCCGTGCTCGTCCTGGCGGGGCTCGCCCGCCTCGCCCGCCGCCTGATCGGCGGCCAGACCGGCGATATTCTGGGTGCGGCCCAGCAACTCGCCGAGATCGCGCTCACCTGCGGCTTCGCCTTCGCGCTCGGCTCTGCCTGGCAATGAGCGGCGCCTCCAGCCCCTGCGTGCTGATCTGCGTGATCGACCCCGCATCGGGGCTCTGCGAAGGTTGCCTGCGAACGCTTCAGGAGATCGCCGACTGGTCGCGGCTGAGCGAGGCTGAGCGGCTGGCCGTCATGGCCGAACTGCCTCGCCGCAAGATGGCGCCGGACCGGTCGAGCCGGCCGACGGGCTAGACCACCGGCTTTCCCGAAAACTGCAATCCACCGTTCGGGTAGATGCCTTAAGCCTCGGGTTCGCTCCCCAGGCGCTGCAAGGCATCGCCGGTCAGCCGATAGAAGATCTTCTCGGGATGCGGCGCGGCCCCGAGCGCCTCATAGAAACCTCTGAGACCAAGATCGTCGCGCGCCGCCGTCCAGTCGATGCGCTGGAAGCCGCGTTCGAGGGTCAGCCGCGCCAGCCCCCGCATCAGCGCCTTCCCCGAACCGCTGCCGCGCGCGGAAGCGGCGACGTAAATCTCCTTGAGGAAGAAGCCAGGCTGGAGGCCTGGCCCGGGATAGATCGCAGCGACGGCGGCAAAGCCGGTGATGGTGCCGTGCTCCACCGCCAGCAGGATCTCGGTGCCGGCGGGGCGATCGCGAAGCCCTGCCAGAATGGCCTCGGGCGTCGGACACGGCACCGCGTAGTGGCGCTGCATCTCCACGAGCACGGCCATCAGCCCGGGATGATCAGCCGGTGTCGCCAGTCGGGTCGTGACCATGCGCGTCCTCGCCCCGCATGCAGCTCGCCGGATCGATCAGAACAGCAGCGACCAGATGAAGCGGCTCGCGACGAAGAGCAGGAAGACGCCGAAGACGACCTCCAGCTTGCGCTTGGAGAGCCGGTGCGCCAGCCGCGCACCGATCGGTGCCGTCCAGATGCTGGTCGGGATGAAGAGCAGGAAGCCGATGAAGGAGACGTAGCCGAGCGAAAGCGGCGGCAGAACGTCCATCTTCGGCCAGCCGGCATAGATATAGCCCAACGCGCCGGGGATCGAGATCAGCACGCCGAGGCCCGAGGAGGTCGCCACCGCCTGATGGATCGGCCGGCCATAGAAGGTCATGAACAGGCTGGAGAGCTGACCGCCGCCAATGCCCATCAGCGCCGAGAGCACGCCGATGATGCCACCATAGACCGTCATCAGCCCCTTGCCCGGCATATCATCGCCGAGTTTCCAGCGGTCCGAGGCGAAGAGCAGGCGGATCGCGCTCACCACGGCGACCAGCACGAAGATGATCTTGAACAGGTCGGGCGGCGCATAGCGCGCGATATAGCTGCCGCCCATGACGCCGAGCACGACCGGGACCGCCCAGACCTTGAGAATGTCGAGATCGACCAGGCCCTTGGCCCGGTGGGCATTGAAGGAGCGGATCGAGGTCGGGATGATGATCGCCAGCGAGGTGCCGACGCAAAGCGGCATGCGCACCTCCTCCGGCACGCCGATGACACGGAAGACCTCGTAGAGGATCGGCACGATGACCGCGCCGCCGCCGACACCGAAAAGCCCGGCGAGAACACCGGTGACCGCACCGGCCAGAACCAGCGACACGGCAAGAAAGGCGAGATCGCCCAAGGGGATTCCAGCAATCATAGAAACGTTCCGTTGGCGGCGGGCGGCCACCTCTGGGCGATTTTGCGCGCCGGGGCAAGGCTTGCGCGGCAAGGCCGCTATGTCTCCGGCCGTTTCGGTGATTGTATGGACCGGGGCGCGCGGGGGACTGCCTGTCCATGCCGTTGCTGCAATCCCGCTCACAAACGGCAGAGGCTCGGCCGGTTGCTGCAGCGTTGCAGAGCTGAGTGCGGCCTTAAGTCGAGCCTGACAGGAAAGGACAATATTCGCACGGAGACGAAGGCCACAGGAGCGGGGGGATGTCTCATCAAAAGCCACTAAGGGAGGTTAAAGATGACAGATCAACTGACCGACTCGCAGCAACGCCCGGAGCTCTCACGGAGACATCTCATCGCTGCGATGGGAACCGGCGCGCTCGCCATGGCGACGAATCCCGCCCTCGCGCAGGCCCCGCCCGGCCCGATCGGACCGCCCAGCACGATTACCAGCCCTCCCCGGGATTTCAGCCGCAACGGCGCCCCGACAACCTATTTCACCGATCCCGACATTCTCGCGATCGACCCGGTGTTCAACAATTATGCCCAGCCCAACAGCGCGATCCAGCGGCTCTGGACCGGCGCGCTCTGGGCCGAAGGACCGGCCTGGAATGCGCAGGGGCGCTATCTGGTCTGGAGCGACATCCCCAACAATCGGCAATTGCGCTGGCTGGAGGATGACGGGCGGGTCAGCATCTTCCGCACACCGTCAGGCAACAGCAACGGCAACAGCTTCGACTTCCAGGGCCGCCAGCTCTCCTGCGAGCACCTGAACCGCCGTGTCGTGCGCTACGAGCTCGACGGGTCTGCGACCGTGCTCGCCGACAGTTTCGAGGGCAAGAAGCTGAATTCGCCCAATGACATCGTTGCCCATCCCGACGGCAGCTACTGGTTCACCGATCCGCCCTATGGCGGCCAACTCTACGAGGGCGCGCCGGACGCCGCCGGAGGTCCAAGCAACCCGAGCGGGCGGCTCAATCCGCGGCTCGGCCAGCTCGCCGGCATCGGCACGGCCAAACGCGAACTGCCGACGAACTGCTATCGCATCGACCCGTCCGGACGCATCGACCGCGTCGTCACAGAGGAACAGGTGCCGGACCCGAACGGGCTCTGCTTCTCGCCCGATTTCAAGAAGCTCTACGTTGTCTCGACTGGAAAAGGGCCGGGCGATACCGGCCCCGGCGGCAAGGGCGACCTGCATGTCTTCGATGTCGGTGCCGACAACAAGCTCGGCAATCAGAAGCTGTTCTCCGACTGCATGCTCGACGGCGTGAAATGCGGCCCAGACGGGGTGCGCAGCGATGTCGACGGCAATCTCTGGGTGTCAAGCAATGCCGGCCGCGCCGTCGGCTATAGCGGCGTGCAGGTGTTCAACCCGGCGGGAAAGCTGATCGGACGCATCCGCCTGCCGGAGGTCTGCGGCAATATCTGCTTTGGCGGGCCGAAGCGAAACCGCCTGTTCATGGCGGCGAGCCAGTCGATCTACGCGGTCTATGTCAACACGCAGGGCGCCGGGCCGGGCTGACCCCTCACCGCTTCGCGCTGGATCATCTGCCCCGAATCTCCTGTGCGGACCGATGATCCAGCCTTTTTATCTTTGCATAGGCCTTCCCGAAAAACCGCAATCCACTTTTCGGGCCGATGCTTGAACCGTCAGCTGCGACTAGATCGCGCTGCGTTTGGACGACATCGTTCAAAATGCAGAAAACGTGATCGTCTCTCATCGTTTAGCGCATGCTTAGCGCGAAAAACCGTGCCCCTCTTTCAGCACGCTCTAATGCCCAGCCGGAGCCGGCACGCCGGCCTCTTCATGCTGATCGGGCCCGCCACCAACGCCGCGCAGCATCACGACCGCAAAGAGGCCGGCAAGGATCGCAATCGCCGAACAGAGCCCGGCCGTGATGGCGAAGGAGCGTGTGAAGGCCGCACGCGCCGTCGCAAGCAGGTCTGCCCCCGCTGTCCCCGCGACCTCCTTTGCAATGGTCAATGCACCACCGAGCGTATCGCGCGCAGCAGCGGCCGCCTCCGGCGACACGCCCGACGGCATCGCGAGGTCCATCTGATAGCGATACAGCGCGGTCATGACGCTTCCGAGGATGGCGATGCCGAGAGCGCCGCCGAATTCCGCGCTCGTTTCGGACAGGCCCGACGCCGTGCCCGCGCGCTCGGGCGGAACGCTGCCGACCACGAGATCGGTCGTCAGCGTGACGATCGGTGCGAGGCCCAGCGAAAGCAGAACCGTCCCGATGACGATGATCATGGGGCCTTCGACATGGCTGATCCCGGCCAGCGTCGCAAAGCCCAACGCGGTCAACGTAAAGCCGCCCGCCATGACATGCGCAGGGCTTGCACTGCCGACGATACGGGGCGCGAACATCGATCCCAGGATGAAGCCAAGCGCAGAGGGCAGCGACCAGAGCCCGGCCTCCAGCGGCTTCATTCCCAGCACCAGCTGCAGATACTGGCCGGTGAAGAGGAAGCTGCTGAACGCGATGAAGAAGCCGAGGATGTTGACCGTCAGCGAAGCGCTGAAGGCCCTGGAGCGGAACAGCGTCAGATCGACCAATGGCTCGGCGAGGTGCGCCTGCCGGCGCAGGAAGAGGCCGGCAAGCGCCATCCCGGCCAGGATCGCTGTGATGGGCAGCCAGCCCAGGCCATCCTCGGCAATCCGCTTCAACCCGTAGATCACGGCCAGTACGGAAACGAGCGACATGGCGGCGCTTGCAAGATCGAGCCTGCCGGCATTCGGGTCACGGAATTCCGGCAGCAGCACGGGGCCGAGCAGGAGCAGCAACACCATCACCGGCACATTGATCAGGAAAACCGAGCCCCACCAGAAATGCTCGAGCATGATGCCGCCGACCAGCGGGCCGATCGCGCCGCCCGCCGAGAAGCTGGCGATCCAGATGCCGATGGCCGCGGTCCGCTGGCGCGGATCGAGGAACATGTTGCGGATCAGCGAGAGCGTGGACGGGGCGAGCGTAGCTCCCGCCACCCCCAATATGGCGCGCGCCGCGATCAGCGTGCCGGCGCTATTGGCAAAGGCGGCCAGGATCGATGCGAAGCCGAACGCGGCCGCACCGATCAGCAGAAGCCGGCGCCGGCCGATTCGGTCTCCCAGCGTGCCCATGGTGATCAGGCAGCCCGCGATCATGAAGCCGTAGATATCGACGATCCAGAGCAGTTGCGAGGCACTGGGCCTGAGCTCTGCGCTGAGCTGCGGCACAGCGAGATTCAGGACCGTCAGATCCATCGAATAGAGCAGGCAGGGCAGCGCGATGACGGCAAGGCCAATCCATTCGCGCCGACCGGCCTGAGGGGCTTGATCGTGCATCGTCATTGAAGGCTCCGGAGGCGTTGCCGCCCCTTGGCGATGATGTCCCTCGAGTCCGCCCGACTCTGTCAGGAGAAGAGCTGCTCCAGCTTGACCAGCGAGCCCGTCCAGCCATGCACATGGCGGCCGGCCGCGGCCTCGTCGTAGAACTGCTCGTGAAGCAGCGTCAGGATGGTGACATCCCCGTCCGGCTTGAGGGTCACCGTCACGCGTGAGACGCGCTCCGGCGTCGAGATCCAGGCCCAGCTGAAGACGAGGCGCTCATTTTCGACGACCTCGTGATATTCGCCGGACACCTGATGCAATTCACCATCACTGCCGCGCATCGAGATACGATAATGGCCGCCGACGCGCGCATCGATCTCCGCCTTTTCGGCCCGGACATTCTCCGGCCCAAACCAGCGCGCGAGCAGGTCCGGTTGCGTCCAGGCGCGGTAGACTTCGGCCGGCGTCGCATTGAGCCGCCGCTTCATCGTCAGGCTGGGCGCGGTCTCGACCTTCTTGTCCATCACTATCCTCCGGTCGATCGATCAGGTCTTGTCGCTGGTCTTGCGTGGTGGAGCACCGCGATCAGGTTCCCGATCCTTGCGCGGGCGGTTGAAATAAGCTTCGAGCGCATCGAGCTTCTCGCGCCAGAAGCGCTCGTAGCGGCGCAGCCACCCCATAGCTTCCTCCATCGGTGCGGCGTTCAGGCGGCACGATACCGTGCGGCCTGTCTTTTCCCGCGTGATCAGCCCGGCATCCGACAGCACGTCGAGATGTTTCATGATGGCCGGCAGCGTGACCGGAAAGGGTCGCGCCAGGTCGCTGACCGAGACGGAATCCACCTCTTCGAGCCGCGCCAGAAGAGCCCGCCGCGTCGGGTCGGCCAAAGCGGCAAAGGTGCGGTCGAGCGACGGCTCTTGATACTTAACCATTGAGTTAAGTTTAGACACGCATGCGGGGCTGCGTCAAGCGCACGCAACCAAGGGTAAGGGGGCGCTGCTACGAAGCCTGCGCCTGATCCAGCGTCACGCCATCGCACTCAATCCGGCACATAGCGCCGGGACAGTTCGTTGCGATCGTCATAGGACGCTTCAAAGATGGATGCGGCCAGGGTGGCGCGGACATGCAGGATCTCGGCGCCGACATTCCTGAAGCCATGGCGGGCGCCTGCCGGGATCAGCACCGACTGATTGGCCGTCACGGTCCGGGTTTCGTCGCGCAGGGTGATCTCGGCCGTCCCCGCGATCACTTCGAGCACCTCCTCGACGGCATGAAGATGCATCGGCGCCCCTAGTCCCGGGTCGCAGTACTGCTCGAAGATGCAAAGCTGCCGGCTCTGGACCGTCGCCGAAACGCGCATCAGCGTCCTCACCCCGTCGCGCCAATGTTCCTGCGGCTGGGTGGCGTGGTCGAGGACATCCATGGCGCTGCTTTCTTCCCCCGTCGGAGCCTGCATCAGTCGGACACGCCGTCGCGACCGGCAATGGTCATGCAGGTCGCCGTCATCATGGCACAGAGCCTGGCTGCGCCGTCCTTCAGCGCGAAGACCTCGGCGGTCGCGAGCGTCAGGGTGCGGCCGGCCTTGACCACCCTGCCCTTCGCCACCAGCCGTTCGCCGGCAGCAGGCGCAAGGAGGTTGATCTTGAACTCGGCGGTGAGAATGCCGGCGCCCGGCGGCATCATCGTCAGCGCCGCATAGCCTGCGGCGGAATCGGCGATGGTGGCAACCGCTCCGGCATGGACGAAGCCATGCTGTTGGGTGAGATGGGCCGAGACCGGCAGCTCGATCTCGACCTCGCCGGGCGCGACCCGGCTGAGCCGGGCGCCAAGTGTCGACATGAAGGCCTGTTTGCCGAAGCTCGCCTCGATGCGCCTGACCACATCCGCATCTGAAAGCGACTGGTCGGGCACGGTCATGGCAGGCTCCTATGCAGCGGCGGCCGCCTCTTCGTAGCGCGAGACATGGGCAACGGCCGCACGCAAATCCGCCAGCCCCGCTTCGCTTCCGACGCAATGCTCGGCGAGATGACGGCGGAACTGGCGCGCACCCCGGCGCCCCGGGAACAGCCCGACGAGATGACGGGTGAAGGCATGCAGCCGGCCGCCCGTCTCCAGATGCGCCGCGATATGCGGTTCGAGCGCTTCCAGCATGGCGAAGGCATCGTCGACCGGAGCCGCCTCGCCAAAGAGCAGCGGATCGACCTGCAGCAGGATTTCGGGATTTTGATAGGCCTCGCGGCCGATCATCACGCCGTCGAGATGCGCGAGATGGGCCGGCCATTCCGCAGGGGCACGGATGCCGCCATTGATCGCCACGATCAGGTCCGGATTGGCCGCCTTCAGACGATAGGCGCGATCATAGTCGAGCGGAGGGATCTCGCGGTTTTCCTTCGGCGACAATCCCTGCAGCCAGGCCTTTCGAGCATGCACGACGAGCGCATCGACGCCGGCGGCGCGCACGCTGGCGGTCAGGGCATCGAGCGCCGCTTCCGGATCCTGATCATCGACGCCGATGCGGCATTTGACGGTGACGGCGACGGAGACCGCCGCCTTCATCGCCGCGACGCAGTCACCGACCAGCGCGGGCTCTCGCATCAGGCAGGCGCCAAAGGCCCCGCCCTGCACGCGGTCAGAGGGACAGCCGCAGTTTAGATTGATCTCGTCATAGCCGAAATCGGCGCCGATCTTCGCTGCCTCCGCCAGCAGGGCCGGATCATTGCCGCCAAGCTGCAGGGCAACCGGCTGCTCCATTGCGTCGAAGCCGATCAGGCGCTGCCGGTCGCCGCGGATCACCGCCTGCGCCGTCACCATCTCGGTATAGAGCCGAGCCCGACGCGACATCAGGCGATGGATGACGCGGCAATGCCGGTCCGTCCAATCCATCATCGGCGCGACGGAAAGGCGCCAGGCGCTACCCGGTGCGCTTTTCGCCTGATTTAGGGCATTCTCTGTCAACTGGCCGCTCTCGTTCGTGTCCTGTTCCTTGCCAATATCGGCCGTTTTCGATAGCACTTACAACAAATGTCACAGATGCGGCGGCAATGTTGTAAATGGGCACGATCATCGATCGACCGAGACGGGACGGAACGGTCGCCTATATGGCGCAAATCGCCGTTCAACGCGAGGGCCGCAGCCATCGAGAGTCCAAGACCTTCGACCGTCGGCCAGCCGCCGCGGCGTGGGTCAAGAAGCGAGAAGCCGAATTATCCAAGCCGGGCGCGCTCGCATTGGCGCAGCATGGCAAGCGGCTTGCGACGCTCGGAGACGCGATCGATAGCTACCTTGCCGAGAGCAAGAAGAAGATCGGGCGGACGAAGACGCAGGTTCTGCGCGCGATCAAGGCCGACGACATTGCCGATATCGCCTGCGCCGACATCACCAGCCAGGATCTTGTCGCTTATGCCGGGCGCCTTGGAGCTGAACGCGCGCCGGCGACTGTGGCGAATTACCTGTCTCACCTGCGCGCCGTCTTCGCGATTGCCCAGCCCGCATGGGGCTACCCGCTCGACGAGAAGGCCATGGCGGATGCCTTCAAGGTGACGAAACGGCTCGGCGTGACCGGCAAATCGAAGGCTCGCGATCGGAGGCCAACGCTCGACGAGCTCGATCGCCTGCTGAAGCATTTTGAAGCCGGCCGGCGCAAGCGGCCGCGCATGATGCCCATGGCGGCAATCGTCGCCTTCGCGCTCTATTCGAGCCGGCGCGAGGAGGAAATCACCAAGATCCTCTGGACGGATCTCGATGTCGCCGGACGACGCGTGCTCGTCCGCGACATGAAGGACCCGGAAGCGAAGGACGGAAATGACGTGTGGTGCGAACTGCATGAAGAGGCTCTTCGGATTGCGCTGGCTCAACCTCGAAACCAAGCCGAGATTTTCCCGTACAATCACCGGACAGTCAGCGCCAACATGACGCGCGCCTGCGCCATCCTCAACATCGTTGATCTCCACTTCCACGACCTGCGGCACGAGGGCGTTTCGCGCCTGCTCGAGATGGGCCGGACCATTCCGCAGGCGGCATCGGTCTCCGGCCATCGGAACTGGAGCTCGATGAAACGCTATGCCCATCTGCGCCAGACCGGCGACAAATATGCGGGCTGGGTATGGCTCGATCGGCTCGCGCCAGAAATCAGCAAACCCACGCACGCGGCACTGGCAAAAACTTGATGCCCAAGGGATACCCAAAAGCCAAGTTTCGGGGCGCGGGGATCGCAAGTTCAAAACGTTCCGGAGATAAGATATTCCCTTATCGAGGAACATATCTTTTCGGTGAAGACCCCTCGAATATCCCATTTCTATAACCACTTGCACAATCTATAAGATCTGAATATTCTGAGAAGCCTGTGTTAGGCTGCAGCCTTGAGTCCGGAACTCCCATTCTCTTAGCCTCAGCTACACAGGTTGCCCATTTCAGATCATAGGCTTTCGTCCTCTCTAAAGCTTGTTCTTCGATTTTCTGAAATCTCTCGACACATTCGTCGAATGTTTCTCCTTCCTTCGGCGTGCCAGGACCGGTGCTATAGGCACGTCCGCTAGCACAAGCTCTAGCTTCTTCCGATCCCCTCAAGACACGTTGTGCCTTTTCCAGTCTTTCTTGATAGATCCTCTGATCCTCAATTTTCTTATCCTCAATCTTCTTCTTTTCATCAAGAAAATCTACTGGACCTACTTCACTGGGCGTATAATAACCAAAGGCTGTTCGAATTCCCTGTTCACTAGAAACTCTGAACTTTCCACTATCTAGAGGAAGGATCACATAGTTCAAAACGATCCCGTTGATTTCTCCAGAACAAATTATCTGATTTCCTCTAATCCCCAATGGACCAGTATTCGATATAGAAGGATCTTTACCGCTGAGTTTAAAGATCATGGTCTTCAAAGTGTCGATCACTCCGGCAGAAGAACACGATATCTTTGGGACAGAATTTGAGATTTCTTGACCGATAGACGGACCTATCGCGGCAAGACTTCCTATTGCAAACGCGCATCCAACTGCGACAACTACGGTTTTCATTCCGAAATGTCCTTTCATTGGTACTGCTCGCCAGACTTGAACCGCTTTACGGCAGGTCTTGTGTCGCGCCCCTGCTCGCGTGCCAGATCGGCGAACTGGTCTTGGGCAGATCGCAACCATCTTAATCCTGGGAACGTCGAACGTCATTGGACGGTCGCGACGCGCAGGCGCCAGTCGATCCATGCAGAGCCGCAGCGCGGTAGGGAAGCAGCCGAGTAAAAGGACCCAAGCGGGCGTTCTTCGGTGCGGCCGCGCGTCCACCGCCAGAGAGAGACCACGTCAGAATCCTCCCCATCGCCTGCTGTTTGCCGTGGCTGTTTTCTTTGCAATGCCACTATGGGGTTGGTGGATTGGAGATTGGCGCTAACGCCGCATCAGCATCGATCTACCCAAGCACTTGATATTGCTTGCCACCCGTTTTCTGTGCGCCCCGGAACAGCTGCGTACGAACGCGGAACCGCGAGGAACGCTGAAAACAATATTTCCTCCGCTTGGGAAATGCCTTATTCCTTCGCCTCGCGCTCTTTCAGCAGGTGGTTGAGCAGGTCCTGTTGATCGTTGATCCTGTTCGCGATGGCTTCTTCCGCGGCGGATCCAGAGGTCGCGGTTGCTCGGTCCATCAGATCGGCGATATTCCTTCGGAGGACCGCAATCTGGTTATCGAGCTTCTGCTTGGACGCGTTATCGGTCATTGGGCGGCTCGAACGCATCGGTCCATGCTCAACACATTGTTTGATCCTAGGGGCAGCGTTGTGGGCTTAATCGACCTAGCCCAAATGGAACATGCGAGATCACGCCAAGCATTTGCTGGTTCCTGCCACGGGAGCGGAACGTCCTGCCCCCCTTCGGGCAGCGAGCTAGCTATGCGGGCATCGCGCCGAGCAAGGGGAGGCCCAATGACCAAGACGTCCGTCCTCGCCGCGCTGGTGCTCGCCGTTCTGGCGAGCGAGGCCTCGGCGCAGTCACGCACGTTCCGTGACAACTCAGGTCGGATCACCGGCCGGTCCTCGACCGACAGCAGCGGCTCGACGACGTTCTACGATGCGCAAGGCCGCGTCACCGGCCGCGCCAGCACGGACAGCCAAGGGGCGACGACCTATCGCGATTCCAGCGGCAGAACGACCGGGACCGCGACAGGCCCGCGACGCTAAAGGCCTAACAATTCGCGACATCGGCCCCGGTTTCACCGGGTAGCTCACCCCTTGATCCAGCCCGGCCTTTTTATCTGCGGCGCGCCGCCGCCATATTCGTACTAACCGCGCGGCCCACGTTCGAAAAGGCTTCTCAGATGATCTTGCTCGCGTCGGCGATGACGCCAGCCTGCTAGCACGCGATGACATGAAAATAGTTCGCCATCGGCGTTCTCGAATGAAATAAATTTCGGAATGGAGGTCTTGTTTTCACCCGAAGCGCACAAGACAGTCCTGTCGTTTTGCTGCCAAATATTCAAAAAACCATCTTCACTTAGTGGCTCGCTCGGGGCCAACAGCATACGCACCGTATCTATTCTAGGTTTCAAGTGCGCTCTAGTAATTCCAGCTCCGCTCTTGTAACGGAAATTGGACTCAGAGAACTTTTTCAAAGCGGCTTCAGTTATCCCAACCACTCGCCAGGAAAATGGCTTGGCCGCCATGATAGAAGTCATTATCCGGGTGCACTCCTGAATTGTCCAGATTTCAGGCGCTTCTTTGTGTGCGCGATGAACCGCCAAATACAGATAGTGAAATGTATGGCCAGCTTCAATTTTCATTTGTGCTGCATCAATTTGAACGAGGCCGTTGGCGGCGTGATGTCCTTCATCAGAAGGAGTGTACCATTTCACTGCGCCTGACCGTGAGGCTCGGCAGTGGCCAAGAGCAAGTCGTCAATTGCCTTCTTGAGGTGCAGTAGCCCATCACGGTTCCTCTGAAGCTGGCACGCAACGACCGGGACGATGGGGACGATCTGGTCGCGCGTCTCTGTCGGGTCACCAAATGCCCCATCGACGTCAGCACCTGTGAATGCTGTGGGAAGCACGCTCCAGAGGTCTGGTATCAGATTGAAGAGCGCACCTTTCAACTTAACCTTAAGGACGACTTCGAGCGGTCACTTGCTGACGCCGACGGCAACGGCTGGACTCAGTATGGGTGCAAGAATCTAATTGGCCACCGCGATTGCTTGGTTGTGGCGCGGAAAGGTTCGAGCGCTGACGCCGCCAGGTTGGCGTCATGAATCAAGTTCACCCGGCCCTGAACGCCGCCTGATAGATGGGGTGGGCGGGGCGCTCCGGGTAGACGTTGACTCTCTCCAGAACGAGAACATAAAAAGAACATTCAGCCGGCAGAGGAGGCCCGCATGAATGTCCCCCGCCCGCGTCGTGCGATCCGCCCTGCCGCAGCGCTCAATGCCCGCAACCGGGTGCTGGACCGGCATACAGACATTCTGTTCTGACCATGACGGCGCACACCTACGCCCTGCGCAAGACGTGGCCCGACAAGGAAGACGATTACGTCGTGATCGACGAGAACGGCGAGGATATTGGCCGCGCGCACCTGAGCGCAGGGATGACGCCGGCAGCGTGGCTCTTCTCGGTCGGGATTAGTTCGCTGCCTCAACAATCAATGTTCCAAGGCCATTCCCCCAGCCTTGAAGCCGCGAAAGAAGAGTTCAAACGCCTCTGGCCGATCTACCGGGCTCAGTGGACCGACGAGGATATCGAAAGCGCTCGGGCGCAGTTGCGCGATCTTGATGAGCGAACCAGGCTATGGAATGCCAAGCACCGCCCCGCTGTTAAATGAACTGGACGTGTTCCGAGCCGTGGAGCGCGTCGGGCAGATAACCGGTTGCATTGAGAACTCCGACGAAGAAGCGGAGTTGATTAGGCTGGTGACCGCGCTTGAGGAGTGGCTCGCAGCCAACCCCTATGTGGATTAGTCCACGACTTCTGTGGTGAGAAGATTGCGGCCGTTCGCAGCACATCCCCCTAGAAGCTTTCTCATGAGCATAACATCACGCTCATAGGCGCAGACGCAAATGGGCTCGGGCTCGTACCCATGATAGTGAACATAACGCGGCCATGGTCATCACTAATGATACGGGTGTATCCGTCAGCAGCACCGAGCTTGATATACTGTACGAACGGCATGGGTCTCCCGCGGTTATACGTATTGCTGGCCGCAAAACTTCTATAGCCGATAGATGCCTCAACAATCGGCACCAGCCATACCTTGCCATCAGCAGGATTAGTGAGCCGCACCCGCCATTCGCTTGGCATGATATCAATGGTCATACGACCAGCCTGATTTTCACATTCGAGGCTGTAGTTCGGGGTATTCAACCATTGCTCGCGCTGCGAAGGCAGGGGACCGGCCTTAGCCGGGACTGACAGAGACACCACGGCAAGCGTCGCCGTGGCTAGAAATAGCATTTTCATCGTTACATCCTACGATTGCAGTTCGCGTGTGCGCAGAAGCGCAGTCACCGTGCAACGCGCCGCACTTTAACATGTTGGCAGTTACCTATCGTCCCGGTTCCCGCGCCCGGTGACGCTGGCACGATGCCCGCCCGTCGATGGCCCTGCGTCGTCGCCCCGCCGCCAAAACTCGCCCAGCGTCGTGGCGGCGCCGAATTTCTCCGCACAGGCCGCCACCCCCCCGTCTGCCCAGCGTTTGCAAGAGCTGCAACGAAACTGCCGAGCGGCCGGGAAGAAAGGCGGCCAACATTGGCATTAGCGTAGTTGCTTTGCTATCTGGCGGACCTAGAAGGCCACAAGCGGGAATCCAGAATGCGAACTTGGCGATCATTCAGCGTTGAACTTATTGCCATAATAATAATGACAAGCTTTGGTTTGTGGGTGTTCGTTTTGGTTGCCGACCCATACGATACCGGACGCTTCTCCTTGTTCTCTACTCGTCCATTGTCAGCAATTTCAAATCGGATGGCCGTAGCAAGTCTTGGCCGAAACCCGCAATTCAACGCGGTGATCATTGGAAATTCACACGTTGCCCCGTTATCGCCTCAGCGGCTCTCGGAAAGTACCGGTCTTGAATTTGTTGCTTTGACGCTACCGGGCGCGTCAGTCGCGCCAGAGTTGTCCGTATTGAAGTGGTTTCTTACCCACCGAGAAACTCCACCTAAAGCTATCATCATTGGGATTGACGATGTTTGGTGTCGAACCACACCCAGATACATCGAAGAGCCGCCGCAGCCGACTTGGCTCATTAGCGAAAGCCCGATTGCCTATGCCGCCAGCGCATTTCGATACGACGGTTTAGAGCAAGCATTTCAACGCTTTTGGGCGTCATCAAAGACAGTCGCTCGACCGCCAAACCCTCGTGGTTTCTGGGATCTGGAACTCGACCTGACATGGAACGAAGAAAAGGTATTTGGAGAGCTTGCAAAACCTTGGATAAGCACGATCAATCTGTCGGGCCAATATCCATCTCTCAAAATGTTGGGTGAGGCGCTAAAGTCCGCATCCGAACATACAGCGGTGGCTCTGGTATTACTTCCGGTTTGGGCAGACACCCTTTCCAAGGGAGGTCAGGAATTGATCTCCGAAGAATTGTGCAAGCGCGCGATGAGAGATTTCATCAAATCGCGAAGGGGTGGGATTCTAATTGACGGCAGGAGTACCAATGTCATGACAACGGACCCGCGGAATTTTTTCGATCGGACTCATTACAGAGAGCCGATCGCGCGCGAAATCGAAACAGAATTGGCCAGGCAGCTAAAGCGCGGTTCGTAAAGAACTGCACGGGCGGCAGCTCGCATCGTACCCGCCGAGGCAAGTTGCAAACTCTCCCTTTCGGGGGCCGGGCCACGAAAAGACACGCGCACCCTGCCAAAGCGAAGGCCGGCTCTTCAGTTGACAGGCTGCGGCTCCGGAACGGTCCCGGCGCCGGAGCGCACCGCAAGCATGATGCCGCCGGTACGCAGGTCACATTCGGCGTAGCCCGCGAACGTAGAATCAAGAGGCCGCGGCAGGGGAGCGTCTTCGCGCACTACCTCCCACAGGATCTCGACCTGCGCGGCCGGCAGCGACCGGAAGATGCGCAGCCAGTCTGACGCACGCAGTCGATTGCCGCGCGCATCAGCGTCTTTTTCCCGCCAGTCGGTGTCGGCGGCGAGAAAGGCAAACGGATTGCGCCGGAAATCGAGATGGTCCTCGAGATGGATGGCATGCAGGGCAACGCCCCCCGGGCGCAACGCGGCCTGCACGTTGGCAATGATGGCCTTGCAGTTGGCGAGCGGCAGATGTTCAAGCACGGAGGTGGAGTGGATGAGGTCGAAGGTGCCGGCGAATTCCGTCTCCTGGGAGAAATCAACCGGGGCCACGTAGTCGATCCCCAGCTCTGAGAGCGCCTCCGGAGTCCAATTGCCGAGTTGATCGAGGCGGGCGATCCTTTCCGTGACGGTCGCGGCCGGCGCTGCCGGCGCCAGAGCTCCTAGTAGCGCGTCGCGGTCGGCAGACGCAAAGGCGAGACGCGCGAAATGCAGGCGCAGGAGGGGATGATAATCGACCGCCACGACCCGTGCCGCCCCGGCCAGCCAGAAGACCAGCGCCTCCGAGAGCAGGTGCCCGCTGCCGAATTCGAGGCAGGAATGCCCCTCGACGGAGCCGCAGGCGTCTCGGATCAGGGCGGCGAGCCCGGGAGCGATGCGGTCGATACGCTTGTCGCCTCGGGCCCGGTGCCAAGCCCAGAGCGTGTGCGTCCAGTGCTGGACATGGCCCTGGCCCCCGATGGCGCGCCGCAACGACTTGCGCAGCGGCGCCGGCAGCCGGCCCACCAAATGAGCCAGAGTTTGCACAGGCAAAGGCTGACACCCACCACGAGGACTAGCCGGCACCGTCCCCTTGGTGCCGGCCGGGCACAAACCGTGCGCTATCCTGCGCTAATGTCCAGAAGCAGTTGTGGCAATGGCCACGGAAGGCGAACCGGGAGCGGGAGCGCAGTTTGCCGGTCATAAGCGCTGGCTCGAAGCGCAGACGGGTCGGAAGCGGCCCAAACAGAAAGACCCGCCACCCCTTTCGGAGCGGCGGGCCAGTTTCAACAGGGAGGGCGTCAAATAGAGCGGCAGGAGTCGCTCGACAGCCGCTTACGGCCAATCCTCGCTGTTACGGGTAGGAGGAGACCGACGCGCGCGTCGCTACGGATATCTGTAACAAAACGCTGACGAAGAGTTTTTGTCATTACAGATAAATTAAAGATCCGCTCGCCTCCAGCCGCTTATCTGTAACCACGCCAAGAGAACCGGATTTCGGCTATCCGTAACACCGGGTTTCGCATTACCGCCGCGCGAATGACGAGGGTGGACTTGTGGTAGGAAGGGGCGGTCGGAGCCGCCCCGCGCCCTTGATCAAATGAACTGGGTCATGTCGGTGAACTGGATGGCTTCGATATGCGTGAATGTCAGATGTTCGGTTCCGAAGTGGGCAGTGATCACGCCGTTCTGCATGCCAATGTAGGTCAAGTCGCTGCTGGCCCGATCGGTGAAGAACAGCGCATCGAAGTCGGTTCCGCCGTCGATGTAATCGCTTCCATCGCCCTTGGCCCAGTAAAAACTGTCGTTGCCCTCGTGGCCATAGAGTTCGTCGCCTGAGGTTCCGCCCCACAGGAAATCGTTACCTGCGTAGCCCGCGATTGCGTCATAGCCGCCAAGGCCCCAGAGGTAGTCAACTCCATTGCCGCCGATGATGTTGTTTGAGCCTGCGTCGCCGACAAGCACGTCGTTGAAGCCGGACCCGACGAGGCTCTCGACACTGACGAACTGATCACCCGCCGCTTCGCCGGTGTAGCCCTGCCGCGTGTCGAGGCGGGCGTAGACGCCCTCAGTGGCGTAATCGTAGCGGGCGTAATCGAAGCCGGCTCCACCATCAATGATGTCGGCGCCGGTTCCGCCCCACAAGTGGTCGTGGCCCTGGCCGCCGGAGAGACGGTCGTTGCCAGCCCAACCGAGCATGACGTCCGCGCCTGTCGAGTACCCGGTCATGACGTCATTTCCGCTCGCCAGGATCTGCCCGACGCCGGCCGTGCTGCCGGCGCCCACCTGGGCGGCGACCGCCGCTGCCGAAACGGACAGGCCACTGACCCCCACGTCAATCTCACCAAAGGATGAGGCGTAGTAGGCAGTCAGAACTCCCCCGGTGACTGTGGTTCCGGAATAAGTGAAACCGTAGCCGAACCAGTCGTCCGTCGCCCATCCGGTGTCCACCTGGATCCAGCCGCTACTTGCCTGAGTGATCAGCCCGTAGACGGGCCCCGAGCCGGCCCCGCCGCCCAGCATCGTGGCTGGCACGAAGAAATTGAATTCCGCCATCTACGTCTCCATGGCCGGCGGTCAAATTGGGAGCAGATGTGCTCTAGGCCGGCGCGAGCGTCTTAGCGTGTCGGGATCAGACTGGTCTTGTGCCCTGAGGCCAGATTGTTGTGATACGTTGCCATCCATAACACGGGTTTCTCACTGGTAGCCCCCCAAACGATCTCGCGCCGATCAATGGGATGAATGGCGATGAGGATTGATTTCGAGCGGCTGTTGCGATTGTGAATGCTGGACAGTACCTGATAGTTCCGCTGCAGATCGCTAGACCGGAGCGGCTATGAGCCGCCCGATTTCGGAGGCATGGGCAGCGAGGGCCCAGCGTCACGCACGCGGCGAGCCCAACGGATCACCGCATCACAGGCCGTCATGCCGACCAGCCCGAGCGCGAAACCGAGAGAGCCCTCGATGTCGCCAACCGGATACGACCAGAGCTCCAGCCATTTCCGGACGATGGGCGTTGGCTTGCCCCCATTTGGTGGCCCAGTTCTAATCTAATGCATGGTGGGCTTGGCGGCCACGGTTGAGATGGCCGGCGAAGCGGGTTGGGTTTGCGCGGCCGGCCAGACCACGGCGGTCGGCGCTGGCGGCCGATAGCCGAGCGAGGAGTGTGGGCGCCGGGTATTGTAGTGCTGACGCCAGCCCTCGATGACGATCCGGGCCTCGGCGAGGCTGTAGAACAGCTCGCCGTTCAGAAGCTCGTCACGAAGCTTGGAGTTAAAGCTCTCGCAGTAGCCGTTCTCCCAAGGACTGCCAGGCTCGATAAACGCTGTTTTCGCGCCGACCGCCGCGATCCACTCCCGCACCGCCCTGGCGACGAACTCGGGACCGTTGTCCGAACGAACATGCCCGGGCACTCCGCGTAGGATGAAGAGATCGGATAGCACGTCGATGACGTCGGTGGATTTGAGCTTCCGGTCGATTCGGATCGCAATGCATTCCCGGGTGAACTCATCAATGACGTTCAGCATGCGGAACTTCCGACCGTTGTGGGTGCGATCCTCGACGAAGTCGTAGGACCAGACATGGTCGGGATATTCCGGCCGAAGCCGGATGCATGATCCGTCATTCAGCCAGAGACGGCCTTTCTTAGGTTGACTGGCCGGCACCTTCAGTCCCTCCCGCCGCCAGATCCGCTCGACACGTTTGACGTTCACCGCCCAACCGGCTGTCTCCAGCATGGCCGCGATCCGGCGGTAGCCGTAACGGCCATACTGGGTGGCGAGCTCGACAATGTCGGCGGTCAGCGCCGCATCGTCAGTGCGGCCCTTCGGAACCTTGCGATGCGTAGATCGATGTTGCCCCAGAACCCGGCACGCCAACCGCTCCGACCGAACTTCATCATGGCGTGGTCGATGCAGCGGCGACGACGGGCGGGGCTTAGTAGTTTCCCGAGGCGGCCTCTTTGAGGATCAGCTTCTCCAACGTCAGATCCGAGACGGCTTTGCGCAACCGCTCGTTCTCCTTCTCCAGATCCTTCAGGCGCTTCACCTGGTCGGACTTCAGCCCGCCAAACTCCTTGCGCCAGCGATAATACGTGAACGCCGTCACGCTGATGGCCCGGATCGCCTCCGCGACCGGGCGCCCCTGCGATAACAGCACGTCGACCTGCCGCAGCTTCGCGACGATCTCCTCAGGCTTGTGCTTCTTCTGCGGCATCGCGGGCATCCTCCAAAGGCTCAAAAAGCCTACTTCAGGGAGGGCCACTTTTCAGGGGGCAGGCCATCCACCTTCAGGATCTGGCCGAATATCTAGACAAGCGCCGCGCAGCGGCTTTGCGAGAGATGAAAGCCCTGTGCGGCTGACTTCAAGGCGAACCTGACATGAAACAGGCCCCTCACGGGGCCTTTTCGTTGAAGGGGCCGATGTACTATCTTTTGGGCCGTGCGATTGTTCGAGTTTCTCGAAACGATCATCCCGATCATCGAGCCGATTGCGTTCCAGGCGTACAAGGAGCGGCGGGTTAGTCGCGACGCTGGTGAAAATTGTGGCTAGGGCGTGCCCTTATAAGCAGAGGAAGCACAATGTTCTTCACCAAATTGGCGCGTTTCCTTGCCGGCCTGGCGCTTGTGTTTGGTCTACTTCGCGTCCTGATGGGTTTTGGTGTCGCCACGATCGAACCGAAAGAGGCTCGCGAAGCTGCTACGGCTCGCTACATAGGCAGCAAAACCGCCGGACAGGCGATTGATCAAGGGATTTACACTATCCTCCTTGCAGCAGCGCTCGGTACACTGGCTGAGATCGGCTTCTCACTGCGCAAGCGGTCAGAGTAGCAGGTGGGGCGATGTGACGGCCGCGCACAACAGCAATTGGCCTGCTGTTTCGGGCCGCGGGTTGCCCGAACCGAAAACCCGTGCGGCTGATTTCGACGCGAACCTGACAGGAAACAGCCCGCACGGGGCCTTTTCGTTACAACAAATCTACAACAAAAGAGAACAAAAATACTAAGCGCTTGATTTCAATTCATAATATAGAACAGTCGCGCTAATCCATCATCGGCGCAACCGTGAATCGATATGAGTGATAGTGCTGCATTTCATCCAGATGTGGGCGACGCGCGTTGTGCGTCGCGTGCCCTTATACGCGAAACCGGGCAGTTTTCGACCGGTTTTGCTAATGGAACTAGCCCGACGCTGCGCCGCGCTCAAAACTGGTAGCGAAGCAGCCGGCCCATGCGCCCGAGAGGAGGACATGCGGAAAGGAACAGGACGGTCAGGCGAGCCGGCCAGGACATCCTTGCAATCTGGGCCGGATCATAGCCGCGCGGATCATAGGCGGTCAGGTCGTTCCTGAGCTTCAACCCAGGTATCCGGCCCTCGAGCTCGCGCGGATCGTCGATGCTCCATAGCAGCCTGGCGCCGGTCGCCCGGACCGAACGATGATGGCTGACGAGCCATAGTCCGAGCGGGCTGAAGGCGTCGAAGACCAGTTCGCCATGCCCGAAATGCGCAACCAGCCGCTTGATCAACCGCGGCACGGCATCCGGCCGCAGATACATCAGCAACCCTTCCGCAATGATCATTGTCGGCCGTCCGGAAGGCACGTCGTCGAGCCAGCTCGGCTCCGTTACCGAAGAGCCGATCAGGGTGTAACCCTGCCTTTCCGGATAGAGACGCCGGCGCAACGCAACGACCTCCGGATAGTCCAGATCGAACCAGCGAACGCCTGCGGGCGGATCGATCCGGAAGACCCGGCTGTCGAGGCCGCAGCCGAGATGCAGCACCGTCGCATCGGAGTGCCGCATGATGAAGTCGCTGGTCCAGCCATCGAAGATATGCGCCCGCATCGCCAGCGCGATCATGTCGTCCCGACTGACTCCCAGTTTCCGGAAGTCATAGTCAATCCGGCGGATCGCGCTCGCGGCAAAGCGATCATTCAGCAGGGAATCCCGCAGGCGGCTTTCCTCGCCCTTGGCGTAGAGGGTGATGAGGAGTGTTTCCCGCTCCCTCGTCAGGGTCACTTTCTCGGAAAGCAATCGCTCGGGATCAGCCCGCACTGGTCGCGCCGTGTTTCGGGTGGTCTGGCTGCGCACCATTGGGCGATCCCGAATCACGTTGCTGGTTCGATCGGCGCGGGCCTCGGGCACTCCCCGCCCCCTCAGCGCGCCGATCAGGGCCTGTGCAGCACCTGCGTATGTGCCGGCATGACTTCGTCCTCGAACAGCTCCGGATAGTTCTGCGCAATCCGGGGCAAGGCGTTGAGGATTTCGCGCAAATGCTTGCGCATCTCGCACTCCGCGCCATCGGCGTCTCCGGCCTCGATGGCATCGACGATCGCGGCATGCTGGGCAACGAGCAGCGGAACCGGCGAGGCGCCGGGCAGCGACAGATAGCGGACGCGGTCAGTCTGGGCGCGAGCGCCTTCGACGATGCGGGCGGCGTAGTCGCAATCGACGATCTCGGCGAGGGTCTGATGAAAATTCTCGTCGAGCACAGCGAAGGCGGAGCGATCGGCGAGCCCAGACGTCTCGCGCTGGCGCTCGATCAGCCGGCGCAGTCGCACCACGTCTTTCGCGGTGATCAAAGCGCTGGCTGCGCGCGCGATGGCACATTCCACCGCCTCGCGTACGAAGCGGGCATTGGCGATCGCCCGCATCGAAACCTTCATCACATAAGTGCCGCGGCTCGGCAGGACCTGTACGAGGCCGGCTTCGGAGAGCTCGATGAAGGCCTCGCGGACCGGCTGGCGGCCTACGCCGAAGCGGCCGGCGATATCCTTTTCCGAGAGTGCCTCACCGGGCCTGAGCCGCGTGGCGATAATCGCCCGCCGCAAGGACGAGACCAGATGCGGAGCGATCGAATCCTTGAGGCGGAGGCTGGGTTCCATCGTCATGGGCAGAGAGTCCCGCTCATCCCCCATCCGGCGGTCTGTCTATCATACCACTATGGTGGATGTCGCCATGCCCATACGTCGCAGGGGCCGGCCACCCGAAGGCGGCCGGCGTCTTCCGTATTGGCGTCCTATTTCTTGGCCCGGGCGACGATCTGCGTCGGGTTGACGAAGCGCAGCGCGATCACCAGCCAGATCAGCGTCGTGATCATGTAGATCACCGCCATGGCATCGATCGACTGCACTGCACGCACGCCTGCCGCGAAGACCGCATAATAGAGGGCGACGACGAGTGTCTGGCTGGTCGGGCCTGCGGTCAGGAAGGTCAGCTCGAACATCGCGATCGTCCTGACCAGAACCAGCAGCAGCGCAGCCAGAATGCCCGGCATCAGCAGGGGCAGCAGGACGTGAATGAAGAGCTTGAAGGTGTTCGCTCCGAAGACGCGGGCGGCCGCCTCGATCTTGGTGTCGATCTGCTCGATGAACGGGATCATCACCAGAATGACGAAGGGAACGGTCGGCACCAGGTTGGCAAGCACCACGCCGGACATGCCGCCGGCCAGGCCGAGCTTGTAGAGCACCGTCGCGAGCGGGATGCCGAACGTGATCGGCGGCACCAGCAACGGCAGCAGGAACAGCAGCATGACGAGCTTCTTGCCCGGAAAATCCCGCCGCGCCAGCGCATAGGCGGCTGGCACGCCGAGCAGGCCCGAGAGGAACACGACCAGGAAGACGATCTGGAAGGTCACGCTCAGCACGTCGGAGAGCTGGAACTCGCTCCAGGCGGCCGAATACCAGCGCGTGGTCCAGCCGGCCGGCAACCATGTGCCAAGCCAGCGGGTCGCGAAGGAACTCGTCACCACCGTCGCGATCATCGCGCCGAGGTTGAGGATGAAGAAGCCGATGAGCGTCCAGTTGGCGGCAGCCCAGAGCTTGCTGGAGAGGCGGGTATCCTTGACCATGATCTCAGCCCTTCCCGCCGCCGGCGGGGCCACGGTAGAGCATGCCGCGCGCGGCCAGCACGACGACGACGATGCTGAGCTGCACCACGCCCATGATCATCGCGACGGCAGATGCCATCGAATAATCATACTCCTCGAAAGCAGCCTGATAGGCCGCGATCGAGATGACGCGTGTCGGCCCGGCCGGCGCCCCCAGCAAGACCGCCGAGGGGAAGACCGAAAAGGCCTGCACGAAGCTGAGGCAGAAGGTAATCGCCAGGCCCGGCAGCAGGAGCGGCAGCAGGATGTGCTTGAACCGTTCCCATGGCCCGGCGCCCAGCGTCGCGCCGGCCTGCTCGAGCGCCGGATCGACACCGGAGAGATAGGACAGGGTCAGCAGGAACGTGAAGGGAAAGCCGGTGATGACGAGCGAAATGCAGACGCCCCAGTAATTGTGCAGGAGCTTCACCGGCGTCGAGATCAGCCCGAGGGTCAGCAGGGTGCGGTTGAACCAGCCCTGGGGGCCAAGATAATTCAACAGGCCCTGCGCGACGAGAACCGTGCCGAGCGTGATCGGGATCACGAGGATCGTGGTCAGCAGGCGCTGATGCTTCATCATCCGCACGCGGAAGGCGATCGGAATCGCCAGCAGAAGCGTCACGATCGTAACCGGCAATGCCAGCCAGAGCGTCGTTGCAATCGTCCCGTACAGGAAAGAATCCGAGAAGAAGCGCGTGTAGTTCGCCAGCATCGGCCCGGCCTTGGGCGTGAAGGAGAGCACGAGCCCATAGAGGAACGGGTAGATGAACAGCGCCAAGAGGAAGAACACCGCCGGCAGAACCAGCAGGGTCAGAGAATCGATGCCGCGTGCGGCGAGCCTCTGGCTGAGGGGGATGGATGTCGTAGCGCTCACGCCGCCCCCCCGAAAACCAGGACGCGATCGGGATCTGCAGCCAGCGTGACCTCGCCGCCCGGCGCGATGCGGTCATGCGCCAGGAAGGAGAGATCGGTTCCATCCGCCATGCGGGAGAAGCCGACGAATTCGCGGCCGCGGAACTCGGTCGAGACGACGGACGCCTTGAGCCCGGCGCTGCCGGCAGTTGCGGGGTGCAGATCTTCCGGCCGGATCGCGAGCCAGGCCTGAGCACCGGGAGCCACGCTGCCGCGCACCCGTCCAACGACCTTGGCGTCACCGACAGTGACGGTCGCGCGCTCACCCTCGACGGAGGCGACGCGGCCGGCGACCTTGTTACGGAAGCCCATGAACTCGGCGACATCGAGATGGTCGGGGCGGGAGAACAGGTCTTCCGGCCCACCGACCTGACGGACCTGGCCGTCACGCATCACGACGATGCGGTCGGCCAGCGACAACGCCTCTTCCTGATCATGCGTGACGTAGATCGTGGTTGCACCGAGCGTATTGTGGATGCGGCGGATCTCGGCGCGCATCTCGAGACGCAGCTTGGCATCAAGGTTGGAGAGCGGCTCGTCCATCAGCACGAGCGGCGGCTCGACGACGATGGCCCGGGCGATGGCGACACGCTGCTGCTGCCCGCCGGAGAGCTGGCCGGGCAGTTTCTCGGTCTGACCCTGCAACCGGACCAGCGCTGCAGCCTCGCCGACGCGCCGCTCGATCTCGGATTTCTGGACGCCGCGCATCTTCAGACCGAAGCCGATATTCCGCTTCACGCTCATATGCGGGAAGAGGGCGTAATTCTGGAACACCATGCCGAAGCCGCGCTCCTCGGGCCGCAGCGGGTCGATGCGCCGATCATCGAGCCAGATGCCGCCGCCCGTCGCTGGCAGCAGGCCCGCGATCAGGTTCAGCGTCGTCGACTTGCCGCAGCCCGACGGACCGAGAAGCGCGATGAACTCGCCCTTCTTGATCGTCAGCGACACGTCCTTGACGGCGTTGTGAGTGCCGAAGTCGCGGCTCAGATTGTCGAGCCGCAGCTCGCGGAAGTTCGCAGCGTGAATCGTCATTTAGGTCACGTCTTTGGAAAGCGGCTGATGGGTTCTGTCAGGGAGTGTGACGGCGAAGCGAGCCGGCCGGAGCCGGCTCGCTGTCGTTAGCGGGTTACGTTCACTTGCGCTTGGCGCCGCCGACTTCCTCGTCCCAGCGACGGAAAGCGAGCACCATCTGGTCGGGATCGAGCGGCGTCTCGAGCGGCGCCTCGGCGATGAGCTTCTCGTATTCGGGGCGGCCGTATTCCTTGATCGCCGCCTGGCTCTCGGCGGGTGCCATGTCGAGCGTCACGCCCTTCACGGCCGGGCCCGGATAGAAATAGCCCTCGTCATAGGTGTAGGCCTGCTGCTCCTTCGTGAGCAGGAAGTTCATCAGGTCGAGCAGCACCGCGAGCTTCTCGTCCGAGACGCCCTTCGGGATGCACATGTAGTGCGCGTCGGTGACCCAATGGAATCCCTTGAGCGCGCCGACCTTGGCCTCCTTGGGCACGACGCCGAGCACGCGTGGGTTGATGTCCCAGCCCGTGGTCGTGACGGTCATGTCGCGGGAGCCTTCGCCGAGCTCCTTCATCACCGCACCGGTGCCGGCCGGGTAGTACTCGACGTTCTCGCCCAGCGCCTTGAGATAGGCCCAGGTCTTGTCCCAACCCTTGACCGGATCCTTCGGGTTCGAATCCCCGAGGATATAGGGCAGGCCCATGATCCAGGTCCGGCCGGGCCCCGAATTGGCGGGGCGCGCATAGAAGAATCGGTTCTTGTTCTCGCGGGTATAGGCGAGCAGCTCCTCGGCCGTCGTCGGCACCTTCTTGACCTTGTCGGGCATGTACTCGAGCAGCGGCCCGGACGGATAATAGGTCACCACGACGCCCTGCCCGCTAGCGAGGCCCTGCATCTTCGCGGCACCTTCGAGGTAGATCTCGTCGAGCTTCGGCAGCGAGCCTGCAAGCTGCGGCAGCAGCGGCGTCCAGAGCTTCTGGTCGACACCGGCCGAGAGCGCATCGGTCCCGGTCAGCACCATGTCGATATCGACGCGGTTCGCTTCCTGCTGTGCCTTCAGCTTGCCGGGAAGCTCCGGCGCGGGCGCCTTGGTGAACGTGATGCGCGAGACCAGGTTCGGCTTGGCCTTGCGGTAATTCTCGATCGCCTTCTGCGTCAGCGCCAGATTGCCGGCGACATCGACGACGGAAAGCGCGACCGGCGAGGTCGGCAGCTTGAGCTGCTGCGCGAAGGCGCCCGGCGCATATGCCGCGGCACCCGCGAGACCGGCAACACCACCAATAAATGTGCGCCGATTAATGCTGTCCTGGACCATGACTTCTCCCTTCGGTACGGATTTCCCGCTTTTGGTTTCTTTCAAGACACCTTTCGGCGTCAGCCTTGGCGAAGTTCACATTGACGCCGCCTCGGAATGCCCGGTATCCTAGTATACTAGTGGACCAGAGCTTGGCAATGGGCAGCGCAGCGGCACGACAAAGCACAGACCAGATTCACCGCGCCTTGCGGGACGACGTCCTCAACGCGGTGCTCCTGCCGGGCGAGGCGATGTCGGAAGCGCGGATGGCCGTCCAGTTCGGGGTCAGCCGCACGCCCGTGCGCGAGGCCTTCAAGCGACTGGTCGACGAAGGTTTCCTGGTGGTCGTGCCGCAGGTCGGCACCTTCGTCGCGCCGATCGATCTGGCGGCAGTCTATGACAGCCAATTCGTGCGCGAAACCTTGGAATGCCGCACTGTCACGCTGGCCGCACATCGGATCGACGATGCCGGACGCGCCGCGCTGGAACGGCTGATCACGCAGCAGGAACAAGCGCTCGCAGTGGGCGATCGCGTCAATTTCTTCCGCGCCGACGAGGCTTTCCATGCCGAGCTTTCCCGGCTTTCCGGCCACCCCTCGGTCTGGGGTCTGATCGAAGGCGTCAAGGCGCAGCTTGACCGCGTGCGCTGCCTGTCGCTGGAGGCCGCATCCTGGCCCGGCATGATCATGGACCAGCATCGCGAAATCGCCGCAAGGGTCAGTGCCGGCGACGAGCTCGGCGCCGAGAAGGCGATGCGGGCGCATCTGCGCACGGTGTTCGACGCCATCGAGGCGATCGCGCGCAACCATGTCGACGCCTTCGTCGCGAACACACCGATCCGCAAGGCCTGAACCGGCCGCATTCTCTGCATCACGACAAGAAACGACTAGGAAGGAACGCGACGATGGAACAAACTTGGCGCTGGTTCGGGCCGGACGATGTGGTGACGCTCGCCCAGGCACGGCAGGCGGGCGCGCAAGGCATCGTCAATGCGCTGCACCAGATTCCCTATGGCGTCGTCTGGAGCGTCGAGGAGATCGAGGCGCGCAAGGCGATCATCGAAAAGGACAAGAGCCTCGGCCTGCGCTGGTCCGTGGTCGAGAGCCTGCCGATCCATGAAAGCGTCAAGATCGGCGAAGGCGACCTGGAGCCGATCTTCGTCAACTATCGCCAGTCGCTGCGCAATCTCGCCGCCTGCGGCATCGAGGTGGTCTGCTACAACTTCATGCCGGTCCTCGACTGGACCCGGACGGAACTCGCCTGCCCCCTGCCCGGCGGCGGCACGGCGCTGCGCTTCAACCTGCACGAATATGTCGCCTTCGACCATTTCATGCTGGAGCGCCCCGGCGCTGCCGACGGCCATTCAGCCGAGGTGATGGACCGGGCCAGGGCCTGGTTCGAGCGCTCGACCGAAGCCGATCGCGCCCGTCTGCTCGCCAATATCATGGCCGGGCTGCCCGGCGCCTATGATCGCTATGACGTGCCCGGCCTGAAGCGCATGCTCGCGCGCTATCATGAAATGAGCCATGACGGGTTGCGCGCCAATCTGAAGCGGTTCCTCGAAGCGGTGATCCCGACTGCCGAAGAGGTCGGGATCCGCATGTGCATCCATCCCGATGATCCGCCACGCCCGCTCTTCGGGCTGCCGCGGATCTGCTCGGATGAGAGCGACATCGCCTTCATTCTCGATGCGGTCGACAGCCCGTCCAATGGCCTGACCCTGTGCTCGGGCTCGCTGGGCGCCAACCCCAGGAACGACGTGCCCGGCATCGCCCGGCGCTTCGCCGACCGGATCTGGTTCGCGCATCTGCGCAATGTCGCCAAGGATCCCGACGGCTCCTTCATGGAGGCAGAGCATCTCGGCGGCGACACCGACATGGTGGCACTCGTGGATGCCCTGATGGCCGAGGAGCAGCGCCGCAAGGCCGCCGGCTGGCGCCATTGGCGCATCCCGATGCGGCCCGATCACGGGCATGAGCTGCTCGACGATGTCGGCAAGGGCAGCTTCCCGGGCTACCCCGCCGTCGGCCGCCTGCGGGGCCTCGCGGAACTGCGGGGCGTCATGACGGCGCTGACCAGCCTGCGCGGCTACGACGCCTGATCAGGTCAGGGGCGCTCCTCAGGCCAGAAGACGCTGGTCGGCGAGCTGCACCAGCTTGCCGCCAGCGATCGTCGCAACGGCGCGCGGCTGAGGCGCGTCCTCGACGATGACCAGGTCTGCCCGCATGCCCGGCGCGATGATACCGCGATCGGCCAGGCCAAGCGCTGCGGCAGGGGCCTGGGAAACCAGCCTCCAGGCGTCGGAAAAGCTCGCCGTGCCGTTGCGCGCCAGCATGAAGGGCGCCAGCAGCAGCGCCGGATAGTAGTAATCCGAGGCCAGAATGGTGCAGAGCCGCTTGCCGACCATGTCCTCGGCAGCCGGGCAGCCGGTATGCGAACCGCCGCGCACGACATTGGGCGCTCCGAACACCGTCGCCTCGTCATGCGCGACAGCCTCGCGCGCCGTCGCCTCATCCATCGGGAATTCCGCCACGGTCACGCCGAGCGCCCGATACCAGCGCCGCATGTCCGGGCTTATGTCGTCATGCGAGAGTGTCGGAATGCCGGCCGCCAGCGAGATCTTCGCCAGCCGCGCGACCGATTCCGGCACCTCGTCGCCGCGGTCATGAACATTTTGCGCCAGGGCCATGAAGTCGTGATGCGAGAGGCCGGTGCGCTCGACCATCTTGGCGACCTTGTCCGGCCGGGTCGTCTCCTTGAGGATGCCGCCGGTGTGGTCGTTGAAGGCCAGAACTCCGACGCGCCCCGCCTGCAGCCACTCGATGATCTCGGCCTCGGCATCGAGGTTGAAGGTCTCGTGGCGCAAATGGAAGCGCGTATCGGCTCCGAGCTCCGGCGCGAGCCGCGCAATCGCGTCGATCAGGCGCCGCGCATTCCCGGCTCCGCGCAGGCCGGGTTCCCAGGACCAGGTCACGCCGTGGAAGGCCGTGGTGATACCGCAACACAGCATCGCGCGATCGGCATCGCGCAGGGCGAGATCGATATCAAAGGAGACGCGCGGCCGCGGCATGATGTGCCGCTCGAAGGCATCGCCATGACAATCGACCATGCCGGGCAGGACGAGGAAGCCGGTCGCATCCAGGCGCAAGGCGCCGGCAGGAGGAGACGCATCGAGGGCAGCGATGGACGATCCATCGGTGACGAGATCGGCACGGGTGAGCACGGCGGTCAGAACTGTTCCGCCCGTGATATGAATTGACACGCCCGCCTCCGCCGCAGCCCCTGGGAGGGCGCGCTTGACGGGCCAGCATGACGGCAGGATGACAGAGGCCCCGGTCAGGCGAGCCTAGTAGATATCGGCCTGATAGCGTCCGGCCTTCTTCAGGGCACCGACATAGGCGACCGCATCGTCGGCCGAGCGCTTGCCGTGCTCTGCCACGACATCGACGAGGGCGCGCTCGACATCCTTGGCCATGCGCTTGGCGTCGCCGCAGACATAGAAATGCGCGCCCTCGTCCAGCCAGGCGAAGAGTTCGGCCCCACGCTCGCGCATGCGGTCCTGCACATAGATCTTCTCCCTGCCATCGCGCGACCAGGCGAGCGTCAAGCCGTGCAGGATGCCGTCCTGCTTCAGTTCGTTCAGTTCCTCCTCGTAGAAGAAATCGCTGGCCCGGCGCTGATGGCCGAAGAAGAGCCAATTCTTGCCCGGAGCCTTCGTCGCCTTGCGGTCCCGCAGGAATGCACGGAAGGGAGCAATGCCGGTGCCGGGGCCCACCATGATGACCGATATCCGCGGATCGGGTGGCAGGCCGAAGCCGTGAGCACGCTGGACATAGACCGGCACCCTGTCGCCGGGGCTGACACGTTCGGCGAGATAGGTCGAGGCGACGCCCCAGCGCGGCCGGTTGCCGATGGCATAGCGTACCGTGTCGACCGTCAGTGATATGCGCCCCGGCGTGTCGGTGAAGGACGACGAAATCGAGTAGAGCCGCGGCTGGAGACCATCGAGAGCCTCGACAAAGGCCTCGGCAGAGAGCCGGGCCCTGGCGAATTTGTGCAGGGTTCCGAGCACGTCGAGCCGGTCGAGATCGCCGTCGGGGTCCTCGCCGGCGGCGAGGCGTTTGGCCGTCTGGCGTGTCTCGCCGCCCGTAACGTAGGAAATCAGCTGGAACAGTGCATCCGGCGCGGGCCCAAGCGCGACATCGGCGATCAGCACCTCGCGCAGGGTCTTGCCGCCGATATCGGCGTCCGGCCGTGCGCCCAGAAGTCCGATCACGGCATCGACGAGACGCGGGTCATTGCCGGGGATGATGCCGAAGGCGTCGCCGACCACGTAGTCGAGCCCGCTTTCGGTCAGGTCGAACTCGACATGATAGGTCTCCTTCTCGGACCCCTCGCCGTTGAGCTTGCGACGCGAGAGGAAGGTGGCGAAGGCCGGGTTTTCGCGTGAGCGGCCTGCTGGACCGGCCGGAGCAGCGGGTATGGCGACCTCAGCCGGAATCCCGGCGGGCTCGCCGCCCGCCGTTTCCGTCAGTGCCTTGAGCATGCGCAAGGTGTCTTTGCCGCCAGGCGCGCAGAGGTTGAGCCGCGGCTCCTTGCCTTCGGCGATCGCGGCCGAATAGGTTTCGCAGACATAGCCGCACTGGCCGCAATCCTGCTGCGCCATCGCCGCGAAGAGCTTTCGCGGCAACGGCTTGCCCTCGGCGAGCTTCATCCGTTCGGCGATCTCCATGGCCGGGTCATGCCACGGGGCGCCGTCATCCTCCGCGCCACCGCTCATCAGGGCGGCATTCTCGGCTGTGGAGAGCGCCGTCACCCCGGCATTGTCGAGGGAAAGCAGGCCGGCGAAGAAACCGTTCAGCCAGGAGCGCTGCTCGTCGCTGAAGGGCGCTGTCTCCGGCAGGACCTGGACGAGCGGATTCCGCGTCTGCACGGTCATGCATCATCTCCCGTGGCGTCGACCAGTTCCTTGAGCGCCGCGACCTCGTGGCGGCGGGCGAAGGCGACGAAGCTCTCGTCCGGCGAGGCGCGGTGCATCTGCCAGGTTCGCAGGATCCGCTCGACCAGCGCGGGCGCATCCTCAGCCCGCACATTCGCCTGGAAGTCGCGCGCCATGCCGCCCTCGACGCCATAGCCGCCGCCGACGAGAAGGTTGTATCCGGGTACGGTGTCGCCCTCCTCGTTGATGGGCACCTTGGCGCCGATCAGGCCGAGATCGCCGATATAGTGCTGGGCGCAGGAATGGTGGCAGCCCGTCAGATGGATATTGACCGGGGTCTCCAGTGTCAGGCGCCGGTCACAGTGTTCGGCGATAGCGAGCGCGTCCTCCTTGGTGTGGGCGGCCGCGAACTTGCAACCTGTCGCACCGGTGCAGGCAATCAGCCCGGCGCGGAGAACCGAGGTCTCGGCGGAGAGGCCGATCGCCTGAAGGTTGGCGAGGACGTCGTCGACCCTGCCATCCGGCACGCCGGAGATCAGCAGATTCTGCCAGACCGTCAGGCGAATATCGCCATCGCCACATTGCTGCGAGATCGCAGCGAGGACACGCATCTGCGCGGCCGTGAGCCTGCCGACCGGGAGCGCCACGCCGATCCAGTTCAAGCCGGGCTGGGCCTGGACATGGACGCCGATATGGGCGAGGCGGTCATAGACCGGGCGCGGCTTCACGAAGCCCGTCTCGACGCGGATCAGGGTGCGGCCGAGCTTTTCCTCAACCGCGGCGAGGAATTTGTCGAAGCCCCAGGCATCGAGCACATATTTCAACCTGGCTTTGGCGCGATTGGTGCGGTCGCCATTGTCGATGAAGACGCGCACGATCGCCTCGGCCACTGCGACGGCATCGGACGGTGCGACAATGATCCCCGTGTCACGGGCGAGATCGTGGTGGCCGGTGATGCCGCCGAGCGCCAGCCTGTACCAGATGCCCGGCTCGACCGGCCGGCCCGCACAAGAAGCGCCCTCCCCGACCTCGACGGCCTGGAAACCGATATCGTTGGTGTCCTCCAGCGTCGCGATCGAGCCTGCACCGTCGAAGGCGACGTTGAACTTGCGCGGCAGGCCGTAAAGCGAGCGGTCGTTGAGGATGTGATGGTGCCAGGCCCGAGCATGGGGCCGGGTGTCGAGCAGTTCGAGCGGATCGATGCCGGCGGTCGCCGAGCCGGTGACGTTGCGGATATTGTCAGCGCCCGAGCCCTTGGCCGTCAGGCCGAGATCGGCGAGGCCTTCGAGCAGGAGCGGCGCGTTCTCGGCCGAAATCTCGCGAATCTGGAGATTGGCGCGGGTGGTGACGTGGCTGTAGCCACCGCCATAGCGCTCGGCGAGATCGGCGACACCCTCGAGCTGCCAGGCCTTGAGGATACCGTTCGGGATCCGCAGGCGGCACATATAGCTGTTCTGCGCAGGCGCTACGTAAAACAGACCGTGATAGCGCCAGCGGAAGTTGTCCTCCGGTTTGGGATAGGTGCCGGAGGACGCCTGCTCCTTGAAGCGGGCATAGGCATCGAACGGATGCTCCGCCTGTTTCCATTTCTCCTGATCGACCAGCTTGCCTCCGGCCGCGACCGTGCGCGCCTGGGCCTCCCCATGCTCCTTGTCAGGCCCGGACGGCGGCAAAGCACCGCCTTCACCCGCACCGCCGAGCGGGCCGAGCCCACGCGCCGCCCGCGCCGACTGCATGCCGCTCATGAAGCCTTCGAGATAGCGCTTCTGGTCCGGGGTGAAATCGTTGCTCATCGCCGCACCCGACTCACGCCGCCTCGACGAAGCGATGGCGCTCGTAGAGGAATTTCAGCACCGCCTCGCGTGCCGCGATATAGGTGCGGTCCGAAACCAGCTCGAGGCGCTTGCGCGGGCGCTCCAGCCTGACATCCAGGACCTCGCCGATGCGGGCCGAGGGGCCGTTGGTCATCATCACGATGCGGTCGGAGAGCAGCACGGCCTCATCGACGTCATGGGTGATCATGATCATGGTGTTGCCGAGCGCGGCATGGATCTGCATCACCGAATCCTGGAGATGTGCGCGCGTCAGAGCGTCGAGCGCACCAAAGGGCTCGTCGAGCAGCAGGATCTTGGGCTCCATGGCGAGGCCGCGGGCGATGCCGACGCGCTGTTTCATGCCCCCGGAGATCTCAGCTGGACGCTTGTCCCGGGCATGCCCCATCTGGACGAGGTCGAGGTTGTGCATGATCCAGTCATGGCGCTCGCCGCGCGACTTCGAGCGCCCGAAAACCTTGTTCACGGCCAGAGCGACATTGTCGTAGACCGTGAGCCAGGGCAGCAGCGAGTGGTTCTGGAAGACCACCGCCCGCTCTGGACCGGGGTCGTTGACCTCCTTGTTCTCGAGCAGCACTGCGCCCGCGCTGACCGGCGTCAGGCCGGCGATGATGTTGAGCAGGGTCGACTTGCCGCAGCCGGAATGCCCGATGATCGAGACGAACTCGCCCTTGTCGATGACGAGATTGATGTCCTTCAACACCTCGGTCGTCGCCGCTCCGCGGCGGAAGCTTTTGTCGACATGGTCGATCTTCAGATAGGGCGTGCTCATGGCGCGTTGCTCCTCAGTTCACCGCAGTGCCGCGGGTGACGATCGCGCCGATGGAGGCGACCAGCCGGTCGAGGATGAAGCCGACCACGCCGATATAGACGAGCGCCACGATGATGTCGGAGAGGCGCGAGGAGTTCCACGCGTCCCAGATGAAGAAGCCGATGCCGACGCCGCCGGTCAGCATTTCGGCGGCCACGATGGCGAGCCATGACAGGCCGACGCCGATCCGGAGCCCGGTGAAGATGTAGGGCGCGGCGGAGGGCACCATGATCTTGTAGAAGAACTCGATCTGGTTCAGCCGCAGCACCTGCGCGACGTTGCGGTAATCCTGCGGGATGTTTCGGATGCCGACCGCAGTATTAATGATCACCGGCCAGATCGCGGTGATGAAGATCACGAAGATCGCCGAAGGCTGGCTATCGCGGAAGGCTGCGAGCGAGAGCGGCAGCCAGGCCAGTGGCGGCACGGTGCGCAGAACCTGGAAGACGGGATCGAGCCCCCGCATCGCCCAGACCGACTGGCCGATCAGAGCCCCGACCAGCACGCCGACGACGGCTGCCAGACCAAAGCCGATCGCGACACGCTGGAGCGAAACCAGGATGCGCCAGCCGAGGCCGATATCCTGGGTGCCGGCCCAGTAGAACGGCTCGGTGATCAGGTCTTTCGCCTCCTCCCAGATCTTGGTGGGTGGTGGCAGCGAGGATTGTGGCCCCGACGCGGCGATCTGCCAGAACAGCAGGATCAGCGCGACCGTGACGAGCGGTGGCACGAGATTCTGCAGAATCGGCTTGAACCAGGACAGGACACGCTGCGCCACCGGCCTCGCCAGCACAGGCGGCAGGCTCACCACCTCCGCCTTCGCTGCAGGCAGGGCGACGACCTTCGCCTCTGTCGCATTTTTCAAGGCAGCCTGACCCATCTCGTCGCTCCTCTCGATGTCATCCACGATCGTGACGCTCATGCCGCCGCCTCACGGTTCCGGTTGCCGGCGATGCGCCGGATCTCCGGCAGGCAGGACCCGCAATTCGTGCCCGCCCGGAGCTCGCGGCCGATATCCTCGGCCGTGACGGCCGCGCCGCTCTCGAAGGCCGCGCGAATGGCGTTGAGACCAACGCCGAAACAGGCGCAGACGATCGGGCCGGCATCGGCTGCTCCGTCGAGCCTGCGCCCGGACAACAGGGCGAGCCGGTTCTCGGGCGCGTAATCGGGATCGGCGAATGCGAGCTTGACCGTGTCCCAGAGCGGTGCGCGATCGGCCGGGCCAGTGAACAGGGCCGCGATGAGCTTGCCGTCGCGGGTCACGGCGCAGCGATAGATACCAGCCTTGCGGTCGAGCATCTCGACGAGGCCATCCTCCCCAAAGGCGGCGCGGCAGTGGGCCATCAGGTCGTCGGGCGTGGCATCGGTCGCAAACAGCTTGCCCTGCCCGCCCTCGACTGCGACCGCAACCCACCAGCTTCCAGCAGGCAGCGCGACCTGATCGCGCGAGAGCATGAAACCGCGCGCGGCATAGCTGACGGAGGTAATCCGGGAGGGTGTCGCCTTCATTTCAGGCTGGCCGGAATAGGGGTCGCATAGCGGCTGGACGGCCGCACCGGTGCGGGCATGGGACGCCGTCTCGGCGGACCAGTGGATCGGCACGAAGAGCGAGCCTTCCTGGACGCCAGGATCGAGCGAGCTCTTGAGGGTGATAGCTCCGTGGCTGGTCTCGATGCGGGCGAAGCCGCCATCGGCAAGGCCGTAGCGGGCAGCGTCCGCCGGGTTCACGCAGACCGAGGGCTCGGCGATATGCGCGCTGAGCCTGGGGCTGAGCCCCGTGCGGGTCATCGTGTGCCAATGATCGCGGACGCGGCCGGTGTTGAGCAGGAACGGGTAATCCTCGCTGACAGCCGAGGCCAGGGCGGGCGTGGCCAGGGGCTTCAGGCTGGCGCGGCGATCCCTCGTGAAGAAGCCGCCCTCGGTGAAGAGACGTGCCGTGCCGCCTGGAAATTCCACCGGAACCGGCCATTGCACAGGCAGGAGAGCGTCATAGGCGCGCCGATCGAGCGTGGCATGTGCGCCGATGTCGAAATCGCGGCCGCCTTCGTTCTCGAAGGCCGATAGCGCGGCATGCTCGGCATAGATCTCGGACGGGCCGGAATAGGCGAAGGCCTCCGCGAAGCCGAGGCGCCTGGCGACCTCGCAGATGATCCACCAGTCCGGCCTGACCTCTCCTGGCAGCGGCAGGAAGGCCCGTTGGCGCGAGATGCGGCGTTCCGAATTGGTGACGGTGCCGTCCTTCTCACCCCAGGCGGCGGCAGGAAGGATGAAGCTGGGCCCGGCGCGCAGGGTGTCGTTCGAGAGCACGTTCTCGGAGACGATGAGGAGGTCGAGCGTCTTCATCGCCGAGAGAACCTGATCGGCCCGCGGCAGCGACACGGCGGGATTTGTCGCCATGACCCAGAGCGCCTTGATCCGCTTTTCGGCGACCGCATCGAGCATGGCGACCGCCTTCAGCCCCTCGTGGCGAGCCATCTGCGGCGCCTGCCAGAAGCGACGGACGCGGTCGATCTCGGTCGGGGAGTAGCCCATATGGGCAGCCAGCATGTTGGCGAGACCGCCGACCTCGCGCCCGCCCATGGCGTTGGGCTGCCCGGTCAACGAGAACGGACCGCAGCCCGGCCGGCCGATGCGGGCCGTTGCGAGATGGCAATGCAGGATCGCCGCGACCTTGTCGGTGCCCTGCGCCGACTGGTTGACGCCCTGGCTCCAGGCCGTCACGACGGCAGGCGTACTCGCCCAGAGCTCGTAGAAGGCGGCGATCTCCGCAGCCGCGAGGCCGGTGCGGGCAGCGGCGGACGCGAGGTCGGGCGCGATCTCGCGCGCATTCGCCAGTGTCTCGGCGAAACCCGTGGTGTGGCGGGCGAGATAGGTCGTATCGGTCAGGCCGTGATCGACGAGGTGAACGAGCAGCCCTGCGAAGAGCACGCTGTCCGAGCCCGGCTTCAGGGCCAGGACGAGATCGGAATCCTCGGCGGTTGCGGTGACGCGGGGGTCGATGACCACGACCTTCGCGCCGCGCTCGGCCCGGTTCTGCTGAATGCGGCGGAACAGCACCGGATGACACCAGGCCGTGTTCGAGCCGACCAGCACGATCAGGTCGGCGCAATCCAGGTCCTCATAGGAACCCGGCACCGTATCCGAGCCAAAGACTCGGCGCTGGCCGGCAACGGTCGAGGACATGCAAAGCCGCGAATTGGTGTCGACATGCGGCGAACCGATGAAGCCCTTCATCAGCTTGTTGGCGACGTAATAGTCCTCGGTGAGGAGTTGGCCGGAGAGATAGAAGGCGATCGCATCGGGGCCGTGCTCGGCGATGATGCCCTTCAGGCCGGCCGCGACCGCATCCAGCGCGACCTCCCAGGAAACCCGGTCGTAACCGCCTGACGCGTTGCGCCTCAGCGGGTGCAATACGCGTTTGCCCAGACCCAGCGTCTCGCCGAGTGCGGAGCCCTTGGAACAGAGCCTGCCGCGGTTCGCCTGATGGTTCGGGTCTCCAGCGATCGCCGCGCCACCTCTGCCGTCCGGTGTCGCCAGCACGCCGCAACCAACCCCGCAATAGGGGCAGGTGGTGAGGATCGGGCCGGAAGGGCAGAGCGGTGCGTCATGGCGCATGGTCAGGCGGCCTCCCTGACACAATAGGCTTCGCCGAAGGGCAGATCGGCGCGAATCGCTGTGATGTCCTGGCCCGACCGGATCAGGCCGAGATAGAACAGCGCCCCGCTCGTCTCCCCGACGAGGATGCAGCCGGCGAGCCGGCCTTCGCGCAGGACAAACTTGCGGTAGATTCCAGCGGCCCGGTCACGCAGCACGACGATCTCGTCATCCGCGCCGGCTTCAAAATCGCCCGCCGAGAATACGCCGACGCCACTGACCTTGAGATTGGTCGCCAGCAGCGAGCCGGCATAGCTCGCCTCCTTGCCGGTGAGATGCGCCGCCAGCACGCGAGCCTGCTCATAGGCAGGCTCGACCAGCCCGTAGACCTGTCCGCGATGCTCGGCGCATTCGCCGATGGCGAAGATCGAGGCATCGGCGCTTGCCAGGCGATCATCGACGAGGATGCCGCGATTGACCGTCAGGCCGGCCGCCTTTGCCAGCTCCGCATTCGGGCGCACCCCGATGGCGATGACAACGAGATCGGCCGGAACGACGGAACCGTCCGCAAGCTCGACGCCCTCGACCCGGTCTGTGCCGACAAAACCCCTGGTCGCAGCATTGAGGCGAATGGTGATGCCACGCTTGTTCATGGCATGGGCGAGCAAGCCAGCGCCCTCCGCATCGAGCTGGCGCTCCATCAGGCGGTCGACGAGATGCAGCACTGTCACCTTGCCGCCGGCCCGGGACAGGCCATAGGCCGCCTCGAGTCCGAGGAGCCCGCCGCCAATGACGACGATCCTCGCCCCCCGCTCGGCCTGGGCGCGCAGAGCCTCGACATCGGCCGTATCGCGGAAGGTCGCAATACCCGGCAGGCCAATGCCCGGGAATGGCGGCTTCAGCGGAGTCGAGCCCGTCGCGAGCACGAGCCTGGCATAGGGCAGACAAAGCCCGCCTTCGAGCGTCACCGACTTCGCGGCCCTGTCGATGCTGGTGACCGCACGGCCGTAGAAGGTCGAGACGCCGCGCGCGCCCCACCAGGCCGCTGGCTTGAGTTCGATTTCGGGCACACCGATCTCGCCCGCCAGCAACGGCGAAAGCAGGACGCGATTATAGGCGAGCCGTGGCTCGGCACCGATCACGGCTATGGAATAGCGGCCGAGTGCGCGCTGGCTGAGCTCGTCGACCAACCGCGTCGCCGCCATTCCCTTGCCAACGATGACAAGCGGTTCCGCCATCGCCCTAGGCCACACGCTTGATCTTGAGCGCCTTGAGGTAGTCGAGCGGCGCCGCGGGGTCGAATTTCATGCCGTCGAAGAAGGTCTCGACACCGCGGCTGTCGGTGGTCGGGGCGCCCGTGACGCCGAGCGTCTTCGCCGCCTCACGCCAGAGATCGGCGCGGTTGGTCTTGTCGACCAGGGCCTTGATATCGATCGTCGGATCGAATTTGCCCCAGCGGATATTCTCGGTGACGAACCAGGTGTCGAGGCTCTTCCAGGGATAGGACGTCGCGCCGCCCTCGCCCCAGAACTTCATGTAGAGATTTGTGCCCTTCACCTCGCGGCCATTGCCGTAGTTGATGTCGCCTTGCAGGCGCTTGTTGAGGTCGGCGACCGGGACGTTGAA